>DATHPS010000037.1:0-98777 GCA_035483545.1 Solirubrobacteraceae bacterium | reverse complement strand
CCCCTGATCGCCTGGCTCGACTCGCTCGGACGCTAACCCCAACCCGCCCGCCGTTATGCGGACAAGATCACCACCGGCAGCGCCCCAACCAGCCCAAACAGCCCGGCAGGGCGCATAACCCCGCCGTCCGCGTAATGCCTGTTATGCGGAGTTCCGCATAACCGGCACACCTTCGCGTCGCTAATGATCGCCGCCGGGGTCAACGCGAAGGCTCTCTCGACGTACATGGGCCACGCGGGCATCCAGATCACACTCGACCTCTACGGTCACCTGATGCCCGGCAACGAGAGCGAGGCGGCCGCACAGCTCGACGCCTACCTGGGGCGCGCGGACGGTGAAGCGTAGGTCCTCCAGGGGGGCGGGTGGCCGGCGCTGGGACCGCCGATGGTGTAGCGCTCGCGTTCGCGCTGGCGAGTGGATGAGGTGGTGTAGGTCAATTGCTTACCAAGACCGGGGAGATTCGCGACATGTATCCTTACCAGGACGGGGGCCATTCTGGTAGGTTCATCCCATGAGGGACGATGAACTGCGCGAGCGGCTCCGCGATCGTAACCCCTGGTGGCGTGCGGCGGCCACGGGTGCAGATGCCATCGCCTGGGTGGAGAGCGACCAGATGTTGCGTGCCAGGGCTGCCTATGACTTGGGCTATCGCTCGGGCCTGCTCGATGACGTGGCCGATGGCCCGGTCGACGACAAGCTCGTCGTGTTGCGGGGGGCTCGGCGGGTTGGCAAGTCCGTGCTGCTGAAGGATACGGCGGCGAGCTTGTGTGGACGCGGGGACGTGGATCCGCGCCAGCTCGTCTACGTGCCGACTGACGGGATGCGTGCGTCTGACCTGCCTCGCGTGGCAAAGCTGGGCCGGGAGCTCACCAGATCGGTGGGGGAGGCTCCTCGCGTCTGGCTGCTCGACGAGGTGACCGGGCTCCGGGGCTGGACGCAAGCGCTGAAGTATCTCCGCGACAACACCGAGCTAGGTGCCGACACGGTGGTGTGCACTGGCTCCTCTTGGGATCGGGAGGCCGAGGTGGAGCGCGACCTGCTCGCCGGCAGGGCCGGGAGCTCCGCGAGGAGAAGATCGCGGATTCTCCATCCGATGAGCTTCCGGGACGTGCTCACCGCTGCGGGCAGGGAGATTCCCCTGCCCGCCCGACTCTCGCCGTGGGCGCTCCAGGACGAGGCCGCTCGCGATGTCGCGGAGTCGCTCGAGCTGTTCGTGGACGAGCTCGACCTCGCCTGGCAGGCGTACCTCACTTCGGGAGGCTTTCCGCGGGCGGTCGCGGAGCACCACAAGACCGGCGAGGTTAGCGAGGCGTTCTTGCGGGACCTGGCGGCATGGCTGCATCGAGACGTCGATCCGGAGGCGGGGGAGGACTCGGTGCCGAAGCTCCTGTCCGCGCTCGAGGGCCGCTGCACCTCGCCGCTCAACCGTCGAGCGCTTGCCGAGGATCTCGGCTATGGGAGCCGCCAGACGGCCGACCTGCGTCTTATGCGTCTCGTCCGTACCTACGCGGCGATCTGGTGCCACCAGGTCGATGAGGACGGGCGGAGAGTGGCTGGGGCCCAGTCGAAGCTCTACCTCTGTGACCCCCTGCTCGCATGGCTTGGTTCGCGGCTGCGGGCCGGACTCCCACACCCTGACTTCACTCGTCTCACCGAGGCGTGTCTCGGCCTTGCGCTGGCCCGAGCCATCGACGAGCTCGAGCCCGGGCGATGGGAAGACGACGACTCCATCGGGTACCTGCGGACGGGCGGAGGGAAGGAACTCGACTTCGCTGCACTCGCCGTGCCGACTCCCTCGGGGACGGCGCACACCGTGCCGATCGAGTCGAAGTGGGTGTCCTCCGGATGGCGTGCTGAGGCGAGGGTGATCGAGGGGAAGTTCTCTGCGGGCGTGGTGGCTACGCGGACGGTCCTCGATCTGTCGAACCCTGCGTGGGCGTTGCCGGCGCCGGTGCTCGCCCTGCTGCTTGAGTAGGTGCCCGTGGGCCGAGCTGGGCGACTGGCCTTATGATGCGCTGTGGTGCGACGACTGCATCGGGCGTTCCCGCGTGGGGGCGGGTCGGCGCAAGGACATACCTCCCCGGATACTGCGCGCCAGTCTCGCGCCAGTCGTGTCCCGATTCGGCCGGATTCCACCGGATTCCGTCGGGGTCGATTCCGCATGGGTAAGCCAAAACGGCTCTGCGAAGCCACCGCCGGCTGATCTACGACATCTTCGAGGGGACGGCTGAGATCCAGCAGTTGGTGATCTCACGCGCGATCAGCGGCGTGCACGTGAAGTAGGCGGTAGAGCCATTTTCTGCCCCGCGTGTAGTCGCTACATCACCGAGCATCGCGGACTGCGGGGATGCGGGCGAAGGCTCGCCGCCGGAGCGCCTATGGCTGGGCGTGTTCGCGTGCGTAGGCGGAGAGGAGGGGGTCGGCGATTGCCCAAGTGCGCTCGGCTGGTTGCCAGGCCATGCCCACGTCGCGTAGTCGGTTGAGTCCGTCGTCGATTGTCTTGCTGGCGGCAGGCGCGTTGTGGGGTTTGAGCCCGAGGCTGACAGCGGCAACGATGGTTTGCGCTGCGGGGTGAACGCGGCGCAGGAGATCCCACTCTCGTCGCACCGAGACCGCTGTGGCGCGCCGCAGCGTTTCCCAGCCGGAGAGCGCGCGCGTCGGGCTCTCTCCATCGTTTGGTGCGAGGGCTATTGCCTGCCAGGTGAGGGCAGGCACGCCGGTGGCGAGCTCGGCCGCGGCGCGCAGCAACGCGACAGGTGTTCTGATGAGCGGCTTTGTAATTGCGAGATCCTCGACGATCCGTGACGGCGCTGGGCGGCGAATGCGCAGGCGCTCGCCGGCCCGATACAAAGGGTGCCGTTCGTCACTAAGAGCCCGGCTGACCGGCCCGTCTGGATGGTCGACGAGCAGCAGGTCGAGATCGCTGGTTTGCTGGCGTGCCGTCCGGAGCGCCCCGAGGATCTCTCTGGCGGCGGCGTCGCGGATGTTCGCGAGCATGTAGCCGAGATGGTCGATCGCGAGCGTCACGGGACCGTCCGCGAGAACAGTGGTTAGTGCCAGCGCGTCGAATGGGCTGCTGCCCGGTCGTCCATCGCCCGAGCGCAGGCGCTGGGGATCGATGCCGTGTTTGTCGAGCAGCCGCGAGACGCGAAGGCTCGCGGTGCTGCTCGGCGGTGCCGCTCCCATCCACCAGGCGGTAGCGTTAGGCGCCAGGGCCGCGATCGCTTCGTCGGCGATCGCTATCGCCAGGTCAGTCGGGTTGGCGCAGCGGCGGGCGTCGACGAGCACGCTTGTTAGAGCGCTGTGTTTCAGCGCCGCCGAAAGCAGCGCGCCGGTACCGCTGAGCGGGTCGGCGACGATGACTGTCAGCCCGCGCCGCTCCTGCAGAAGAGCGAGAAGCTCGGTCCACTCGGCCACATGTCCGGTGAGTAGTTGGCCGTCGGGCATACTCCCGCTGGCTTGCTCAGACGCCATCATCGTCGCGCAGGTGCCGATCTACCTCGTCGATGCCCATTTGCACGTCAAAGGCTGTTGCGGTGTCCGAGCTCGTGCGACGGGCGCTCTGTGCGGTGTAGCGCGCTGCGGCCATCGTCGCGTAGGGACCGCCATCGCCCCACGCGAGTAGTTCCTCGCGTGGGGCGTCCTCGAGCACCACTCCCGCGCGTGCGAAGCGCGCAGTCAATGGCTCGCGCCAGCTGGTGAGAGGAATCCGAGTGTCCAGCTCGATCCGGTCGACGACCTTGCCGAAGTGCACCGGGTCGCCGAACATGCCGCTCAGGGCGCGCTCGTTGCTGCCGTCAACGAGCACCCGTCGTGCCGGCAGCTCCTGCGGCCACGACCGAGCGCGCTGAGGTCACAGCGGGACTCCAGGCACCGGTCCTCCGAGAGGAAACAGTACGCCGATCGGCTCGGGAGGGTCGCTCATGTAGAGGTGCTCTACTACGTTTTCGTGATAAAGACATCACGTTTTGGTGTCAAGAGCCTTTCGCACGACGTCTGAACGCGCGGCTCGCCGATGCCGCCGCCGCGTGCCGGGCGCTGCGCGCCTGAGTTGCTACGGGAGGCTTCGGCCACGCTGCGGGCGGCACGGTCCACGATCAGCCATCCGCGCGGGCG
This sequence comes from Solirubrobacteraceae bacterium, assembly GCA_035483545.1. GTDB lineage: Bacteria > Actinomycetota > Thermoleophilia > Solirubrobacterales > Solirubrobacteraceae > Palsa-744. Next base: position 94,661 of record DATHPS010000037.1, on the reverse strand, counting down.
CCTCCCTCGGCGTCGAGCTTTTCACGTGCTTCGTGAGCCTCCACGACGAGCAGCGGTATACCGCCGCTCATGTCGTCCGCGAAACGCGTGATCAGCTCTGTAAGCGCCGTGTGCGCATCGCGCTCGCGGCCGAGATGGTCGAGGGCCGTCGCCTTGCGGAGGAGCGCATGCACAGCCCCCTCGCGATGTTGCGAGTCGGACGAGTCCGCGAAGCTATCGACGATCTCGTCGAATAGAGCCAGCGCCTCGGTGCCAAAGCGATCGGACATATCTCGGAATACGGCGCCGGACTCCTCGTCGCGACCGAGAGCCTCGAGCGCTGCCGCCTTGCAGTTCAGCGCCTGCGTGACCGCCCAGCGTATTTCCGGCTCGACGGCGCCGGCGAAATCCATGATGACCTCGTCGAAGGCTGCCAACGCCTCCTCGAGGCGCCCGTCCGCAAGCAGCGCCGTGCCCCTGACAACCAACGATTTCACAAGGCGAATACGCCGGTTGTCGTCGGTGGCGTCATTGGCGCGCGCGACCACCGCGTCGGCGACGACAACGCCTTCCGCGGACTCGCCCACGACGGCCAGCACCCCGGCCTTCTCCCGCAGCGCGGTCTCCACCGTGTTCCGCAAGCGCGGCGAGTCGGTGCCTGCGTAACGTATTGCGATCTCGTTCCACGCGTCGATCGCCTCGTCATACCGGCCCATCCGCTTGAGGCAATGCGCGCGGTGCCCGGATATGTCGCCCACGGCGTCAATGACGTCGGGGTCGCGCGCGTCGGCCCAGCGCGCGCGAGCCGTGTCGGCGACCGCGACGGCCTCATCCCAGTTCTCCAGCTTCTCCAATGCCGCTGCCTTGCAGGTCAGGCCGACCACGACGCTTACCTGCACCTCCGGATCATCGCTCTCGTCAAAGAGCTCGCAAAGACGATCGGCAACCGCTATCGCCTCGGTATGGCGACCATTCTGGAGCAGAATCGCTGCTCTATTCCAGAGCGACTGGGCGACTTTCACCTGCGCATAGGACGCAGTCTCTTCGCTATAGCGATCAACGATTTCCTCGAGGGCGGCAATGGCATCCTGTGACCCTTGAAGTTTGTCTAACAGCCATGCTCTTGCACACAGCGCGTCGAGTGCGGCGTACGGCTCTCCCTGTGGCGGCTGCTCGCCGAATCGCTTCAGCGCCTCTTCCTGCAGCGCAAGCGCCTCCTCGTAACAGCCTTTGCCGATCAGCAGAGTCGCCTGGTTGCGCAACGCGCGGGCAACCCATTGCTGCAGCTCGGGCTCAGCCGTATCGCGAAAACGTCGAAGCATGTCGCTGGCCACGTCGAGAGCCAGGTCCTGCTGACCGGAGCCGACCAGTAGGTTGACCAGTTCGTTCAGCGCCATTCCTGTGCTTGCCCTCACGCCAGGCTCGTCGATATCTCCCAGCTGCGCCACCGACTCATACAGCAGCGCAATGGCGTCTGAGTCGCGGTCTAAGCAGGCGAGGGCTCTGGCCTTGAGCAGCAACCCATCGAGGACAAGCACCGCGCATTCCCGCGGGTCCTCGCGGTCGAAGTAATTCAGCAGCAAATCGACGACGGCGGTCACCTCCTCAAAGCGTTCTACCTCGTGCAGTTCGTTTGCGAGTTCGCGCAGCGTCTCCGCGATCAGTCTCCGGGCATGTGTAAGCATCCTCGCCGGATCGCGGGCATCGCGCGTCTGCCGGCACAGCTCGTCGAATGCATCGCCGGCCTCCGCCAGGCGGCCAAGCGCAATCAACACGCTGCCCCTGCAGGCCAGCGCAATCTGCACCTGCCCGCCAAGCTCCCCGTCCCTGGCGGCTCCAAACCGCTCGAGCACGTCCTTGAGACACCAGAGCGCCTCGCGGTATCGATGCGCGCAAGCAAGCGCCTCGGCTCTGCCGTTCAACGCTTCCGCGATCCGCAGACGCTCGCTGTGGTCCACCGGCAATCAAGCAGGCTTGAGGATGTGGGAGGGGGCGGACATCTGGCTCCCGCCGCGCTTGCCCTTGGGGACGACGATTCGACCAAATGCAGCCATCTTGAGTGATGGTACTATTCACTCGCGGTCTGCGGGGTGTGCCTGGTCTGCGCGCCGAGGTCGCGCTCACGCAGCAGGTGCGATCTGGTGCGATGGCTGCTCGCGCTCGCCGAGGGCCTGCCGAAGGCCGTTGGCGCGCAGCGGTGATCGAGTTCCTCATAATGGCGCTCCTGCGAGAGCCTCGTCGGGTCGGTAAGGAGCGTCCGGCAAAGCGGGGGTAGAGGCCATACGACGCCGCGCCGGGGCCAGTGCAAACCGCCGCGCCCAGCTGCCGATATGGGAGCTTGCTCCGCCAGCAGAGAGGGCTCTTGCGCCAGTTTTCGCGCCAGTCTTGCTCATGCTGCGTCGTGCTTGGCGGCGCGGCTCGCTCGCGCACCCCGAGCTGCCCGACATCGACTGCCGGCCCATGATCGCGCCGAGCCGCCAACACGCCATCCCCGGCCTCGCACGTGTCCTTCACGGCCTCACGCGGGAACCCGAGCGAACCCAGGAGCGAACACGATGAGCCGCAAGATCCAGATCGTCCTCCCCGACCCCCAAGCCGACAAGCTCACCCAGTTCGCCGCCAACGCTGGGGAACCGCCCTCCACCCTCGCCGCGCTCCTCGTCCGCAACGGCATCGCCCACGCCGCCAAAGACGTGAAAATCCGGGCGCTAAAGCAAGCACCCGTGATCGTCGAAGTCGCGCAGATCGAGCTCGCGACCCTGCAGGTTCTCAATGGATCGCTTCCGCCGCGTGCGCTACGGCCTGTCCGGGCATGGGCACGCCTCCATACCGAGGAGCTCGCTGATAACTGGGAGCGCGCGCAGGCGCTGGAGCCCCTGGCGTCGATCGAGCCGCTGCCCTAGCATGGAGAAGTGATGCTTCGAGTCACCAGCGTCGAACTACTAGACGGCTATCGCCTGCGAGTTGCGTTCAACGACGGCGTTGAGCGCGATGTCGATTGTGCCTTCTTGCTTCGCGGGACACTTGGCGAGCCCTTGCGCGATCCCGAGTACTTCCGGCAGGTTCGGATCGACGAGGAGGCTCGGACGGTGGTGTGGCCCAACGGCCTTGACCCTGCGCCGGAGCTTCTGCACGGCGATTACAGTCCAGCGATCACTGACTCCACAGTGCCGACTGTCAGCCGAGCTGCCTAGCGTACCGAGAGTTTAGGACGACGACCCATATCCTTCGTCCCAAACCCGCCGGAATCCGCCGGAAACCGCCGGTATCCCCGTGGACCAGCTGGAAGGCGAACCGCCTGACGTGCAGCCGCCGGTGGCGGCGAGACGGCTGCGGTAGACCTGCATGTCGGCGTGGTTGAAGTCGGAGTGCGTCTGCGTGCGCAGCGCCGGCACGTCCTCGTGGTGGTACGGGCTGGAGAGGCTCTCGTTGTGGCCGATCACGTTGCGGATCGCGACGTGGTAGCGGCAGCGTAGCCAGCGCACGAGCTTCAGGCTCGCGCTTATCTGCGCCGGGTCGTTAAGCACTTCCTGGTCGCTGTAGCCGACGTGCTCGATGCCGATCGCGGTCCAGTTCAGGCCGACGGTGTGCCGGCACATGATGTCTAGCGGGACGAGTTGGTGGATGCCGCCTGCTTTGTCGATTACGAAGTGGGCGCAGGTGTTGGGGAGCTCGTGGAGCTCGGGGTCGGGAGTGTCCGGCGCGAACGTGTTGTACGTCGCCTGGAACGTCGGCGTCTCCGTGTAGTGGATCACGATCACGTGCGGGTGTTCGAGCTTATACGTGGGCGCCATGAAGCTGCCGTAGTGGCGACGGACGTAAGCGACCATCTGGGCCTTGCGTTCCGGTGCGAACGGGATCGGGTCCCAGATTATGTGGGGCTTCGGGACGCTCGCCGGTTCGGGAGCGGTCGCGGCGATTTGTGTAATCGTGACAGTGGTCCCAGAGCCACAAGCAGCGATGCCGAGCAGGCCGGACATGACGGCTGCAACGGCGACTGCTCGGACCACGGGCGTCCTTGGCGTCACGTCGCTATTCCGCCCTGCAGCCGCTGCTGGCGCGCGCGGTCAGGTGGAGGTGATGGTTCAGCCAGGAGGCGATGCGGGTCAGCGTTTCCGTGCCCGCGCCGAAGTCGGGTGCCTGGTTGACGATCGCGACCGCGGCGCCACTGCTCGAGCCGGGGTCGACGATGCCGGACTGGCGGACGAGGTAGCCGCCGGCCTCGGGGCCCCAGCCGCCCTTGAAGGCGACGGAGTTGAAGCCGGCGGAGCCGAGGCCCCAGCTCTCGCTCGACTCGATGTTCTGCATGAGCCTGAGCACGTAGCTCGTCTGACTCGACGGCAGGAGGCAGCCGTTCGCGAGTGCGCGGAAGAACGTCACGGCCTCGCCCGGGCTCCACTCCGCCCTACGACATCGAAGTCGAACGGGACCGACTCGGCCCGACCCTCGACCAAATCCAGCCGCTCGCGCACGTCTGAGGCGTGCTTTTCAGCATCACGCCATCTGGCATCACCTGAGGCGCCGCGCGAAGGATCCCTTGGGGCCAAGAGGTCACAAATCTCAGTAGAGTCTCACTCTATGGGACGAGCGCAGACGAAACGTGGCTGATGCTCGAGCTGCGCGACCTCGTCAAGCACTTTCCCGTCGGCGACGGCGTCCCCGTGCGGGCCGTCGACGGCGCCTGCCTGCAGGTGCAGGCCGCCGAGCTCGTCGCGCTCTACGGGCCGAGCGGGTCCGGCAAGACGACGCTGCTGAACATCATCGCCGCGCTGCTCGCGCCCGACAGCGGTGCCGTGCTCGTCGACGGCCGCGATGTCTCCGCGCTTTCGGATGCCGAGGCGTCGAGCTACCGCCTCAACGAGCTCGGGTTCGTCGATCAGTCCTTCGATCTGCTGCCCGGGGGTACCGTCGTGCAGAACGCCTCGATGAAGCTCTGGCTCGACGTCGGCGTGCGCGAGGGCAAGCGCCGGATCGAGCCGCTGCTCGTACGGCTCGGACTCGGGGAACGCTTCAAGCATCGCGCCGAGCACCTCTCGATGGGCGAGCGCCAGCGCGTCATGATCGCGCGGGCGCTCTCCACCGAGCCCAAGCTCGTGCTCGCCGACGAGCCCACCGGCAATCTCGACACGCAGCGCAGCCGCGAAGTGCTCGCGCTGCTGCGCGAGATCTGCCACGAGCACGGCACCGCGATGCTGCTCGCCACCCACGATCCCCAGGCCACGCTGTTCGCCGACCACGTCTACACGCTGCGCGACGGGCGCATCGTCGCGTTCGATCCCGACGATGTCTTCGGGGCGCTGATCAAGCGCTAGCACTCCCCCGGTGAAGCTGCCAGCCGTCGCGTATCTATACGCGGTCCGCCTCAAAGCGAGGACCGTGCTCGTCCAGGAGGCCTTCGCGATCCTCGGGATCGCGGTCGGCGTCGGGCTGCTGTTCGCCTCGCAGATCGCCAGCGCTAGCCTCAACGGCTCCGTCCGTCAGCTCACGAGCGCCGTCGTCGGCCGGTCGCAGTACCAACTCAAAGCGCGCGACCTCGAGGGCTTCAACGGTGCGCTGCTCGGCGACGTCCGCCGTCTGCCCGGCGTGCGCGCCGCGGTACCCGTGCTCGAACATCCCGTGAATCTGATCGGGCCGACCGGTCGCCAGGGTGCCGTCGAGCTGATCGCGACCGATCCCCAGGACCTGCATCTCGCCGGCTCGCTGCTGCGCCACCTCTCCCCAGCGCAGCTCGCCGGCCAGCAGGCGCTGGCGCTGCCCGCGCCCGTCGCGCGGGAAATCGGGGCGCAGTCGCTGGTGCCGATCAAACTGCAAGTCGGTGCGCGCGCCGTGCCGACGCTCGTCGCCACCGTGCTGCAGTCAGCGGAAATCGGCACGCTCGTGCACAGCCCGGTCGCGATCGCGCCGCTGCGCTACGCCCAGCAGCTGATCGGCCTGCCCGGTCGGGTGAGCCGCATCTTCGTGCAGGCCCAGCCCGGCCGCGAACAGGAGGTGCTCCGCGGTCTGCGGCGGCTCGCCGCCGGGCGCCTCAACGTCGAGCCCGCGCTGTTCGACGCCACGCTCTTCGAACAGGCCGCGACGCCCGTCAACCAGTCCACCGAGACCTTCGCCGCGATCTGCGCGCTCGTCGGCTTCGTCTTCGCCTACAGCGCGATGCTGCTCACGATGCCGCTGCGCCAGGCGCACATCCGCAGGCTGCGGCTCTTCGGCGCCACCCGCGCCGCGACCGTCCGGGCGCTGCTCCTCGACGCGCTCGTGCTCGGCGGTCTCGGCTCGCTGGCGGGGCTCGCGCTCGGCGAGCTGTTCGCGAAGCTCGTGTTCAGCGCTGGCCCGCGCTACCTCTCGTTCGCGTTCCCCGTTGGCACGCAGCAGGTCGTGACCTTCAAGAGCCTCGCCATCGCGATCCTCGCCGGGCTGCTCGCCGCCGCGATCGGGGTGCTGACGCCGCTGCGCGACATCTGGACCCGTCGCGAGCACGCGGGCGTCCCGCGCTCGGGTTCCCCCGCGCGGCTGCGCGTCGCGCTGCTGAGCGCCGGTCTGCTCTGCCTGGCGCTGACGACGACCATCTTCCTCGCCGCCCCCGGATCGACGATCGTCGCGATGGCGACGCTGACGCTCACGCTGCTGTTGCTGCTCCCCGTGCTGCTCGACCTCACGATCGCGCTGCTCGACCGCGCCCAGCGGCGGCTCGGCGCCGTGTCGCTGGAGATCGCCGCCGTCGAACTGCGCTCCCCGAGCGTCCGCATGCGCTCGCTCGCGATCGCCGCCACCGCCGCGATCGCGGTGTTCGCCGGCGTCACCATCCTCGGCTCGCGGGCCAACCTCGAGGGCGGTCTCGAACGTGGCGCGCGCCAGATCTCGTCCGTGACCGACGTCTGGGTGACGCCCGCCGGCGAACAGGACCAGCTCGCGAGCACGCCCTTCCCCAACACCCTCGCGCCGGCGCTCGCACGCCTTGCAGGCGTGCGAGCCGTAGGCCTCTACCGCGGCGGCCTGCTCGAAGATGGCGATCGCCGCGTCTGGGTGCTCGCGCCGCCGTCGACCGCGGCCCACCCGTTCCCGCCGCGCGAGCTGCTCGCCGGCAATCTCGCGCTCGCCACCGCCCGGCTGCGCGCGGGCGGTTGGACCGTCATCTCGCAGAAGCTCGCCGAGCAGCGTCATCTGCGCATCGGCGAGCCCTACCGGCTGCCCGCACCGCGACCGACGGCGTTCCGCATCGCGGCGCTCATCACCAACCTAGGTTGGCCCCCCGGCGCCGTCGTGCTCAACCCAACAGACTTCGCCCGCGCCTGGGAAAGCGCCGACGTGAGCGCCTACAACCTCGCGCTCGCGCCCCGCGCCTCACCCGCGACGGTCGCGCGCGAGGCCCGCCGCGCGCTCGGCCCCGCCTCGGGGCTGATCGTGCAGACCGCCTCGCAGCGCTTCCACATCGAGCGCGCCACCGTCCGCTCCGGCCTCGTGCAGCTCAACCAGATATCGGTGCTCATCCTGTTCACCGGCGCCTTCGCCACCGCGCTGTCGCTCGCGGCCGTGATCTGGCAGCGCCGCCGCCGCTTCGCGCTGATGAAGATCCAGGGCTTCGATCGCCCCGTACTCTGGCGCGCCCTCGTTTGGGAGAGCGCCGTGCTGCTCGGCTGCAGCTGCCTCCTCGGCGCCGCCTTCGGCGTCTACGGGCAGCTCCTGCTGAGCCACGCCCTGCTCAACGTCACCGGCTTTCCGCTGCTGTTCTCCGCCCGGATCCCGCTCGCGCTCGGCATCTTCGCGCTCGTCGTCGCCGTCGCCGGCGCGATCGTCATCGGCGCCGGCTACCGCGCCGCCGGTGCGCGCGCGGAGGCGCAGCGGTAGCTCGTGTATCCGGCGTCAAATCCGGCGACCCCTGCCAGCCCGTGATCTCGGGCGTGCACGTCAAAGCGGGCGCGATCTGCCCCGACCAGCCTGGATCGCCTGCCCGCACAGCTCGGGCAGGCCGATCGCCTCGATGGAAGGTGAGAGGGGATAGCGGTCGCCTCCGGGGTAGACGACGAGCGCTCGCGCTGGCGCGAGGTCGGCAAGCGCCGAATGAGCGCCGCGCTCGACTCTTGGCGCGAGGCTGCGCTTGATCTCGATCGCCCACGTCTGTCCGCCCGGCCAGCCAAGGACCAGATCGATCTCGGCGCCGTGGCTCGTGCGGAAGAAGCTTGCCTGCGCCCGAGGGCCGGCGGCGGCGATGATGTTCTCGATCACCATGCCCTCCCAGCTAGGGCCGAGAACCGGGTGTCCGAGCAGTGCCTCCTTGTCGATCAGCCCGAGCAGCGCGTGCAGCAGGCCGCTGTCGCGCACGTACACCTTCGGGGAGCGCACCAGCCGCTTTCCGAGGTTGGGTAGCAGCGGCGGGAGGCGGCGGACGAGCAGCAGGTCAACCATTAGGTCGAGGTAGTGCGCGATCGTCGTGCCGCTCACGCCGAGACCGCGGGCCAGCTGCGCGGCGTTCAGCAGGCCGCCCTGATGGTGCGCGAGCATCGTCCACAGCCGGCGCAGCGTCTCCGCAGGGATGCGCGGGCCGAGCTGCGGGATGTCGCGCTCCAGGTAGGTGCGTAGGAAATCCTCGCGCCAGCGTAGGCTGATCGCCTCGTCGGCGGCGAGGAAGCTATCGGGGAAGCCTCCGCGGACCCACAGCTCGTCGACCCGCTCCCCGCCGACCTCGGTGATATCCAGCGGGGTCAGCTCGACGAATGCGATCCGTCCCGCGAGGCTCTCCCCGGCCTGCGCCAGCAGCTCGATCGCGGCTGAGCCGAGCAACAGGAAACGACCGGTTCCCCGACCCTCGCGCCGGCCGCGGTCGATGACGCCGCGCAGCGCTTCGAATAGACCCGGCGCGCGGTGTATCTCGTCGAGGATCACGAGCTCCTCGGCGTGATCGGCAAGGTACAGCGCCGGCTCCGCCAGGCGTGCCCGGTCCGCCGCGGACTCGAGGTCCAGATACACCGAGCGCCGGCCCTCGGTGATCGCCAGCGCCAGCGTCGTCTTGCCCGACTGGCGCGGGCCGACAAGTGCGACGGCGGGCTGCTGCTCCAAGAGCGCGGCGACTTCGGTGGCGACTCGGCGCTTGATCATCCGTGCAATCATAAAGATTTGATTGAGATTTGCACGGTAAGCTGTTGCGACTGTCAGCTACCGCGCCGCCGGGGTGCGCGGCCGCGCAGCGATTGCTCCGCGTCGATACGCTCACCACGCCTGCGCGTCGCCGCAGTGCGGACACACCACGGTGGTCGTCACCGCGGCCGCGAACACGTACCCGCACCGGCAGCTGTAAGAGGCTCGGTCCAGCGGGCCGCCCGCCGCGCGCACCCGCTGCGCCGCGGCATCGGCGGTCCGAACGGCCACAAACGCGTCGGTCCGCGCGGGTGCCACGGCGGCATCGGAGGCGACGCGGCGGCTTCGCTGCCTGCCGCGCCCGCGTCGCAGGTGGCGTCGATCGTCGCTCTTCGGCTGCCGAAGTGAGGTTCTCATGGCTGTGGAAGGGCTGTGCTCATGGCGCTCTACCTATAGAGACTCGCGCCACGCCCAAAGGTTTCGCCACCGCTAGGCGATTTCCTGGCCGAATGGCCGAGGTGAGGGCGGTGCGGCGCCCCCGAGCCGTGTCACGGCGCTTGCGAACATCGCGCCCGCGAGCCGGCACAGCCGCGCATGGGGTTTGAGATACTTGCAGGCGATGAACCCCGCCCGCAAGCGCACGATCCGCCTCGTGGTCGCGCTGAGCGCCGCGGTCGTGCTCGCGAGCGCGCTGATCTACACGAGCTTCAGCGCCGCCAGCCCCGCGCTCACGCCCAGCCAGTTCCTGCGCGAGGAGCAGCCCGGCCGCAGCTACCAGGTCACCGGCGACGTCGTCAACGGCTCCGTGCGCCGCGAAGGAGGCGTGCTGCACTTCGCCGTCGCCGACCGCGCCGGCGGTGGGGCGGCGGCGGTTCCGGTCTCCTACAGCGGCGCCGTGCCCGATGCCTTCCACGAAGGCCGCGAGGTCATCATCACCGTCGAGAAGCAGGGCAGCCAGTACATCGGCGAACGCGAATCGCTGATCACCAAGTGCCCCTCCAAGTACAAGGTCGCCCCACCGAGCGAGAAGCAGAACTTCTAGATGGCGGTCCTCGGACGCGTCTGCCTGATCCTCGCGCTGGCGGTCTGCGTCTACGGCATCGGGGCCTCGGTCTACGGCGCGCGCACCGGCGCCGTCGAGTTCTCGCGCTCCGGTCGACGCTCGGTCTATACGCTCGCCGGCATCCTCACCTTTGCGTTCGCGCTGCTCGAGATCGCCTTCCTGCGCAGCGACTTCGCCTTCAACACCGTCGCCGACACCTCCAGTCGCAGCACCCCCACCTTCTACAAGGCCGCCGCGGTGTGGTCCTCCCAGGAAGGCTCGCTGCTGCTGTGGGCGTGGCTGCTCTCGCTGTGGTCGAGCCTCGCGCTGCTGCTCACGCGCGGGCGCATACGCGAGGTCGCCTCCTACGCGACCGCGATCCTGCTCGGCTTCGGCGGCTTCTTCGTCTCGCTGATGATCTTCTACGCCAACCCGTTCTCCACGACGACCCCCGCGCCCGTCGAAGGCGACGGCCTCGACCCGCTATTGCGCTTCCCGACGATGATGATCCACCCCCCGATGCTCTACTCGGGGTACACGCTCTGCACGATCCCCTTCGCATTCGCCGCCGGCGCGCTGATCGCAAGACGCCGAGAGGGTGGCGCAGGCGACCGTAGGTCGCCGAGCCGGGCCCCTCTTTCTCAATCATTGGACAGCGAGTGGATCGCCGTCGTGCGCCGCTTCGCGCTCGCCTCCTGGCTGTTCCTCGGCATCGGCATCCTGCTCGGCGCGAGCTGGTCCTACTCCGAGCTCGGCTGGGGCGGCTACTGGGGCTGGGACGCCGTCGAGAACGCCTCGCTGCTGCCGTGGCTGACCGGCACCGCGTTCCTGCACTCGCTGATGATCCAAGAGCGCCGCGGGATGCTGAAGGTCTGGAACGTCTCGCTCGCGCTCGCCACCGGGACGCTCGCGATCATGGGCACCTTCCTCGTGCGCAGCGGCATCCTCGACTCGATCCACGCCTTCGGCGGCGCCACGCTGGGAGTCCCTTTCCTGATCCTGATCGCGGTGATGCTGTGCGGCTCGCTCTATCTCGTCGTCTCCCGCCGCGACGGGCTCTCGAGCCAGCATCGCCTGGACTCGCTGCTCTCGCGCGAGGCGATCTTCCTGTTCAACAACATCGTGCTCGTCGCGCTCGCATTCGTCATCTTCTGGGGCACCTGGTTCCCGAAAATCTCCGAAGCGCTGACCGGGCAGGCCGCTTCGGTCGGGCCGCCGTGGTTCGATCGCTACACCGTCCCGCTCGCGCTGATCCTCGTGCTGCTCTCCGGGATCGGGCCCGTCATCGCCTGGCGGCGCGCCACCTTCGCCGGCGTGCGCCGCAACCTCGCCGCGCCGATCGCCGCGGGCGTCCTGACGCTGGTCGTGCTGCTCGCCACGGGCGTCGCGCAGAAGGCGACCGCGCTCGCAATGTTCGCCTGTGCGGCCTTCGTGCTCGCGAGCGTCGCGCAGGAGCTCTGGCGCGGCACCCGCGTGCGCCGCGCCGCCTCGCGCGAGGCGCCGCCCGTCGCGCTGGTGGCGCTGATCCGGCGCAACCGCCGGCGCTACGGCGGCTACATCGTGCACGTCGGGATGGCCGTCCTGTTCATCGGCGTCGCCGCCTCTTCCTCCTTCCAGCACGTCGCCACCGTGACGCTCTCGCCCGGGCAGTCCACGCACGTGGGCTCCTACGCCGTCCGCTACATGCGGCCCACCGCGACCGTCAGCGCTCGGCAGGACACCGTGCACACCGGCTCGACGCTCAACATCGGCGCCGTCCTGCGCGTCACCAAGGACGGCCGCTACGTCGCGACGCTGCGGCCCAGCGAGGGCTTTTACGAATCGCAGGAAGAAGCGCAGGGCTCCGTCGGACGCCTGATCGGGGGGCAGACGAACGTCAGCCACGTCAGCATGAACACGAGCCTCACGCGCAACGTCTGGAGCGCGATCTCACCCGAACTCTCGGTCGGCCCGCAGGGCGAACTGCAGGGTGGCACCCCGCGGCTGCAGCGGATCGTCGCCGTCGGCAACAAGACGATCCCGATGTCGCGGCCCGACGAGGGCATGATCGCGGTGTGGCTGCTCGCCCGCGAATACCTGCGCCACCCGCTACCCGCGCAGTTCAAGCTGCTCGTCTCGCCGCTGATCATGTGGATCTGGATCGGCGGGCTGATCGTCTTCGGCGGCGGCCTGCTCGCGCTCTCGCCGACGCCCGGGTCGCTGCGCCGCCGCGCGCTCGTGCTCGCGCGTGCGCGCCGCGCAGCCGCCGCTCGCGCGGAGCGTCCCGAAGCCATCTCAGCGCCCGCCGGACCCGGCTTGCAGCCCGCCGCGGCCGACGCCGCCGCGATCTCCTACGCCGAAGACCGCGCCGCCGCGGACCTCGCCGCGCTGGAGACCGCGCGCGAGGTCAAGTACCGCGAGCTACGCGAGCTCGAGCTCGACTACGGCACCGGCAAGCTCTCGCGCTCCGACTACGAGGAGACCGGCGCCGCGCTGCGCGCCGAGGCGCTCGCGGTCCTCGACCGCATCGAGTCGCTCACCGGCGCCGACGGCGCGCCGGTGAGCGAGATCGACCCCGTCGGCGACGCCGGCGTTACCGCCGGCGTCTAGAACCCCGGCCGTGGCCGTGGCCCGGTCCCCGGCCGCCGCCAGGTCCGTGGCCGCCGCCCGGGCCGCCGCCGTTTCCGCCCGGGCCGCCGCCGGGATTCCACGGCAGCAGGTAGGCGCGGTAGGTGTTGACGCCCGCCGGGAGCTCGGCGTTGAAGATCAGATTGCCCTGCGGGTCGAACTCCGAGAAGTACGGAAGCGCGCCCCAGCCGACGAAGAGGTCCCCGTCCGCGGTCGTCTGCGCATTGCCCTGCGAGGCCGCTGAGAGCCCCTCGGGCTGATTGTCGGAGGCGACGAGCGTCGCGACTTTCGTCCAAGGGTTCAGCTTCACGGTGATCGCGCGGCTGTAGGGGAGCAGTGGCGTTCCCGAGGAGTCGTTGTCGAAGAACGTGTACTCGCCGTTGCCCAGCGCCTCCGGATCGTGCTGCCACGCGAAGATCTCGTTCGCGCTGTCGAGCGTCTGGCCCGGGGCGGCCTGCAGCGTGAAGCTCGAGTCCTTGCCCCCGAGCTGCCAGATGATGTCGCCGGTGGCGAGGCTCACCTTGTACGTCGTCCACGTGTCGCGCCCGTCGATCAGCAGGTTGCCGTCGGTGTCGAGCTTCACCGCGTTGATGTGGAACCAATCCCAGGGCGTGCTCGGCGAGGCCGGCAACGGCTGCTCGCTCTGGCTATAGGGGACGTGGTCCGCGCTGTTCCACTGGAAGAGCACTTGGCCGGTCGCGATGTCGATCTCCTGCACCACGCCGTCGATCACGGTCTGGTCGGGCGGGCCGCCGATCGACGTCAGGTTCGCCGTGGCCGTCGTGTAGGAGAGGATCAGCGCCGCGTTCTGAGGCGTGATCAGGAACTCGTGGCCGTCAGCGCTGAGCCCGTTGCCCGCATTGACCGTCGCGATCTGCTGGTAGTGGTCGTTGTAGATGTAGTCCGTGCCGCTGGAGAGGCCGCCGAGCCCCGTGCCCTGCCACCACGTCAGCACCGGCTGGCCGAGGTAGGTCTGCGTGCGGAAGTCGCTCGCCTCCTCGCCCGCCGGGACCGGCTGGAACCACACGACGTTGCCTTGGCGGTCGAGGATCTCGGGACCGTTGGCGTACGTGCTCGTGTCGCCAAACGGCGAGATGAAGATGTCGCCGCGGCCGATGTCGCCGCTGGAGGTCAGGATCGAGACCGGCGGCGGCGCGGTCGGCGTCGCCGCCACCGCGGCGACGCCGCCGAGTGTCGCGAGCGCGCCGCCGACCGCGAGCGTCGCCGTCGCGCCGAGGAGAGCTCGACGCCATCGGTGAGATGCGCCGCGCGGAGCGACGCCGGAGGAGAGCTGGGGCATGGATCTGCTTCCTTTCGGGAGGGAGATGAGGTCGAGAAGGACCATAGATCATAAAACAGGTTATTTCAATCAAATTTATGAGGAATACCTCCGGGTGAGATATCGGGGCGCATCGACACACACGGCAAGGGGGTGTATCCTCTACACATGGCACGCACCAACATCGAGATCGACGATCGGCTCTTGGGGCGGGTCATGACTCGGTACGGGCTGAACACCAAGCGCGCCGCCGTCGAGCTCGCGCTGCGCCGGCTCGACATGGAGCCGATGAGCGCCGACGAAGCGCTCGAGATGCGCGGTAGCGGCTGGGAGGGCGATCTCGGCGAGCTGCGCTCCGGCTGGCTAGCCCGTCCGTCGTGATCCTCGTCGACAGCTCGGCCTGGATCGAGTACCTGCGCGCGACCGACAGCCCCGCCGACCGCTGCCTCCGGGCGGCGCTGCGCGACAAGCAGCCCCTTGCCGTCGTCGGCGTCGTGCTGCTCGAGGTTCTCGCCGGCGCACGCGACGAGGCGCACGCGCGGAAGCTCTCGCGCCTGCTCGGCCGCTGTCGCCTGCTTGCCTGCGAGGAGCCCTCCGACCACGAGGCCGCCGCCGCGCTCTACCGCGTCTGCCGCCGCGAAGGCCTCACGATCCGCCGGCCGCCCGACCTGCTGATCGCCACGATCGCCATCCGCACCGACACGCCGCTGCTGCACCTCGACGCCGACTTCGACGCGATCGCGCGGCATGCTCCACTGCGGCTCGTAGATTCCGGCGCGGACGCCGCCCGGGCGGGCTAGCGGAGTGCTGGCTCTCCTCGCCGGGCCAGCGGCGGCTGGTTCTCCGCGCGGGCGCCGGCGAGGAGCAGCACCAGCGGGATGCGACGGCGCCGCTCAAACTCCGCGTCGTCGCCGAACCGCTCGCGGCGGGGTGCGCACTCGCGGAGGTTGACGAGCGCGAAGCCGGCGTTGCGCAGCTCCGAGACGTAGTCCTCGATAGTGCGGTGATGCCAGACCGTTCTCGCGCCGAGCCACTGCTGGTCGCGGGGCCCGATGTTGAAATAGTCGTCCACGACCCAGCTCTGACGCGGCTCGCTCGAGCTCGCCCGGATGTCGCTCGCGGTGATGACGGGGTGCACGACGGTGAACACGAGACGGCCGCCCGGTGCGAGGCACGCCCCGCACGCGCGCAGTACCGGTGCGAGGTTCGCTACGTAGTGCAGAGCCATACGCGAGAGCACCAGGTCGAAGGACTCCGCGGGCTCCGCGAGATCCTCGATGTCGCAGACGACGGCTTCTCCCGTCGTGCCGGCAAGCGTGCGGCGCGCGGCGTCGACCATCCGTGCGGACCCATCGATGCCCCGGTAGCGCGCGGCGCCCGCGTCCAGCAATTCGCGCCCGATCTCCGCGTCGCCGCAACCGAGATCGAGCACGCGCAAGCCCGATACCGCACCAAGCTCCTCACGAAGCGCCGGGTGCTCCATGACGGTGTTCGGGTTCAGCGGCCACGCACGGTGCTGCCGGTAGCGCTCGAACGGCTCCGAGTCCTCGTAGAACGCGCCCCCGCGCCGGTCGCCGTGCGCGTCCGCTACGCCCAGGGCTTCTTCAGCAGCAGGATCGTGTTTCCGACGAACAGGATCGCGAAGAACACGGTCCAGCGGTTCAGGTTGCGCTCGACCATCGAGCCGCCCCCGAGCGGGCCCTGGCCCGTGCCAACGCCGAACGCGCCCGAGAGGCCCGCGTCTTTCCCGGAGTGCATCAGCACGAGGAAGATCAGGACCACCGCGATGACGATCTGTATGACCGAGAGGATCGCTTCCATCGCCCATAAGGGTACAGATCCCGGCAGGGAGGGGACGATGCGGGGCGAAAGGGGAGAGCGATCGCCGCGCGTCGCCGTCGGAGGCGCGCTCGATGCGTGCGGCCGGCCGAAGTGCGCCCGCTTCGCGCGAGCGGCTCCCACGGGCCGGCGATCGGCGCGAAATCACGTCCTTGCAACCGATCATGCGCAAAATCCGTCATTCGGCCACTGCCGCGCGTCCGCCTCGCGGGTCGCTACAGTGCAGCCGCTTTGGTCGAGATGAGCGAATTTCCGTCGCCTCCGACCGTAGTTTCGCGCTCACTTGATTACAAACCCTTTACCGCGACGTGCTTGGCTGCCGATATGAACTCCATTGGGGGCGCGACAGCTGTCGCTGTCTGCCCACACGCCCACTGATGAGACGACAACCGACATCCCGCCGCGCCACGAGCCGCGACGACTCCGCTCACGCCCGCGGAGGCCGTCGATGATCGCGCCGCGCCGCTGGGCGCGGCGCACTGCGCTCTCGCTGCTCGCCGGCAGCGGTCTCACCGCGGCCGGCCTCGGCGGCCCCTTCTCCGCCGCCGCGCTCGCCGCCGAAGCCACGACGAGCACCACCGAAACCCCGCCGCAGCCGGCCACCACCACGACCCCCCAGGCAAGCGCCCCCGAAACCGCCTCCGGCGCGCAGTCCGGCGCCGCGCAGCCCGCGAGCACTACACCGACTGCCTCCGCGCCCGCGAGCGCGCCACCGAGCACCACCACCACGCCCGCCGCAACCACGCCCGCGCCGGCGGCGACGCCCAAGACGACCGAAGCGAGCGCGACCCCCGCGCCGACCGTCGTCGTGCAGCGCAAACAGCGCATCACGCGCGGCGCGAGCAAGCCCCGCCGGTCGGGCTCCAGCACCGGCGGCGGCACCCAGACGCCAGGCGCCCCCGCGAGCGGCGCCGGCGCCACGCCGAACACCCCCGCCAGCGTTCCCGCCGGCGCGCCCAACGGCGTCGCGCCCGCACCGCAGGCCGTCGGCGGCGAAGGCGGCGCGCTGAGCTCGCTGCTGGCCGGCTCCGCGGTCTCCGCGCAGGCGCTCGACTTCTACCGCATCCCGCTGTTCCTGTTGCCGATCTACAAAGCCGCCGCGACGCAATACGACGTCCCCTGGCAGATCCTCGCGGGCATCAACGAAGTCGAGACCGACTTCGGCAGCGACCTCTCGGTTTCGACCGCCGGCGCGGTCGGCTGGATGCAGTTCATGCCCGCCACCTGGCTGCAGTACGGCGTCGACGCGACCGCCGCCGGCTACGCCGACCCCTACAACCCCGTCGACGCGATCTTCGCCGCCGCGCGCTACCTGCACGCCGCCGGCGCCTCGCACAACCTGCGCCGCGCGATCCTCGCGTACAACCACTCGCAGGCCTACGTCGAAGCGGTGATGCTGCGCGCGCGCCTGATCGCGAGCTATCCGCGCGCGGTGATCGGAACGCTCGCCGGCCTCGTCGACGGCCAGGCGCCGACGCGCGGCGCGCACCTAGCGCCCGGTGCTGGGTCCGCGCCCGCGAGCGCCCCACTCGGCGCCATCGGCGAAACGGGGCAGAGTACCGCTGGCAGCGCGAGTACCGCTCCGACCCCCGCCAGTGCGACCGCCGGCGCCGTGCCCGCCAGCCCGCTCACGGTGGGCGCAAGCGCGCTGCACGCGAGCGGCACCGCCACACCCGCCGCGGCCCACACCGCGAAAGCTGCGCATCGCGCCGCGGCCGTCCCCGGCACGACCCCGCCGCCCCCGCCGCAGGTGCTCGCGGCCCGCGCCGAAGCGGCCGCGAACGCACCCGCGAAGCCCGCGCAGCTGGTCGACCTGCTCGGCACCCCCGGCGCGCCGGTCGTCGCGGTGCAGAGCGGGCGCGTCGTGCACCTCGGGCATTCGCACGCGCTCGGGACCTATCTCGTGCTGCGCGACGTCTACGGCGACATCTTCACCTACGCCGGCCTCGGCGAGATCGCGCCGCGCTACCGGCGGCCGGTTCCGCCCGCCGACCTCGCGCAGCACACGCCGGGCAGTGTGGCGACCACCGGGCCGGGCAGCACGGCGACGGCCGCACCGGGCGCCACCGCGCGGGGTGCCTCAGGCGCCGCGAGCGCCGCAACGGGGGCGAGCGATCCCGCGCCCACGCTCCCCGCCAGCGCGGGCCACCAGAGTCCCGTCACGCTGAAGGTCAAGTCGCGCACCGCGCACATCGCCGCGACGCCCGTGCCCGTCGAATCCGAAGCCGAAAGCGCGCCCGCGGGTCTCGGCAAGGTGCGGCTCTACGCGCACCCTGACAACCCCCTCGCGCGCGCCGTCGCCGCGCGCGCCAAGCGCGCGGCGGGCGCGAGCAACGGCCGCTGGCTGCCGCTGCGCAGCGGCGCGCTCGTCTCGCAGGGCACGGTGCTCGGGCATCTCTCATCCGCGCCCGGGTCCGCGCCCGGCGCGGCGGCGGGCACGCTGCGCTTCGCGGTGCGCCCCGCCGGTGATGGTGCCACGGTGGACCCCTCGGCGCTGCTGACGAACTGGCGGCTGCTCGGCGCCGCGCTGCACCCGCGCGGCTCGAAGGGACGCGTCGAGCTGCTCGGCGCGACCGCGGATGAGGTCTTCGCGATGTCCAAGAGCGAACTGCAGCGCTCGGTCCTCGCCGACCCCGGCGTCCAGCTCGACGCGTGCGGGCGCCGCGACGTCGCGGAGGGCGCGATCGACCGGCGCGTGCTCGGCGTGCTCGAGTTCCTCTCGCGCAGCGGCCTGCAGCCGACGGTCGGCGCGCTGCAATGTGCTCGCGGCAAGACGACCGCCGCGGGGCCCGTCTTCGAGCACTTCGCGGGCGGCGCGCTCGACATTACCGCGATCAACGAGATTCCGATCGCCGGTCACCAGGGTCCGGGGACCGTCACCGACGCGACGATCCGCGCGCTGCTGGCGCTGCCCAAGCAGTTCGTGCCGCATCGCATCCTGAGCCTCATGGAGTACCCGCACGCGGACAACACGTTCGCGCGCGCCGGCGACTGGAATCGCATCCGCATCGGCTTCGGGCCGATCGCCGCCAGCGCCCACGCCGCCAGCGCCCACGCCGCCAGCGCCCACGCCGCTAGCGGCGGCGCGGGCCAGATCGCATCGTCGCTCGCCGCCTCCGGCAGCCTCAATGCCGGCCAGTGGAATCAGCTGGTCGACCGCATCGCGGCGCTGCCGCAGCCCACGGTTTCTACGAAGCCGAGCTCATCGGCGATCCGTGACCCGCAGGCTGCGCCCAGCAACCGCGCGCTCGGCGCGCGCTAGCCCTTCGCGGCGCCCGTCGTGCCTGCCTGCGCGCGCAGGCTGGCGAGCAGGACCGCGCGGCATTTGACCTCGGCCTGCCTGAATTGCGGGCTTTTGGTGTCGATCCCTTTGGTGTTGAAGACGGGGCCTTTGCCGCTCGTGTTCGGTTCGGGCACGTTGACGCCGTGCTGGCGTAGGCACGCGGAGAAGGCGACGAGCGCCTGACGGAAGCGCGGGCTGTCGAAGGTGTGGCGTCCGCCGGCCGCGAGGCCGGGGCCGCGAAAGCCGCCGCCGCACTTCTTGAGCACTTCTTCGTACTGCGCGCGCGTCATGCCCTTGGGGAGCGTCGGGGTCCGGCGCGCGCCGCCGCCGAGGAAGCCGCCGGGGCCGGCGCCGGCCGGGTGCTGAGGCAGCGTCACGCCGCTCTTCTGTAGGCATTCGCGCATCGCGGCGAAGCGGCCCGCGCCGGGCCGCGCGGCTGACCCGGGCGCGCCGGTGGGGGCCGCGCCGGTCGAGGTGCCGGTCGCCGTCCCCGTCGCGGCGCCCGCGGGGCTCGTCGCGGTCGTCGTGCCCGTCGCCGGCGTGCTCGTGGCGGCGGCGTTGGCGGCGTTGGCGGTGGTCGTCGACGTGCTCGGGGACGAGCTGCCGCACGCGGTGAGCCCGGCGCAGGCGAGCAGTGTGATCGGCAACGCGAGGGCCGCCGTTGGTTTGCGGCGCGGGGTGCTGAGATGAGGCATTGAGCTCCTTTGTTTGGTTCTCCGACAACTCTGCCCGATGGACCTAAAGCTTTCCCAAGGTCTCACTTGCCAAAGAGGCTAGGTTCGCCGCCGCCGCCGCCACCACCACCGCTGGAGCCACCCCCGCGGGAGCCGGCGCCGCGGGAGCCGCCCGCGCCGCCGCCGAAGAGCGCTCCGAGCCCACCGCCGCCGGCGCCGCTCGCGCTGACGCTCACGGTTTCGGCGCTGAGGGCGCCGTTCGATCCCTTCGCGCCCCGGACGACGACGGTTTCGCCGGGGTGGATGCCGTGGACGTCGGTCTTGACGGTCTTCGTGATCGTGGAGGCGGGGGAGGTCGTGACCTTGATCGTGTTGCCTTCGGTGTCGGTCACGTAGAGCGTGCTCCCGGAGAGGTAGGAGACTTCGCCGATCGTGGCGCCGCCGGCCGCCGCGCCGAAGCGTCCCGCGATGCCTCCGCCGGCGCCCCCCGCGAAGCCTCCGCCGGCGCTCCCCGCGCCGCCACTGGCCGCGCCGCCCGTGGTGGCGCCGCCGCTGCCCGTCGCGCCGGTGCTCGTGCCGCCGGCGCCGCCCCGCAGCGCCGCGAGCCGGGAGGCGAGCCCGGCGGCGCCGGTGCTCGGCGAGGACGAGGTCTGGCCCTTCTCGACGAGCACGCCGCCGATGAAGCCGCCCGCGAGCAGTAGCACGCCGAGCAGCGCGAGCTGCACGGGGTTGCCGCCCGTGCCGAGCAGTCGCCGGCGCGGGCGTGGGGGCAGCTCGTCGCGGTCCTCGTCGGCCCACTCGTCGGTGAGTGGCGGCGCGTAGGCGTCGTCGGTCGGTGCGACGTGGCTTGCGGCGGCAGCGTCGGGAATGGCGGCGTGTTCGGTGGACATGGCGGGCTCCTTCGCGGGTGTGGCGGGCTCCTGCGGGGGCGTGGCGGGCTCCTGCGGAAGTGTGGTGGGGTTGGGGGGGAGGTCGTGGCTACTCAAAGCGCAGCGCCTCGATCGGTCGCAGGCGCGCGGCGCGCCCGGCGGGGTAGGTGCCGAAGAAGAGGCCGGTGAGGACGGCGGCGCCGAAGGCGAGGAAGATCGAGTAGGTCGCGATCGCGGGGTGCACGCCGGCGATTTCGAACTGGCTGCCGAGGACGCCGACGAGCACGCCGGTGAGGCCGCCGATCAGCGAGACGAGGACGGCCTCGGTGAGGAACTGCGTGAGGATGTCGCTGCGGCGCGCGCCGATCGCCTTGCGGATGCCGATCTCGCGGGTGCGCTCGGTGACGCTGACGAGCATGATGTTCATCACGCCGATGCCGCCGACGAGCAGCGAGATCGCGGCGACCTCGCCGAGGAGGGTCGTGAAGACGCTGGTGGTGGAGCTCGTGGTTTCCAGCAGCGAGCCCTGGTTGATCACCTGAAAGCCGGGTTCGGCGGTGTCCTTGACCTTATGGCGCTGCTCGAGGATCTGCGTGACCTCGGCTTCGGCGTCGCCGAGCGTGGACTCGGAGGTGGCCTCGACGGTGATCGAGTCGATCGCGCCGTAGCCGGTGAGCGAGCCTTCGACGGCGGAGATCGGCGCGACGACGATTTCGTCGAGGTTGGAGGTGCCGTTGGAGCCCTTCGCGGCGAGCACGCCGACGACCTCGAAGTTGACGCCGTTGGCGCGCACGGTCTGCCCGACGGGCGCCTGCCCGGGGAAGAGCTCTTCGGCGACGGTCTGCCCGATCACGATCACGCGTTCGTGGTGGGCGACCTGCGCGTCGCTGAGGCCGGTCCCTTCGGCGACGCGGTAGCCGTGCGCGGTGAGGTAGGAGGGGGTGCTGCCGACGAACGTGCCGGGCTCGTAGCTGGTGCCGTTGTGGACGAGGGTGACGGCGCTGGCGTTTACGACGGGCGCGGCGCTCTGCACGTCGGGCGCTTCGCTCTTGCTCTGCAGCGCGGCGGCGTCCTGCCTGGTCAGCGAGATCGAGTTGCCGGCGGCGGCGGCGAAGCGCGTGCCGCCGCGCAGCCCGCCGGCCTCGACGAGCAGGACGTTCGTGCCGAGGCTCTCGATCCGTTCCTCGATCGTTTTCGAGGAGCCGTTGCCGACGGCGATGAGGATGATCACGGAGGCGACGCCGATCGTCATGCCGAGGATCGTGAGGCCCGAGCGGAGCTTGTTCGCGACGATCCCGCCCCACGCGATGCGCAGCGTCTCGACGCCGATCACGGGAGCACCTCGCGCGCGATCGCGAGGGGTCGCGGACTCACGACTGCAACCCGATCGCGGTCGCGGAGGCGGCGGCGGGGTGCGCGGACTTCTGCTCGCGCACGACCGGGGGCGGATCGTGCAGGCCGCACAGGCGCAGGTCCTCGACGATCCGCCCGTCGCTGAGGCGCACGACGCGCTTGGTCTGGTCGGCGACGTCGGGCTCGTGGGTGATCAGCACGACGGTGCGCCCCTGCAGGTTTAGACGCGCGAAGATCCGCAGGACGTCCTCGGTGGAGTGCGAGTCGAGGTTGCCGGTCGGCTCGTCGGCGAGGATCAGCGAGGGGTTCGTGACGATCGCGCGCGCGACCGCGACGCGCTGCTGCTGGCCGCCGGAGAGCTCCGCGGGAAGGTGGTGCAGTCGGTTGGCCATCCCCACCGATCTCAGCGCGATCTCGGCGCGGCGGCGGCGCTCCGCGCGCGGCAGCCCGGCGTAGGCGAGCGGCAGCTCGACGTTCGCGAGCGCCGCGGTGCGCGGGACGAGGTTGAAGCTCTGGAAGACGAAGCCGAGCTTGCGGTTGCGCAGGTCCGCGAGGTCGTCCTCGTCGAGGCGGCTCGCGTCCATGCCGTCGATCAGGTAGCGCCCCCCGGTGGGGACGTCGAGGCAGCCGAGGATGTTCATCAGCGTGCTCTTGCCGCTGCCCGAGCTGCCCATGATCGCGACGAAGTCGCCGCGCTCGATGCGCAGCGTCACGCCGCGCAGCGCGCGCACGCGGATCGCGCCGAGGCGGTACGTCTTGTCGACCGCGCGCACGTCGATCACGGGAGGGCGTGGCGCTTGCATCAGCCGCCGCGGAAGCCGCCCCCGCCGAGGAATGCCCCGCCGCCGGTGGCGCCGGCAGCGCCACCGAGGCCGCCGCCGAGCGCGGCCCCGCCGAGGCGGCTGCCGAGGCGGCTGGTGAGGCTCGTGGCGCCGGTGCTCGCGCGCGCGAGGGGCAACACGATCTTTTCGCCGGCCTGCACGCCGCTGAGGACGATCGTCGAGCTGTCGCCGGCGAGCCCCGTGACGACGCGCTGGCGGACCTGCTTGCCGCCGCGCACGACGGTCACGGTGTCTGCGGAGATCGCGGTGGTCGGGACGTTGACGCCTTCGGCCTGCTTGACGACCACTTCCGCGGTCGCGCTCATGCCGGGTTTCAGCCCGCTCGCGAGCTGGTCGAGCTGGAAGGTCACGTCGTAGCTGACGACGCCGCTGGTGCTCGTGGGCAGCGTCGCGACATCGAGCACTTCCGCGGCGAGCTTCGTGCTTTCGAGCGCTTCGATCGTTACGGTCGCGGGCTGTCCGACGCGCACGCTGCCGACTTCGCTCTCGCTCAGCGGCACCACGAGCTGCATCGAGCTGAGGTCGCTGAGGACCGCGAACGAGGAGCTCGCGGAGGACCCCGAGCCGGAGGAGCCCGAACCAGACGAGCCTGAGCCGCCGCTGGCCGTGGCGGACGCGGCGCCGCCGAGCGCCGAGGCGGCGGAGGAGCCCGAACCGCCCGATCCGCTGCTTGGGGAACTGCTCGAGCCCTTCGTCGTGCCGCCGCCGGAGACGGTTTCGCCGACCTCGCCGGAGAGCGAGACGATCGTGCCGGTTTTGGGAGCGTAGAGCTTCGTGTTGGCGAGCGACTCTTCGGCGTTCTGCACCGTCAATCTGTCGCTCTTGACGGCGGCGCGCGCGGAGGCGATGTTTGCTTCGCGCAGCGCGGGGCTGACGGTGGCTTTCGCGGTGGCTACTGCGGGCGCACTTTCCGTGGTGGCTGTACGTGTCGTCGGCGTGCTGTGCGTCGGCGTGCTCTGTGTTGGCTTGCTCTGCGTCGGCTTGCTCTTGGCGTTTTTGGTGCCCTTCGAGCGCGGAGCGGTTGCTGCGGGGCTTGACGAGCTCGGCGTGTACGCCGCTGCGCTGGCGCTCGCGGCGGCGGCGCTTGTTTTGCCGCCCGTCGCGGCGCCGGAGCCGCCGGTGGCGCTTTCGCCGTCGGTTTCTTCCTCCTGCAGGAGGCCTGCTGCGGCGGCCTGGAGGCTCGCCTTGGCCTGTTCGAGCGTGACTTCGGCGCTCGTGGGGTCGAGCTCGGCGAGCAACTGGCCCGCGGTGACGTGCTGGCCCTGGGACACATAGATCTGGGTGACGACGCCGCTCGTCTTGAAGCCGAGGTCGAGCTGGCTCGAGGCCTCGACATTGCCGCTGCCGGAGACGGTCGATTGCACGACGCCCTGCGCGACGGTGATCGTGCGACCTTCGCTGGTCGGGCTGCCCGAGGCGGGACCGACGAGCAGGATCGCGGCGGCGACCGCGGCGATGCAGAGCACGCCCAGCGCGTAGGTCGGCCAGGGCCGGGCGGAGCGGACGGTCGTCATATCTCTTTGATCTTGGTTCGGAGCTATAAGAGGCGGCGAAGAAAGGCTGCGCGTATGCCATGATCGCCCGCGCATGGCCATCTACGGCGGGATCGATCTCGGGGGCACCAAGATCCAGGCGATCGTGCTCGATAGCGACGGGCACCGCGTGCTGGGAGAGGCGCGCCACGAGACTCCCCGCAGCGGCGGCCCGGATGCGGTCGCACGCGAGATCGCGGCGAGTCTGCGCGAGGCCGCCACCGAGGCCAAGATGCCCGAGGAGCGGCTTGCCGGGATCGGAGTCGGTGCGCCGGGCGAGGTCGATCCCGAGGCGGGCACGGTCGCGAACGCCGGCAACCTCCCGGGCTGGGAGGAGGCCTTTCCGCTGGCCGACAAGCTCTCGCAGGCGCTCGGAGGCGTGCGCGTCAATCTCGGTAACGACGTCGGCGTCGCCACGCGCGCCGAGCTCGAGCTCGGCGCCGGGCGCGGCGCGCGCTCGCTGCTGGGCGTCTTCTGGGGGACCGGCGTCGGTGGCGCGCTGATGCTCGACGGCGAGCTGTGGCGCGGGCGGGGCGGGGCGGGGGAGATCGGCCACACCGTCGTCAAGCTCGGCGGCGCGCGCTGTCCCTGCGGGCGCCGCGGGTGCCTGGAGGCCTACGCGGGGCGCCGCGCGATGGAAGCGAAGGTGCTGCGCAAGCAGAGCAGGGGCGCCAAGACCGACCTCTTCGAGATCATGCGCGAGAAGGGCCACGACGCGCTCAGCAGCGGCATCTGGGCGCACGCGCTGAAGCACGGCGACGAGCTCGCGCAGAAGCTGATCGAGCGCGCGGTGCGCGCGCTTGGGGCGGGCATCGCTTCGGCGGTGAACCTGCTCGACGTGGAGCGCGTGGTGCTCGGCGGGGGGCTCGGGACACGCTTCGGGGACGAGATGGCACAACGCGTGGCGGCGGCGATGCGACCGCACCTGTTCAACGACGACCGTCCCCCGGAGCTGCGCGTCGCCGCGCTTGGGGATCTCGGTGGCGCGATCGGCGCGGCGATGCTCTGCGGGCCGGTTAGCTGAGGTCTCCGCGCGGTCCTCTGCGGGCCGGTCAGCTGAGGTCTCCGCGCGGTCCTCTGCGGGCCCGTCAGCTGACGTCCCCCGCGCGGTGCACTAACGTATCCGGTGCGTTGCCCGAGTCAGTGATGCACCTATCGACGGTCCTGCGCAGCCCGCTGCTGGATCGCACGGGAGAGCGCCTCGGTCGGGTCGAAGACGTGATCGTGCGCCTCGCCGACGGCGGCTACCCGCCGGTGACGGGCCTGAAGGCGCGGATCGGCGGGCGCGAGTTGTTCGTGCCGATCGACAAGATCGCGACGCTCGAGGCAGGCGCGGCGCGGCTGTCGGGGCAGAAATTGAGCCTGGGACGCTTCGAGCGGCGCGTGGGCGAGGTGCTGCTGCGCCAGGACGTGCTGGGGCGCAAGCTGGTGAACGTCGAGGCGGACCCGCCGAGCCTTGTCACCGCGCACGAGATCGAGCTCGCGTGCATCGAGGGCTGGTGGCGCGTCGTGGGCGTCGATCCGAGCGCACGCGCGCAGCTGCGGCGCGCGCTGCCGCGAGCGCTGAAGGGCGCCGTCGGCGACCGGCCGTTCCTGGACTGGACCGACCTCGAGCCGTTCGTGGGCCACGTGCCGAGCGCGCGGTTGCGCTTCTCGCACCGCAAGCTCGCGAACCTGCACCCCGCGGAGATCGCGGACCTCGTCGAGGCGGCCTCGCACGAGGAGGGCGAGGAGCTGATCGAGGCGGTCGGCCACGACCGCGAGCTCGAGGCCGACGTCTTCGAGGAGCTCGACGAGCATCACCAGCTCGAGTTCATCCGCGAGCGCCCCGACGCGCAGGTCGCGGCGGTGCTCGCGCGGATGGCGAGCGACGACGCGGTCGACCTGCTCGCGGAGATCGACCAGGAGCGGCGCGCGCGCATCCTCGCGCTGCTGCCGCCGGCCGGCCGGCGGCGGATCGAGACGCTGATGGGCTACAACCCCTCGACCGCGGGCGGCTTGATGAGCCCCGACTTCATCGCGCTCGACGAAGGGCGCTCGGTTGCGGACGCGCTCGCGCGGGTGCGCGCGAGCGCGATCGGCCCGCAGATGCTCACGACGGTCTATCTGCTCGACGCCGGCGGCGCGCTCGCGGGCTCGGCGGCAATCGTGGGCCTGCTCCGTGTTGACTCTGGGGCGCGGCTGGCGGATGTCGCCGAGCGCGAGCCGGAGTCGGTGCCGACGGATGCCGATCTGCCTGAGGTCGCGCGTACGATGACCGACTACAACCTGGTGATGCTGCCCGTGCTCGACGAGGAGCGGCGTCTCGTGGGCGTGATCACGGTCGACGACGTGCTCGAGTTGACACTGCCCGCGGGGTGGCGCCGGCGCTTCGGGCTCGTGCGCGACTGAGCTGTCGCATACTGTCGGCCTGCGACTGCTCGACGTGTCGCGGTGTGAGCTGCAGGGAAGGACCCGACAGGAGCGATGGCCGAGAACCCGACGACAGTGACGGACGAGCAGGCGCGCGCAGCCGCGCAGGCGCGTGCCTCGACGCCGGCCGGTGTGCCGCCGGTGCTCGACGAGGCGCACATCGGCGACATCCGCGGGGCGCTCGGCACGATCAAGATGGACGACGCGAACGCGCGCCACGACTGGCGCTCGCGCGCGATGGCGCTGCTCGCGATCATGGGGCCGGGGCTGATCGTGATGGTCGGCGACAACGACGCGGGCGGCGTCTCGACCTACGCGCAGGCCGGCCAGAACTACGGGACGACGCTGCTGTGGACACTGATCCTGCTGATCCCGGTGCTGATCGTTAATCAGGAGATGGTGATTCGCCTCGGCGCGGTCACGGGGGTGGGCCACGCGCGCCTGATCAACGAGCGCTTCGGGCGCTTCTGGGGCTGGTTCTCGGTGGGGGACCTCTTCGTCCTGAACTTCCTGACGATCGTCACGGAGTTCATCGGCGTGAGCCTCGCGCTGGGCTACTTCGGCGTGAGCAAGTACATCGCGGTGCCGCTCGCCGCGCTCGCGTTGGTGGCGATCACCTCGACGGGCAGCTTCCGCAGCTGGGAGCGCTTCATGTACGTGTTCGTCGTCGCGAACTTCCTCGTGGTCCCGCTGCTGTTCATGGTGCACCCGAATCTGGGCACGATGGCGCACGACACGGTTGTGCCGAGCATCCAGGGCGGGGCGAGCTCGACCGCGGTGCTGCTGATCATCGCGATCGTCGGTACGACGGTCGCGCCGTGGCAGCTGTTCTTCCAGCAGTCGAACATCATCGACAAGCGCATCACTCCGCGCTGGATCAACTACGAGCGTACCGACACCGTGATCGGGGCGTTCGTCGTTGTGTTCGGCGCGGGCGCGATGATCGCGGTGGCGGCGTTCGCGTTCGGAGGGACGCCGCTGGCGGGGCAGTTCGCGAACGCGGGCGCGGTGGCGAGCGGGCTGCGTCACTTCGTCAGCCCGACGGCGGGCGCGTTCTTCGCGGTCGTGCTGCTGAACGCGTCGCTGATCGGCGCGGCGTCGGTTACGCTCGCGACGTCCTACGCGTTTGGCGACGTGTTCGGCGCGAGCCACTCGCTGCACCGCGGGATCAAGGACGCGAAGCTGTTCTACGCGACCTTCACCGCGATGGTCGCCGCGGCGGCAGGCATCGTGCTACTGCCGGGCGCGCCGCTCGGCCTGATCACGACCTCGGTGCAGGCGCTCGCGGGCGTGCTGCTGCCGAGCGCGACGGTGTTCCTGCTGCTGCTCTGCAACGACCGCGAGGTGCTGGGCCCGTGGGTGAACGCGCCGTGGCTGAACGCGCTCGCCGCGGTGATCATCGGGATCCTCGTCGAGCTCTCGCTGGTGCTGGTCGCGACGACGGCGTTCCCCACGGTGAACGTCACGCACCTCTTCCTCTACCTCTCCGCGGTGCTCGCGGTGACGCTGCTGGCGGCCGGAGCGTACGTTCTCGCGCGACGCGTGCCCGCGGCGCGGCTCGCAGGCGAGGACCAGGCGCCGGAGATCGCCAAGGAGCGCCGCCAGATGTGGACGATGCCGCCGCTGGCGCTGCTGGAGCGCCCCGTGTGGTCGCCGGGACGTCGCGCCGCGATGTTGTTGCTGCGCGGCTATCTCGTGGTCGCGGTCGCGCTGCTCGTGGTCAAGACGGTGCAGCTCGCGCACTGAGAGCACGGCGCTCCCCTCATGCTGCTGTTCTCGCTACCGATTATATTTCGCTAGCTAGACTACGGCGTATGCCTCGTGCTGGTCCTGAGCCGCTGCTGCGGCACGATCCCGAGCTCGACGCCGATCCGATCCGACGCGTGCTCGATCGTCGTGTCCCCTGGGTCGTGCATGGTCCGGTCTTCAGCCAGCAGTCCCTGGGTGTCGGTTCCATGCTCGCTCAGGGTTGGAAGCTGCACGTCTCCGCTACGCAGTTTTCGGCGGTCGACGTGCTCGAGGCTGCACTAGGAGTGCTTCTCGACGAAGGCGTGCGATTCAAGGTTGTGAACTCAACGAGGCATCTCGCCATCCTGAATGCGGGCAACCTCGGCATGTCTCAGATCGGGAAGTACATCACGGTGTATCCAAGCGATGACGCCCAGGCGGTGAGACTCGCGATTGCGCTGGACACGGCGACGAGCGATTGCAGCGGCCCGCGAGTTCCGAGCGACCGGCCGTTGAGGCCCGAAAGTCTCGTCCACTACCGGTATGGCGCCATGCACGACCGTTCGAACGCGGACGCCGAGAGCGACGAGGCGGTCGGCGATTACGATCTGCTGGACCCGGCTGGTCGTCTCACAATCGACGCTCGATTGCATTACTACGTGCCACCTCCGTTCGAGGTCACCGATCCGTTTGAGATCAGCGGCGCGTACACCCCGCGGCCGCCGCGCAGCTCTCTCCTCGACGGGCGATACCTGGTCGTCAGCGGGCTCTCGCAGGGGCTTCGCGGAGGGGTTTTTCGCGCCATCGATCTGGGAGCCACGCCGGTGCGCGTATGTCTGCTGAAGGAGGCCTGGCACGATGTCAGTCTTGACGAGTACGGTCGCGACGCGCGCGACTGGCTCGTCAACGAGGCTCAGATCCTCGTTCGGCATGAGAGCTCCCAACTGCTCCCGCGCTTCTACGACAGCTTTGATCTCGACAACAACCATTACATCGCGATCGAGTACATCGAAGGCACGACGCTGGCCAGGATGCTTTCAGAGGGGCACCTGCCGAGCACCGGGATCGACATCTCCAAGATACTCGCCATTGGTCGAGACACCGCCGCCGCGTTGGCGCATTTGCATGAGATCGGCCTTGTTTTTCGCGACTTCAGCCCCGCGAACATCATCGCAACCACGGACGGCGGCTACCGGCTGATCGACTTCGGTAACACCTACGACCTCGCACACCAACGGTGCGCTCCGATCGGGGGTGGCACGCCGCCCTTCTACCCGCGCGAGCAGTTCAATCGTGACCGTCCCGCGCCGGCTGACGACGTTTTCGCCTGGGGTGCGGTGCTCCACTATCTGTGCTGCGGCGCTCCATCGATAGCCGACATGCCGAAAGACGATTACGGCCTGCGTCCGTTCGTCCGTCGGAGGGTGGCCGAGCTCCGCCCGGACCTTCCGCTGCCGCTGGCGGCCGTGATCGATCGGGCGGTAGCTTGGGAGCGGGCCGACCGTTATGCGACCATGCGCGAGACGCAACGGGCGTTCGTTCAGGCGGACAGCGAACTCGCGGCTGTCGCGCGCCGCGCGCCGATCGTGCTTCGAAGCGGTACACCCATCGCAAGTGAGGGGAATCCCGCCGGTAGTGAGATGAGTCCTCGCCAGTGGACCGGCCTGGCTCGCGAAGTTGGAGATGCGCTCTGCGCCGAGGCGGAGGAGCGCGACGACGCTCTCTGTTGGGCCTCGCGGAACGAGTTGAGCGACAAAGCGGCCTACGGACCCGATCTATATTCGGGGACGGCAGGAGTCGGGCTCTTCCTTGCGGAGCTCGCGCATGCAACCGGAGAGTCGTGTTACGCGGAGGCTGCCCGAGGAGCGGCACGCTGGCTTGCCGGGCGAACCTGGAGTCGCGGACGCGCTCAACACGGTCTCCACTGCGGAGAGCCCGGCATCAGCTATTTCTTCGCTCGTCTCCCGGAACTACTCGACGAACCCGGCTTCGTCACGGCGGCGGAACTGCGAATGCGGCGTCTAGATGGAGTGCCCTTCACCACCGTCGATCTCACTCACGGCGCCGCCGGAACGATCCTCGCGCTGGTCCATCTTCACCGGGTCACCGACGAGCCTCACCATCTCGCGGCGGCGCGGTCCGCCGGCGACGAGTTGATTCGATCTGCGTTGACCGCGCGAGATGGACGGCCGGGCTGCTACTGGGATGTGGCTCAACCGTCCGCTCCCGGGAGCCATGGGAGCGCGTATCTTGGACTTCTGCATGGCGCTGCCGGCATTGGGCTGGCGTTGGCGTGCCTCTACTCGGTGACGGGCGAGGAACGGTACCTCGACACGGCCCGAGGGGCGGCCGAGCTTTTGCTGAGAAGTGCCCGACCTGCGTCGCGAGTCGCCCCGGCGAGGGGCGGGAGCTCGGATGACCGTGGCCTTACGTGGGACCGCGTGATCGACGAAGACGCGCCCAGTGTGCAGGCCCACTGTCACGGCGCCGGCGGCATCAGCCAGTTCTTTCTGTACCTGAATCGCCTCGCCCCCGACAGGCGATATCGGGATGCGGCAGAGCGCGCCGCGCGCACAGTGGCGGCTCAGCGGGAATACGAGTCGAGCTCGTGTCTCTGTCATGGCCTAGCCGGTACCGGGCATCTGCTGCTGGACTGCCATCGAGCGTTCGGCGACGCGCGATGGCTAGAACTGGCGCTCGAGTGTGGAGTTCAGCTGCGCCGGTTCCGTGCGCCGGGGCGAACCGGCGCCTACCGGATGAGCATTGGAAGGGTCTACGGAACGAACCCTGACAACCTCGCATCGCCCGACCTGATGTTGGGCTACGCCGGTGTGGGGAGCTTGTTTCTTCGGCTGAGCGATCCGACGGCATCGCCCGAGATCGTCCTCGGCCGGTTGACGAGATTCTCATGAATGAGATTGCACTAGCAGCATCAAGATCACAGAGACGGACAGGAGCCAACACAACGACGCCGCACAAACAAGGAGCGCTGATGTCGGAGAAAGAGTTGCAGCGACTGGTGGAGCGATTGAACAAGGACGAGGATTTCAGGCGGAGAGTTGAGGATGACACTCACGGCGCGCTTGCCGAGTTTCACTTGAGTCACACCGAGCAGGTGGCGCTCGCGGCGAACGACGAGGATGCGCTCCGTCGCTTGGCGGGCGCTCCGATCGACGTCGACTTCAGTATCTGGAAATGGTTGAGCAAGTATCTCTGCTCGAGGTTCTTCTGCGGTCCGGGCGGCACGAGGGATTGGCAGTGCCCGAGGAAGACATGAGGATTGGTTTGCGCTGCCAATGCCAGGGGTACCGCGGCTGAGAGGGCGACCTAGTCCCCCTCGAGGCTCGTCGGCACCGGCAGCCCCCGCGGGGGCGGATCGTCGAGCAGCAGGCGCGGGATCGTGACCGGGTGCAGGCCTTTGCGGCGCAGGCCCGCGACGATCGCGGGCAGCGCGGCGATCGTCTGCGAGCGATCCCCGCCGGCGTCGTGCATCAGGATGATCGCCCCGGGGTGCGCGCCGGCGAGCGCGCTGTGCACGATTGCCGCGACACCCGGTTTGGTGTAGTCGGAGGTGTCATCGGACCACAGCACCATCAGCAGGTGCAGCGCGCGCAGCTGCTTGAAGGTCGTCGCGTCGAACGAGCCGTAGGGCGGGCGGAAGAGGCGCGGGGTCGGGCCGCCGAGCAGCTGGATGCGGAGGATCTGTTCGAAGAGCTCTTCGTGCTGCTCGTGCGCGGAGAGCGCCGCCATCATCGGGTGCGTCTCGGTGTGGTCGCCGACGACATCGCCAGAGCGCAACTCCAGGCGCGTGCCGCCCGAGAAATAGCGCTCCTCCTCGCCGATCGCGAAGAACGTCGCTTTGACGTGGAGCCGGTCGAGGGTCTCCACGAGTGCTTCGGTGTACGGGCCGGGACCGTCGTCGAAGGTCAGCGCGAGCTCGTTGCCCTTCGTGCCGCCCGCGGTGATCGCGGGTGTGTAGGAGAGGACGTTGTCGATCGCGTGCGCTTCCGCCGCGGCCAGCCGCGCGCGCTGCTGGGCGGGCGTCAGGCGCGCCGCGGGAGTGCGCAGCGCGGCGCCAGCGGGTCTTGCGGGGGTGCGGTGGGTGGTGCCGCCGCTCGAGAGCGAGACTCCGATCGCGAGTGCGAATAGCGCCACGAGGGCCACGATCGCGCCGGCGCGGCGTCGGCGGAAGGTCGCGAGCTGCGCCGGCGAACGTGGGGGGGAGGGAGACATCGGTGCTCCTTTTAGCGCATCGAGCGGCGCGAAATCCGCCGCGACGGCGGTAGGTCAGCCCGAGGTCGGCACGAGGCCAAGTGCCTGGGCGCGCGCGCCACGGAGCACGGGAGCCGTCGGTCCGGGCTATGTTGAGCCGCGTGCCACCGTTCTGGCTCTCGATCGGCCTGCTCTCGCTCGTGCAGGGGCTGCTGGTGGCGTTGCCCGGAGACGGGCGCGCGCTCGACGCGATCTCCTGGATCGCGCGGCGGCGCAGCCGGCTGTGGTCCGCGGTGCCGCCGCTCTCGGTGATCGTGTTCGTGTTCGTCGCGCAGGCCGCCGAGCGCGCGAGCGCGCAGAGCCTGACCTACCTCGCGCTGGTCGCGGTGCCGCTGCTCGCGGCGCTCGCGCTCGGCTGGCTCGCGCGCGGCGCGCGGCCGTGGCTCGCGCTGTTCGCGGCGGCGCTGTTCGCGCTCGCGTGGGCCGACCGCGCGGGGCTCGCCGGCGAGGGCGCGGCGCTGGCGCTCTCCACGCTGAGCTGCGTCGCGCTGGGGGTGCTGTTCGCCGCGATCACTCCCGCGCGCTGGCTCGCGCTCGGGATCGTGCTGATGGCGTGCGCCGACGCGGCGCTCGTCGTCTCCGAACTGCTGCAGCACCCCAACGAAGTGCTGACCGCCGCGCACCCCGCGGCGGGGCTGCCGCGCCTGCAGGCCGAGGTCTTCGGCGCCGCCGCGATGGGCTACGGGGACCTGTTCGTCGCGGGCATCCTGGGGGGGATGCTCGCGCGCGGCGGCGAGTTTGCTATCTGGCGCGGCCGCGCCCGCCCGCAGCCGGCACGTGAGCCGCAGGATCGTGGCGACGCGCGGGTCGCAGGCCGCGCCGCGCGCGCCAGCCAGCTGCGCGCCGCAGCCCTGGTCGCGCTCTTCGCGCTGCTCTTCGACCTGCTGTTCTTCGCGGTCGACGAGCTGCCCGCGACGGTGCCCGTCGCGTTTGGTCTGGTCGTGCTCGTAGTCGCGCGCCGGCGTCCCAACCGGCGCGGCGCGTGGACGCACAGCGCGCGTGTGCACGCTCGCGGCGAGGACCTCGCGTAACCCTCCCCGGGGTTCGCGGGTAGACCTGGGAGAGATGCAGCAGCGCGATGTGCAGATGAGGCCGCAGGTCTATCGCGAGGAGCGCCCGCCGGAGCTCTTCGCGCGCTACTACGCGTGGGCGCGCACGCACCACTCCGACTGGGTCTACACGCTCGCGCGGCTGCTGCTGAGCCCGTTCTGCATGCTCGCGTTCCGCGCTCGCGGCCGCGACGTCGCGCACGTGCCGGGCCGCGGTGCGGTGATTCTCGCGCCCAATCACTTCTCCGCGATGGACCACTTCTTCTGCGGCCTGTACCTGCGCCGGCGCGTGCGCTTCATGGCGAAGTCCCAGCTCTTCCGCGGCGCGCTCGCGTGGATCCTGCGCCACGGCGGCGCCTTTCCGGTGCAGCGCGGACGCCGCGACGAGCAGGCGATCGGCACGGCGCTGGAGATCCTCGCGCAGGGCGGCGCCGTCGTGATCTACCCCGAGGGCGGCCGCGCGCGCGACGGGCGCATCGCCGAGCACGCGCGGGCGGGGGTGGGGCGGCTCGCGCTGGAGAGCGGCGCGCCGGTCGTGCCGGTCGCGATCCACGGCTCCGAGCACGCGCGCAACTGGAAGCGCCTGCAGTTCCCGCGCGTCGATGTCCGCTACGGCGAGCCGCTGCGCTTCGAGCGGCTCGCCGGCAGCAGCCACGAGATCCAGCAGGCCGTCGCCGACGAGGTTCTCGGCGCGGTGCGCGAGCTATACGCGCGCCTCGCGCGCCCTATACCTGAAAGACGCCGTCTCGCTGCAGAACCTCACCGTCAACGGTGAGCGTCCCGCCCTGGCGCAGGTCGCAGATCATGTCCCAGTGCAGCGATGACTCGTTGACACCGCCCGTCTCCGGATAGGAGCGCCCGAGCGCGAGGTGCACCGTGCCGCCGATCTTCTCGTCGAAGAGGATCGAGCGCGTGCCGCGCGCGATCGCGAAGTTCGTGCCGATGCCGAGCTCGCCGAGTCGCCGCGCGCCGGGGTCGGAGTCGAGCATCTGGTGCAGCAGCTGCTCGCCGCGCTCCGCGCTCGCGTCCACGACCACGCCGTCCGCGAAGCGCATGGTGACGCCCGCGACCTCGCGCCCGCCATACGTCGTGGGCAGATGGAAGCGGATCGTGCCCTGCGCGGAGTCCTCGACGGGCCCCGTGAAGAACTCGCCGTCGGGCATGTTGCGCTTGCCGTCCGCGGCGATGAAGTGGCGCCCCGCGACCGACAGCCGCAGGTCGGTCCCCGGACCCTCGATGTGGACCTCCTCGCGGCCCTCGATCCAGGCGGCGAGACGATTGACCTCACTCGCCTGCGCGCGCCACGCCGCGACGGGGTCCTCGCGGTCGCACAGGCACGCGCCGTAGAGGAAGCGCTCGTACGCCGCGAGGCTCAGCTCGGCCTCCGCCGCGTAGCCGCTGGTCGGGTACTGGCAGAGCGCCCAGCGCAGCTCGCCCGCGGCCGAGCGCGCCATCATGCGCTCCATCACCTCGACGTTCGCGCGCTGGCGGCGCACCTGGCGCTCGGGGTCGACCTCGGAGAGCTCGCGCGGGTTCGCGCTCGCGAGCACGCGCAGACGCACGTCGGCTTCCTCGGTCAGCTGGCGCGCGACCGGCGAGACGTGCTCGAGCTGCTCCGCGGAGGCGAGCTCGAAGAACGCCGCCTGCGCGCGCGCGGGGCTCATCATCACGATCGGATGCGCCCCCGCCCGCAGGACCTCCTCGTAGAGCGCCTGGATCAACTCCTCCGCGGGACTCTCGCCCTCGATCGCGCACAGCTCCCCGGGCTTGACCTCGGTCGAGTAGCGCACCAGCACTTCGGCGAGCCGCTGCGCGCGCACGTCTGGCACGTCGCGGCTACTCCGTCACGCGCGCGAACGCGCGGCGGTCGTCGACGGAGATCCCATCGGTGGCGGCTCCCGCGGCGCCCAGCGCATCGAGCTCCAGCCGCTCGGCGTCCAGCGAGTCGTCGTCGGCGAGCTCCGCCGTGACGGGACGCGCGGTCGTCTCGATCGCCGGAGGCGCGGCGATCTCGCGCTCGGAGGCGATGCCGG
This sequence comes from Solirubrobacteraceae bacterium, assembly GCA_035483545.1. Classification (GTDB taxonomy): domain Bacteria; phylum Actinomycetota; class Thermoleophilia; order Solirubrobacterales; family Solirubrobacteraceae; genus Palsa-744. The sequence continues at coordinate 58,799 of DATHPS010000037.1, read as the reverse complement.
CCTGCTCGATGCCGCGCATCTGCGGCACCACGCGGTGGTCGAAGGAGCCGACCGCGGCGTTGTAGGAGCCGACCGCGGAGTCCAGCTGGCGGCCGACCTTCGCGAGGTGCTCGGCGAACTTGCCCATGCGGCGGTGCAGCTCGCGCGCCGACCCCGCGATCTCGCGCGCGGACTCCGCGATCTGCTCCTGGCTCCAACCGTAGTGCACCGCGCGCAGCAGGCCGATCAGCGTCGTCGGGGTGGCCATCAGTACGTGCTGCTGGATGCCGTACTCGATCAGCGCCGGGTCGGCCGCGAGCGCCGCCTGATAGATGCCATCGGAGGGCACGAACATCACGACGAGCTCCGGCGTGGAGTCGAACTGCTGCTGGTAGCCCTTGGCGGCGAGTTTGGCGATGTGCTCGCGCGTCTGGCGCGCGTGGCGCGCCTGCTGCGCGCCGACGTCCCCGCCCGCGGTCTCCAGCGACGCGAGATAGGCGTCGAGCGGCACCTTCGAGTCGACCACGATCAGCTTGCCGCCCGGCAGGCGGACGAGCATGTCGGGGCGCAGTCGTCCGTCCGATCCCGCGATCGTGTGCTGCTCGATGAAGTCGCAATGGGCCACCATGCCCGCCAGCTCGACCACGCGGCGTAGCTGGATCTCGCCCCACGAGCCGCGTGTCTCCGGGCGCTTGAGCGCCGAGACGAGCTCGCCCGTCTCGCGCCGCAGCGTGTCCGTGCCCGCGCTCAGCGCGCGCACCATCTCCGCGAGCTGGACCTGCGAGTCGCGGCGCTCGCGCTCCAAGCGCCCCAGCTCGCTCTCGACCTTCGTGAGCTTCTCGTGCACCGGGCCCACGAGCTGCGCGAGCTGCTGCGCACGCGTCGCCATCTCACCGCTCGTGCGCTCTTGCTCGACGCGGCGCTCGTCGGTGAGGCGCCGCGCGAGCGAGTCGCCCGTCTGCGCGAGCACATCGCTGGAGATCGCCGTCATCGCGTCGCGCAGCTGCTCGCGGTTCGCGCGTGCCAGCGCGACCGCGCCCGCGCCGCCGAGCAGCGCGCCGGCCAGGATTCCGACGACTAACAGCAGGATGCTCACAGCGATAACTCTGTCAACCGACTCGGACGGCAGGCACCGGTAGCGTCTGCAGCGCCACGATCAGGCCCAGGGCGCTCGCCGAGTCGGTCAACGTCAGCACCAGCCACGACTGCGCCGCCATCTGCATCCACGTCCCCGTCAGCGAGATCGCCTGGCCCGCGATGTAGCGGCGGTAGTTCGGGACCGCGAGCGCCGCGAACGTCACCGCGCCGATTCGACGCGGTCTCGCGGCTTCGTCTCGGTCTTGCGTTGCGTCTCGGTCTTGCGTTGCGTCTGGGTCTGGTATTGCGTCTCGGTCTTGCGATGCGTCTGGGTCCGGTGTCGCGTCTCGGTTGCGCGCAGTCCGGCGCGCTCGGGCGATCCATCTCGGTCTCGGCGTCATCAGTGCGGGCGGGGGGATTCGAACCCCCAAGGGCCTGAGCCCACTGGCTCCTAAGGCCAGCGTGTCTGCCAGTTCCACCACGCCCGCGGGGCGTCCTGCGCGGCCCGTGTCGTGCCTGCAACGGTCGGGTCGCGCGTCCGCGGGCGCGCGGACCGTGCGTCCGGGCGCACACGGGGGTCGCAGAAGATTGTATGGTCATCGATAGCGATGTCCACCAAGGCCGGCTCCAACCCCGAGGCAGGCGTCATCGTCACGCATCCCAACCGCGACAAGTCGGTCGTCCAGGCGACGCGTGCGACGGTCATCTTCCTGCTGCTCGTGAGCGCCGCGCTCGTGCTGATCATCACCGTCGGCGGCGCCAAGGTCCTCGAAGGGTCCGGGCCGATGGTGATCCAGGCGCTGTTCGTGGTGCTCTACCTCGTGCTCGCCTTCTACGCGGCTCGCTGGAATCGCGGCGTGCTGCCCGTCGCGGCCGCGCTCGGCGTCCTGCTCGCGGTCTTCGCGCTCGTCGGCGCCCCCTCGTGGTTCAACCGCAACAAGACCGGCTTCACGCAGCCCGCGATCAACGCCGGCGTGCTCGGCGTGCTCACGCTGCTGCTGATTCCCCTCCAGATCCTGCTGATCGCGTTCGCGATGCGCGGCTTCTCCCAAGGCTGGAACGTCGAGCTCGAGCAGCGCGTCGCGCGCGCCGATCCCGGCGACTACGGCAGCGCGAGCCCGCACCCGGCTTGAGCGACGCGGACCGGGACGCCGGCTCCGTCGGGGTGTTGGGCCGTCGGGGTGTTGGGCCGTCGGGGTGTTGGGCCGGTACGCGCTCCCGCGTGAGAGACGCGCGCCGGGCGTAGCCCGCGCGCCTATATATTGATGCTGCTGGGCCGCGTGCGGCGGTGGCGGAACGGTAGACGCGGGGCCCTCAAAAGGCCCTGTCCGCAAGGGCGTGTGGGTTCGATTCCCACCCGCCGCACTCTCGGGCTCGTGTTTGCGTTCGCGCTACATGACGACCAACACGCACGACGTTTCTAGTGTTTGCGCAGTGGTCTTTCTGTAGGCGACTCAAGAGTATGAGCGCATGCGAAGCACGGGCGACCGCGAATTGGACGAACAGCTCGTGCAATTCGGCGAGAACATCCGCAACGCGCGCAAGCGCGCGGGCTTCTCGCAGATCGACCTCAGCGTCAGGGCGAACCTCGATCGCGCGGCGGTCAGCTTCATCGAGCGCGCCGAGCGCGCGCCCGACCTGACGACGATCGTCCGCGTCGCGAGCGCCGTCTCTGTCAAGCCGTCCGCGCTCTTGAAGGGGATCGGCTTCGACGGCGCCGCGATCCGCGGGCCGCGACACGCACCCGCGGTGGAGAGCTCCGCGGCGCGCTTCGGCGTGAACCTCCGCTGGGCGCGCCAGCGCGTCGGGCTCTCCCAGGAAGCGCTCGCCAACGAGGCCTCCGTCGATCGCGCCGCCGTCAGCGTCTTCGAGCGCGGGCGGCGCAACCCGAACCTGCGCACGGTGCTGCGCCTCGCGCGCGCGCTGGAAGTGCCGCCGGGGGTGCTGCTGCGCGGGGTGTGACGGCCGCGGGGCGCGGGCGCGCGCTGAAGGCGCCGCCGGGGGTGCGACCGCGCGGTGTCGAGGCGGCCTACGGCCGATGGCTCGCGAGGACGGCGACGCGCGCTACGGGTTGGTCGTCAGCGTCTCGCGCTGGATGTACCAGGCGGCCTGGATCGGGTTGAGGAAATGGGGCGGCTCCTCGACCTGTAGACGATTGTCGTAGATCAGGTTATAGCCGTAGCCGCTTAGCGGCGTTTTGCCGCTGAAGACGCCCGTCATGCCGTTCGTAAAGTCGCCCGCGAGCGCGCCGTAGATCTTGAGGCTGCCGAATTCCGGTTTGCCGCAATCGAAGTTGTCGACGATAAACGAGTGTTTGAGCGCGAGGATCGCCGCGTAGATCACCGGTTCTTTGAGATCGCCCTTGGCCGTGCCCGCGTTGGGTGCGTCGCAGGCATCCACGACGCCGTATTCCGAGCTCGGTTTGGTGAGATGCGCTTCATTTGTGTACTCGCATTCGACGGGGCTCGAGCCCGCGACCGTCTTGTCGAGGATTTTGGTCCCTTCATATGATTCTTCTTTGCATTGGCTGCCGGAGCGGACATACTTGCTTTCGACCGGATGTGCCACGCGCACGAAATTGTTGGCGATCAGCCCGAGCATCGCGTTGGTGGTCGGTTCGCTCGCCGCGTTGACCGGCGTCGTGATGTTGCCGTTGATGATCACGTCGTTTTGCGCCGCGATCGTCAGCGAGTTCGTGTACTTGCCGTGCACGTACACGTCGCCGCAGGTAGCCGTGCTCACCGTGACTTCATAGCCCGGTTTGGGTCCGAAGGGCGAGTAGGCTTCCGTGCAGCTGCCGGAGACATAGATGACCCCGCTTGCCGGGTACGCCACGTTTTTGGTTTCTTTGGTTTCCAGTTTCCCAGCATTGACGATGAATTCCTTGATCGTCATCGTGCTTTCCTGCAAGATGATTTCGGTCGCGCCGTTGAAGTCATAGGACGGTTCGACGATATGCGCGAGTTCTTCGTCGCCCGGCGGGGGCGTGATCGGCAGGACCTTTTCCGGTGGGATATGGGTACCGAGGAATTCTGGGTTGGCCGCTTCGCCGCACGCCTCGTTGGAGTAGCCTTCCCCGACCAAGTTGCCGCCGTTGCCGAATTCGATTCGATCGGTCGCGGAGCGTCCGAAGACCGGTTTGCCGCATACGCCGAGATGGTCCTGGGTGTGCATCGGGCCATTGACCGATTCCCCACCGATGAAGTAGTTGTTGAACTTGGTGCAGCGCCCGGGGCGCACTTCGTAGTAGTGGCCGCATTCATCCCAATAGGTACTGGCCTGCCCCGGCGGGACTTCGCCGTAAAGGCTTGGATCGCCGGTTTCATAGACGCTGTACCAGACATAGCTGACGAAGTTGGCGTTCCTGAAAGTAGCGACCAGCGAGCGCTGTTCGCCGCCGGAGAAGCCGGTTGACTCGATGCGGAAGGTACCCGTGGCGGCGCCTTCCTCTTCGACCATGCTTTCCACGAGATGCGTGGCTTCGCATTTCGGGCCCGTGTTTTTGTCGCTTGCGGCCGGAATCAGCTCGATCGCGTAGCTCTCTTCACTCGATTCTCCTTCTTTGCCGGGGGGAACTTCGGCGGTGCTGAGTTCGGAGGTCTTGAACGGTTCCTTGGTGCCTGTTTTGTAGTAGTTGTTCAAAGAGGTGTTGGCGGTGGGCGGCGAGGTACAGTAGCTCAGGTAGTTGCCGTCTTCGGTGAGGTGGTACTCGTAGTTCTCGACGCCGGCGACGGCGGCATAGTAGGCCTTCTTCTGCGACTTGTCCAGGGCCGAGAGATGCGTCTCGCTCCTGGTCGATGCGAACACCGCCACAAGCAGCAGCGAGACGGTGAACGTCACGCCAAGCGCGATGATCATCGTGATGCCATCCTCGCGAAGCAATTCCTTGGAAAGGCGGCGACGGCGAGGAGGTGTCGGGTCAGGTGAGGTCATGGCGAGGTGTGGCCCAATCAGGTTGCCGGCGAGCAGGGCAGGTTGGTCGTTGTAGAAAGTTCTGAGGATGGCGCGAGCCGGAAGACGACCGAGTCTTCGAGAGGGACCGGGCGGTCGTGGTTGAACGTGGCGCTTTCTTTGCCCGTCGGTGCGAGGGTAAAGCTCATCGTAACCTTGGCGACGTTCTTGGTTTCTGATTCTTTTTCAAGGGCTTTGAATGAAAGCGCAGTCGGGTTGAGTTCGCCGTAGGGAACTGTGGTGGATCCGGTGGGTGGAGGGTCGGTTGAGATGTAGTAACGGTAGTAGCGAAAGATGTGGACGAGCCCTTCTTCGCCCTGCGATTCTTTGACCCCCGTGAGCAGGGTGGTGGTGGAGGCGGGAGTCGTAGGGAAAGTGTACGGAGGTTCTTTGTTGGTGCTGACATAGGTATTTTCTATCAGCGTTTCTTTTTCGTGAGAGAAGATGATTTCATGTAAATCAACGGTTATAAACGATGGTTCCGCTCCAGCTTCGCTAACAAACTTGATGTTGTTTTCGTTGCTTTTTGGCTGGATCGGCGCCACCGATGGCGCGACGCAGGCTGAATGCAGGCGCAGCATGATCCGTTCCAATGCCACGCGGCCGGTCTGGTCGAGGTGCGCGCGTTCGTTGATGCGAGTGACGTCGCTGGTCGTGAACTGGAGGAACGAGAAGGCAGCGATTGCTACGAGGGTGCCCATCGACATCGCGATGAGCAGCTCGATCATCGTGTAGCCGCGCTCGTCGCGCAGGAGCCTGCCGGATCGTGCGCGCAAGCTCACGGGCAGCCCGATTCTTCAGCGCCCGCGCCAAGGTAGACCGGCACCGAGGTGCCGCTCGCATTGTTGTTGAGCACGGTCTTCGTGTACTTGCGCGGTTTGCCAGCGACGGTGCCGGTCACGCAGACCGAGTAGGAGCCAAAGGGGAAGCCCGGACGCGCGAGTTCACCGCTGGGGGTAGTCGTGAATTTGTGGACGCTGCCGCAGCCGGTGTCGGTGATCGTGCCGGTGGCTCCCGACATCGCCGCGCCGGGTGAGGCTTCGCTCGAGCCCTGCGTGACGTGGAGGTTGATTGCGGCGATCGGGACGGTCACCGAGGTAGTGCGGCCGCCTTCGATCTGGGCAGAGACTGGTTCGCCCGTCTGGCCGTTTTTCGACGGCAGGTCCGCTTCGCACGTGCCCGCGTAGACGACATACTTGGGTTTGAACGGGAAGAGCGATTTCGAGGATTTGAGTTCTTCGCTGTAGGAGGTGAGGGTCGGGCTGTAGGTCCCGGTGGTGCCAAAGGTCCGCAGCGAGGTGAGCAGGCTGTTGAACGCGGAGAACGTGTCGCCTTCGGCAGGGGTCGCCCCGGTGAAGCTGACTTCGAGTTCGCCGGCGGGCGCGAACTCGAAGCTACGCTTGACCGTGGTCTCGGCGACGACGTAGAAGCTACCATTGGAGATCGGATCCTTGTCGGATTCCGCGTAGCCATTTTGATCTACGTAGCCCGCCCTGCTTACGTTGAGCGCGTATTCGCCAGGGTTGAGCGCAAGGATCGCGCAGCCGTCGCTGGAGGTTTCCGCCATGCTATGCGCGGCTCCGCTGGTTTCGACGGCCATGTGGGGGACCGGTTCGCCGGATGCCCCGACGACCTGCACGATCACCGAGGCGTCCGGAGGCGGGCTGACGAGCCCGGTCTCGACGACATAGTGTTCGGATTTGGGGCCCCACATCACCTTGGAGCTGGTGGAGATGTAGCCGGCCTTGGCGACGGTAGAGGTGCAGCTCGCCTTGCCCGTTTCGGTGGCGATGTAGGTGGCGGTCGATTCGATCTTGAAGTGCGTACCGCCTTTGGTCACTTCCGGCAGATAGGCGCTGTGGGTCTTCAGGAGTTCGGAGATCTTCTTGACCGGCTCGCTGTGGAGTTCGTCCTCATCCTGCTGGGCCAGCGCGTCGGCCTGCGAGCGCGCGCGGTCGAGCGAGGTCGCGTGGTTGGCGCTGTTGATGCCGAAGAGCGAGGCGACGACGACGATCACGATCAGCATGGCGCTGATGAGGACCTCGATCAGGGTGTCGCCGGTCTCGGCAGCCAGACGCAGCGGCCGCGGGTCCGCGGGTGGCGGGCCGGGCAGCCGAGGAGGGCGCCGATGCGGGATTGTGCGGATCATCACAAAAGGTGTGCGCTCTTGGTCCCTCCCAATCTCGGCACGCCCCGCGCGTTGCTTTAGGACTTGCGCGGCCCTGGCCGCATGTCTTCGAGTGGAGCGCCTCGGTGCCGCCGCGGCGCGATGCGCCGCGGGCCAGCGGCGAGCGCGAGGCCCAGCGGCCGCTCAGCCACCGGACGTCCCGTGCGAGCGCCTAGAATCCCGGTTCCCCGGGGGACTGGTGTATCGGTAACACGGCGGTCTCCAAAACCGCAACGCGAGGTTCGACTCCTCGGTCCCCCGCTTTAGGACGGCCCCGATTTATCGGGGTTTTTGGCTTTCTGGAGCCGATTGCGGGATGATGGCGTCGCAGGCGGCGTTCCGCATCGATCCGCTGGAATCCGCTCGAATCTATCCTTTTCTATCCCTAGAGCTATCCCCTGAGAGGTGCTGGGTAGCTCTCAGAACGGCAGGACGGCTCGTGGAACGAGCGTCGTGTGGCGTTCTGGTCCTAAGATGCGAGTCTGTAGCCGACGCCCCACGTCGAAGGCATCCATCCGACCGCGCCCGCGGCTCTGAGGGCACGCCGCACACGGGAGGCGTGCGCGATGTAGTAGCCGCCGTCCGCCGCTCGCGCGCAGCGCACTGACGACGTGCTCGTCGTCGATGCCTCGCTGGTCGTCGAGTTCGCCCTGGACAGGCTCGGTGAGCAAGCCACACTCTTGTTCGGTGGCGAGCAAGAGTTGGTGGCGCCCTGCCTGCTCTGGAGTGAGGTGCCGTCGGCCATCAACGAGATGGCCTTCCGAGGCGAAATCTCGCGCGCTCTGGCAACTCATGCCATCGAGCGCCTCCTGGGCTCCGAAGTCGGTGTCGGTGACGTGGGCGCTCGGCGACGAGCACGAGCGCACGGTGATCGAGCAGGCCCACCGGGCCGCGCGAAGTGGGGGAGAGCACCAGAGCGTGGCACCAGAGCGTGGCGAGCTGCGCCGGCTGAAGCTTGAGAACCGCAAGGCCAAGCACCCGGTGACCCGTGGTGATCTGCAGCGTGTTTGGGATGAGAAGGCCGCACGCCACGGCCACGCACGCGAACGACACGACAGACCACAGCAGGAACGCTTGGGCAAGCACAACCCCACGTTCCCGACGCTCCTGCGGATCTCGGATGCGCTCGGGATCGAGCTTGCGATCGACATCACGCCTAGCGGACACGAGCCGCAGCTGATCGGCAAGCGCGCACGCAGCAACGCCCTGGAGTCCTTCCAAGGCAACGGCTACGCGGTCGTCGTCGCCACCTGAGCGCCATTCTTGGGTCGCTTCATCGCCGAGGACTCGATCGCCGCGCGCGGGACCACGCCGGCCGCAGTCAAGGTGCCCTAACTCCTGCGCGCGTCGCGGCGGCGCCTTGCGTCCTCCCGCGCAAGCCGCGCGCCGCTGCGCCGGCCACGGCGAGCGTCTCCCGTCTCAAGCGCGGCGTACCTTCGGATCGGATTGGCTCGCGCGGCCGCGTTCGCGCGGTCCGAGCGTCGTAGCCCACCGACGAGGAGGTAGTTGGCCATGCAGCAGCGACCAGCAGGGGCCTCGGACCGCGAGGCATGGATGGTCGAACGTGCCGTAGTCCTGCAGATCCTGAGCGACGACCACGAGGGTCGGTGGTCGCGCGCGGCGCTTGCCGGCGAGATGTCCGACTGCGCGCCCGCGGCTCTCGATCGCGCGCTCCTTAGCCTGGAGCGCGACGGCGTGCTGTGCCGCGACGGAGGCGACATCGCGGCAGCGCGCGCGACGCGACGTCTGGATGAGCTCGAGCTGATCGGTGTCTGAGCCTGAGCTTGCCGCTCAGGCCGGCTTGCCGCCGCGGCGATGCTCGACGCCGCTCTCGCCCGCGATCAGGATGTCGCTGACGAGCGCCGGGGGGAACAGGCCGTGCTCGACCAGGCCGGGCGTAGCGGAGAGCCACCGCGCGAGCCGCTCGGCGTCCTCGATCGGACCCAGGTAGTCCGCGATCAGATTGCCGTCGGGGCTCGGGGGCACGTCGCGCAACTGCGCCGGCGCGAGTGCGCGCAGCGTCGCCCGCGCGCCAAAGCGCAGGATCTCGATCGGCACGGGCGGCGAGAGCGCCGCCACGGCCTTCTCGGCGGAGGCGATCACGACGAAGCGCCGCGCGGCCGCCGCGACGATCTTCTCGCGTGTCTGCGCGGCCCCGCCGCCCTTGATCAGCCAGCCCCGCGGGTCGATCTGGTCGGCCCCGTCGATCGCGATGTCGAGCGTGCCGAGCTCGTCCAGGTCGACCACGACCAGGCCGAGCGCGCGCGCGGCCGCGGCGGTCGCGGGCGAGGTCGCGGCGCAGCGCAGTCCGTCCAGGTCGCGCGCCGCGAGCGCCGGCAGCAGCTGCGCGACGGTCGATCCCGTGCCCAGGCCGGCGCGCTCGCCGTCAGCGACGAGGTCGGCCGCGGCCTGCGCGGCGGCGGCCTTGTAGCGCTCGATCGTCTCGCGCTCGGCCGAGAGGCTCAAGTCAAGAGCCGGCGACGGGCAACGACGGCGCCGCGGAATCGGCTGCTTCCATCCTCGCGAGGGCGCCGGGTGGCAGCGGCTCGCCCCGCAGGAAGCGCCAGATCGCGAGGCCCGCGAGGATCGTCATCATCACGGCGCTCGACGCGCACCACTCGCAGACCGCGTGAATCGAGAAGAGCTCGCGGTAGGTCAGGTAGGCCGAGAAGCCGAAGCCGGCGACCGTGAAGACCATTGTCGCGAGCCGGCTCTCCTCGCTTTCGGGGATCAACAGCGAGGCGAGGATCGCGATGTAGCCGATCAAGCCCATCAGCGCGACCGGGACGCCGGCGAGCTTCGAGTAGACCGACGACTGCACCTCCAGGCAGCTGCCGCCGGCGCTGCACAGCGGCGGGATGCCGGAGTAGTGGACGTAGGTCAGATAGCTCGCCACGCCGAGGCCGACGGTGGCGATCGCGATCATCGTTATGCGCAGCGCGCGGCTACTCATGGCCTACGCGACTCCTCCGTAGCGAGTGGGGGGACGGAAGCGAATTGTGCCATCTCCCCGGGTCCCCCTCTAGGCGAGCAGCTTGTTGATCGCCGATTCGAAGTCCGAGGGTTCTTCCAGACTGGGGTTTTCGAGCTTGGACAGCGTCCCCCCGGTCTTGCCGAGCAGGAAGGACGGGGTGCCCGTAAAGCCCTGCTGCGTGACGGCCTGTTCGTCGCGCTTGAGCTCTTCCGCGAACGCCGGGTCGTTGCGCGCGGCGCTCCAGTTGGGCAGGTTCAGCCCGGGCACCTGCTGCGCGATGTTCTGCAGGTAGCTTTCGGTGACGTAGCCGCTGTCCTCCTGCCCCTGCTCGTGGTAGAAGGTCTCGATGAAGTACCAGCCGAGGTTCTGCTTGCCGGCGGCGTAGGCCGCGATCTGCTGCGTGCGAAATGTTTCCGGTTCGCGCGTCGCCGTCTCCATCGAGAGGTATTCGATCTTCAGCTTGCCCGTGCGCACGTACTTTTCGATCACGTGCGGCAGGGCGCCGAGCGTGAACTCCTTGCAGATCGGGCACTCCAGGTCCCCGAAGTACTGCAGCGTGACCGGCGCGTTGGGGTTGCCGAGGACGTTGCCCGACTGCGGGATGCCTTTGAGCAGCGCGCTGACCGTCGCGGCTTCTTTTTTCGCCGTCGGGCCGGTCGAGGGTGCGGTGCTGCCGCCGCCGCTGGTCGCGACGAGGATCACGACGACGATCACGACGACCGCGCCGAGCACCGAGCCCAGCTGGATCATGCGCCTGCGCCGCGCCGCCTGCGCGGCGGCGGCCGCCTCGAGCGCTTTACGCTCGCTGCGCGCCTGCTCGCGGCGCCCCTTGCGCGTCAGATCCGGGTCGGTGCCGGAGGTCGGGCTCATGGCGCTACTTTTTACCGGTTCTGGATCAAGTTTGCCTAAGGACTGCTCTGCGGACGCTTCGGCGACCCGCGCGCGCCGCTCCCGAGGACCGCGCGTCCGGCCCCCGAGAGGGCTCTATCGCACGCGATCGGCCCGGTGTGGTGTCTAAGTTCCCGGCGGGGCCGAAGTCGGAAGGCGAGTCCGCCCCGCCCCGCGCGTATGGGCCGTCGGGACGCGGCGCGACCAGGATCCGCGCGCGGGAGGGCGCAGCTTGCCGATCATGGCCAAACTGTGTCAGGTCGCCCCGCTCGTTCTGGGCGCGGCGCCACGCCCCCGTAGCTCAGCTGGATAGAGCGTCGGACTTCTAATCCGAGGGTCGCAGGTTCGAATCCTGCCGGGGGCACTCGCTTGTGGTCCCCCTCGTGCCACCCGGTCGGTAGAAGCAATAGGGATGGTGGGAGTACGCGAGACGATCTCTCGCGCCCGACTCGACTTCGAGGCAGCGGGCGACGTGCGCTTCCTGAGGCGGCGATCCGAAGTCCGCAGCTACGTAGTGGTGCTGCTCGCGCGCGAGTCGGGGGAGCTGAAAGCAGTTCGCGTCTACGACAATAGTCATGGAGACCACGACATGCACCGATACAATCGAGAAGGCGCCGAGCGGGCCGCGGAGACTTTTCATCGGGGCCCTGCGAGCGAGGCGTTGCAGATCGCTATTGACGCGGTTCGAAGCGGCTACGGGGAGATGATCGACTCATGGCGACGGTAAGCGAGAGCACACGAACCCCGGGCAGCGTGCTGGCATCGCAGCGGATGGATGCCGCGATCGAGGACGCCATCGCCGAACGGCCAGCGCGGTACCCGAACGGAGCTACGTTCGTCGGCGCGGATATGCCGGGCCTGGGGGAGATCCTTGCGTCCGAGGCAGGCGAAGGCCACGCCGTCGTGCTCGTGTACCCCGACGGCGAGGAGTGGGTCATCGAGTCCCGCAAGCCGGCGCGCGCTCAGAAGCCCGCGTAAAGGGCTCGCCGGGTCGCTCGGCGACGGCGCCGCGCAATACCCTTGGGGGATGCGGCTCGATCGGGGGGACCACGGCGCGACGCCCGATCCCCCGCGCCGTCCCGAGAGCGATGAGATCCTGCTCGGCGACAACCTCCGGCTGCTGCCGCGCTTCGCCGACGAGTCCTTCCAGCTGATCTACCTCGACCCGCCGTTCAACACCGGGGGGGTGCAGACACGCCGCACGGTCCGCACCGTGCCCGACGCGCGCGGCGACCGCACCGGCTTTCAAGGACGCCGCTACCGCACGCGCCTGCTCGCCGAGTCCTCCTATCGCGACACGTTCGAGGACTACCTCGCGTTCCTCGCGCCGCGCCTGGAGCACGCGCATCGCCTACTCGCGCGCGAGGGCACGCTCTACTTCCACATCGACTATCGCGAGGCGCACTACTGCAAGCTCCTGCTCGACGAGATCTTCGGACGCGAGTGCTTCCTCAACGAGCTGATCTGGGCCTACGACTACGGTGCGCGCTCGCGCCGGCGCTGGCCCTCCAAGCACGACACGATCCTCGTCTACGTCAAGGATCCCGCCGTCTTCCACTTCGACAGCGAGGCCGTCGACCGCGAGCCCTACATGGCTCCCGGCCTCGTCACGCCCGAGAAGGCCGCGCGCGGCAAGCTCCCCACCGACGTCTGGTGGCACACGATCGTATCCACCAACGGCGCCGAGAAGACCGGCTATCCCACGCAGAAGCCCGAAGGCGTCGTGCGTCGCATGGTGCAGGCCTCCAGCCGCCCCGGCGACTGGTGCCTGGACTTCTTCGCCGGCAGCGGCACCCTGGGGGCCGTCGCCGCGAAGCTCGCGCGCCGCTACGTGCTGATCGACTCCAATCCGCGCGCCGTGCAGGTCATGCGCGCACGCCTGCGCGGCAAGGACACGAAGGAGATAGCCGGTACAGCTGATTGACAAATCTGTCGCACAGTGTAAACTACGCGGACAGGAATTTGTCGATCGACAAGCAAGGAGACGCGCTGCATGTCTGCTGTCCCCGCATCGGACAACGAGAAGCTCAGTTCCGAGGGCGCCGTTGTCGCCGCCGCGGACGAGTCCCACGACTCCGCCGCGGCCGCGCCGGCGGTGCGCTGGCGCGATCCCAAGCGCTATCTCTGGCTGCTCGGCCTGTTCGTGCCCACGCTGCCCTTCCTCGCGTGGGGTCTAGTCGAGCTCACCGGGCTCGGCGTTTTCTGGTTCTACGGCCCGTTCCTCGTGTTCGTGATCTTCCCGCTCGCCGACCTGCTCGTCGGGATGGACGCCCAGAACCCCCCCGACAGCGCCATCAAGTGGCTCGAACAGGACCGCTACTACCGCTGGTGCACGTACGCCTACATCCCGATCCAGTACGCCGGCCTCGTGCTCGCCTGCTGGCTGTGGAGCAGCGGCAAACTGAGCACCGTCGACGACATCGGCCTCGCGCTGACCGTCGCGATGGTCAGCGGCATCGCGATCAACACCGCGCACGAGCTCGGCCACAAGCGCGCCAGCCTCGAGCGCTGGCTGAGCAAGGTCGCGCTCGCGCAGAGCGCCTACGGGCACTTCTTCATCGAGCACAATCGCGGGCACCACGTCCGCGTCGCCACCCCCGAGGACCCCGCCAGCTCGCGCTTGGGCGAGAGCTTCTACGCGTTCCTCCCGCGCACCGTCGCCGGCAGCCTGCGCTCCAGCTGGGAGCTCGAGCGCACCCGCCTCGCGCGCATGGAGCGCTCGCCGTGGACACCGCGCAACGACATCCTGGGCGCGTGGGCGATGACCGTCGTGCTGTTCGCCGCGCTCGCCGTCGCGTTCGGGCCGATCGTGCTCCCCTACCTGCTGCTGCAGGCCGCGCTCGGCTTCTCGCTGCTCGAGGTCGTCAACTACCTCGAGCACTACGGCCTGCTGCGCCAGCATCGCGAGGACGGGCGCTACGAGCGCACGCGCCCCGAGCACAGCTGGAACAGCAACAATGTCGCCTCCAACGTGCTCCTCTACCACCTCCAGCGCCACTCCGACCACCACGCGAACCCGATCCGCCGCTACCAGGCGCTGCGCCACGTCGAGGAGGCCCCGCAGCTGCCGACCGGCTACGCCGGGATGATCGTGCTCGCCGCCTTCCCGCCGCTGTGGCGGCGCGTCATGGACCGCCGGCTGCTCGCGCACTACAGCGGCGACGTCAACCGCGCCAACATCCTCCCGCGGCGCCGCCAGCGCATGCTCGCGCGCTACGGAGTGCAATGAGCCGCTACCGCTGTCCCGCCTGCGGCTACGAGTACGACGAGCAGCACGGTCATCCGCGCGAGGGCTTCCCCGCGGGCACGCCCTGGAGCGGGGTCCCCGACGACTGGGCCTGCCCCGACTGCGGCGTGCGCGACAAGGTCGACTTCGAGGAGGTCGCCGAGTGAGCGGCTTGCCGAGCGCTCCCGCGCCCGCCCCTGAGCGGAAGACCGGCTCCGCGCCCCCGCCCGCGAGAGGCGCCGGCATCGCCCCCGCGCCCACGAGGACCGCCGCCGCGGGCCGGCCCTACGCGGTCGCCGCGCGCGAGCTGCTGCGCGACACGCTCTTCGATGCCGCGCGCCGCGAGCTCGAGCACCGCGGCTGGAGCGAGGTCACGATGGCCGACATCGCCGCCGCCGCCGGCGTCAGCCGCCAGACGCTCTACAAGGAGTTCGGCTCGCGCGACGAGTTCGCGCAGGCCTTCGTGCTGCGCGAGGGTGACCGCTTCGTGCGCTCCGTCGAGGGCGCGCTCGACGCCTACCGCGACGATCCCAAGGCCGCGCTCACCGCCGCGTTCGGGCTGTTCCTCGCCGCCGCCGCCGAAGACCCGCTGATCCGCGCCGCGATCGCCGGCGACGGCGAGATGCTGCCCTTCGTCACCACCCACGGCCAGCCGCTCGTCGCGCACGCCGCCGAGCGCCTGTGCGGCGCGATCCTCGCGCGCTGGCCCCAGGCTGCCGCGCACGACGCCGCGCTGCTCGCGGAGTGCCTCGTGCGCCTCGCGATCAGCTACGCCACGCTCCCCCTCGCCTCCGCCGGGATGACCGCCTCCTCGATCACCGAGCTGCTCGGGCCCTACATCGACCGCGCGCTGGGGCTCGACTGCTAGCCGCGCAGCTCCGCCCGCCTGATCTTCCCGCTCGCCGTCTTCGGCAGCTCCGCCGCGAAATCCACGATCCGCGGGTACTTGTAGGGCGCCGTGTCGCGCTTGACGTGATCCTGCAGCTCGCGCGCGAGCGCGGGGGAGGGCGCGTAGCCCTCCCGCAGCACCACCACCGCGCGCACCACCGCGCCGCGCTCCTCGTCCGGCGCCGCCACCGCCGCCGCCTCCGCTACCGCCGCGTGCGCCACGAGCGCCGACTCCACCTCGAACGGCCCGATCCGGTAGCCCGCCGAGACGATCACGTCGTCCGCGCGGCCCTCGAAGTACAGGTAGCCCTCATCGTCCGCGCGCACCCGATCGCCGGTACGCCACAGCTCGCCCGCGCAGGCGCGGTCGGCGATCGTCCACGCGCCCGCCTCCTCGCCCTCCCGCGCGCGCAGCGCGAATTCATCCTTCCCCGCGCGCTCGCCCGCGGGCTCCCGCCGCACGTCCTCGCCGAGATAGCCCAGGAAGAACGTCGGCACGCTCGTCGGGTCCGCGGTCAGCTCGCCCTCGCGCACCGCCAGGCGCACCCCGGGCAGCGCGCGGCCCATCGAACCCGCCCGCGCCGGCTCGCCGAGCGGCATCCCCGTCAGCTGCCCCGTCTCCGTCTGCCCGTAGCCGTCGCGAATCTCCAGTCCCGTCACCTCGTGCCACGCGCGCAGGACCTCTGGGTTCAACGCCTCCCCCGCCGCGACCATCGCGCGCAGATCGGGCAGCGGCGCGAGCGTCGCGCGCTTGGCGATCACGCGGTACTCCGTCGGAGCCATGCAAACGACTGCGACCCGCTCCTGCGCCAGCAGCTCCAGCCGCTCCGCGGGGTCGAAGCGCGCGTCGTGCAGCAGCGCCGCCGCACCCGCGAGCCACGGCGCGATGAACACGTTGCGCGCCGACTTCGACCAGCCCGAGGACGCCGTGCACCACACCAGCTCGCCCGCCCGCGCCCCCAGCCAGTGGGTCGCCTGCACGCGCTGGCCGCACAGGTAGCGCTGCGCGTGCACCACCGCCTTCGGCTCCCCCGAGGTCCCGCTCGTGAACGTGATCAGGCACGCGTCCTCCCGCGCGAGCTCCACCGCCCGCGCCGGCTGCGCGTCGAAGAGCGTCTCGTCGGGGACCAGCAGCACCCCGCTGTCCGTGCCCGCGAGCGCTTCCGTCAGCGTCGCCCCGTTGCGCTCGTCCGCGATCACCAGCCGCGGGCGCGCGGTCTGCAGGCGCAGCCGCAGATCCTTCGCGCGCAGCTGCTCCGTGCACGGCAGCACCACCGCGCCCAGGCGGAAACACGCCAGCATGCTCAGTACCCACTCCGGCCGGTTGCCGATCAGCGTCATCACCACGTCACCCCGCCGCACCCCCCGCGCCGCCAGCGCCCCCGCCAAGCGCGCGGCCCGCTCGGAGACCTCGCCGAAGCTCCACTCGCGACGCGCGCCGTCGCGCGCGAGCTCCACCAGCGCGCGCTCTCCCGGCGGCAACGTCTCGAACAGGTCCCGCGCGAAGTTCACGCTGGAGCAGTCTGCCACGGAGCCCCATGCCGCGGAGCCCGATGCCGCGGAGCCCGATGCCGCGGGCCCCATGCCACGCGCGCGAGCGCGGACGTCGCGAGCGCGCCGCGCGCCGGTATCCTCCCTATTTCCGAAGATCCCCGACTCCTGGAGCGTTGCCGACGATGGCCGTAGCCCCCGCGCCGTACACCGAGAAGACCGACGAGCAGAAGGCCATCACCGCGATGGTCCGCCAGTTCGCCGACGAGCAGATCCTCCCCAACGCCGAGCACTACGACCACGAGGACCTCTTCCCGGAGCCGATCGTCGAGCAGATGAAGGAGCTCGGTCTCTTCGGCGTCACGATCCCCGAGGAGTACGGCGGCATGGGGCTCGACCTCACCACCTACGCGATGATCGTCGAGGAGCTCTCCCGCGGCTGGATCTCGATCTCCGGCGTCATCAACACCCACTTCATCGGCTCCTACCTGCTGATGAAGTTCGGCTCCGACGAGCAGAGGCAGAAGTACCTCCCGCGCATGGCCACGGGTGAGATACGTGCCGCCTTCTCGCTGTCCGAGCCCGAGCTCGGCTCCGATGTCCAGGCGATCAAAACCTCCGCCAAGAAGGGCGAGGACGGCAAGTACGAGATCAACGGCCAGAAGATGTGGGTCACAAACGGCCTCATGTCCTCGCTCGTCTTCGTCCTCGTCAAGACCGACCCCGACGCCCAGCCCCGCCACAAGGGCTTCACCTGCTTCATCGCCGAGAAAGAGGGGGGCGTCTCCGAGAACACCGGCGACTACGCCGGCCTGAACGTCCCCCCGAAGATCAAAAAGCTCGGCTACAAGGGCGTCGAGTCCACCGAGCTCGTCTTCGACGGCTACCGCTGCCCCGCCGAGAACATCCTCGGCGGCGAGGACGCCGGTCTCAACTCGGGCTTCTCCCAGATGATGGACGCGCTCGAGGTCGGGCGCGTCAACGTCGCCGCCCGCGGCGTCGGCATCGCCCAGCGCGCACTCGAGCTCGCCCTGCGCTACTCCCAGGAGCGCAAGACCTTCGGCAAGCCCATCGCCGAGCACCAGGCGATCCAGTTCAAGCTCGCCGACATGGCCACCCAGGTCGACGCCGCCCGCCTGCTCACCCTGCGCGCCGCGCGCCTCAAGGACGCCGGCGAGCGCTCCGACCTCGAGGCCGGCATGGCCAAGCTCTTCGCCTCCGAGGCCGGCCGCTTCTGCGTCGAGGAGAGCTTTCGCATCCACGGCGGCTACGGCTACTCCAAGGAGTACGAGATCGAGCGTCTCTATCGCGACGCCCCGCTACTGCTGATCGGCGAGGGCACCTCCGAGATCCAACGCATGGTGATCGGGCGTAAGCTGCTTCAGCGGCACAAGATCTAGCGCGCGCGGGACGCGCCCGGACCGAAGGAGGGGAGCGAGATGGCAGACGACGCCAAGGCGTTGATTGAGCTTGGGGTACGCAGGTTTCTCAAAGAAGTACCCGCGCTCGAGCCCATCAAGCTCGTCGTCGGCGTCGAACTGCGCGGGCGCGGCGACGTCCAGCACTTCCGGCTCGAGCTGCCCGAGATCAAGGTCACCAAGGGCCCCGCCGCCGACGCCCGCCTACGCGTCGACATGCGTCGCGAGTTCTTCAACGTCATGGCCCGCGAAGGCAAGGTCCCCGACTGGATCGAGGCCTTCAGCTACGGCCAAGCCAAGGCCACCGGGCCCGAGCAGTTCCTCAAGCTGATCACCAACGTCGTCGAGCGCCAGCAGGAGCGCGAACGGACGCGGCGCGCGAAGCAGCACTAGCTGGGGCCTCGCGCGGCTGCCTGGGAGTCCGCGGGCGACGTTCTATTTTTGGAGTTCGTTACAAGCGGAATGATTGCAGCTTGTAGCTAACTGAAAAAGTAGATGCACAAATTCCTCCCCGAGGGCGGCGCGAGCAGCCGGCGTCGCGGGCCGGCGGCGCCGAGGATGCCTCAGTGGTACGAGAGGATCTGATCGGCCAAGAACGCCAGCGAGCCGATCAGGAAGAAGCACATCACGATGAGGGAAAGGTTTTCGTTCATTGCGCTAGCTCTTTTCGCTATCAGCGCAATCATAATGCCTGACGCGGTCGCGCGGGTCCGCTAGGGCCGAGTCTGCTTGCGCGATGGGCGACGTGCGAGCGCCGCAGCCGCTCAGGCCAGGACGGCCGCGTTGTCGTAGAGCTTGATGATCTTCACCGCTCCGGCCGGCGCCGCGTCCAGGCAGAGGCGGCAGAGGACGCACTCATCGAGGTTGCCATCGACGAGCTCCAGCGTTCCGCTCGCGCCCCGCGCGAAGATGTCGACCGGGCACGCCTCCGTCAGCTTGCGCGCGAGCTCCACGTCCGCGGCCGCGCCGTCGTCGACCGCGACCGCGATGAAGATGCCGTCGGCCCTCACGCCGCGCTCCTTTCAGAGATCTTCGCGCCGATCATCCCCGGGATGTCCTCGATGCGCTCCGCCACCGCGATCCCCGCTTGCGCGAGGCGCGCGATCTTCTCCGAGGCCGTGTCCTCCTTGCCTTCGACGATCGTCCCCGCGTGGCCGAAGCTCATGCCCGGCATCTCGTCCATGAAGCGCCCCGCCATGAACGCCACGATCGGCAGCCGCGAGTTGTTCTCCGTGACCCAGCGCGCGAGCTCCGCCTCCATGCGCCCGCCGGGCTCCGTGTAGATCACGATGCCCTGCGTCTGCTCGTCCGCCTCGAACAGCGGCATCAGCTCCGCGTAGCTGCAGCCGATGATCGCGTCGCCGCCGATCGACACCGCCGTCGACTGCCCGAGGCCCGCCGCCGAGAGCGTCGAGGACATCTCCGTCGTCATCCCGCCCGAGCGCGAGATCACACCGACCGGGCCGGGCGTGTACGCCTGCGCCGCGTTTTTCGCCGGGCCGCCGATGCCGCCCATCTTGATCACGTCCGGCACGATGATCCCCAGGCAGTTCGGGCCGATGATGCGCGCGCCGCGCAGCGTCGCGAGCTCGACCATCTGCGCCACGTCCGCGCGTGGGATGCGCTCCGTCACGATCACGATCAATTTCACGCCGTTCTCGATCGCCTCGAACACGGCGTCCTTCGTGAACGCAGGGGGGACCGTCACGACCGAGCCGTCGATCGCCGCGCCGTGGTGCGCCACCGCCTGCGCCACCGTGTCGAAGACCGGCACCCCATGCACCTCGCGGCCCAGGCGCCCCGGTGTCACGCCGCCGACGACCTTCGCGCCGGCGCCGTAGTCCAGGCACTCGCGCGTCAGGTTCACCGCCTCGCGGCCCGTGATGCCCTGCACGATGAACGTCGTCTCAGCGTCGATCAGGATGCTCATCGCGTGGCCTCGGGGGATCGCGCTGCTGTCTCAGTCACCAATCGGGGCCTCATGCCGCGACTCCTTGGATCTTCTCGACCGCGCGCCGCGCGGCCTCGTTCAGCGAGACCGAGCGGTCCGCGTAGTCCACGCCGTACTTCGCGAGGATCTTGAAGCCCTCCTCCTCCCACGCGCCCGGGATGCGGAAGATCGCGATCTTCTCCGCCGGGTCGTGGCCGAGCTCGATGCACGCTTTGATCACGCCGCGCGCGACGATGTCCACGCGCGTGTTGGAGACGATCGACATCATCACCGCGATCTTGTCCACGCCCGGCTTTCCCAGCACCAGCTTCGCCAGGCCGCACGTCTTCGCGACCGAGGGGTTGCCACCGATCTCGCAGTAGTTCGCCGGCTTGCCGCCGTGCGCGCGCACCGCGTCGAACAGCGTCAGCGAGCCGCCGCCCGCGCCGATCACGAGGCCGAGGTTGCCGTCGAACTCCGTCACGTTGCCCGCGACGCCGCGGTGGTCGGTCGCGTCGACCTCCTCGCCCGCGAGCTCGAACGGCGTCGCCTCGCGCGCCTGGCGCGTCTCCTCCTCGCCCACGCCGAGGTCCGCCAGCAGCTGCTTGTGGCGCCCGCGCGCCTCATTCTCCATGTCCATGTGCGCGTCCAGCGCGATGAACGAGCCGTCCGCGAGGCGACCCAGCGGGTTGATCTCCGCGAGCACCATGTCGTTCGCGACGAACAGCCTCGCCAGGCGCGTCACGATCGGCACGAGCTTGTTCAGCGCTGAGCCCGTCACGCCGGTGGAGGCGATCACCTCCTTCGCCTCGAAGTCGCCGAACGGCAGGATGTTCGAGAAGTGCCGCCGGCCCACCTTGTCGGGCTGCTCCTCCGCGACCTGCTCGATGTCGATGCCGCCGACTGGCGAGAAGATCATCACCGGCTGCTTGCGCGTTCCGTCCCACACCACGCCCGCGTAGTACTCCTGCTCGACCTCCGCCTTCGGGTCCACCAGCACCCCGCGCGGCATGTGCCCGCCGATCTCCAGCTTCAAGATGTCGCGCGCGTAGGACTCCGCCTCCTCCGGGGTGTCCGCGAACTTCACGCCGCCCGCCTTCATGCGCCCGCCCGAGAGCACCTGCGACTTGATCACCGTCGCGCCGCCGATGCGGCGCGCGATCGACGCCGCCTCCGCGGGGTCGATCGTGAAGCCGTAGTCCGTGACCGGGATGCCCGCGCGCTTGACGATCTCGCGCGCCTCGAACTCGAAGAATCTCATGCGGCGCGGAAGCCTACACGCTCAGGTCGGATCGACGATCTCTAGCTCTTTGAAGTAACGCCGGTAGAAGCCACGATCGCGGGTGAGCAGCCGGTCGGCATGGGAGAGGGCGTGGGCTCCAATCAGGAAATCGGCGATGACGCGATCGCGCCTCCCACCGGCCTTGCGGTAGGCGCGCCAGCTCGTGCTCGCTGCGAGCGCCGCCGGGGCGTCGAGTGCCGTGAAGTCGATGCGCAGGCCGCGCAGCGCGGTATCGGCCTCCGCGGCTGCTGGGAAGGAGGCGCCCGTCTCCGCCCAGACGACCTCGCACGCGATGACGCGGCCCTCGCTCAGGCAGTTCCGCAGTGCCGTGGCCGAGGACGGGCCGAACGTTGGATCGGCGCCGAAGACGTCGATCAGCACGCTCGAGTCGACAGCGGTTATCACACCGCGTCAGGCGTTCCGCGCAGCGCGCGGAGCCGCTCGTCGGTCGACTCTCGGGTATCGAGGATCCCGTAGGCCGCCGCGACCTGGTCGCTGGTGATCGCCTTCTTCAAGATCAGCCTCCCATCCTCCTCGCTCAGGTCCAGCTGGTCGCCCGCACGTATCCCCAGCCGTTCGCGAAGCGGCTTGGGAACGGTGATCTGGCCCTTCTCCGAGACCGTGCTACGCATTCCTACAAATCTAGCAGGAATTCCTACACCTAATTCCTACATCGACGCATTCCTGTGCCACAATCGAGAGTCTCCGCGCCCACGAGCCGCTTACACCCCGGCCGGCTCGAACCCGTAAGCCTCCGCGAGCTCCGGGTCCTTGCGCGCGAGCATCTCCGCCAGTTTGACCATCACCTGGCACTGCTTCCAGGTCGCGTCGTCCTGCATCTTGCCGTCGATCATGTGCACCCCGCGCCCGTCCGGGATCGCCGCGATCACCTTTTTTGCGAACGCGACCTCGTCGGGGTCCGGTGAGAACACTTTCTTGGCGATCCCGATCTGCACCGGATGCAGCGACCACGCGCCGACGCAGCCGAGTAGGAACGCCGCGCGAAACTGCGTCTCGCAGCCCTCCACGTCCTTGATGTCGCCGTAGGGGCCGTAGAACGGCAGCGCGCCGACCGCGGTGCACGCGTCGACCATGCGCGCGATCGAGTAGTGCCACGGATCCTGCTGATAGCTCGGACGCGGCGCCTCCGGGTGCTCGGGGTCGGGGTCCGCGATCGTGCGGTAGCCCGGGTGCCCGCCGCCGACGCGCGTCGTCTTCATCCGCCGCGACGCCGCGAGGTCCGCCGGGCCGAAGCTCATCCCCTGGATCCGCGGGCTCGCCGCCGCGATCTCCTCGAGGTTCGCGACTCCGAGGTGCGTCTCCAGCAGCGCGTGCACCAGGATCGGGCGCTCCAGACCCGCCTTGGCCTCCAGCTGCGCGAGCAGGCGGTCCACGTAATGGATGTCCCACGGACCCTCCACCTTCGGAACCATGATCACCTCGAGCTTGTCCCCGATCTCGCCCACCAGTTCGGTCAGGTCGTCCAGCACCCACGGCGACGCGAGCTCGTTGACGCGCGTCCACAGCGCCGTGTCGCCGAGATCCATCTCCTTGCCGACCTTGATCAGGCCCGCGCGCGCCGCGAGCTTGCGATCGACCGGCACCGCGTCCTCGAGGTTGCCCAGCAGGATGTCCACCGTCGGCGCGATGTCCGGAACCTTCGCCACCATCTTCTCGTTCGAGAAGTCCAGGAAGTGGATCATCCGGGACGGCTTGAAGGGGATCTCGCGCGCCGGCTGCGGTGCGTCGATCGCGAGGGGCTTGAAGAAGTCACGGGGGTTGCGCAAAGCTCGTCTCCTGGTCGGGGCGAAAGGGAGGGCCGCATCGGGCCGCAAGGGCTCGGAAGGCGCCGAACGGTACCGGCTCAGCGCCGCCCACTAGAGTTTCGCATCCAATGACCTCAGCCACAGGGAGAACCTGAAGACGCCATGAGCGAGACCCACCCCGTCGAGACCGAGCAGGCCGCGCGCGAGGCGAGCGGCGCCCACCCCTACGGCCGCTACCTCGAGGAGTTCGAGGTCGGAGACGTCTACAAGCACTGGCCCGCCAAGACCGTGACCGAGGCCGACGACCACCTCTTTTGCCTGATCACGATGAACCACCACCCGCTGCACATCAACGACGTCTACGCCGCCAAATCCCAGCAGGGGCGCAATGTCGTCGTCGGGCCGCTCGTCTACTCGCTCGCGCTCGGGATGTCCGTCAGCGACGTCAGCGGCAAGGCGATCGCGAACCTCGCCACCGAAGAGCTCAAGCACCCCGCGCCCGTCTTCCACGGCGACACGCTCTTCTGCGAGTCCGAGGTGCTCGAGAAGAAGGAGTCGCGCTCCAAGCCCGACCGCGGCACGGTCAGGGTGCACACGCGCGTGCTCAACCAGGACGGCGTGCTCGTCGCGGAGTTCAAGCGACTCGTGCTCGTGCCGCGCCGCAACCCCGGCGACGGGCCCTCCGCCGAGGGGTCGGTCGAGTAGGCGCTCCCAGCGCGAGGCTCGGCTCGAGGCTCGCGACGCCCGGCCCGCGGGCTCGTGAGGCCCGGCTCGCAGGACGCGGGCCGTGCGAGCGAGGCCCCGGTAGGCGCCCCCGGCCAGCGCCCCGGGCGCGGCTGCCGTTGTGCAAGCGCGGCGCGTAGGGGACCGTTGATTGCCCAGTCAGGGCGCCCTGGAGCGTGCTGTAGGCTCCCTGGATGGCCTGTCGCGCGATGCGGGTCGCGCATCGCGATGTCGTGGGCATGGAGAGCCCGCGGTTTCCGGCGCCAGAGATCCCATCGCATAAAAAGAGACCAGAGGAGCCGTTCGATCGCATGGAGACCACCGCCCCCGCCGATGCCCCCACGAATCACAAGCGCCTGCTGGAGTGGGTCGAGGAGATCGCCGCTCTCACCGAACCGCAGGAGATCCACTGGTGCGACGGCTCCAAGGGGGAGTACGACGGCTTCTGCGAGCGCCTCGTGCAGGCGGGGACGTTCCGTCGCCTCTCCGACGCCAAGCGCCCCAACTCCTACCTCGCCTTCTCCGATCCCGGTGACGTCGCGCGCGTCGAGGACCGCACGTTCATCTGCTCCGCCACCGAGGAGGAAGCCGGGCCGACCAACAACTGGCGCGAGCCCGGCGAGATGCGCGAAGCGCTCGGCGAGCTGTTCGCGGGCTCGATGCGCGGGCGCACGATGTACGTCGTGCCCTTCTCGATGGGGCCGCTCGGCTCCGACAAGAGCCACATCGGGGTGCAGTTGACCGACTCGACATACGTCGCCGTCAGCATGCGCATCATGACGCGCATGGGCCAGGGCGCGCTCGACGTGCTCGGCGAGGACGGCCGTTTCGTGCCGTGCCTGCACTCCGTCGGCATGCCGCTCGGCGACGGCGCCGAGGACGTCCCGTGGCCGTGCAACGCCGAGAACAAGTACATCGTGCACTTCCCCGAGACGCGCGAGATCTGGTCCTACGGCTCCGGCTACGGCGGCAACGCGCTGCTCGGCAAGAAGTGCTTCGCGCTGCGCATCGCCTCCGTGATGGCGCGCGACGAGGGCTGGATGGCCGAGCACATGCTGATCCTCAAGCTGACCTCGCCCGAGGGCGAGGTCAAGTACATCGCCGCCGCCTTCCCCAGCGCCTGCGGCAAGACGAACCTCGCGATGCTGATCCCCACGCTCGCGGGCTGGACCGTCGAGACGATCGGCGACGACATCGCCTGGATGAAGTTCGGCGCCGACGGCCGCCTCTACGCGATCAACCCCGAGGCCGGCTTCTTCGGGGTCGCGCCCGGCACCGGCGAGCTGACGAACCCCAACGCGATCCGCACCGTCGCGCGCGACACGCTCTTCACGAACTGCGCGCTCACCGACGACGGCGACATCTGGTGGGAGGGCCTCACCGAGGAGGCGCCCGCGCACCTCACCGACTGGCACGGCAACGATTGGACCCCAGAGTCCGCCGCGCCCGCCGCGCACCCCAACGCTCGCTTCACCGTGCCCGCCGCGCAGGACCCCGCGATCGCCGCCGAGTGGCAGGACCCCGCCGGCGTGCCGATCGACGCGATGCTCTTCGGCGGTCGGCGCTCCACCGTCGTCCCGCTCGTCACCGAGGCGCTCGACTGGGAGCACGGCGTCTTCCTCGGCTCGGTCATGAGCTCCGAGAAGACCGCCGCCGCCGCGGGCACCGTCGGCGAGCTGCGCTTCGACCCCTTCGCGATGCTGCCCTTCTGCGGCTACAACATGGCCGACTACTTCGCGCACTGGCTGGAGATCGGGAAATCCGATCCCGCCCACCGCGCGCAGCTGCCGAAGATCTTCTACGTCAACTGGTTCCGCAAGGACCCCCACGACGGCAGCTTCCTGTGGCCCGGCTACGGCGAGAACTCGCGCGTGCTCGCCTGGGTCTTCGCGCGCTGCGCCGGCCACGGCGCCGCCACGCAGACCCCGATCGGGCTGATCCCGCCCGTCGGCCCCGACGGCATCGACACCTCCGGCCTCGACGTCTCCGAAGCCGACGTCGCCGAGCTGCTGCGCGTCGACCTCGCGCAGTGGCGCGCCCAGCTGCCGCACTTCCACGAGCACTACGGCAAATTCGAGAAGCTCCCGCCCGAGCTGCACGCGCAGCTGAAGGCGCTGGAGGAGCGCTTGAGCTGAGCGTCGAGCGACCGGGCGGAGCTCCCGAGCGGGGCCCGTCAGTCGTGGGAGTGGGTCTCGCCGCCGGTCGATGCCGGCGGGCGGGACTCCTCGGCAAGCGAGGTGATCGTCAGCGCGCCGCGCGCCGAGGACTCGAGCACCTCCGTCGCCTCCTCCAGCGAGCGCGCGTAGAGCTCGACGAGCAGGTGCACGATGATCTGCGCGTCGTCTTCGTGCTTGTGGAAGCGCACGTGCGTGAAGAACTCGCGCACGCCGTGGTCGCCGAACGCCGCGTAGGAGAGCGCGTCGCCCGCCTCCGGGCCCGAGCACGTCTCGACGTCCTCCGCGTCGACCGCGACCGTGCACGACGCGACCCACGGCGTGCCCGCGATCATCCGTTCCCAGCGGTCCTCGATCGGCTCCACGCGGCCGTTGTTGAAGCCGAGGTGCGGCTGGTCGTGCATGCAGTCCAAGCACTGCACCACCGCCTCCTGCAGCTCGTCCACGACTTCCGAGCGCTCGCCCGTCTCGGGATCGATCTTGTGGATCCCCTCGTAGTGCACCTGGACCTCGAGATCCTGCGACCAGCAGCGGTAGCAGCGCAGCCAGCTGCGCGCGGTCGTCTCCGGCGTGGGACCCTCCATCGGTCCATTGTATGCAGGCCGCGGCGGCCGCACGCCGCGAGGCTGAGCGGGGCGCCTCCGGAGACGCCCCGCTCAGCTTGCGTCAAGGCCGCTAGTGCTTGCGGCCGTGCCTGTGCTTGCGCTTGCCCTTCACCGTGAGGCTGTAGACGTTCACCGTCGGCGTGCCCCCGAGGGCCGATTTGTAGGTCAACGTCGCCGTCAGGTGCACGGCCTTGCCCTTGTTCAGGGCCGCCAGGACCTTGCCGGAGGGTTTCACGGTCAATGTCAGCGGTACGCCCGCCGTGCCCGACGCGGACACCGTCCCCGAGACCGTGATCGTCGGGCGGCACTTGTGCTTAATCCTGCTTTGGCCCTTACCGCACTTCTTGGAGTGCCGCGCGGCAAGCGCCTCACGGCGCGCGATCGTGCCGGTCGGGACAGTCACCGTCAACGTCGCCGTCCCCGACTGGGTCGGCACGAAGACGATCGTGATCGTGCCGTTCGAGCTGGCTTTGATGCTCTGGACCGTGTAGCTGCTGTTGGGCGCCGGTGGCAGCGGCGTGAAGGTGACCTGCGCGGTCGCCGCCGGATCGCTCGCGGTCTGGCTGCCCGAGCCGCCGAGATCGACGTACATCTGGATCGTGTCGACGCCGGCGTTGTGGCCCACGTAGGAGATCTGCGCCTGGCCGGAGCCGTTCAGCGTCACCGCGCCCGACTGCGGGTTCGCCCCCGAGACGGTGTAGCGCACGCTCTTGCCGGCGTAGGGTTGGCCCGCCGTGTCGAGCGCCGTCACGTTGACGGTCTCGGTCTGCCCCTGCGTGAGGGTCTGGTTGGCGGGGCTGATCTGCAAGCCGCTCGGCACCTGCGTGCGGTTGATGATCGTGAACGTCTGTGCTTTGCCGGCCGCCAGCCCACTCGTTCGTAGCTGATCCCACTCGACGCCCGCCGCATTGTCGACTTCCTGCGGTTCGATCGATTCATTGAACGCCGTCGGCGCCTGGACGGTCGACTCGACCGTTTCCCAGACATTCGGGTAGGGGAGCTCTTGGAATGAGGACCACGGCAGTGCCGGCGCCGGCGCCTCCTGGAAGCCGCCGAGGACACCCGAGCTGGTGTTCTCGCCGCCGATGAAGCGCGGCGGGCCGGCCAGATATACGCCGGTGCCGAGGTCGCTGCCGTTGACGAACAGATCGCCGGCATACATCGCGCGAAAATAAAGCGTGACTTTGGACTCGTTCGTGACGGTGAAGGTCGAGGTGAACTGCGGCGCGCCGTTAACGTACGTAGTCGTCTCCGTCACAAGCGCGTCTTCATTTTTTTCGGAGTCCACGACCTTGAAGGTCGTTGTCTCGGTGTATGGGCTTTCGGCGGTCCCGGCACCCGTAACCGGCGACTGGGAGACCGGTGTGTAGAGGCTCAGTCCGTGCGGTCCCGCGATCCCTTCAAAGCCGAAGGTCTGTTCCTGGAGCGCGGTGGGATCCGCCGCGGCGCCTTCCTTGGGGAAGGCCAGGAAGAAGCCGCAGTCGGCGACCGGGCTGAAGGTGTACGGCGCGCCGCCCGGGAAGAAGTTGCCGGCCGTCACCCCCCCGAGCACGTAGCTCGATTGACACTGGCCGTTCTGGCCGATATAGACGGACATCGGATTGCCGGGGATCGTGACGCTCGGTTCGCCTTCCGCCGCCGCCGCGCCCGTCACGGCAGGGCCGAGACTCGCCAGCGCCAGCACGCCGGCGACAACCGCGCCCGCGATCCCTCTTTGCTTGCTGAAGCTCATTCACCGCACCTCCTTGTGGTCCATCCGGCACAGGGATGCCGGTCGGCCACGATCGCCTTTTCCAGACCCGCAGGCTAGCTGGTCAGCCACTCGGACCGGCCGCGCCGGACGGTTGGCTGAGTGGCGACGCGACGCCGCATTGCTTCCCGCGCGCTTGGCCGCCCCGCGAGGCGCGGCTCAGCGCTTCAACAGCACATATACCAGCGCGATCGCGAACCCCATCTGACCGAAGGCGAGCGCGGTGCCGAGATTGGCGGCGCCGAACGCGCCGGCGAGGGCGCTGGCGGCGACGAAACCGCCGAGCATCATGAGCAGGTCGCGGATCACGGGCTCGCCATTCTCCCCTCTAGCAGCGCGCGGAGCGCCGGCTCGTCGAGCGTGGGCTCTTGCGCGGCGAGCCAGTGCTCGGCGGCGCGGCGTCCGCCGAGCGCGCGCAGCCCGCGTTGGCCGTGCTCGACGGTGAAGTCGGTGAGCGCTCCGGCGCGTCGCGCGCGCAGGCGGCGCGCGGTGAGCGCGCGCGCGCCATCCCTGCCAAGCTCGCGCCGGCGCTCGTCGAGGCTCTCGCGCAGCTCGTCGATCCCGGTGGGGGGAGGCAGCGAGGAGACCGCGAGGACTTGCGTGGAGCGTCGCCCGAGCGAGCGCAGCGCGGCGCTGAGGTCGCGGCGCGCGCTGAGCGCGATCTGGCCGAGGTCGGCCTTGGTGACGACGAGCAGGTCGGGGATCTCCATGATCCCGGACTTCAGGAACTGCAGGACGTCGCCGCTGCCAGGTTGGACAACGACCACCACCGTGTCCGCGACCTCGGCGACCTCGGTCTCGGCCTGCCCGACGCCGACGGTCTCGATCACGACGACGTCGAAGGCGGCGGCCAGCGCCTGTGCGGCGGCGCGCGTACCCCAGGCGAGGCCGCCGAGGCGCTCGCCGGCGGCGGTGGAGCGGATGAACACGCCGCGGTCGGCGGGATCGAACTCGATGCGCGCGCGGTCGCCCAAGAGCGCCCCGCCGGAGCGGCGCGAGCTGGGGTCCACGGCGAGCATCGCGACGGTCCGCCCGCGGCTGCGCCATGCGTGCAGCAGCGCGGAGAGCAGCGTCGACTTGCCGGCGCCGGGCGGGCCCGTGACGCCGACGATGTGCCCGGCGGCCTCGCCGCGCAGGCGCGCGGGGGAGACCTCGCCGAGCAGCGCGGCGGCCTGCGCGCGGTCGGCGGGCGTGGTGCTCTCGAGCAGGTTCAGCGTGGGCGGCGCCGCGCCGAGGTCGCGCTCGCGCAGGCGCCGTCCGAGCTCGGCGCCGAGGCTCACGGGCTAGGCGGAGGCGGGGACGGCGCTCTGCTCGTCGACGAGCGCGACGATGTCGCGCATGATGCGCGTGAGGTCGAAGTCCTTGGGCGTGTAGACCGCGGCGACGCCGGCCTGCTCGAGCGGCGCGACGTCCTGCTCGGGGATGATGCCGCCGACGACGACGGGCGCCTGTACGCCGGCCTCGCGGAGGGCTTCGATCACGGCGGGGATCAGCTCGCGGTGCGAGCCGGAGAGGATCGAGAGGCCGATCACGTGCACGCCCTCCTGCAGGGCGGAGGCCGCGATCTGGGCGGGAGTGAGGCGGATGCCCTCGTAGACGACGTCCATCCCGACGTCGCGCGCGCGCACCGCGATCTGCTCGGCGCCGTTGGAGTGCCCGTCGAGGCCGGGCTTGCCGACGAGGATCTTAGGGCGGCGCCCGAGGCGCTCGGCGAGCGCGGCGACCTGCGCGCGCAGCTCGGCGAGCTCGTGCGCGGCGGGACCACCGGCACCGTCGGCGTCGTCGGCGGGCGTCGCGCTGGCCTCGCCGACGCCGGTGGGGGCGCGGTAGCTGCCGAAGACCTCGCGCAGCGTGCGCGACCACTCGCCGGTGGTGGCGCCGGCGCGGGCGGCGGCGATCGTGGGGGGCATCAGGTTCTCGTCCTCCGCGCGCGCGACGCGCGCGAGCTCGGCGAGGGCGGCGTCAACGGCGGCTTCCTCGCGCGTGGAGCGCCAGCGGCGGACGGCCTCGATCTGGGCGGCCTCGACGGCGTGGTCGACGACGAGGATGCCGCCCTCGGCGTCGGCGGTGAGCGGCGAGATCTCGGTCTCGGTGTAGCGGTTCTGCCCGACGACGATCTGCTCGCCGGCCTCGATGCGACGGATGCGCTCGCGGTGGGAATCGACGAGCGCGCCCTTCATGTAGGGGACGGCCTCGACGGCGCCGCCGTGCTCGGCGACGACGGCGATCTCCGCGCGCGCCCCCTCCAGCAGCTCCGCCACGAGACCCTCCATCACCTTCGAGCCCTCGAAGATGTCGGGATACTCGAGGATGTCGGTTTCGTAGGCGAGGACCTGCTGGATGCGCAGCGACCACTGCTGGTCCCAGGGCCGCGGGAGGCCGAGCGCCTCGTTCCAGGCGGGCAGCTGGATCGCGCGCGCGCGCGCGTCGCGCCCGATCGTGACGGCGAGCGCCTCGAGCACGATGCGCTGGACGTTGTTCTCGGGCTGGGCCTCGGTGAGCCCGAGCGAGTTAACCTGCACGCCGTAGCGAAAGCGCAGCAGGCGGGGGTCCTGGACGCCGTAGCGCTCGCGTCCGAGCTCCTCCCAGAGGATGCCCATCGCGCGCAGCTTGGCGTGCTCCTCGACGAAGCGCACGCCGGCGTTGACGAAGAACGAGATGCGCCCGAAGACCTGACCCATGAGCTCATCAGCGCGCTCGCCGAGGCGCTCGCGGGCGGCATCGAGCACGGCGATCGCGTTGGACATCGCGTAGGCGATCTCCTGCACGGGGGTCGCGCCGGCCTCCTGCAGGTGGTAGGAGCAGATGTTGATCGGGTTCCACCGCGGGACGTGCTCGACGGTGTAGGCGATCATGTCCGCGATCAGCCGCATCGACGGCGCGGGCGGGAAGGCATAGGTGCCGCGCGCGAGGAACTCCTTGATGATGTCGTTCTGCGTCGTCCCCTGCAGGCGCTCCTGCGCGACGCCCTGCTCCTCGGCGGCGACGATGTAGAGCGCGAGCAGCCACGCGGCGGTGGCGTTGATCGTCATCGAGGTGTTCATCTCGCCGAGGGGGATGCCGTCCATCAGCGTCGCCATGTCGCCGCGGTGGGAGACCGGCACGCCGACCTTGCCGACCTCGCCGCGCGCGAGCTCGTCGTCGGGGTCGTAGCCGGTCTGCGTGGGCAGGTCGAACGCGACCGACAGGCCCGTCTGGCCCTTTTCCAAGTTCTTGCGGTACAGCTCGTTGGAGGCCTTCGCGGTGGAGTGCCCCGCGTAGGTGCGCATCATCCACGGGCGGTCGCGCTCGGGCAGGCGGTGGTCGGAGGGGGCTCCGTGCTGGTCGGACATGGCACCGCATAGTGTATGGGCATGCGCAGGGTGCTCGCTCGGATCGTGCTGGCGCTGCTGCTCGTCGTCGTCGTGCTCAACTGGACCTACGGTCGCTTGCCGGCGACGCTGCCGCACGCGCGGCTGGAGATGGTCGCCGGTGGACACATGGCCCCCTACACCCATCCCGAAACGATCGCTGAAGCGGTGCGCGCGCTCGCCGCGCTTTATCCTTCGAGCCGATGACAGAGACGATCGAGCTCCCCCGCACCGGCGGCCCCGGCAGCGATTTGGGAGGCGCGTGGCGAGTGATCGTGCGCAACGACGATCACAACACCTTCGACCACGTCGCGCGCACCCTCGCGCGCTTCATCCCGGGTGTCACGCTGGAGCGCGGGCACCGGTTCGCCAACCAGATCCACAACAGCGGACAGGCGGTCGTCTTCAGCGGGCACCGCGAGCCCGCCGAGCACTACTGGGAGCAGCTCAAGGGCGCCGGCCTCACGATGGCCCCGCTCGAGCGCGGCTGAGACGCCACGGCAGAACGCCCCGTCGGCGATCTGCGTCATCGCGCAGAATACGAGCGCAAAGCAGCGCTTTACGTGCCATATTCATGATCGCGCATATCTCAGGAATTTTTCGGCTATTCCGATAAGATATGCGTGATAATGCATACTGAGGGCGAGAGCGGCGATTCGGCGTCCCAGCGAATCGGCCGCCGAATAAGAGAGGAACGCCGCCGCCAGGGCCTGGATCAGCGGGCGCTCGCGCTCGTGGCAAACGTCGCCGTGCGCTCCGTGCACCGGGTCGAGAACGGCGAGCCGACGGTGAGGCTGGATGTGGTCACGCGCATCCTCTCAGCGTTGGGCCTGGACCTGGACGTGCGCGGACGCGGTGGAGCATGACGCTTGGCGTGGACGTGTACAGACGCGGTGGAGCATGACGCTCGGCGTCTATTGGGATCGAAGTGAGGTCGGCCGTCTGGATCGCATCGATCCACGCTCGCGGGAGTACTCCTTCAGCTACACCGAAGCACCGCGAGCGATCTCCCTGTCCTTGCCGCTCACGCGCGAGACCTTCGGCCCCGCCGAAAGCCGTCCGTTCTTCGAGGCGCTGCTGCCCGAGGGAGCCGTGCGCGAGCAGATCGCGCGCCAGCTGAAGCTGGCCGCGAGCGACTCTTTCGGCCTGCTGGCCGAGCTCGGTCGGGATTGTGCCGGGGCGCTGCAGATCACGGAGGAGGGCGCTCTGAGTGAGGCGCCTTCGGTCGTTTGGCTGGAGGGTCGGGGGCTGGATGCGATGATCGAAGATCTACCCGTCCATCCTCTGGGGATCGACGCCGGCGCTCGTCTGCGTCTCAGCCTGGCAGGGGTGCAGAACAAGGCCGTGCTCGTGCGCGACTCCGCCGGACGTTTCGGCAAGCCGCTGGACGGTATGCCCAGCAGTCACATCCTCAAGCCCCAGCTCCCCGTGGTCGGCGAGCGCGGGGGTGCCGAGCCCGCTGAGGGATACCGGGGACTCGCCGCGAACGAGTATTTCTGCATGCTCCTGGCGGCACGCTGCGGATTGCCGGCTGCGTCCGTGGAGCTCATGACGCTGGC
Organism: Solirubrobacteraceae bacterium; assembly: GCA_035483545.1. GTDB lineage: Bacteria > Actinomycetota > Thermoleophilia > Solirubrobacterales > Solirubrobacteraceae > Palsa-744. The sequence goes on along the minus strand of DATHPS010000037.1, from coordinate 25,601 downwards.
CGGTCGCCCGTGTCTGGTTGTCGAGCGCTTTGACCGCGAGCTCTCGGCGTGGCCGCCCCGCCGCATCCATCAGGAGGATCTCTGTCAGGCGCTTGGTCTGACTCCGGACTTCAAGTACCAGAAGGAGGGCTGGCGGCTGCCCTCCTATCGTGCGCTGGCGGACCTACTCGACGACCACTCCACCGTCCCCGGTGTCGATCGCCTCGCCGCTGCGCGGGCCGTCGTCTTCAACTTCCTGATCGGCAACGCCGACGCGCACGCAAAGAACATCTCGCTCCTGCACGTCGAGAGCGGGGTGCGCCTCGCACCGCTCTACGACTTGGTGTCAACGGCGGTCTATCCCGCGCTGAGTACCGAACTGGCGCTTGCGATCGGCGACGAGCTCGACCCCGGCGCGATCTCCTCGATTCACTGGCTCGACCTCGCCGAGGATTTCGGTCTCAACGGCAAGGCCTTCGGGCGAGTGCGTGGGTCTCTCGTCGATCGGGTCCGTACCGAGGCAGACCACCTGCGCGCGCAGGCGCGGGCACAGGGCTGGCATCACCCTTGCCTGGGTGACATCGTCGATGTGATCGCGGCGCGTGCGCCGCGGGCAGTCTGACTCAGGCGCTCTCGCCCTCGGCGACGCGCCCCGCATCGCCATTGGTGTGGCCATTGGCCGGCGCCCAGAGCGTCCCCTCCGTGATCCCGCCCGAGGCGGTGCAGTCCCACCAGCCGTAGAGCACCGGCACTTGGTACCAGCTGGAGTGACGCACTCGGAAGTCGATCATCTCGGGTCCTTCCCAGAAGCGCTCCCAGTCGGAGTAGTTGGCGAAGGTAGCTAGCTGCTGGAACTTGTAGCGGTCGTCACGGGCGCGGTAAACGGCGTAGGAGCTCGCGCCGTAGCGCAGCGCGATCGCCGCGACCTCGTTCAGCGCGGCCTCGAAGCCGTTGCTGCGAAATCCCGTGGCGTACCACGGGATGATGACCGTGCCGTTGCCTTCGCCTGCCATGGCTAGGCTCCGACCTCGGCATGGATCGCGCCCGGGCCCTCGGCGGTCTTGCCGTGTCCCTCGGCGTCGGCGCCGACGAGGATTGAGATCTTGCCGAGATGCTTGTTTTCGAGCATCAGCTGGTGCGCTTCGGCGACGCCCTCGAAGGGCAGCGTGCGCCACAGCACGGGCCGGATCTGCCCGCTCTCGATGAGCTCGTTGGCCTTCATGCACTCGTAGGCGTTGGCGAAGTGCGAGCCGACGATCTCCTTCTGCTTCATCCACAGGTAGCGCACGTCGAAGTCGAGGTTGTAGCCGGTCGTGCCGGCGCAGATCACGACCTTGCCGAACGGCTTGACGGTGAAGACCGAGGTCGGGAAGGTCGCCGCGCCGACGTGCTCGAAGACGATGTCGGGGGCGTCGCCGAGGATCCCCTTGACGCGCTTGGAGAATTCGCGCGCGACGCCGAAGCGGGCCTTCTCCTCATCGGGCGTCTCCTTGCCGGTGCGCATCATGCCCTTGAACTCGGCGCGGTCGATGTAGTCGACGGCGCCCAGGCGCTTGACGAGCTCGCCCTTCTCCGGTGAGGACACGACGCCGACGCAGTGCGCGCCGGCGGCGGCGCACAGCTGCGTCGCGAATACGCCGAGGCCGCCCGCGGCTCCCCAGATCAGCACATTGGCGCCGGCCTGCATCTTGCAGCGCGTGATCAGCATGCGGTAGGCGGTGAAGTAGACGAGGCCGTAGGAGGCCGCCTCCTCCCAGTTCAGCGCGTGCGGCTTGGGCAGCAGCTGCTGAGCCTGCACCTTGGTGAACTGCGCGAACGAGCCCCACGTCGTCTCGTAGCCCCAGATCTTCTGCGAGGGCGCGGCCATCGGGTCGAGGCCGTGGACCTCGGGGTCCTCGTAGGAGGCCTGGTTGCAGTGCACGACGACCTCGTCGCCGGGCTTCCAGCGCGTCACGCCGGCGCCGACCTTCCAGACGATCCCGGAGGCGTCGGAGCCGCCGATGTGGTGCCCGTATTGCGGGTGGTCGCCGTAGCGCCACACGCCCACCGGCTCGCCCAGGGCGGCCCACACGTTGTTGTAGTTGACGCCCGCGGCCATCACGCGCACGATCACCTCGAAGGCCCCGGGCTCGGGGACCTCGATCTCCTCGACCTGGAAGGCGTCCTTGGGTTCGCCCTGGCGCTCCTCGCGGATGACCCACGCGGCCATCGTCTTGGGCAGCTGGCCCGGCTCGGTGTCCACCTCGGAGATTTGCTGCAGGTCGATTGCCACGGTGTTGATGTCCTCCAGCTGTCGTGTGCGGTCGGGTCGGGAAGGCAGCCAATCCTACCGGTCGCAGTGCGGCCGAGTCTCGGCGGCGAAAAGACGAGCGGCCGCGGCGCGCATCTCCGCTTCGTCGCGCGCTACGCTGAGATGCGCCGAGCAAGCCGAATCAAGCACGATCCCTGAAAGCGACCGCAGGAGCGCCGTGCCCGAGCCGCAGCCCCCCGAGGAGGAGCCACAACAGGGCCCCAACATCATCATGCCCCCGGAGGAGTTCGCGGGCAAGTGGGCCAACGCGGCCTCGATCGCGCGCACCCCGCACGAGTTCACGCTGGACTTCCTGCGCATCGGGCCGCAGGGCCAGCAGGGAATCGTCGTATCGCGCGTCTCTTTCTCGCCGCTGCTCGCAAGTCAGCTCGTGGACTTGCTCAACGAGCAGTGGCAGGCCTACACTGAAGAATCGGGAGTCCCACCCGAGGGCGAATAGAGATGACTGAAAGCGATCCCTTCGAGGACGCGCGCGAGAAGCCGCGATGCACCAAGGTCGAGCTGCGGGGCCCGAACGTCACGAGCTCCCTCGACAAGCCGCCGCGTCCCGACGCCCTCAAGGCCCAGCAGGCCGCGATTCGCAAGCACCTGCACGACTGCGCGCCGCGCCGGCGCCGGCCCGAAGGTCCCTGAGGAGAGCTCCAATTCCTCAGCGGAATGGAAGCTCGGCGATGACCGCGGTGGTGCCCTGTTCGCCGACCGCCACCGTGTCGCCCGGAGCGGCCTCGCGGCGTACGAGCGCCAAGGCGATCGGTCCATATGTCGGGGAGCGCACGACGCTCCCTAGGCGTCCGACCGAGCGCTCCCCGAGTCGCAGCTCGTCGCCCGCTGCCGCCGGCTCGCCGGCGTGCCGCTGGTTTCCTGAAGCCGGCGGCTCGTCGGGGTGCGGCTGGTTTCCTAGAGCCGGCGGCTCGTCGGGGTGCGGCTGGGAGCCCGGAGCGGCGGGCTCCGCGAGGCGCAGCCCGCGCAGGTGCCGGTTGGGCTTGCCCCGGTAGTAGAGACGCGCGACGGTCTCCTGGCCCACGTAGCAACCCTTCGTGAAGCTCACCGCGCGCTCGTTGAGCCCGGCCTCTTGGGGGATCGTGCTCTCGTCGAGGTCCACGCCGTAGCGGGGACGGCCGTGCTCGACGCGCACGACCTCGGCGGCCTCCTCGCCGATCGCGCGCGCACCGGCGTCGATGAGGGCCGCGGCCACCGCCTCGCGATCCTCGCGCGCGCAGAGCACATCCAGGCCACCGTCGGCCGTCGCGATCAGGCGCACCGGCCGACCGCCGACGCTCGCGCCGGCGTGGTCGTGCTCGCTGCGCGCCGGCAATTCGCCATCCGCCAGCCGCGCCGCGCGCGTCGCGACCTCGCGCGCGGCGGGACCGATCAGCGAGAGCAGCGCGGACTCCAGCGTGCGCTTGTGCAGGGCGACATCGTAGCCGATCTTGTAGCGGCGGATCATGTCGAACAGCGCCTGCAGCGCGACGCGCTCGGTGTCGAGCAGCAGTTCGGCGACGGCGGCGCCCTCGCCGACGGCGAGCACGCGCAGGTCGCCGAGCATCTTGCCCTTGTTCGTGAGGAACGCCGCGTAGCAGCCCGCGCCGGGCGGCAGGCCGGCGAGCTCGTTGGTGATCTGGCCGTTGAGAAACTCCACCGCGCCGGCGCCCGTCAGCACGAGCTTGCCGCGCTCGGAGCGATCGAGCAGCCCGCAGCCGGCGATGAGCGTCTCGTAGTCTGCCCGCAGACGGTCGGTATCGGTTGCGGCCACGCGCTTCGCAGGATAGCCCGCGGTGGCGAGCGCTAGGCTACGGCGCGTGGCTCTCGCGGAGGTCTTCCAGCGCATCGTCGACTCGCTCCCCGACGACTGGACCGATCTCGAGCTCGACCTGCGCATCGCCGACGAGTCGCGCTACGTCGACGCAGCGGTCTATCTCGCGACGTGCAACGCGCGTCCCTACTCACATCACGACTGGCACTGGCGCCTGCTCGTCGCGCACCGCTTCGGACACGCGGCGGCGGCGCCCACGGTGCACGGCACGCTGCGCCTGCTCGACGACGCGGGGATCGCGGGCGAGCTCGTCGTGCGCGAGCAGCGCTCGGGGCGCGTCGAGGTTACGCAGATGTGGGGCCGCCCGTACTCGGTGCGCGACGAGTTCCGCCGCATCCGCGCACAGTAGCCGAGCGCGCACAGTAGCCGGCGCGCTCTCAGCCGTTGCTCTTCGCCGCGAGGCTCGCGCGGTTGATGCGTCGCGAGCCGCGCGGATCGAGCGGGACGATCGCGGCGTTCGGGACCGACGCGCCGAGCGAGTCGCGGTCTTTGGTGCGCTGGAAGAGCGCGATGCGGATCACGCCGCCGTGGCAGACGATCAGCGCGGGCGCCTCGGCGCGCTTGATGTCGTGGAACGCGCCCGCGACGCGCACGCCCTGTTGCGCGAAGGACTCGCCGCCCGGGAACGCGAAGGTGGGGTCGCCGGTCCTGAAGCGCTCGAACTCCGCGGGCAGCTCGGCTTGGACCTCGGCGAAGCTGCGGTCGGTCCAGTCGCCGGCGTCGGTCTCCATCAAGCGCGCGTCCTCGCGCGGAGTCAGTCCGATGCGCCGCGCGACGATGTCCGCGGTTTCGCGGGCTCGCAACAGCGGGCTGCACCACAGCACCGCGAACTCGTAGGCGAGCGCCCGCTCCCCGAGCTCCGCGGCCTGCGCGCGGCCGGTCGCGTCGAGCGGGACCGCGCCCTGGCCCTGGAAGCGACCCTCGGCGTTGTAGGCGGTCTGACCGTGGCGCGCGAGATACATGCGGGGTGGGTGCGCCATTGCGGCTGAGGATAGCCGCGACGCGCGGGAGCCGACCGGGGGCGCTCGTAGAATCGCCGCCGGCATCGATCGCATCGCGAGGAGGAGAAGCACATCATGGAAAAACGTGGTTTGAGCGCATACATCGCCGAGCTCGTCGGCACGTTCCTGCTGGTCCTGTTCATCGCGCTGATCGTCAGCGTCTACGCGCGCACCGGCATCTCGACCCCCGAATTCGCGGTGATCGGGCTGCTGCACGCGTTTCTCCTGATGATGCTGATCCAGACGCTCGGCGGCACCTCGGGCGCGCACTTCAACCCGGCGGTCACGATCGGGCTCGCGGCCGTGCGCGAGATCGATCCGCTGGCCGCGCTGGGCTACATCGCGATGCAGATCGTCGGCGCGATCGCGGGCGCCGCGCTGTGCAAAGTGATCCTCGCGGAACTGTTCCTCGGGCCGAACCTCGGCAACCCCTCGGTCAGTCATCTGCTCGCGGGCAAGACCATGCTGGGGGCTCTGTGCGAGCTCGTCGGCACGTTCGCGCTGGTCTGGTCGATCATGGGCGTCGCGGTCAACCCGCGCGGCACGCGCGACTGGGCGGGCTTCGTGATCGGCGCGACGCTCGGCTTCGCGGTGCTGACGTTCGGGCCGCTGACCGGCGCCGGCTTGAACCCGGCGCGCTCGCTCGGGCCGGCGATCGTCGCGGGACACTTCTCCGGCGGCTTCGGCGACTTCGCGGTCGTCTACATCCTCGGCCCAATCGTCGGCGGCCTGATCGCGGCGCTGGGCTACAAGCTGCTCGTGCTCGACCCCAAGGGCCGCGTGGGCGAGCGGCCGATCGACAAGTTGGCCTGATGAATTTGTCCGAATGAAAGGACACGGTCGTATGGGGGCCGTGCTTCTGGGCGGGCATGCACCTCCCAACCAGCGTCGATCGATCAAAGATTCGGCCGGACCTGACGCACACCCTCATAGACTCCATCCCAATGCGCCGAAGGGTCACCTACTCGCGCAACCTCACGCTCTCGCTCTCGCGGACGTGCCGGTGCTACTGCAAGTACTGCTCGTTCGCGACGCACCGCGCGCACCTGCACGAGCCCGACGAGGTGCTGCGCCTGATCGACGGCGCGGCGCGGCGCGGCGTCAAGGAGCTGCTCGTCCTGACCGGCGAGCGGCCCGAGGTCAACCCGGAGGTCGCGGCGAAACTGCGGGAGCACGGGCACGCGGACTTCACGGCGTACGTCGTCTGGGCTTGTGAGCGCGCGCTCGAGCGCGGGATCCTGCCGCACACCAATCTCGGTGTCCTCTCGCGCGCCGATCTGGCGCGGCTGCGCGAGGTCACGGCCTCGCAGGGGCTGATGCTGGAGTCGATCTCCGAGCGCCTGATGGAGACCGTGCACGCCGGCTCGCCCACCAAGCACCCCGCGCGACGCCTGGAGACGATTCGCGCGGCGGGCGAGCTGAAGATCCCGTTCACCTCCGGCATCCTCGTCGGAATCGGCGAGAGCGAGGACGAGCGCGTCGCCTCGCTGCAAGCGCTGGCGCAGACGCACCGCGAATACGGGCACATCCAGGAGGTGATCCTCCAGAACTTCGTCCCGCACCAGCGCTACTACGGGCAGGAGCCCGCCGAGATCGCCGACGCCGCCGCGCGCGCGTACTGGCGCACGGGCGTGGGGGAGAGCGCCACAGACGCCCGCGGGCTCGGCGATGAGGACGCACCCGGCGCCGGCCTGCACCCGCGCCTGCCGCTGCCCGATTGGGCGTGTCCGGTGAGCATCGCCGACATGAAGCGCCTGATCGCCGAGACCCGCCGGCTGCTGCCCGACGTCGGCATCCAGGTCCCGCCGAACCTCGCCGACTGGTGGCCCGAGCTCGTCGCCGCCGGCGCCACCGACCTCGGCGGTCTCTCCGCCAACGGCGACCACATCTCGCCCGAGCACCCCTTTCCCTCGCCGCACCAGGTGCGCAAGCGCCTGCAGGCCGACGGGGTCGCGCTGACCGAGCGCCTCTGCGTCTACCCGCAGTACATCGACTCCGAGTGGGTCGCGCAGGGGGTGCTCGACACGATCAAGGTTAAGTACTGGAGCTTCATCCCGCGCCGCGGCTCCGGTCGCACCGACCCCGCCGCGCACGGCGTCCCGCCGATCCGCCCCGATCTCGTCGCCGGCGCAATCGCACGCGGCCGCGACGGTCACGCGCTGAGCGCGCAGGAGCTGACCGCGATGTTCGCCGAGACCCGCCCGCAGGCGATCGAGGAGATGCGCCGGGCCGCCGACGGACTGCGCGCCGAGCTCGCGGGGGAGACCGTCACGTTCGTCGTCAACCGCAACATCAACATCTCCAACGTCTGCACCGTCGGCTGCGCGTTCTGCGGCTTCGGACAGGGCAAGCGCTCGCCGGACGCCTACGAGCACTCCGAGGCCGAGTTCGTGCGCCGCGTCGAGGAAGGGATCGCCTACGGCGCGAGCGAGCTCTGCATCCAGTCGGGCATCCACCCGGACTGGAGCCTGCAGGACTACCTCGGCTGGCTGCAGCTCGCCAAGCGCACCGCCGCGAAGCTCGGCACCGACATCCACCTGCACGCGTACAGCCCGATGGAGATCGCGCACATGTGCGACATCTCCGGGCAGCCCCCGGCGGAGGTCTTCGCGCGCCTGCGCGACGCCGGCCTCGGCTCCACGCCGGGCACCGCGGCGGAGGTGCTGCACGACGGGGTGCGCGAACGCATCAGCCCCAACAAGCTGCCGGTCGCGCGCTGGGTGCAGATCATCGAGGCCTCCCACGCCGCCGGCCTGCGCTCGACGGCGACGGTCATGTTCGGACACATCGAGGAGCCCTGGGAGCTCGCCGAGCACATGCGCGTCGTGCGCGAGTTGCAGGAGCGCACCGGCGGCATCACGGAGTTCGTGCCGCTCTCCTTCATTCCCTTCCAGACCCTGCTCGGTCGCACGCACGGGGTGGAGGAGATCACGCGCGAGGAGAACCTCAAGCACACCGCCGTCTTTCGCCTCGCGCTCGGGCGCACCGTTGCGAGCCTGCAGGCGTCGTGGGTCAAGATGGGCGTCGAGGCTGCCACCGAGTCGCTGCGCTGGGGCGTCAACGACCTCGGCGGCACGCTGATGGAGGAGTCGATCAGCCGCCTCGCCGGCAGCTACCACGGGACCAAGCTCGATCCCGACCAGCTCGTCGCCGCGGCACACGCCGCTGGACGGCCCGCCGCCGAGCGCACGACGCTGTACGGGATCAGGCGCTGCTACCCGTTGGATGGCGCAGCGGTCGCCGGCGATCTCGACGGCACGAGTACCGCGCTGGTCGCGGGCGTCTGAGCGTCGCTACGCACCGGTCGCGAGGAACTCCGCGATCGTCGCGAGCATCTGGCGGTGGTAGGTGATGCCTGCCTCGAGCGTCAGTTCGGCGCCGCGCCAGCGCTCGCGGCAGGGCTCCAGCGGGGTCGAGTGCAGGCGCTCCAGATAGCGCTCCAGCTCGGCGAGCTTCACCGCGTGCCACTCGCCGCGCTTGGCGAACACCACGCGCGGGTCGGCGCCCGCGAAGATCTTCAGCAGGCCCTCGTCGCGCAGCTGCTGGGGCGCGAGATCGGGCGAGTCGGCCCACTCGCGCAGCGCCTCGCGGCCGCTGTCGGTGAGCGCGTAGACACGGCGCCGGCGCCCGCCGGGCTCTTGGCGTTCGGAGAGATAGCCGGCCTGCGCGAGCCGCGCGGGCTCGTCGTAGAAGGTCGTGTGCGGTACCGGCCAGAAGTTCTCGATCGACCGTTCCAGCGCCTGTTTGAGCGCGTAGGGCGTCGCCTCGCCGATCAGGTCGAGCAGGCCGAGGACGGCGTAGGAGGTGGTCGTAAGTCGGATCTGCTTGCTTTTCATCGTACGTCCTGTATAGTTCGACCCGAAGTATAGAGCGCGCGTGTCACTCCGCGTTGGCGCGCGCCGGTCCCTCGGATGAAAGGCGGAGTCATGAGCGAGAGCGCGCACCCCGGCGGCACGTCCCAAGACGCCCACACCCACCAGACCAACCATGCCCGGCACGTCGATTGCGACGACTACGACGTCGCAATCGTCGGCGCGAGCATCGCGGGCTGCGCCGCGGCGACCTTCCTCGCCCGCTCCGGTGCGAAGGTCGCTCTGCTGGAGAGCCACAGCGATCCCAAGACCTTCAAGCGCGTCTGTACGCACCTGATCCAGTCGAGCGCCTCGCCGACGATCGAGCGCCTCGGCCTGCGCGGCGCGATCGAAGATGCCGGCGCTCAGCCCAGCGACATCAACATCTGGACGCGCTACGGCTGGATCTGCTTCGACCACGCCGACCTGCCCGCGCCGATGCGCGACCACCCCGCGTGGAACATACGCCGCGAGACCTTCGATCCGATGCTGCGCGAGCTCGCTGCGGCGACCGATGGAGTGCAACTGATGCTCGGCCACACCGTGCACGCGCTGCTGCGCGAGGGCACGCGCGTTCGCGGCGTCGCCGCGCGCGAGCGCGACGGCAGCGAGCACGAGCTACGCGCCAAGCTCGTGCTCGCCGCCGATGGCCGCGACTCCTCCATCGCAAAGCTCGCCGGCCAGCCGACCAAGCTGCGGCCGAACCGGCGCTTCGGCTATGCCGCCTACTACCGCGACACGCCGCTGCGCACTGGCAGCAGCGCGCAGATGTGGCTGCTCGACCCCAGCGCCGCCTACGCCTTCCCGACCGACGGCGGTCTCACGCTGCTCGCGTGCATGCCCCACAAAGACCGCCTGCCCGAGTTCAAGGCCGACCCCGAGGCCGCCATGCAACGCCTATTCGAAGGGCTCCCCGAAGGGCCGCCGCTGGACCCCGCCAAGCGCGAGGGGCAGCTCGTCGGCAAGCTCGAGATGCCCAACGTCGTTCGCCAGACCACGAGTCCCGGCCTCGCCTTCATCGGCGACGCCGCGCTCGCCGCCGATCCGCTGTGGGGCGTCGGCTGCGGGTGGGCGCTGCAGTCCGCCGAGTGGCTCGCCGAGAGCGTCGCCCCCGCGCTGAGCGCCGACGGGGACCCCGCCGCGGTCGACCGCGCGCTCGCCGCGTACGCGGCCCGGCATAGCAAGGGACTCGACGCGCACGAGAAGTTCTGCTCCGCGTACTCCTCCGGCAAGCGCTTCAACCCCGGAGAAAAGCTGCTCTTCCGCGCTGCCGCGCGCGACGCCGAGTTGACTGTGCGCATGGCCCAGATGGGCGGCCGCTGGATCACGCCGCAGGAAATGATGACTCCGCGCACGATCGGACGGATGCTGCGCGTCAATATCAGCCGCTCCAAGCGTCCCCGCGGGTTGCGAGAACGCCCCGCGGGCGCGCCGGTCGCCGCGGTCGCGCAAGCCGCCAAGGTCGCGCCGGCCGCGAGGGTCGCGCAAGATGCAGCGGCCGCGGCCGCCGGCGGCGCACAGTCCCGGGCGACCGCGACGGTGAGCTGAGGTGCCGCGCCAGCGCAGGATCAACGTCGCCGGGATCGGCTCGCCGGTGATCGAAGCCGGGCCCGCGGATGCGACCGAGGCGGTCGTATTCGTGCACGGCAACCCCGGCTCCTCCAGCGACTGGACCGCGCTCGTCGACGGCGCCGGCGAGCTGGGGCGGGCAGTCGCGTTCGACATGCCCGGCTTCGGCCGCGCCGACAAGCCGCGCCACTTTGACTACCAGGTCTCCGCGTACGCGGACTTCCTGCAGGGCGCGCTCGCCGAGCTCGGGGTCGAGCGCGCGCACCTCGTCGTGCACGACTTCGGCGGTCCGTTCGGCCTCTTCTGGGGCTTGCAGCACCCGCAGGCGTGGGCGAGCGTGGTGCTGATCAACGTCGGGATCATGCCCGGCTACAAATGGCACACGATGGCCCGCCGCTGGCGGACGCCGGTCCTAGGCGAGATCCTCCAGGCGTGGATCCCGCGCTCGGGATGGCGGCGCGGGATGCAGAAAGTCAACCCCAAGGGCCTGCCGCCGGAGTTCGTCGACAAGATGTACGACGACTACGACCGCGGCACACGTCGCGCGGTGCTGAAGCTCTATCGCGCGACCTCCGATCCCGGCGAGACCGCGCGCGAGCTCGGCGCGGCGATGAAGGAGCTGCACAAGCCCGCGCTCGTCGTGTGGGGCGCAAAGGACCCCTTCATCGGCGTGCAGTACGCCGAGCGCCAGCGCGACTTCTTCGCGGTGCAGGACGTCGCGATCCTGCCGGAGAGCGGGCACTGGCCGTTCCAGGACGATCCGCAGCGGGTGGCCGAGGTCGTGCTGCCGTTTCTGCGCGCTCAGCTCACGGCCGCCGCCGAGCCCGCCCGCAGCTGAGCTCAGCGGAACAGATCCTCCTCGAGCGGGCGCCGCAGCGCCACCGCGCCCGACCCGTCCTCGTCGGTGACGAAGCGCTGCAGCCCGTCGAGGATCACGACGGGCTCGCGCGAGTCCTTCGCGCGCGCGAGGTCGGCGGCGGCGGCGGCGGCGTCAGCGACGGCGAGCCAGGTGGCGCGCAACTCCATGCCGACGCCGTCGGTCCGCCCGCGCCAGTCCTCCAGGGGGGTCATCCCGGCGCAGCCGAGCGCGACGTCGCACTGCCCGTGGCGCCACGCGCGGCCGAAGCTGTCGGTGATCAGCACCGCGACGCGCGCGCCGCTGAGCTCGCGCAGCCGCGCGCGCAGCGCGCGCGCGGAGGCATCGGGATCGCGCGGCAGCACGATCAGCATCGCGGGGGCGTTCTCGTCCGGTGCGCGACCGCTCCGCGCGGCTCCCCGCTCCGCACCGGCGCCGGTCGCCTGCTCCGCGGCGCTCGCAGTTGTGGGAGCGGGCGCGTTGGACGCGTCGACGCCGGCGTTCGCGCAGAGGAAGCCGTGGTGGGTGCGGCAGATCAAGACGCCGTGCGCGGCGCGCACGATCTCGCGCGACTGATCGAGCACGACCTGCACCGCGCGCGGGTCCTTGCCCTGTTCCCGCGCGAGCGCCACCGCGCGCGCCGAGGGGCGCACGTCGGCGAGCGCGACGACGGCACCCTCGGCCTTGGAGACGACCTTGTGCGCGATCGCGACGACCTGCCCATCGCGAAGCGGCTCCGCGCGCGTGTCGGTGCCTGGGTCCCCCGCGGCCGGTGTGGCGCCCACGGTTGGCGCACCGCTCGACGCCTCCGCGCTCAGCGCCTCCGCGCTCAGCGCCTCCGCGCTCAGCGCTCCCGCGATCAGCGCGGCGAGGTCGTCTCCGGCGCGGATCTCGGGCAGGCCGCTCACGCTGCGCGCCGCGAGCCGGCTCACGCGGCGCGCGAGGGGCTGGCCGCGGTGTGCAGGAGCTTGGAGGTGCGAGAGGCCCCCGCGGGCTCGCCGGCGAGGCGCCGGCGGAGCACGGCGAGGTCCTCGCCGGTGTCGATGTCGAGCAGCAGCGAGGCCGGGCGCTCCAGGCGGCAGGCCGCGCCGGCGGCGCGCGCGAGCGCCTGGTGGCGCGCGCAGCTGCCCGGTCCGAAGCTCGGCGAGATCGCGTCGGGCGGGCGGAGCAGCAGGCCGTTCGTGCCGGTCCCGTGGCGGTCCGGCACGATCACTACTTCGGGTACGCCGCGAGGGGCCGCGTCCTCCAGCAATTGCGCGAGCTGCGCGGGGTCGAGCGCGGGACAGTCGCCGGGGATGCAGAGCACGCGCGCGACGCCCTCGGCTCGCGCGCGCTCGATTCCGAGCGCGACGGCGGCGCTCTGGCCGTCCTCGGCGGTGTCGGGCACGAGGAGCGCGCTCTGTCGGCGCGCGGCGTGCGCGACCGCTGGCTCGTTGGTCACGACGATCGTGAGGTCGATCGACGCGCAGCGGCGCAGCGCGCTCAGCACGTCGCCGACCATCGCGCGCACGAGGTCCCCGTGCAGTGGATCGGCGATAGTGGCCCCGAGGCGCTGCTTGGCGTGGGTGAAGCGCTTGACGGGGAGGATCGCTGCGGTGCGCACGTCGTAGGGAGCCTATCTCGACGCGCCGCGCGGGCAGTTGTGGGCAACGGTCTGTGGGGCGAGGTCCACGGTGAGGCGTGCCGGCGTGTGCGGCTGCGAGCGGGGCCGCCGGGCCGTGCGTGCGGCGTCAGAACTGCAGCAGCATCAGCCCGACGCTGATACCGGGGCCGATCGTGACCATCAACCCGCGCTCCCCCGGTCGGGGCGCGTAGGTCTCGATGGTGCCCTTGAGCACATACAGGATCGACGGCGTGCCGACGTTGCCGTGTGCGGCGAGCGTGTCCCAGCTGACCGCGACGTCCTCGCGCGTGAGCGCGAGCGCGTCTTCCACGCATTCGATGATCCGCCGGCCGCCGGGGTGGACCATCCAGTAGTCGAGATCGGATCGATCCAGGCGATTGCGCCCCAGGAAATCGGCGACCAGCTCGCCGAGGCCGGCCGCGGCGAGGTCGGGCAGCTCGCGTGCGAGATGCAGGTGGCTGTCGTCGAAGCTCAGCGAGAGGCTCACATCGGCGAGCGTGCCGCCGATCTGGTGGACCTGGGAGCCGAGGATCGCCGGTCCCCGTGCGTGCTCCTCGCCGCAGAGCAGCGCCGCAGCACAGCCGTCGCCGAAGATCGCCGAGCCGACGGTCTTCGCGCGCGGGTCGTCGGCGGTGGCGCTCATCAGCGTGCTGCTCATGCTCTCCGCCGCGACGACGAGCGCGTGCTTGCCGGGGTGCTGCGGGAGCGCCTGGGAGGCGAGGCGCAGCAGCGGCACCGCGCTCGCGCAGCCGACGCCGGTGATGTGGTACTTGTCGGTCGCGGGGTCCATCGCGTAGTGGTCGAGCAAGCGATGCGCGAGCGTGGGGCAGCCGAGCGAGTAGAGGCTCGCGGTGACGACGGTCCCGATCTCTGCGGGATCGACGCCGAGCTGGTCGACGGCACGGATCGCGTAATGGAGCAGTTCCGCCTCGACCTCCGCCGCGCGGCCCTGCATCGTGTCGTGCAGGAAGTCGTGGGTCAGGTTGAGGTGGCGGCGCTCGATGCCGCAGCGGCCGAAGATGCCCTCCGCGAACTCGTCGCCCTTCAGGCCAAGCCGCACGAGGACCTCATCCTGGGTGAACGTGGCCTCGGAGTCCGCGACGGCGAGACCGCCGATGCGGGCCCGGATCGGCGTGGGCCGCGGACGCGCACGCGCGGCGCGGCGCGCGTAGCGCGACTGATCGAGGCTCAGGGTGCCGGGGCGGGAGCGCTCGGAGGTCTCGGAGCTCTCGCCGAGCGGCTGCACGGGTTGCGGATTGAACATTTGGTTAGCGTTATGTTACGTCCGGTTGGGAAGGGACACGATATCGAGAGAACCGGCGAGCGCACGCAACGGAGCGGTCACGCTGGCAGCATGCGCGGTCAAATTTTGTCAACGGTGGCGTAACGCTACGTAAGGAGCGAGATGAGCGATATCAAGGTGATCGGAGCCGGCCTGCCCCGCACGGGGACCCTCACGCAGAAGCTGGCCCTGGAGCAGCTCGGTTTCGGGCCCGCGTATCACTGGGTCAACGTGATCGCCGACCTCGATCAGGTCGAGCTCTGGAATCGCGCACTCGATGGCGATGGGCCATGGGATGAGGTGTTCGCGGGCCACGCCTCGACCGTGGACTGGCCCGGCGGCTACTTCTACCGCGAGCTGATCGACGCTTATCCCGATGCGAAGGTCCTGCTGAGCGTGCGCGATCCCGAGAAGTGGGAGCCGAGCTTCCGCGAGACGATCGTCGACATGTGCCACGGGGAGTCGCTGATCCGTCTGCTCGCGAGCGCGCGCGGCGAGATCGACCCGCGCTGGTGCCGCTACCTGGCGCTCGTCGACCGCATGTTCTGGGGGCCGCAGGGGACCTTCGCGCGGGGCTGGGTCGAGCCGGCGCAGCTGATCGAGCAGGCGGTTGCCCACAACGAGCACGTCAAGGCGGTGGTCCCCGCCGAGCGGCTGCTGGTATGGGAGGTCGGCGAAGGCTGGGAGCCGCTGTGCGAGTTCCTCGGCGTCGCGGTCCCCGGCGAGCCGCTGCCGCACGCCAACGACCGCGACACGTTCCTCGAACGCGTCAGCTACGGCGCGATCGACGCGCTGAACGCGTGGCGCGAGGAGCGCGCCGCGGCGGCCGCGGGCTGATCGGCGGGTCCGGCGGCGCACCGCGCGTCCGCCGGGGGCTTTCGGGACGTCCACTCGCGGTCTGCGCCGGCTGCGCTCCCGGTCTGCGCCCGCGAGCTCCGCTGTCACTCCCACAGCGCGTCCGGCAGGCCCGTGAGGCGGATGCCGGCGTGGGTCTTGTAGCGTGAGTTGACGGCGATCAGGAGCGCTGTGAGCGACTCGGTGACGCGCGCCATCTCCAGGCGTCCGCAGTCCACGCAGCGCAGTCCCTCGATGCGCTCGATCAGCGCGGCGGCCTCGCGCTTATCGGCGCGCGAGTCGCCGCAGACGAGCACGTCCTCCGCGAGCGCGTGGTCGAGGGCGCTCAGCGACGCGGCGCTGACGGTGTGCAAGGCGGACACGACGCGCACGCCTGTGGGCACCATCTCACGGGTCTGCTGCGCGGCGGAGCCCTGCCACACGCCGAGCATGCGCGTCGCCTTGCCGCTGACCGCGGCCGCGAGCGGCACGCTCGCGTCGATCAGCAGCTGCCCGTCGCGCAGCGCCCCTTTGAGGTTGGCGAGCGTCTCGGACTGGTTGCGGAACGGCACGCTCAGGATCACCACCTCAGCCTTGGCAGCCGCCTCGCCGTTCTCGTAGCCCGCGAACGAGCCCGCGGGCACCGCGGCCTGCGCGCGCCGCACGGTCTCCGCGGCGCGCTCGGCGTCGCGCGAGCCGATCGCGATCGGCACGCCCGCGTGTCCCAGGCGCAGCGCGAGGCCGAAGCCGAGCGCGCCGGAGGCGCCGACGATGCACACGGGAGCGGGAGCGGGGTCGGGGGGGGGCACGCCGAGGCGAGTATATGAGTGGGCTCAGCGCGCGAGCCCGTCGGCGAACGCGAGCACCTGCTCGGCCACGCGCGCGCGCGCGGCGGCGTCGTCCATGCGGGTGTCGATCCGCAGCGTCGCGAGCGCGGGGAGGGGCTCATGGTGGGCGGGCTCGGCGGCCACGGCCGGCACACGCTCGGCGGCCACGGGCTCGTCGGCGACGAGCCCGTCGAGCAGCTCGCCGTAGAAGTCCGCGACGCCCGCCGCGCTGCACTCCAGCGCGGCGAACGCCATGAACGCGGCCGTCGGGCCCTTCAGGACGGTGCCGCCGACGATCGGGCTGACCGCGACGACCGGCGCGCGCGCCGTGGCGAGCGCCTCGCGGATGCCCGGCACCGCGAGGATCGGCGCGATCGAGGCGAGCGGGTTCGAGGGTCCGATCACGATCGCGCGCGCCTGTGCGATCGCCTCGAGCGCGGCGGTGCTCGGCGCGGCCTGCTCGGCGCCGCGGAACTCGAGGCCCTCGATCATTCCCGCGGCTCCCATGCGGATCATGAACTCCTGAAAGGAGCGCCACCCCGACGTCGTGCGGACCCAGGTGCGCACGGGATCGTCGCTCGCGGGGAGCACCGCCGTGCGCACCCCGATCGCGGCGTTCAGCCGCGCGAGCGCCGCGGTGGGCGTGGCGCCCGCGGCGAGCAGCCGCGCGCGCTCGACGCACCACGCGAGGTCGCGGTCGCCGAGGTTGAACCACACCTCGACCCCCAGCGCGCGCAGGCCGTCCATGACGTTGAACGTGTCGCCCTCCAGACCCCAGCCGCGCGCGTCGATCAGGTCGGCCAGCCAGAACGAGATCAGGTCGGGGTCGGGCGAGACGTGCGCGCCGTAGATCTCGATGTCGTCGCCCGGATTCGCGATCACCGCGAGCCGCTCGGGCGCCACGACCTCGCGCATCCCGCGCGCGAGCTTCGCGCCGCCGGTGCCGCCGGCGAGGACGACGACCTCTACCGGCGCGGGCATGCGGCGGAGCGGCGGCGTGGCACGGCGGCCGAGGGGGCGGACACGGCGATCGAGTATATGAGCTCGTTACCGTCAGGGTTTGACCGGTCCCGTCGGGAATAACGATACACTGTCCGGAAGCCTTGCGAAGGGCTTGCCGTCATGACGGACTCGATAATCGATATCACCGCGGAGGAGATCCGCCTCCCCGAGCGCGCTCGCAAGGCCTTGGCGCATGGCTCGCGCGTGCGCATCAGTCGCTACGGACAGCCCTCCGCTTACGTTTTGGGCGGCGAGCAGTACGCGCTCGTCGCACCGCTGCTCGACCTGATGGAGCAGGGGGTGCACGTACCACACGAGCTGCTGATGAGCGGCGCGGACATCGCGCTGGCCCGGGATCTCGCGGAGGATCGCGATACGACAGCGGGGGAGGAGGCGGTAATCGAGGAGATGCTCGCCGAACGAGACGCTGACCCCGATGCCGGCCGACGCGTCTGAGCTACGACGCGGGGCGATCGCGTGGGGCATCTTTCCGTTCGCGGCGCAGTTCCCGATGCGCTGGCTGGACGACGGAGGGGCCGTGCGGAGCCTGGAGACGGTCGAGGATTACGCGGCGCGCCGGCGCGGTCGCCCGACGGGCGTCGTGTCCGAGGTCAAGATCCGTCCGGTGCTGCTCTTGCACGATGGCACGGTGGAGCAGAACGACGACATCGTCGTCCTACGGATCAACTCCGTTCGGCCGCGACACCGCGAATCTGCATCGTGGCCCAGGATCGAGACTCACGAGCACCCGTTCTTCGTGCACCTGCCCAATTCGATCGCGCGCTATCGGCTGCCCGAGGAGTCGATCGTGTCGCTGACCGCGGTCGCGACGGTACACAAGAACGCGCTGCTCAGGGTCCGCGGCGGCTTGAACCGCCACGAGATGCGCAAGATCGATGAGCGTCTGATCCGCGTCCTGAGCCTCGAGCTCGCCCCGCACATCGCAGAGCGTGCGCGCGAGCTGCTCCGCAGCGCCGGCATATCGGCGTGAGCCGCAGGCGTTTCCCCTCCGTGAGTGCGGAGCCGGAGCACCGTGCGGCCCCCCAACGCTGATAACGAAGCGGTTCGATTAGGCTTGCTCGCGAGATGCGCTTCGAGGGAAAGATCGCGCTCGTCACCGGCGGCGCCTCCGGCATCGGCGCCGCGACCGTGCGGCGGCTCGCCGCGGAGGGCGCGCGCGTCGCGGTCGCGGACGTCAACGAGGACGGGGCGCGCGTGGTCGCGGGCGAACTCGACGGCGTCGGCGTGCGCATGGACGTCAGCGACGTCGAGTCGGTGAACGCGGCGGTCGCCGCGGTCGGCGAGCAGCTCGGCGCGGTCGACGTGCTCGTCAACAACGCCGGCACCGACCTCTTCTCGTTCTTCGTCAAGACCGACCCCGGCCTGTGGGACTTCGTGCTCGGCGTCAACCTGCGCGGCGTGCTCGCCGTGACGCACGCCGTGCTGCCGGGCATGCAAGAGCGCCGCTCGGGGGCGATCGTCAACGTCGCCTCCGAGGCGGGGCGCGTCGGCTCGCAGGGTTCCGCGGTCTACTCCGCGGCAAAGGCAGGGGTGATCGGGTTCACAAAGGCCATCGCGCGCGAGGCCGCGCGCTACCGCGTGCGCGTCAACGCCGTCGCGCCCGGACCGATCGAGACGCCGCTGCTCAACGCCGCCCCGCAGGTCCTCGGCGAGATCGGCGTGCGCCTGAAGCAGGGCATGGTCGACCAGACCCAGCTCGGGCGCTCCGGCGAGCCCGAGGAGGTCGCCGCCGCGATCGCGTTCCTCGCGAGTGAGGACGCCTCCTACGTGACCGGCCAGACGCTGAACGTCAGCGGCGGCCTGTCGATGTCGTGAGCGACCTGCCGCAGGCGGTGCGCATCAGAGAGGTCGGCCCCCGCGACGGCTTTCAGAACGAGCCCGAGACGATCCCCACAGAGCGCAAGGTCGAGCTGATCGACGTGCTCGCGCGCACCGGGCTGCGACGGCTGGAGGTCACGAGCTTCGTGCGCCCCGACGTGATCCCGCAGCTCGCCGACGCCGCGGAGGTGCTCGAGCGCGTGGACATCCCGCCGGAGGTCGCCGTGAGCGTGCTGATTCCCAACGAGCGCGGATTGGACAACGCGCTCGCGCTGCGCGAGGCCCACGAGGGAGCCCGCGCGGCGTTCGACGAGATCAACGTCTTCCTGTCGGCCTCCGAGACCCACAACCGCAAGAACGTCAACCGCTCGATCGCGCAGTCGCTCGCGGGGCTCGAGGTCGTGCTCGCGCGCGCCCGCGCGGCGGGGCTGCGCTGCGAGGGCGTGATCTCGACGTCCTTCGGCTGCCCCTACGAGGGCCGCGTGCGCCCCGGGCGCGTGCTCGACATCGCCGCGCGTCTGCGCGACGCCGGCGCGCAGGAGATCGGCTTCGGCGACACCACCGGCATGGCCAACCCGCGCCAGGTGCGCGAGTTCTTCGAGGCCGCGCGCGAGCGGCTGGGGGACGCGGCCGAGCTCACCGCGCACTTCCACAACACCCGCGGGCAGGGCCTCGCCAACGTGCTCGCCGCCCTGGAGGCCGGGATCGACAGCTTCGAGTCGAGCTTCGGCGAGCTCGGCGGCTGCCCCGTGCCAGCCGGCGCGACCGGCAACATCGCCACCGAGGACCTCGTCTCGATGCTGCACGAGATGGGAATTGAGACAGGGGTCGATTTGGCCGCCCTGCTCGAGTGCGCGCGGCGCGTCCAGGAGGTGCTGGGGCGGCCGCTGGGGAGCCATACGCTGGTGGCGGGGCCGGTGGAGTGGCATGACTGCTAGCATGATTGCACTGTGCTGCAGAGGTTGATGATTCAAGCCGAGCCGGAGCTCGTCGAACGAGCCAAGCGTCGGGCCGCCGAACGCGGAACCTCGGTTGCTCAGTTCGTGCGGGACGCGATGGAGCACGAGTTGGGGTCGGGCGAGGACGAGCGCATACCGCCTCCGCTCACCTGCATCGGGGCATTCTCGTCTGGGCGCAGCGACCTCTCCGAGCTGGCAAACGGGGACTTCTACGAGCCCGATCCTTGGGTCTCGTAATCGATAGCGGCGTGTTGTACGCCGCACTCGACCGCACGGACCGCCACCACTCCGCCTGCGCGCAACTGTTAGGTGGGGTACGAGAGCCGCGTATCGTGCCCGCGCCGGTGCTGCCCGAGGTCGACTGGTTATGCCGACACTCCACGGACGGTCGCTTCTCTGTGGTGCTCCAGCAGGTCGGCAGTGGCGCGCTCGAGATCGAAGACCTCGATAGCTCGGACTACCGGCGTGTAGAGGAACTACTCGTCACCTACGCCGACCTGCGCGTCGGCTTCGTCGATGCCGCCGTGCTCGCCGTCGCCGAGCGTCTCCGAGAGTCAAAGCTGGCGACGCTCGACCATCGACACTTCTCGGTCATGCGCCCGCGACACGTGGACGCTATGGAGTTGCTGCCGGCGTAGCACTAACCGCTTGCGCCTCTGCTTCGCGCGCTGCCTCGCGCATCGCGGCGACACAGAACTCCTGCACGGCGACCTCCATCTCCAGCGTCGCCGCGAGCGCGGGGCGCGCGGAGGCGTCCATCACGCGCTTGGCGCGCCCGACCGCGACGTGCGAGTTGGCGAGCAGCTCGTCCACGAGCGCCTGCACCGCCGCGTCGAGCTCGGCGGCGGGGGCGACGCGGTTGACGAGGCCGATGCGCTGCGCCTCGGCGGCGTCGATCGTGCGCGCGGTCATGATCAGCTCCTTCGCGCGGCCCAACCCGACGACCGCGGGCAGGCGTGAGGAGCCGCCGACGTCGGGGATGATCCCGAACTTGACCTCCGGCAGCCCCAGCCGCGAGCCCTCCGCGGCGACGCGCAGGTCGCAGCCGAGCGCCACCTCCAGCGCGCCGCCGACGCACGTGTGGTGGATCTGGCAGATCACCGGCTTCGGCATCGCTTCGCAGAGGTTCGCGCACTCCAGGAACACGTGGCGAAAGGGCCGCAGCGAGCTCGGCTGGCCTGCGAACGACATCAGCTCCGCGAGATCCACGCCGGCCGAGAACACCGGGCCCTCGCCGCGCAGCACCACGCAGTGCACCGTGTCCGCGGCGGCGGCGGCGCGCAGCGCGTCGCCGAGCTCTCCCAGCAGCGCCTGGTTCATCGCGTTGCGCTTCTCCGGGCGGTTCAGCACGATGTGGCGGACCGCGCCGCGGTCCTCGCTGAGGATCAGGCTCATCGCTTGGCGTCTCCTTCGAATCGGGTGCACCTGCTTGCGCTCGCCGGAGGCTACCGGACGCGCGGCGCGACCGAAGCAGCGGGCCGATCGGCTGCGCCCAGATTTTTGATAGTAGGGGACACCCCGTCTCGCAACAGCTGTGCGGGGGCCCCGCGCAAAATATCTTTGACGCCGCGTAGCGGCGTGCTCGCAAGCTGCCGCGATAGTAGGAAACCCTTGTGTCCATCAGGCTTTTGGAGGATTCCTCACGACGCTGACGGTGACCTTCGCGGTGCGGCAGAGGCACGCTCCGAGGCAGTTGGGTATTGACAGCAAGCAGGGGTTGTGCTTATGATCAGTGTGTTCCGTTTGGTCATTGGTGGCCGCCGGAGAGACATAGCGGTCTGGTTGGGGCAACGCCTGGATTGGTCGTGCTTCGAGCGCTCGCAAGGTTTTGCAGGTCGGGGAGAGGGATTGGGTCACAAGCGATGAGGAGCTTGTTCAGCGTGGTTTCAGGAGTGAGATACATGTCGGGGATGCACGCCTCCCGCCGCGGGAGCCTTGCTGGATGCGCCAGCAAGCTGCTGGCGCATCTCTCTCTCTCTCTCTCTCTCTTCGCCTTGGCGGCTAGCCGCTAGCGCTCATCGTTCGGCGCCGCGGCGCCGCGTAGGTCTTCCGCTCGCGCGGGATGGAGGCTGCCTGCTCGGGAGGGCGCGCTGATGGCGCGCGCTGCGCGCCCGCGCGCGCTGCCCGTGGGCGCCGCGCCCGCCGCGGGGCCGGCAACGAGCGCCCGCGGCTCGCGGGTGGCGGGCCGGCGGCTGCAGCGGCGCGGAGCACGAGAGCTTGCGCCGGATCGGATTCCCGCGCGCGAGGACGCGCCGCGCGAGCAGGTCGCCGGGATTCAGCGCTCGCGGCTGTTGGCGGGCGCGCTGGGCGCGATCGACGAGCACGGCTACGCGCAGCTGACGGTCGCGCAGATCACGCGCCGCGCGCGGGTTTCACGGCGGACGTTCTACGAGCTGTTCGAGAACCGCGAAGCGTGCCTGTTGGCGCTGCTGGACGATGCCGTCGCGGCGATCGCGGGCGAGCTACGCGCGGCCGACCTCGGCGCGCTGGCGTGGCACGAGCGGGTGCGGGGCGGCCTGTCGGTGATTCTGTGCTTTTTCGAGCGCGAGCCTGCGCTCGCGCGGGTGCTGCTGGAGCAGTCCGCGCAGGGCGGCCCGCGGGTGCGCGAGCGCCGCGCGGAGCTGCAGGCGCGTCTCGCCGCCGCGCTGGAGGAGGGCCGCGAGGTGTCGGCGCGCGCGGAGCAGTGCGGCCCGTTGACCGCCGAGGGGCTCGTCGGCGCCGCGGTGGGGATCGTGGGCGCGCGCCTGGCGCCCGGCTCGCGCGAGCCGCTGGCGGACTTGCTCGGCGAGCTGACGGGCATGATCGTGCTGCCCTACCTCGGGGCGCGCGCCGCGCGCCGCGAGCGCGCGCGTCCCGCGCCGCAGGTCGCCGCCGGCCGGCGCGTGTGCCCCCGCGTGACGCTTGCGCGCGACCCGCTCGACGGGGTGCACATTCGGATGACGTATCGCACCGCGCGCGTGCTGGAAGCGATCGCGCGCGAGCCCGGCATCAGCAACCGCATGGTCGCCGAGAGTGCCGGCATCCACGACCAGGGCCAGGTTTCAAAGCTCCTCGCGCGGATCGAGCGCCTCGGGCTGACCGCGAAGGTCGGCGAGGGACATGCCAAGGGCGAGCCCAACGCGTGGCAGCTGACCGCCACCGGCGAGCGCGTCGCGCAGGCGATGCACCACACCCCAACATCATGAGAAAGGCACAGACGTGAGCGAGACAGAGCATCGATTCACCGCGCGGCGCACCACGCCCGGCGCGCTTGGCGCGAGCCGCGGGCGCCGGCGCGCTCGCAGAGGCCGCGGGGGGCTGGCCGCGCTTGTTTTTCTGCTTGCGTTGGGTGTTTTGCTGCCTGCGGGTGCGTTGGCTTTGCCGGAGGGTCGGGTGTATGAGATGGTGAGCCCTGTTTTCAAGGGTGGTTTTGGTGTTACCAACATGCAGGGTGCTGCGGAAAACGGTGAAAGTGTTGCGTTTGCTTCACCGGGCGCGTTTGCCGGGTCGCCTGCGAGTGAGCCAAGTAATGATGCTGCATCTCAGGCGAATTATTTGGCGCGGCGTGGTGCGTTGGGTTGGTCGACGGTGCCGGAGGCGGCGCCTGCTGCGCTCGCGCCGTTTGTGTTTAGTCATGATATCTCTCCGACGCTTGAGTCGACGTTGAGTGAGACCTATGACGGGTCGAGCTACGAAAATGCTGGTCGTGACGGCACAGCGGTAGAAGTCTTTTTGCACGCGACGAGTTTGCCCGATACGCTCAGCTCGTGGGAACGCGTCGGTGAACCGATTGAAACAATCGACAAAGAACCCTCACCCGATCTTACCTATAGGAGCGCCGACCCGAATTTCTGTCATCTGCTGTTGACGTCCGGCGCAAGCCAGGCTTATTTGGCTGCTGGTGCGCAGCTTTATGAACTTGATCGTGGGTGTGGTGGTGCGCCGGCGTCTTTTCGGCTTGTGGGTGTCAACGATCAGGGGCACTCGATCAGTGCCGGCTGCGGTAACGCATCGAACGGCGTGTCGTTGGGTGATGAAGAAGTGGGGAATGAGTTCAACGCGGTGAGTGCTGATGGTGAAGAGGTCTTCTTTACGGATTGTTTTGGGCTGGTCAGCCAGTTGTTTGTGCGTTTGGGTGGGTCGCGGACGCTTGAAGTTTCTAAGCCGCTGGGTGAAGGTGATGGGTGTGCGGAAGTGTCTTTGTGTGCGGGTGCTGCGGGTCGGGCGGGTGCCGTGTTTGTGGGTGCTGCGCGGGATGGGTCGCGGGTCTTCTTTACGACAAGCGCGCCGCTTGTAGGCGAAGATCACGATTCGGGCAACGATCTTTATATGGCGAGCATCGGCTGCCCCGCAGGCGAAGTGGGGTGCGCTGTGGCCGGCCGCGTGGTTCGTTCGCTGGTGCAGGTCTCGCACGATCCGAGCGGTGGGGAAGCGGGGGTACAGGGTGTGGTGCGGGTCGCGCCCGACGGGTCACGCGTCTACTTCGTCGCCACCGGCGACCTCCTCACGGCTGGTGAGCAGCAGGCTCTAGAAGGTGCCGGACGTGCAGTGCCAGAGACAGGTGCGGATAACCTCTACGTGTACAACAGCCTGGCGGATGGCGGCGCGGGCGAAATCGCGTTTGTTGGGGATCTCTGCTCGGGCTACCAGCTATCGGGAAATGTGGAAGACATCCATTGCCCCAGCACGAGCGGTGCTGACGCAGCGTTGTGGACGCCGGGAATCCCAGAAACCGAAGCGCAGACGGCGGGCGCGGAAGGCCAGTTTCTCGTGTTTTCGAGCTATGCGCAGTTGACGGCGAGCGATACGGATTCGGCGAAGGACGTGTATCGCTACGACGCGCAGACGGGGCAGCTCGATCGTGTGTCGCTGGGCGAAGGCGGCTATGACGCAAACGGGAACAGTGGTGATTTCGACGCGGAAATCCCGCTCGGGTATTTCGGTGGCCTGGTGAAACATCAGTATGAACTGGCTAACCGGGCGGTCAGTGAAGACGGTTCGCGGATCGTGTTCAGTACGAGTGCGCCGCTGTCGCCTTTGGTGAGCAACGGTTTGGAGAATGTGTATGAATGGCATGAAGTGCCCGGTGGGGAAGGTAGCGTGTCGCTGGTGTCTAGCGGTAGCGCGACGGAGCCGATCGAACCCTCCTTCTTCACGATCTCCTCGTCGGGCCGGGATATCTTCTTCGTGACTTCCCAGGGTCTTGTGCCTCAGGACACCGATAGCGAGAATGATATTTACGACGCGCGTCTGGGCGGTGGTTTCCCAGCGGCGCCGGCTGCGCAGCGGCCGTGTTCTGGTGATGCGTGCCAGGGCCCGTTGACGAACCCGCAGCCGCTGCTGGTGCCCGGCAGCGTCTCTCAGGCCCCCGGCGAAAACCTGCCTGCCACGGTCCCCGTCGTTACGCCAAAGAGGGTGACAGTGAAATGCGCAAAAAACAAGCGGTCTAGTCACGGGAAATGTCTGGAGCGTAAGGCGAGAAGAAAAGCGAAGAGAGCGGGCAGATCCAGCAACCACAGGAGGGCAGGTCGGTGACCAAGAAGCTTCCAGGCATTGTGCTGCTTCTCGCGTTCCTTGCGTCGCTCCTTGTGCCAGCGGCAGCTAGCGCTGCTGGTGAAGTGAAGCCGCTCGGGATCAAGAACTTCACAATCCAGACAGTCGAACGCACCGAAGAAACTTTGATAAGCGACATTAACAATGAAGAAGAGTATGAATTCGTTAACAAGCCGTATGTGTTTACGCAGGCTGGTGGGCATCCGTGGGCGCTGACGACGACCGGCGAATTCGATACCGAAGAACTAGAAGCAATCGAAAACAGGCCGGAACTATTTGGGGAACCTTCTAAAAACTATTTCGCGCCGACGCGGGATCCGAA
>DATHPS010000036.1:0-23986 GCA_035483545.1 Solirubrobacteraceae bacterium | reverse complement strand
GCCCACCGCCGCGGCTTGCGGGTCGGTGTAGACGACCCGGGGAACGGCCTCGTAGTTGGCCTTTCGCGGCTCGCCGAGGATGTTCGCGGCGACCACCTCGCCCTCGTACTTGCCGACGTGGGTGAGCGGCCACTGCCCGTTTACGTCGCCGATCGCCCACACGTTCGCCGCCGCCCGCAGGTGCGCGTCGACTGGAACTCCGTGCGCGTCGGCCTCGACACCGACGGTCTCCAGGCCCAGCCCAAGCACCCGCGGACGCCGGCCGGTGGCGACGAGCAGCTTCTCACCGCGCAGCTCGCGCCCGTCGTCGATCTCGACGACGTAGTCCTCGCCCTCGCGTCGTACCGCGCTCGCGTTCGCGGACAGGACGAGCTCGATGCCCTCACTGCGCAGAACCTCGCCGAGCGCCTCACCGAGCGGCGTGGGCTCCCGCCCGAGCACGTGCTCGGCCATATCGATCACCGCAACCTCGCCGCCGAGCCGACGAACGGCCTGCGCCATCTCTACGCCGACCGGGCCGCCACCGAGGATCAGCAGACGGCGGGGAACGGCCTTCATGGATGTCACCTCACGATTGGTCCACACGCCGTCCAGATCGCGCAAGCCAGACACGGGCGGCACGAGCGGATCGGCACCGTTCGCGAGAACCACGTGGTCCGCGGTGTGGCGCACACCGTCGACCTCCACGACCCCGGGGCCCGCGAGCCGCCCGCTGCCGCGCAGCAGCTCGATGCCCCGATCGGCAAGAAAGCGCTCCTGGCCGGCGTCGGAGTAGTCGGAGACCATGAAGTCACGCCAGGCGAGCGCCTCCTGCACATCCACTTCCGCGGTCGCGGCGGCCTCACGCGCCCCATGGACCGCCTCGCCCGGCCGCAGCAGCGTCTTCGAGGGAATGCAAGCCCAGTAGGAGCACTCTCCTCCCACGAGCTCGCGCTCCACGACCGCCACCCGCAGACCCCCCTCCGCCAGCGCGCTCGCACAGTGCTCGCCCGGGGAGCCGCCACCGAGCACGATCACGTCATAGTCGCTGCTCATCAGCCTCTCCTCTCAGCGACCCGGCAGACGCGTGGTGATCTCCTGGAGCAGCCAGCCATTGCCATCCGGATCGCTGAACGTCGCGAAGGAACCGTAGGTGCCGCGGTCGGGCGCCGGCCCGGACTCACGCCCGGCCTCGTGGAAGCGAGCGCCCGGGGCCGCCTCGTGGAACACCTCGCTCACCTCCACGCCGTGGGCGAGCAGCTCCTCACGCGCAGCTTCGATGTCGGGGACGGCCAGGTACGGGCTCTGGGCCGAGCCGGGCGCGCCCGATGCGATGTTCGTGCCAAATTGGATCGAGCACGCGGAGCCCGGAGGCGTGAATTGAACCAAACGGAGGCTCACGCCGCGCGCAACGTCAGCGTCGAGCCTCCAACCGAGGCCTCCGTAGAACTCCTTCGCCCGGTCGACGTCCGAGACCGGCAAGACCACGACCTCGAGCCTGAACTCCCCGGCGTTCACCGGCGGGGTGCCGGCCGTGCTTTCGCTGCTCACCTCGACACTGCTCATATCGCCTCCATCGGTTGACGGCGTCGCAACGCGGCACCGTGTTCTCGCCGCACCGCACAGCGCGAGGCCGCGACGGCGAGGAGGCCGAGGCTGTGAGTGCGCTGCGAAAGGGCTATCGGCACGAACTCCCTTTTCCTGGTCGCCCCCAGGGTCGTTCTTCGACCGAGGACGCTCCCGTCGGGTCGCGCATACTCTCCACCTCATCCCAGCAGATGTCAAGGCACTCGCGAGCGGTGCGTGGCGAGTCCGGGGCGCTCGCGATCGAACCCGCTCGGCGGTCGCGTCGCCAGGCACCCACCCGATCTGGATCGATGCCAGAAACCGAAACCGACCCGCAGGTGCCAACATGAGCAGCGTGATCTACGAGACCTGCCTCGTCGAGTGATCCCGCCGCCTGAGCACGACGAGGAGCGGGTCGCGATCATCACCGGCGCCTCGCAGGGCATCGGCGCAGGTCTCGCGAGGGCTTACCGTGAACGCGGGTATGCGGTGATCGCGGCTGCTCGATCGATCGGGACTTCGGAGGACCCCGGCATCGTGACAGTCGAGGGCGACATCGCCGACCCTGACACGGCGCAGCGCATCGTGGAGGCCGCGGTCGAGCACTTCGGCCGCATCGACACCCTCATCAACAACGCGGGGATCTACATCGGCAAGCCCTTCACGGAGTACACCCTCGAGGACTTCAACGCCCTGATCGCCGTCAACGTCGCTGGCTTCTTTCACATGACGACGCGCGCGGTCAAACAGATGCTCGACCAGGGCCGTGGGCACGTGGTCAATGTCTCAACGTCACTCGTCGAGCAGCCGGACAGCAGCAGACCAGCCGCGCTGCAAACGCTGACCAAGGGCGGCCTGGTCGCGGTCACGCGGTCGCTCGCGATCGAGTACGCCTCACGCGGCCTACGAGTAAATGCCGTTTCGCTCGGCGTCATCAAAACGCCGCTACACGACGAGAGCTCCTACGCGGGGATGGGCGCGTTGCACCCAATCGGCCGAGTCGGCGAGATCGAGGACGTGGTCGCTGGAGTCCTCTATCTCGAGTCGGCGCCTTTCGTGACCGGCGCGATCCTGCACATCGACGGCGGTCAAAGCGCAGGACGCTGACTGTGGAGCCATTTCAACAAACGGAGGTCACTATGAGCAACATCAATGAGGAGATAGTCCTGGCCCATTTCATCGTTTCAGACGATGTAGAGCGTTCCCGCCGCTTCTACACGGAAGTGCTCGGCGGCAGGGTGGCCTTCTCCGGGGAGCCAACCTATGTCGCACTATCCAACAGCTGGATTATCATCAATGGCGGGGGAGGCCCGACCGACGACAAGCCGACGGTGACCCTCCAGACGCCACCCGAGCCCGACCGGGTCAGCAGCTTCCTCAATATCCGCGTCAAAGACATCGAGGCTGTGTACGCCGAGTGGAGCGCTCGGGGCGCTCAGTTCCTGACGCCGCCGAAGCAGCACCGGTACGAGATCCGTTGCTACATCCGCGATCCCGACGGTCATCTGATCGAGGTCGGGCAAACCACCGACCCAGAGGGGGACTGGACCCCCCCTCACTGGCTATCGAGTACGGCCGGCGAGGAGCCCGGGTGAATGCCGAGATCAGCAGCGAGATCCGTCACATCGACGGTGGACGGTCCCCCGGACACTGAGATTCCTACCACGCGCCGTTCCCGCGCTCTCGGCCAGCCGCTGCGAGACCGCTCGGGCTGGCGATGCTCTGGGTCGCCGTCGCCGTCGCGCCGGCGTCATAATCGTCGTCCCGACCACGACCGCGTGCTGCGACCTGCCGTCGCATATGAGATCGATCGCGACAGCTCGGGGCTCGACAAGGTCAGCTCGCGCCCT
This sequence comes from Solirubrobacteraceae bacterium, assembly GCA_035483545.1. Classification (GTDB taxonomy): domain Bacteria; phylum Actinomycetota; class Thermoleophilia; order Solirubrobacterales; family Solirubrobacteraceae; genus Palsa-744. The sequence continues at coordinate 20,591 of DATHPS010000036.1, read as the reverse complement.
GCGCTTTCTGATGGATCTCTGAGACTGCGCGTGCGTTCCGCGAGCGCTCGAAGCGAAGCACCGCTGCGTGCCACCGTTCTCACCGAAACGGGCGCGCCGCGGCTCGCATGGGTACCGCACTCCGCTTCCCGCAGCGTGCCGCGCGCTCACAGCGCGGCCTTCCTGTGCGCCATGGGGTGCGTGTCGCCGACTGTCAACACAACGGCAATGCGGACCATGCGATGGTGTCGCACAGCCGCTCTGCTGTGTCTGGTAAACGGAACCTTGAACGTGTGTGTTCCCGCGGCGAGGCCGCGCCGCATGAGCGTTCTCAGATCGCGGCCGCTGATCCGCAGACGCCCGCTCACGGAGGTGCGCACGGTGACCGCGAGCCCGTGCCGCTTGGCGCGCACCCCGAGGATCGCGACCGAGGGACGCGGCGCGACGCAGTCGGCTACCGACAGCCGCGGGGCTTCCCTGACCACGGCGCCGTCGTGCGCGGTCATCGCGACTTTGACGAGCAGGTCCTCCCCGCACTGGCTGGCCTGCTCGACGTGCGCGGCGCCGGCGCTCGTGAACAGCGAGTTGCTCTGAGCTGGCAGCGTCGTTTCGAACGTCGAGAACGGAACGTCGGGCACGGCTGGGAACGTCGCGCTCAGCTGATCGCCGCCGAGCACCGACAGCTGGCCTTCGACGATCAGAGTGACGCCTTCGTCTTGCAGCACGGAGGCAATGCCGGCCGAGCCCGGCGGCCCGGCGAGGAGGTAGGTCGGGCCTGCGGCCGCACCGCTCAACAGCGGGGTGTGCGCTACGGCTGTCCCGACGTCCGACGCCGCGGGGCACTGCGCCGGGTTCGCCGCGAACGTCGCCCGCGGACATGCCCGCGTGAGCGTCTCCGGGCGCACCGGCAGTTGCTTGGGGAATTCGATTGCGAGGCTCGCGAGGTTCGCCTGGCCCGCGGCCGGATAAGCCATCTGGAGCGCCACGGCCGTCCCATTCGCGCTCGTGGCCAGCTGATCTGTCGAGCCGCTCAACTTCGGCGCGAACCGCAACCGACCGCATTCTGATGCTTCAAAGGGTGCCGACACGTCCACGGCGCCGCCGGTGGACGACTGCACGACACCCGTGATGCTCTGTGCGGCGCATCCCGTCGGGTTCAGCACGAGTTCTCCGTCGCTCGTCGCGAGGTCGAGCAGACGCAGTCGCAGCGGCACCCCGTCGAGCTCCTGCGGCAGCGCGTCGCTCGATACGGTCGCCTGTGCGGTGTGTGGATCGATCGCGACCGCCGCGCGCACCAGGATGTCCCCGAGGTCGAATGCTCCTGCGACGGCGGGTATGACGATCGAGAGCCCGAAGGGCGCGCCCCTATAGGGGCCAGTGAGGAACACCTCGCCGGCCGCCTCGTAGGGACTGCCGCCCGAGCCGACCACGACGGTCGCGGTCCCGATCCTGCTGTCCGCGGGGCACGCGGCCAGCGCGGCCTGCGACGCCTGCGGTTCGGGGCAGCGCGCGACCTTCGCGACATCCGCCAGCATGCCGGCCGGCAGCGTCGCCGACAGCTCGGAGAGGTTCTGTTCGCGGTCTTCGCGCGCGAGTCCCAGCGTGAAGGGGCTGGTCGTCCCGGCAGCGTGGCTCGTCGTGCCTCCACTCAACGTGGGCGCGAACGGCGCGCTCGCCGGGCACGCTCGACCGAGGCCGTCCCAGTCCACTACGAAGGAGGCCGTGGGTTCGACAGGCGGCGTCGTGGGCGTGCTCCACGGTGTGAGCGTCGCGCTGCTCAGCGCCGTCCCGCACTCCTGGGGATTGGCCAGCGGCGCACGCGCGCCTGCCTTCGTGACGAGCGTCAACCGTTCCAGCGGGAACTGCGGCGCGTCGTCAAAGCTGATCGTGATCCGGCCCGACGCCGGGTCCACCGATGCACGGCCCCTGAGCTTGATGAGAAGGCCGGAGCGCGTCCCTTCCAATTCGAGGTATAGGCCAAGCAGTGCACCGTCGCGCGCATCTTCTTCACCGCACGCGCGCTGCCCGGGACCGCCGCACTGCGGTTCGGCGAGGAACAGATGGCCGCTAAGTTCTTCGCCCAGCAGCGGAGTCTTGGCGCTCGCCGTGCCGACCTGCGAGGAGGACGGGCAGTGGCCGGCGACCGGGCGCGCGAGCCCGTTGGAGTCTACCTCTTCGGATTCAGAATCTTCGATGTTCATACCCGAAGGCCCAGTTTCCCGGCAGGTGGCGAGTTCTTCGGCGCCTGCCGGCGAGATGCTCGTGCCCGCCGGCAGCGTGACGCTCACTTCCTTGATCGGCGGCGTCGCGAGTCCCGATCCGCCGCTCGGCGCCTGCGGTACGGTGAGGTTGACGGTGTAGCCGGCGGGTGCTTCCGCCTGCGTCGTCTGGGACGCGACTTCCAAACCCGCCTGGAAGCTCAGTTCTTCGCAACCCACGATGCCGGCAAACTCCTGCGAGCTCGCTTCGAGTGCGAGTTCGGGATCCTCCCAAGTATTCGCCGTCACCGAACCCGCAAGCGCTTGCTGGCCTGCGCCGCAATCGCTCGGGTCCGTCAGGAATGCGTCGCGGCCGACCGGCCGTTCGGGCAGATCGCCGTAGAAGGTGGCGATCAGGCCGGTTAACTCAGCGACACCTGGGATGTCTGGCATCGACACACTCAGCACGTACTGCCCGTCGTGACGAACGACGTCGGCATAGAGGAAAAAGGTGTAGCCGCTACTGGTGAAGGCGAACTCGGCCGTGTTACCCAGCTCGGGCGTAACGCTGTAGAGAGCCGACACGTGCGTCGAATCGCTGGTGTTTGCGGGCTCTACATGGTCCCCCATCAGCGGCAGAACCGATCCGACGCGACCAGAGGACGGACACCCATCCGTTTCGACCACCGACGCCGGACAGGGATCGGTGACTGCCGGATCGTCGAGCATTCCCAGCGGCAGGTAGAGAACAATGGTCTTGACCGGCCCGACCGACCGCGTCGGCCGCGACTGCCCTTCGAGATACACGTCGTTGAACAGCAGCGAGGTCGTCTGCAGATATGGATGTCCCCCCGCCTGCTCGAAGGGTTCGCCAGCGACATCCGTGACATCTGAGGAGAACTGCGCGATGCCCGCCGGTCCCGTTTCGCCCGCCGCACCCAGTCGCGTGCCGTTGCCCTGCGCCGTCACGCTCGCCGCGCCGCCCCCGCTGACTTCGACTAGGTTCTGCAGCGAGCTCACCGCGCCGGTGACTTCGTATTCGATGCACACCACGAGAAAGCCGCTCGGGACGACCGCGCCGCTGTAGGTACACCGCACTTCGCCGCCGGCCTTTTCGCACACCGGACTCGCTTCTTCGGGCACCGCCCGCACGGCCTTCACAGTCAGACCAGCCGGCAACACGTCCTTGACGACGACCGCACCTTCGCTGTCAGAGCCACCGACGTTCTCGACGACGGCCTCGAATTCGCCGTGCACGCCCAGCACTGGCGCCAGCACCGAAGGCGCGCCGGTCGCCGTGATCTGCCAAGCCGGCGCCGGGGGCGCGGCGGCCGCCGACCCAACAAGGCTTCCGGGGCCCGCGAGGAACAGTGACGCGACCAGACCGAGCGACTGAAGAGCGAGCGACCGCCACGGGGTGATGATGCTCACCTTCGCACACGCCTGTTTGGCGTAGATAAGACCCACGAGTTCCCAATCGTGGTCACCTCTCGCCGCTTCATCGCAGTAGATGTAGCCGATCTGGGCGCTCTCCGTCAACTCATGGAGCGAGGTCGATCCAAATCGTGTACGAGGTGGGAACGGTGCGCACCATCAGGATTCGCTTGAAGACCGTAGATTCGTGGACGCGGATCGAGGACTGCATGAGTGAGAAACAGAGCTCGCGCCGACGTTCTTGTGGCTTGCATCACGCCACGCCGCGCTACACCTCGACGACGACCGGCAGCACCATCGGCCGCCGGCGCAAACGGTCATACACCAACCGTGCGAGGTCGTCGTGCAGGGTCTGCTGGATCAAATCTACCTCGCGGATCTCCTCGCCCGCGGCGCGGCGCAGGGACTCCTCGACGGTGCTGCGGATCTCCTCCACGAGCTTGCCCGCCTCGTCCAGAAACGGCACGCCGCGGAAGATCACCTCGGGGTCGGCGACCGAGCGCCCGTCCTGCTCGGCGATCGTGGCGACGACGATGAAGATGCCGTCCGCGGAGAGCATGCGGCGGTCGCGGAGGGCGACGTCGGCCATGTCGCCGATCTCGACGCCGTCGACGAACACCATGCCGGCCTGCTCGCGCTCGCCGAAGCGCGCGCCGCGCGTGTCGAGGTCGAGCGGGATGCCATTGTCGCCCTGGAAGATGTCGCGCGGCTCGATCCCGACCGCTTCCGCGAGCTGCGCATGCAGGCGCAAGCGCTTGAAGTCGCCGTGGAAGGGCATCACGTAGCGCGGCTGCACGAGGTTCAGCATCAGCTTGACCTCCTCCGCGTAGCCGTGCCCGGAGGCGTGCACCGGCGCGTCGCGCGGCGTCACGACGTGGCAGCCGATGTGGTAGAGGCGGTCGATCGTCTCGTTGACCGCGCGCTCGTTGCCCGGCACCGGCGTCGCGGAGAAGACGACGGTGTCGCCACGGCGCAGCTGTACCTGCGGGTGGTCGCGATAGGCCATGCGCCGCAGGGCGGAGAGCGGCTCGCCCTGGGAGCCGGTGGAGACGATCACGATCCGCTCGTCCGGGAGATCGTCGATCTCGCGTAGCCCCACGAGCATCCCGTCGGGCACTTCGATGTGATCCAGCGAGCGCCCGATGCCGACGTTCTTGCGCATCGAGCGGCCCACGAGCGCGACCTTGCGCCCCAGCTCGTGCGCCGCGTCGATGACCTGCTGCACGCGGTGGATGTTCGACGCGAAGCTCGTCACGACGATCCGCCCCTCGCAGCGCGCGAACACCTCCTGCAGGTGCGGGCCAACGACCGACTCCGAGGGCGAGAAGCCGTCGCGATCGACGTTCGTCGAGTCCCCGCACAGCAACAGCACGCCCTCGCGCCCGAGCTCCGCCAGGCGCGAGACGTCCGCCGGGGGACCATCCACAGGGGTCTGGTCGAACTTGTAGTCGCCCGTGATCAGCACCGTCCCGAGCTCCGTCCCGATCGCGACCGCCGAGGAGTCCGGGATCGAGTGCGTCATATGGATCAGCTCGAGCTCGAACGGCCCCAGGTCGAACGCTTCGCCCGGCGCGACATCGTTCAGCTCGACGTCGCGCAGCTTGTGCTCCTCGAGCTTCGAGCGCGCCATCGCCATCGTCAGCGGCCCCCCATACACCGGCGGGGTCTCGCCGTGGCGGGCGAGCTCACGCAGCACCCACGGCAGCGCGCCCAGATGATCCTCGTGGCCGTGCGTCACGACGATCGCCTCGATCTCCGGCGCGCGCTCGCGCAGGTAGCTGAAGTCCGGCAGCACGAGGTCGATGCCCACCATCTCCGGTGTCGGAAAGCGCAGCCCGACATCGACGACGAGGATGCGGTCGTCGTGCTCGAGCACCGTCATGTTCTTGCCAATCTCGCCCAGCCCCCCCAGCGGGAGGACCCGCACCTTCGCGCTCACGCGGTTTGCGCCGGTGCCGGGGGGGGCGGTGTCTCGGCGCGCGCCGCCGGCGAGGCGGTCTCGCGCGAGCCGGAGGAGGTGTCGCCGGCGCTCAGCAGACCGTGACGCTCGAGCATCGCGCGCACCGCCGCCAACTCCTCGTCGGTGGCCTCCACGAGCGGTAGGCGTAGGCCACCCATGCGGTGGCCGAGCAGGTTCAGCGCCGCCTTCGTGCAGGTCGGGCTCGCCGTCATGAAGAGCGTCTCGTACACGTCGCGCAGCGACGCGTCGATCTCCGCGCGGTGGTGGGGCTCGTCGACCATGCGTCGCATCGCGTCTCCCACTATGTGGCTCGCGACGAGAATGCCGCCCACGCCACCCATGTCGAGGGTACGCGCGAAGGTCGCATCGTCGCCCGCGTAGACGTCGAGACCATCGATCGGTTGCAGCTCCGCGGCGTTGGCCTGCTTGACGGCCACCACGTTGTCGATTTCGGCGAGCTCGCCGAGCAGCTCCGGCGCCATGTTCGTCGCCGTCCGCGAGGGCACGTTGTAGAGGATGACCGGCTTGTCCGTCGCTTGGGCGACCGCGGCATAGTGGCGCTTGAGCCCCAGCGGACTGGGCTTGTTGTAGTACGGCGTCACGCTCAGAATCGCGTCGATCCCCATCGCGCTCGCCTTTTCGGTCAGGAAGACTGCGTGGCGCGTGTCGTTGGTGCCCGTGCCCGCAATGATCGTCGTCCCGGGCGGACGCTCGCGCGCGGCAAGCTCGATCAGAGCGAGTTGCTCCTCGTCGGTCAACGTCGCCGCCTCGCCGGTCGTGCCCGCGACCACGAAGCCGTCCGAGCCGTGCGCCGCGAGATGGCGCATGAGCGCGACGAACGCCTCCTCGTCGACGCGCAGGTCGGCGTCGAAAGGCGTCACGATCGCGGTCAGCATCGTTCCCAGAGGGCTCATCGGAGCCATTATCACACGCCTCCCGCCCCGGGGAACAGCAGGTGCTCCAGGCCGACCGTCGGCGACTGCGCGAGCCCCGCGATCCTTCGCACCGCGAGCAGCACGCCCGGCATGAACGACTCGCGGTCGATCGAATCGTGGCGGATCGTGAGCGTCTGCCCCAGATCGCCGAGGATCACCTCCTGGTGGGCGACGAGGCCCGGCAGGCGCACCGAGTGGATCGGCGGTTCGCCGGCGCCGCTGGCCGCAGCCATCAGCTTCGCCGTGAGCGCCGCGGTGCCGCTCGGTGCGTCGAGCTTGCGGTCGTGGTGGAGCTCGACGATCTCCGCCTTCGCCATGTGCCGCGCGGCCTCGGCGGCGAAGCGCATCATCAGCACCGCGCCGATCGCGAAATTCGGCGCGACGAGCACATTCGCGCGCGCGGGAGCTGGAGCTCCCGAGGCCTGCGCACCCGGGGACGCTCCGATGTCGGTGGCGATCGCCGCGAGCTCTGCCTGCAGCTCCCCGAGGTCGAAGCCGGTCGTGCCGATCACCGCGTGCACGCCGGCGCGCACGCACTCCAGCGCGTTCGCCAGCGCCGTGTCCGGACGCGTGAAGTCGACGACCACATCGGCGTCGGGTAGCACTTGCGCGAGCGTCGTGTCAAGCAGCGGGTCGGCGCGGCCCGTGAGGCGCATATCCTGCGCACCGTCGACCGCGGCGCAGACCGCCTGCCCCATGCGACCGGCGGCGCCGGCGACCGCGACGCGAATCACGCCGCCACCTGCTCCAGCGGTGCAAGGGCGCTGCGTAGCGCGTCCTCGTCGGGCCCGATTGCCGCGACCGAAAGACCGGCCGCTCCGAACAGCTCATCCGCCAGCGCGCGCACGTCATCGACGCTCACCGCGTCGATCCGCGCGATGATCTCCTCGACCGAGAGGATCGGCAGGCCCGCGAGCACCGAGCCTCCGAGGCGGTTCATGCGCGCCGAAGTCGACTCCAGCGAGAGCACGAGCCGACCCTTCGCGTTCTCGCGCGAGCGCGCGAGCTCGGTTTCCTGCGGCGGCTCGCGCACGAAGCGCTCGAGCTCGGAGGCGATCACCGCGATCGCGTCGGCGAGGTTCTCCGGACGCGTCCCCACGTAGAGCCCGACCTCGCCCGTCGCCGCGTACGTGCTCGAGAACGAGAACACCGAGTACGCGAGGCCCCGCCGCTCGCGCACCTCCTGGAAGATCCGCGAGGACGCGCCACCGCCGAGCATCGTGTCGAGCACGCGCAGCGCGAAGCGGCGATCGTCGGTGCGCGCGATCCCGCGGCCGCCGAGGCACAGGTGGTACTGCTCGGTGTCCTTGCGCAGGAAGCGCACCCGCCGCTCGAACTGCGGCTCGCCCAGTTGCTGCAGCTCAATCGCGGTGGATGCGGGGCCCTCGGCGCCCGCCGCGGCGCCCGTGACGTCAGCGGCCGGGTCAGCGCCCGCCGGCTCTGCGGCGCGCGGCCGTTCGCCGCCGCGGCCCTCCGCGGTCCGCGCGAGCTCGACGAGCGCGTCGTGGTCGACCGAGCCCGACGCGGAGATCACAATGCGGGGCGGCGTGTAGCGCTCGCCGTGAAACGCCCGCAGCTGCTCGCGCGTGACCGCGCCGACAACCTCCGCGCGCCCGATCACCGCGCGGCCGAGTGGATGCGTGCCGAAGACCGCCTCGCCGAGCACGTCGAAGACGCGGTCCTGAGGATCGTCCTCGTACATCGCGATCTCTTCGAGCACCACCTCGCGCTCGGCCTCCAGCTCGCCGAAGCGCGGGCGCCAGACCATGTCCGCGATCACGTCGAACGCCTGCTCGAGATGACGGTCGAGGACGCGCGTGTAGACCGAGGTGGTCTCCTTGTCCGTCCCCGCGTTCAGCTCCGCGCCCATCGCGTCGAAGATCTCATCGATCTCCGCCGAGCCATAGCGGCTGGTGCCGCGGAACAGCATGTGCTCGAGCAAGTGCGAGATGCCGGCCTGCTCGTCGCGCTCCAGCGCGGAGCCCGTACCGATCCAGAACCCCAGCGCGACCGAGCGCACCGCGGGCATGCGCTCGCTCACCACGCGCACGCCGGAGTCCAGGGTAGTGATGCGATGCGCTGCGTCGTCCATTGGCTGGAGGGCGGCGTGCTGCGCGGGCGGGCCCGCAGCCGCTGATCGAAGCCGGCCCCGCAGGGGGCCGCCCGATCTCCTAGCGGTCGCGACCCGAGCCGTGGCGCGGACGCCCGGAGCCGCGCTCGCCGCCCCGGTCACGATCGCCGCGGCCGTTGCGCGAGGCCGAGGAGCGTCCACCGCCACCGCTCGCGCCGCCCGTGCCCACCGTCGCGAGATCCTCGGCCGACTTGCCCACGATCTCCGGATCGTCGGCGAGACGCAGTCCAATGCGCCCGCGCTCGCGGTCGACCTCGACCACGCGCACGTTGATCTCGTCGCCTTTGTTGAGGACCTCCTCGACGCTCGAGATGCGCTCGCCCGGCGAGACGTTGGAGATGTGCAGCAGGCCGTCGGTGCCCTTCGCGAGCTCCACGAACGCGCCGAAGGTCGTCGTCTTGACGACCTTGCCGGCGTATTCGTCGCCGACCTCGACCTCCTTCATCATCATCCGCACGCGCTCCACGAGCGCGTCACCGAGCTCGCCGTTGGCCGAGTAGATCAGCACCTGACCGTCGTCATTGACGTCGATCTGCGACTCGAACTCCTCGGAGAGCCCGCGGATCGTTTCCCCGCCCTTGCCGATCAGCAGCCCGATCTGGCTCGGGTCGATCTGGATCGTCTGGATGCGCGGCGCGAACTGGCTGAGCTGCCCACGCGGTCCCTCGATCACATCGGCCATCTTGCCGAGGATGAACGTCCGTGCCTTGTGCGCCTGCGTCAGCGCGTCTTTGAGGATCTCGAACGTAACACCCGAAATCTTGATGTCCATCTGCAGCGCCGTGATCCCGCGATCGGTGCCGGCGACCTTGAAGTCCATGTCGCCCAGGTGGTCCTCGACGCCCGCGATGTCGGTCAGGACGATGTAGTCATCGCCCTCCTTGATCAGGCCCATCGCGATCCCCGCGACGGGGCGCTTGATCGGCACGCCGGCGTCCATCAACGACAGCGAGGAGCCACACACCGAGGCCATCGAGGAGGAACCGTTGGACTCGAAGATGTCCGAGACCACGCGGATCGTGTACGGGAACTCCTCGATCGACGGGACCACCGGCACGAGCGCCCGCTCGGCGAGCGCGCCGTGACCGATGTCGCGACGTTTGACGCCGAGTCGTCCGGCCTCCCCGACCGAGAACGGCGGGAAGTTGTAGTGGTGGAAGTAATACTTTTTGGTCTGCAGACCGAGCGTGTCGAGGCGCATCTCCTCCTTGAGCGTGCCCAGCGCCGCGACGCTCAGCGCCTGCGTCTGACCGCGCGTGAACAGCGCCGAGCCGTGCGTGCGCGGCGTCACGCCGACTTCGATCGTGATGTCGCGGATCTCGTTCTCCGCGCGACCGTCGGGGCGCTTCTTGTGCACCGCGATGCGCTCGCGGATGATCGCCTTCTCGAGTTTGTCGAACGCGAGCTGCACCGCCGCGCGGCGCGTCTTGGCCGCGTCGAGCTGCTCCTCCGCGGAGCCCTCCGGAGCGACCGGGGCGTGCTGGGCGAGCACCGCCTCCTCGACCGCCTTCGTCGCGTCCTGGCGCTCGAGCTTGTCCTCGACCTGCGTTGCTTCGTCGAGCGCCCGGCCGTGCGAGTCGCGGATCGCGGCGAGCACCTGCTCGTCGACGACGGGCGCCTGTATCGGCGTCTTCTCCTTGCCGACTTTCGCCGCGAGGTCGCGCTGGAGCTGACAGATCTTCTTGATCTCCGAGTGCGCGATGTCCAGGGCGTCGAGGATCTCGGCCTCCGAGATCTCGTTCGCGCCGGCCTCGACCATCAGGATCGCGTCCTCCGAACCCGCGACGACGAGATCGAGGTCCGAGCCCTCGAGCAGGTCCTCCTCGTTGGGATTCACGACGAAGTTGCCCTCGACCTTGCCGATCCGCACCGCGCCGACAGGGCCCGCGAAGGGCACGTTGGAGATCATCAGCGCCGCCGAGGCGCCGTTCATCGCGAGAATGTCGTACGGATGGACGTGATCCACCGAGATCGGGATCGCGACGAGATGCGTCTCGTAGTTCCAGCCCTTCGTGAACAGCGGACGCAGGGGACGGTCGATCATGCGCGCCGTCAGCGTGCCCTTCTCGCCCGCGCGCCCCTCGCGCTTGAAGAACGAGCCGGGGATCTTTCCCGCGGAGTACATCCGCTCCTCGACGTCCACCGTCAGCGGGAGGAAGTCCACATCGCGCTGGCCGCCGGCGGTGGCGGTCGCGAGAACCATCGTGTCGCCCTGACGGACGACCACTGCACCGGAGGCCTGCCTGGCCATCCTGCCGGTCTCGAACGAGATCTCGCTGCCGGAGATCTCCACGGAAACCCGCGTCACGGTGTCGCTGCTCATATGTTTCTGCCTTCCTGTCCGCCCGTCGGTCGGCGGCTCATGTCTTTTATCCTCGGTTCCGAACGTCCGCAGCTTAGCGGAAGGCGGGTTGCGGGCGTGTGAAGACGCTGCAACTCACGTGTTCTCGAGGCGACCCGGGCGCCAGTCAGTAACCCTCTCAGGCGTTCTTCAGGCCACCGAGAATCATGTGTACGCCGGGCAGGTCCGCCGGCGACGGCGCCTCGTAGCTCCAGCGCACGATCCCCTCGGCGTCGGTGATCACGAGCGCGCGCTGCGGAAAGCCTCCCGCGTGCAGGACGCCGAACGCGCGGCACGCCTCGCCCTTGGGCTCGAAGTCCGAGAGCTGCGGGATGCTCACGCCGAGCTTTTCGCGAAACGCCTTCTGCGCGTAGGAGCTGTCGCAGGAGACGCCGTAGATGACCGCGCCCCCGGCAGTGATCTGGCCGAGCTCACGCTCGTAGAGCTGCAGCTGGTCGGTGCACACCGGGCTGAACGCGAACGGGTAGAAGACGAGCACCGTCGTCTTGCCCTGCAGGTCCTGCTCGGTGAAGCGCTCCCCATCTTCGCGCGTGAGCGCGAAGGTCGGCGCCGGAGTGCCGGGAGCGAGGACGCTCATCGGGTTTACTTTCTGAGACCGAGCTCTTTGATCAGCGCGCGGTAGCCCTCGAGGTCGCTGCGCTGCAAATAGTTCAGAAAGCGGCGGCGGCGCCCGACGAGCATCAGCAGGCCGCGGCGCGAGTGGTGGTCTTTCTTCTGCTCGCGCAAGTGCTCGGTGAGGTGGTTGATGCGCTCGGTGAGCAGCGCGATCTGGACCTTCGTGCTACCGGTGTCCTGCTCCCCGGAGCCGAACTTCGCGGCGAGCTCGCGCTTTCTCTCAGTAGTCATCGTCATGGCGGCCGCACACGGTAGCAGACGCCCGATGGGCGCTCAGGCGGAAGGCTGGTCCATCGCGCGCGCCGCGAGGACCTCGCGCGTGCGCTGGACGTCGCGACGCATCTGCTCGACCAGCGCCTCGGCACTCTCAAAGCGCCGCTCCCCGCGCAGGCGGGCAAGGAAGTCCAGGCGCAGCTCGCTGCCGTACAGATCGCCCTCGAAGTCGAGCAGGTAAGCCTCGATCAGCTCGCCGCGGCCGGTGGTGAAGGTCGGGCGCACGCCGATGCTGACCGCCGCCGGGCGGTCTCCGATCCGCTCACCGCGGGCAACGCACGCATAGATGCCATGGCCGGGACAGACGAGCTCCTCCCGCGGCACGAGGTTCGCGGTCGGGAATCCGAGCTCGCGACCGCGCTGGTCGCCGCGTACGACCTCGCCGCGAAGCTGAAAGGGCGCACCGAGAAAGCGCGCCGCCTGATCGACCTCACCGGCAAGCACGAGGCCGCGAATATGGCTGGAGGAGACCACCTCGCCGTCGACCTCAAGCAGTGGATGCACGACGGCCTCGAAGCGACCGTCAGCCGCGAGTAGCTTCGTGTCCCCCTGCGCGCGATGGCCGAAGCGGAAATTCTCGCCGACCGAGACGCGCCGCGCGTTCAGCGCGCCGACGAGCACGTCGTCGATGAACTCGCGCGCACCGCGCGCGGCGAAGTCCGCATCGAAGGGAATCACGACCAGCTCCGCCACGCCGAGCGCCGCGATCAGCTCGGCCTTCACGTCCAGGCTCGTGAGCAGCTTGGGAGCGTGTTGCGGCGCGACGACCGAGACCGGATGCGGGTCGAAGGTAAGCACGCTGTCCGCGCCACGGATCACCTCGCGGTGACCGAGGTGCACGCCGTCGAACGTGCCGACCGCCACGCTGCGCCCCTGCCCGGGCTCGACGTCTGGCAGGCGAACGATCTCCACGGGCGCACAGCCTAGTGGCGCGGAAGGCCGCGCGGCGGTCTCACACCGTCAGCGGCTCGTTCACCTTCTGCGCAGCCCCGCTGCGTGCAGCGCCCGCTCGATCGTGATCGGCATCCCCGACGGGAGCTGCCAACGCTCGCCCCGAGACGGCGGCGCGAGCGCGTCCCGCACCTGGAACGGTCCGATCGCGGTGCGGCGCAGCTGCTCGCAGTACGCGTCGCCGAGATCGGCGATCAGCGAGCGCACATAGGTACCTGACGAGCATTCGATCAGATAGCCGGCGCGGGCGCTCCTCGCGGGCACCGCGTCTCCCTCCCCCTCCAAGTCTCCCGCCGACTCGACGCACTCCTCGCGCCAGAGCTGCTCGAAGCGGTCGACCGTGACGATGCGTGGCGGCATCTCGAAGCGCTCGCCGCGGCGCGCGCGTCGGTAGGCGCGCTCGCCGCCGACCTTGATCGCGGAGTAGATCGGGGGTACCTGTCTGAGCTCTCCCGTGGGCAGCCGCATGTCCGCGGGCGGCAGCCGGCCGGTGAGCATGATCTCGCCCTCGGGGTCTCCGGTGCTCGAGACCGCGCCGAGCCGCGCGATCGTCTCGTAGCGCTTGGGCAGCTCCATCAGCTGACGCTGAATGCGCGTCGCGGCGCCGACGAGCACCAACAGCAAGCCGCTCGCAAACGGATCGAGCGTGCCGGCGTGTCCGGTCTTGACACCACCGAGCGCGCGACGCACGGCGGCGACGACGTCGTGCGAAGTTGCACCGACGGGCTTGTCGATCGGCAGCACTCCGCTTAGGGTCAGGTTCGTCGGCGGCGGGGACGGGCTCCCGTTCACGGCGGCGCGGACGGAGTCCCGTTCACGCCGGCGCCGGCGCGACGTGCCCGTCGTGCTCGGGATGCAGCTGCGCCGCGAGCTCGCGGCGCAGGAACGCGATCAGCTCGTCGAGCTCGAGCGTCGTCGTGAAGCCGGCCGCGCGACGATGCCCGCCCCCGCCCTGGGCGCGCGCGATCGCGGAGACGTCCACGTCGTCGCCGGTCGCACGTAGGGAGACTTTGTGCGAGCCGCGCCGTTGCGCCGCGGTCAGCTCGCGCACGAGCACCGCGACCTTCGTGCCCTTGACCGCGCGCAGGTGATCGATGATGCCCTCGGAGTAGCTGTCCTCGGCTTGCGCCCACGCGAAGTCCGCGGCGCTCAGGGCCGCAGTCGTCAGCTCACCGCCGTCGTAGCGCTGCACCTGCGCGAGCGCGCGCCCGAGCAGCGCGATCTTCGCAAACGGCAGATCCTCGTAGAGCCGGCGATAGATCTCCTGCGGGTCGACACCGGCCACGATCAGCTCCGCCGCCATCTGGTGCGCGCGCGGACCGGTGTTCTCGTACATGAAGCGCCCAGTGTCCGTGACCAGGCCGACGTACAGCGCCTCGGCGACCGCGAGCGTCGGCGTGACTCCCAGACCGTGCATCAGGTCCCAGATGATCTCGGCCGTGCACGACGCGCTCGCGACGACGTAGTCGAGCGTCCCGAAGTGCGTGTTGTCGTGGTGATGATCCACGTTCAGCAGATGCGCGCCGTCGCGCAGGACCTCGGCGGAATTGCGATCGATGTTGCCGCAGTCGAGGAATACGACGGTGCGCTGCGCGATGTCGGCCGGCGGCACCTGAATCAGATTGGGGAGCTCGAACCAGCGGTACTCGTCGGGCAGCGGCAGCTCGCTCGAGGCCATGAACATCAGCGCGTCCTTGCCGAGCGCGCCGAGCAGCCCCTGCATGCCCACGAGCGATCCGAGCGCGTCGCCGTCGACGCTCTCGTGCGTGGCGAGCACGAAGCACGTGTCCGCGCGCAGGTGCTCCAGTACGCGCTCGCGCGCGTCGCCTCCCGTGCCGTTCATGCCGTTGCGTTCGCTCACGGGCGAGCACTCTCCTGCTCGGCGACCTCGCTGTCGAGCAACTCGTCGATGCGCAGCGCGCGGTCGGTCGTGTCGTCGTAGAGGAAACTCAGCGTCGGCGTACGCTTGAAGCGCAGCTCGGAGGCGATGCGGCGTTGCAGGTAGCCGTGTGCGCTGCGCAGCCCATCCAGTGTCGCCTCGCGAGCGGGATCGTCGCCGAGCACGCTCACGTAAACGCGGGCATGGCTGAGGTCGGCGCTGGTCCTTACATCGGTCACGGTCACAAATCCCACGCGTGGGTCCTTGAGCTCGCCCGCCACCGCCTCCCCGATCACCTGCCTGATCGCCTCGTCGACGCGGCGCATGCGTCCTGTGCTCATCCTACCCTCCCCGCGACCCCGGATTGCAATCCCGGTGCCAGCAAGCTACCTCAGGACAGTTCTCGCTCGACCTGGCGCGTCTCGTAGCTCTCCAGCACGTCACCCTCCCGCAGGTCCTGGAAGTTGGCGAGCACGATCCCGCACTCGTAGCCCGCGGCGACCTCGCGCGCGTCCTCGTTGAAGCGGCGCAGGCTCGCGATCGTGGTGTCGTAGATCACGGTGCCCTCGCGTACGACGCGCACACGCGCGCCGCGCGTGATCTTGCCCTCCGTGACGTGCGATCCCGCGATCACACCGATGCGCGACGCGCGGAAGAGCTGGCGGACCTCGGCCTGGCCGAGCGAGCTCTCGACCTCCTCGGGCTCGAGCAAGCCCTGCATCGCGGCGCGTAGCTCCTCGATCGCGCGATAGATGACCGCGTAGGAGCGGATCTCGACGCCCTCGCGCTCGGCGATGTGGCGCGCGTCACCGACGGGTCGCACGTTGAACGCGAGAATCACACCTGCGGAGGCAGCGGCGAGCATCACGTCGGACTCGTTGATGCCGCCGACGCCGCGGTGGATGATGTTGACCTTGACCTCGTCCTGCGGGAGCTTGGCGATCTCGTCCTCGATCGCCTCCAGCGAGCCGGCGACGTCGGCCTTGACGACGAGACTGAGCTCCTTGACGGCGCCCTCGCGGGCGAGCTTGAAGACGTCCTCGAGTGAGATCTTGCGCCCCGAGCGCCGCGCGAGCGCCTCGGTCTTCAGGCGGTTCGCGCGTTCACCCGCGAGCTGGCGCGCGCGGCGCTCGTTCTCGACGACGCGCACTAACTCCCCGGCCTCGGGCACGCCGTCGAAGCCGAGCACCTCGACGGGCTCGCCGGGCTGCGCGCGCTTCATGCGCGCTCCCGTGAAGTCGTGCATCGCGCGCACGCGTCCGAAGTGGGCGCCCGCGACGAGCGCGTCGCCGACGCGCAGCGTGCCGCGCTGGATCAGGATGCTCACGACCGGGCCGCGACCGGGGTCGAGCTTGGACTCGATCACGGTGCCGGAAGCCTCGGTGTCGCTGTTGGCCTTGAGCTCCTCGAGGTCCGCGACGACCTGGATCGTGTCGAGCAAGCCGTCGAGGCCTTGGCGGGTCTTGGCGCTGACGTCGACGAACTCGATCTCCCCGCCCCACTCCGCGGGCTGCAAGCCGCGCTGGGTGAGTTCGGTGCGCACGCGCTCGGGTTGCGCGCCCTCCTTGTCGATCTTGTTGACCGCGACGACGATCGGGACGTCCGCGGCGCGCGCGTGGTCGATCGCCTCCTCGGTCTGCGGCTTGACGCCGTCGTCGGCCGCGACGACGATCACAGCGAGATCGGTGACGCGCGCGCCGCGCGCGCGCATCGCGGTGAACGCTTCGTGGCCGGGCGTGTCCAAGAAGGTGATGACCTTGCCCGCGTGGTGGGCCTGGTAGGCACCGATGTGCTGCGTGATGCCGCCGGCCTCGCCCGCCGCTACCTCGGTCTCGCGGATCGCGTCCAGCAGCGACGTCTTGCCGTGATCGACGTGGCCCATCACGGTGACGACCGGCGGGCGATCGACGAGGTCCTCGTCGGCGTCCTCAAAAGTGGGTTCCGCTTCGACATCGTCGGCCGCGTGGACGATCTCGATCTCCTTGTCGAACTCGCCCGCGAGCACCTGGATCGCATCGTCGGAGAGCGTCTGCGTGAGCGTCGCCATCTCGCCGAGCGACATCAGCTTCTTGATGATTTCCGGCACCGGCACGCCGAGGTACTCGGCGACGTCCTTGACGGTCGAGCCCGAATTGATGCGCGTGAGCTGACCGTCGCCGGTCGCGGCGGTGTTGTCGATCGGCGCGATCGTGTCGTCGTAGGTTCCCCGCCGGCGGCGTCCACGACGCGGGCGGCGCTGGGGTTGGTTGGCGGGCCCGGCCTGCTGGCGGCGCGAGGCCTGCGAGTCGATCACGACGCGCCGCCGGCCACCGGGGCCGGTGCCGCCGGGCGCGCGCTCGCCGGTGCGCGAGTCGCGCGTCGGGCGCACCCGCTCTCCCCCGGCCTGCGCGTCAGCGCCGGGAGCGGGGGCGCTCGTCCCGTCGGGGTTCGTGGTGGGCGCCGGCGCGTCAGCCGTTGCGGTCGCGTGGGGCGCAGACGGTGCGCTCTGGACCGCGGTAGGCGCGGGCGGCGCTGCGGCACTCTGGGCCGATGCCAGCGCGGGCGGCGCTGCGGCACTCTGGGCCGATGCCGGCGCGGGCGGCGCTGCGGCGCTCTGGATCGCGGTAGGCGCGGGCGGCGCTGCGACTGCGGTCGCCGTGGCGGCGCCGCGCTCGGCCGATCCACCCGGCGCAGCCTTGCGATCGGCCACAGCCGCCGCTGCCCGCGGAGACGTGGGCGCGGCGGCTGGCGCTGCCGCGCCCGCAGCAGCTGCCGGTGCGGAGGCGACGGGAGTCGCTGGCGCTGGGGACGCGGCACTCGCGCTCGCAGCCGCGGCGCCATCGCCGCCGCGCAACGCGCGCAGGGCGACGGACTCGTCAACCGAGGACGCGACGGCCTTGACCTCGACGCCGGCGGCGCGCAGACGCTCGAGCAGCTCCTTGCTGGGGATGCCCTGCTCCTTGGCGATCTCGTGTACTCGCTTCTTGCTCATCGGCTATCAGTTATCGATTCTACGAATTAGCGGTCTCGACCGAGGACTCTCCGAGGTCGAGCTTGACGTTGCGGCGCAGCGTGCGGGCGACGGCGCCGCGACGCAGGGCGTGTTGCAGGCAGTCGGGGCAAGGCGCGCTCGGATCGCTCCCGCGGCAGAGATAGGCGCCGCGACCGGGCAGCGTCCCCGCCGCGTCGATCACCGCGCGCTGCACCCGGCGCGCATCGCGATCGCGGGCGACGGCGAGACGCACGAGCTCGGACTTCGGCGCGATGCGCCCGCAACCCACGCAGCGACGCCGGGGCACGTGGCCCGCTATGGCGCTTGCCCCCCCGCGCTCTCCTGGACCTCGGCGACCGCGCCACCATTGGGCGAGAGATCGGCGACCCTGTCGCTGTCGATCCCGGCGAGCGCCTGGTGGGTCTCCAGGCCGCAGTAGCGCGAGCCGGGCTGCGTCGCGTTGGGACAGCGCCGGCCGTTGGAGAGGATCGCGGCGCAGCGGCCGGAGACCTCCTCCTCCTCGTAGCCGTGCTCGGCCTCCTCGGCGGCGAACTCGGTCTCCGAGCGGATGTCCACGCGCCAGCCGGTCAGGCGCGCCGCCAGGCGCGCGTTCTGGCCCTCGCGTCCGATCGCGAGCGAGAGTTGGTCGTCGGGCACGATCACGGTGGCCTGTTTGGCGTCGTCGTCGACGAGCACCTCACGTACGCGCGCGGGCGAGAGCGCCTTGGCGACGAAGCGCGCGGGCTCTTCGTTGAAGGGGATGATGTCGATCTTCTCGCCGCGCAGCTCGGAGACGACCATCCGCACACGCGAGCCGCGCGGGCCGACGCAGGCGCCGACGGGATCGACGCCGTCGGCATGCGAGACGACCGCGATCTTCGAGCGGTAGCCGGGCTCGCGCGCGACGTTGGCGATTTCGACGAGGCCGTCGGCGATCTCGGGAACCTCGAGCTCGAACAGCTTCTTGATCAGCTCGGGGTCGCGCCGGGAGACGATGATCGACGGCCCCTTGGTGGAGGCGGAGACCTCCTTGATGACGGCCTTGATGCGCTGCGAGTGGTCGTAGCGCTCGCCGTCGACCTGCTCGGACTTCGGCAGCAGCGCCTCGACGCGCTCGCGTAGCTGCACGAGTGTGTAGCGCGAGTCGGATTGCTGCACGATGCCGGTGATGAGCTCGCCGACGCGGTCGCGGTACTCCTCGAACATCATGTCGCGCTCGGCCTCGCGAATGCGCTGCAGGATGACCTGCTTGGCGGTCTGCGCGGCGATCCGCCCGAAGTCATCGGGGGTGACGTCGCGTTCGTCGATCTGGTCGCGGTACTGCTCGAACTTCGCGGGATCGATTTCCGGTTCCTCGGGCTCGCGCAGCTCGCCGGTCTCGGGGTCGACGACGGTGCCCTCGTCGATCGTCTCGACGATCAGGTGCGCCTCGAGGCGTTCGGGGATGATCAGTTCGATGACGCGGAAGTCGGCGGTCTCGCGGTCCATTTCGACGCGCGCGTACTTGGCCGAGCCGGGCTGCTTCTTGTAGGCGGACAGCAGAGCGTCCTCGAGCGCGACCATCAACTTCTCGGACTCGATGCCCTTCTCACGCGCGAGCGCGTGCATTGCTTCGAGGATCTCACGCGACATGGCGGCTACTCCTCGACCAGATTCGAACGGCGAATCTGCGCGTAGGGGATCGTCACGAGACCTTCGTCGGCGGCGAGCGTGATCTCGGTGTCCGAGGCGCCGACGAGCTCGCCGGTGTAGCTGCGTCGACTCGGCGCGGCGGCGGCGCGGATGTCGGAGGGTACGCCGCGCGTGCGCACGCGGGCGCGGCGGCCGACGAAGCGGCGGAAGTGATCGGGCTTGGTCAGCGGGCGCTCGATGCCGGGCGAGGAGACCTCGATGGCGTAGCGCTCGCGCAGCTCCCCCAACGCAGTGGTGACGCGCTCGCAGAGCGCGAGCGTGACGCCGTCGGGGTGGTCGATGAACACGCGCAGGGTCTCGCCGCCGAGCAGCTCGGCGAGCAGTACCTCGACGTCGGGCTCGCGCGCGGCGAGCCGCTCTTCGATCTCTCTCTGCAGTGGCGTCATTGGCCCTCCTTCCATAAAAAAAGCGGGCGTGCGCCCACTTCCGGTACGGCAGCCGACGCGCGAACGCCGGCTCGAAAGCTGTCGGGCGAGCATAGCATCGGGATGCTCACGAGCTGTGGGCGGCGCGGCGCGCGCGGTCGCGGTAGAGGCGATAGTCGCCGCGCTCGGGACGCAGCGAGCAGGCGAGCGCGAGCGGGTGGCAGGCCTCGCGATGGCGCCCGAGCTGCTGCATCGCGCGCCCGAGACAGAAGAGCGCGTAGTCGTCGGTCGGCGCGCGCGCCGCGAGCGCACCGAACTCGGCCGCGGCGTCCTCGTAGCGTTGCGCATGGAACAGGGCACGTCCAAGCGCCTCGCGGATCGACGCCTTGTCGGGTTCGAGCTCACGCGCGCGGCTCAGGGGGACGATCGCGGCCTGGTAGTCACCGTGGCTGAGCAGATCGCATCCGCGTCGGTAGAGCTCGTAGACACTGTCCATAGTCGGGTCCTCTTGCGGCTCCCCTCACTGTAGAAAGACCACGCGCGGCGGTGGACGCGTGAGGCGCCGCGGCGCACGCCGCGGGATCCCGCTACGCACCCCGCTAGACCCTCTAGACCCCGCTAGAGCGACCCGCGCAGCTGCGCGACGGCGTCGAGGATCTCCTCGGCGACGCGTGCCTTGGCGGCGATCGCGACGTGGCGCTCGCCCTCGGCGGTGAGGATCGTGACCTCGTTGGCATCGGCCTCGAAGCCTATGTCGGTGCGGGAGATGTCGTTGACGACGACGGCGTCGAGGCACTTCTCGCGCAGCTTGCCGCGGCCGTACTCGACGGCGCGCGCGCCGTGCTC
>DATHPS010000035.1:0-95480 GCA_035483545.1 Solirubrobacteraceae bacterium | reverse complement strand
GACCTCGTCACGCAGGAAGATCCATCGCCGTCCGAGCTTGCGTCCAGGTAGCAGTCCGCGCCGCGCGTATTCAAGGACCGTTGAGATCGGCAGGTGCAGCAGCTCGGCGACATCGCGGCCGTCGAGCACGTCGTCGCGCGTAAGCGGCGGATGAGTGGCTACGGATTTGGGAATGGTGCTCATCGACGTCTGGGCATAGGAATTGGTGTTGTGGGTTAGTGACCCCAACCCGCCCGGACCGGCCAACGAGTTCGCGGCCCAGCCCCGAGCCCCTTCGCTCAGCTCTACGCGAGCGGTCCCCCAAACGCGGCTTCGACAACGAACCAGCCGTCGCCACCTCACTCGCTACAGCGGGCTGACGGCCCTCACGAGCGGCCTCACGTCGCTTCGCTCCCACAGCAGCACAGACGAGATGCACGGCTGTGCCGTGGCACGGCGAGCGCTGTGCTAATTGCTTGGCCGGTTCGGCGAGTTGAGGGTCATCACCCATGTGATGACGGCGGCGAGCATAGGTGCGTCTCGGGGCGGTGGGTACGCGCGCTACCTGGAGAGCAAGACGGTTGAGCCCGAGCGCGGGGACTACTACCTGACCCCCGATGGGGAGATGGCGCAGGCCCCCGGCCGCTGGCTCGCCGATCCCGAGACCCTGGAGAGGCTCGGGGTTCAGCCCAGCGAGCCGGTGGACGACAAGGATTTCATCGCGCTGATGGAGGGCCGCCACCCAGGCACCGGCAGATGGCTACGCCCGGAGGGCGCCGGCGGCGGCCGGGGCGGCGGGATCGACGTGACGTTCAGCGCACCAAAGTCCGTCTCGACGGTCTGGGCACTCGGCGATCCCTGGCAGCGCGAGCAGATCGAGCAAGCCCACGCCAGTGCGGTCGAGCAGACGATCCGCCACCTGCGAGAGCAAGTGCCGGTTGTGCGCCGTCGCTACAGCGGCCAGGTCGTTGAAGAGCACGCCAAGGACGTGATCGCCACCGAGTACCGACACACCACCGCCCGCGGCGTCCAGGGCGCGCAGGCCCCGGATCCGCAGCTGCACAGTCATGTTGTCATCACGGGTGCGGTCCGTGAGGACGACCGGATCGTGGCGGTCGGGTCCCGGCCGGTCTTCCGCTCCGCGCGGGAGCTCGGCGCGTTCTACCGCTCAGCGCTCGCCGACGAGCTCGTGCGGGAGGGGTACACGATCGAGCAGGGCACCGGCAAGGATGGTCGGTACTTCGAGATCGCGGGTGTCCCCCGCGAGCTGTGCGAGGCGTTCTCCGGGCGCTCGCGTGAGGTCGCCAGGGCGGCGGAGCGCTTCCGTGCCCGCTACGGCCGCGCACCCGAACGCGGCGAGCTGCGCAACCTCGCGCTCGAGAACCGCCGGTCCAAGGTGCTGACCACACGCTCGGACCTACAACGAGCGTGGACACAGACCGCTCGCGATCACGGATTCGGCCCCGATGAGGCCGTGCGGCTGATCGGCGCATCCGAGCGGCCAAAGACCGAGCGCAAGATTGAGGATCGTGTCGAGGCGAAGCTGACCGAGCAGCACGCCGTCTTCGAGCAGCGCGACCTGCGCGCAGTCGTGCTGGAGCAGGCCGCCGGAGAGATGGCACCGGACGAAGCGCTTGCAGTCGCGCGCGAGATGGTCCGCGACCGTCGCGTGCTGACTCTGGAGGGCGGGCGGATGACCACCCTAGCGGTACGCGCGCAGGAGCAGGCGATCGAACGCCGCGCCACCCAGCTCGCCCAGCCCGCGGGCCGAGACGTCGGCCACATTGCACGCGATAACGCTGCCCGTGAGGCAGCCGAGCGCGTCGGCGGACCACTCAGCCCCGAGCAGCATCACGCGCTCGAAGTGCTCACCGGCCCCGAGCGCGCCGCGGTCCTCGTCGGCCCCGCCGGGACAGGCAAGGGGGTCGTGATCGACGCCGCCGCCCGCGCGGAGCAGCACGCCGGCCGCGAGACGATCGGGGTCGCCGTGTCGGGCTCCACCGCAGAGCGGCTCGGCGCCGACAGCCCCGCGCTCGCCGGACAGACACTCACCCTGGACGCGCTGGTCGCTCGCGCAAACACGCGGGCCATCCACGTCGGCAGTAACACGACAGTAATCCTGGACGAGGCCGGGATGGTCGACCACAAGCGCCTCGACGCCCTGACCCGGCTCATCGAGCGCTCCGGGGCAAAGCTGATCGCGGTCGGCGACGGCAAGCAGCTCCCCTCGATCGGCCCCGGCGGCATGTTCGACCGGATCAGCGAACATGCACCCACCGCCGAGCTCGCAGACATCCACCGCACCAAGGACCCCGCCGACCAGCGCGCATGGCAAGCACTACGCGCAGGAGAACCAGAGCGCGCGATGGCGCACTACGCCTCACGCGGCCAGCTGCACCTCTCCGACACCCGCGACCAAGCAGCAGAGCATGCCGTGCAAACATGGGCCGCGCTCACAGAGGGCCGCGATATCCGCGAGGTCGCATTGATCGCCGACGCGGCGAACACGGAGATCGACCGGCTCAACGCCCGCGCACAACACCTCCGCGCAGAGCGCGGCGAACTCGGACACCACGAGATCCCGCTACACGGCGTCCACTACGGCCTACGCGAAGGCGACCTCATCGCGTTCATCGCCCAGCACCGCCCACTGGGGCAGCCACGGGTCGAGAACGGCACCCGCGGCCAAGTCAGCGCCATCAACGAGCGAGGCGTGACCATCACGCTCGACGGGTCACAGCGCCAAATCCGGCTCGCCGGCGAGCACCTCGACTCCCTGCGACTCGCCTACGCGCAGCACGTGTACCGGCAGCAGGGCGCGACCGTAGAGCGCTCCGTCGTGCTCACCGGCGGCTGGCAGACCAGCAAGGAGACCGCCTACGTCGAGGCCACGAGGGCACGCCACGGAACCGACTGGTTCATCGCCCGCGACGATCTCGGCGCCGAAGGACAAGACGCCCAGCGGATCATGCGTCTCGGCGGCGCGATGCGCACCAGCCGAGCGCAGACACCGTCGCTCGCCCACCCCGAGCTGCCCGACCCTCGCTGGGGACCGCGATTCGACCTCGGCCGCATGCGGCCGTCAAGTCTGACGCGCTGGCTGGCGTCTCCCGCACGGAACCCTAATCGCACGCCAGACCGCGACGCTCATCGCGGACGATGACCCAGTGATGGGAGCGGACGCCGTGGGGGCACAAGTCTGAGGGACAGTTGTCAACTACCACCCAGAGCCAAATCCGAGCACTCATCCGACCCGTTGGACCGCTTTCATTATCCAGCTAGAGCCAAAATAGGCCCTCGCTGGAGGGGTTTGTGCACCTGCCCGGTTGCCGAGCGTACACCTGCAAACATGTGAAAACCTGGACAAACCTACGCAAGCCACCCGGGGATAGCCATCACGCCCCGCTCGGCTTACATGCTTCCAACCCCGCGCCGAGTTCCGTTCGGGGTTCTTCCCCCGCAGTGGTACGAGCGAAGGTGATCAGGTGTTCTGCGGGTGCCGCTGCGCTCTGCCATTCGTCCTGCCCTTCCCCAGACCCGCTTTCGTGCTCAAAGCTCTGGGCGACACGTTCCAGCCCAGCCCAGACGCCGGCGTCGGCTTGCAACGCCTCGGCGCAGGCACCCTGCACGTGTTCGGCCATCGCGCCGGCCTGCGTGCGTTGTTCGGCTGCGGTGTGGGCGAGCAGTTCGCCGACCTGCTGGTAGCACGGCGTATGTGCCTTATAGGTCTGCGCGCAGCTCGCTTCCGAACTCGCTTCTTCTTCGTGATGGAGGAACGCCACACGGCCCTCCTCGCCCGCAGGCGCTTTGCTGCCGAGCACGATGATCAGCGCACCATCGGTTTTGCCTTCCAGTTCTCTCCAGTCGCTGGCGCTGAGAGTTTGGGCCGTCGCCGTCGCCGTCGCCGTCGCCGATGTCGTCGCCGGTGCGGTCGTCGGGGTTACGTGGCAGCCCGCGGCGATGCTCGTGATGAGCCACTTGTTTCCGCTGTCGGCGAGACGGAACCGGACTTGGCCTACGCTCGCCGGGGCGATGCGATAGCCGAGCTTCACGGAGGCCGTGTGCCCAGCGACGATGACCGCCCGCGGGCTCAGTCCGACCAGCTGGTAGCGCCCGGCGCCGGCCGTCCACTGCGCTTCGTAGGCCGCGAGGACGGGCGCCTCGCCCGCGACGTGCTCGCAGCCGCCCGTACCCTGCCCGGTGCGCGCAACGCTCGCCGCGAGGATCGCTCGGAGTCCGCTGGCGTCATGCGCGCTGTAAGCGTTCTCATAGCTCGTCAGAACGCCCACGACGGCTCGCTGCGACGCCGTTCGGGACGCTTCGGGCGCTACGGTCGTCGTCTTTGTCGCTGCCGACCCGCAGCCCGCGAGCAACAAGAGAACGAGGATGCCGGGTCCACCCGCGATGCGCCGCGTCACGGCCATCGTCTGCCCCGTCACGCGAGAATGATCGTCAGCCGGTCGCCGTCGTCAACCTCAACGTCCAGGTCCGCGGCGACGCTCCGCAGCCTCGCAGCCGTCCCCCGGCGCCCTCGCCCGGCACGCGGACGCTGCAACGCGAGCGGTGACGATGAAGGGGTGCCGCTGATGGCAGAGCCTCGCCGCCCTGCCCTGCCTGAACCTCGGCCTCGGGCATGCGCTCGCGCAGGAAAGCCACGAACTCGGCGCTGGCCGAGTCATTCGGCGCATCAACGAAGAAGTCCACCCACCCGTCGTCGGACACGGCGGCCAAGCTATCACGCGACACAGCGGAGCACGCGAGCGAGGAGGCGCAGGGCTGTTACGTGGACGGCGGCGCGTCCCGTACTCGTTCCTGCGCCAGCCTGTGCATCACTTTCCAGCCGCCGTGCATCTCGATCGTGCCGAGCGCAGGCGCCCGCTCCTGCGCCGAGGCCCAGTCGGCGTAGCCGCTGCGCGTGGACCGCCCCGTGGCACTCTCCAGGTATCGTGCCACGCACGCGACGCAGCCCTCTCGGCTCCACTTCTCACGTCGGCGCTCACCGGGACGAGCGGCCCCCACGTCGCGGGAGTAATCCGGTGCCTTGCGCCCGCGACCACCGACGCGCTTCGCTACCCGGGGCTTCGGCAGGTGGTTCGCACGACGCGCCCCAACCCCCTGCCCGCAAACCGCCGCCGTACCGATCCCCCGCAAAATCAGGCCCGATGTGGTACTCACCTGCGGTACTCTCCGCCAAGACCGAGTGCAATCGAATACCAATCCGTCCCCAGAACCGGCCGATTTGCAGCCGCTTCCTAGATGGAGCCAGCCGGGATCGAACCGGCGACCTCCTGCTTGCAAAGCAGGCGCTCTCCCAGCTGAGCTATGGCCCCGCGCCTCCTCAATATACGCCGTGCACCGCCCCCGGCTTGCTTCGAGCCGCGCTGCCATCCCATCTGCCGCAGCTCTCCGCGGAGAGGATCAGCTACGCGCGCGGCGTTTGAACAGACGTCCCCGCTTCGCCGGCGCCTCGAGGGGCTCATCCTCGGCGTCCGGCGTCGAAGAGAGCGGCTCGATTCTCGCGACCACCGGAGTCGCGCGCGCCTCCCGTCTCCCGCCGGAGGGCGTCTCCCACGCCTCATCATCCTCCTCCGCGCCGCCCACGCCCTTCTCGCCCTCGCCCTCGCCCTCGCCCTCGCCCTCGAGCACCGCGCATATCGATCTCCACGGTCTCCTGGACCACGTTCGACGAATCCAGGACCACACCGTGGTCCTCCTCGTCGTCGGCGAGCTTCTCGTTGACGTCGACGCCAACATCGAGCGACTCGTTGGCGTCGATGTCGTCATCGAGCGTCCGCTCCTCCGCCTCCCGCTCCTCGCCGGCACGCAGCGGCGCCAGCGCCGCGCGCTCTTCGCGGGCCAGATCATCCGGATCGGCACCGTGCTGCCGCTTGAGCTCCAGGTGCTCACGGATGGCTTCGTCGAGCAATCCCATTGCGCGCCCAAACCATACCTTCCCCTCCCAACGGCTTCGCCGGCGTCACGCCGGGCCGCCGCCACGGGACCCCGCGCAGGCCCGATCTCCCACTACACTTGGTCGGCCGTCACCCGTGCCTCGCGGGGCTATAGCTCAGTTGGGAGAGCGCCTGGATCGCACCCAGGAGGTCGGGGGTTCGAGTCCCCCTAGCTCCATTTCAATTGCAAGGTCCCCGCAAGAGGAGCCTCGCAACAGGATGCGTGGCGGCTGAGCACCTGAAGCAGCCCGTCCGCCCAACCGTGGGGGGATTGCGCGTCGCCGAGCAGCAAAAGCCGTAAGCCAACTCTTACGCTCCCGCACAGCGGATGTGGCACCCTTCCGCCCTCGACGCTCGCGCGTGCGGCAGGCGCACGCGTGGGTACCGCACTCGCACATGCATCGCAACGCACGCATCATCCTCGGCATCCTCGCCGCACTCGCGCTCGCCTGGGGCATCCTGGCGATCGCCCTCGGCTCGCCCAGCCTGCGGTTCGCGGGGTCCAGCGCATCCAGCGCCTCCCCCGCGTGCCTGCCGAGGACCCTCGCGCACACCGCCGCGCTGCCCGGCACCGGCCTCGACGTCTCGCCCGCGCCCGAAACCGACACCGCGAATCCCCACACCCAGATCAGCTTCCTCGGCGCCCCCGCCGCACAGATCGACGAAGTCTCGGTCGTCGGGCAGCGCAGCGGCTCGCACGCCGGCCAGCTCCACGCCTACTCGCAGGGCGACGGCGCCAGCTTCGCGCCCGACACTCCCTTCGCCGCGGGCGAGCGCGTCGAAGTGCGCGCCACGATCGCCGCCAAGCGGATCGCCTTCGCCTTCCGCGTCGACACCCCCTACCCGACAGCCACCGTCGCCGAGTTCCCCAACCCCGCCGCCGCGCCCGCCGACTACCAGAGCTTCTACACGCTGCCCGGCGTCCACGCGCCCGTCCTCAGCGTCAGCGTCCCCGACCGCGACCCCGCCGCCGGCGACATCTTCACGACCAACGGCCCCGGCCCCGGCCAGTACGGACCCCTCATCTACACGCCCCAGGGCCGACTCGTCTGGTTCGACAAGCTCTCCGGAGGCGAAGCCGCCGAGGACCTCAACGAGCAGACCTACGAAGGCCAGCGCGACCTCACCTGGTGGCGCGGGCGCGTCCTCTCGCTCGGCTTCGGCCAGGGCGAAGACGTCGTCATGAGCTCCCGCTATGAGACCATCGCGCGCATCCCCGGCGGCAACGGCCTGCACGCCGACCTGCACGACTTCCAGATCGCTCCCCACGGCGTCGCCTACATCACCGCGTTCAACCCCATCCGCTGCAACCTCACCTCGTTGAAAGGGGCCGCGGATGGAACGATCACCGATACCGCGATCCAGGAGATCGACATCAAGACCGGGCTCGTCCGCTGGGAATGGCACAGCCTCGACCACGTCGCCCCCTCCGAGTCCGAGGTCGAAACGCCGACCACCGCCACGCCGTGGGACTGGTTTCACATCAACTCGATCGACCCCGAGCCCGACGGGAACATCTTCATCTCCGCGCGCAGCACCTGGGCCGGCTACCAGCTGCAAGGCGGGAGCGGCAAGATCCTCTGGCGCCTCGGCGGCCTCGAGAGCTCCTTCAAGATGCGCCCCGGCACCGAAACCGCCTGGCAGCACGACGGCCGCATCCTCGCGAACGGCGAAGTCACGTTCTTTGACGACGGCTCCAACCCGCCGATCCACCACCAGTCGCGCGCGCTGCGCATCGCGCTTGACTTCCACACGCATACCGCGCGCCTCGCCTCCGCCTACACGCACCCCGACGCGCCGCTGCTCGCCGCCAGCCAGGGCAACATGCAGACGCTCGCCAGCGGCCACGCCGTCGTCGGCTACGGCGGCGTGCCCGCGATCAGCGAGTACGCCGCCGACGGCGCGCTGCTCTTCGACGCGCACCTGCCCTACGACATGTCGTTCTACCGCGCCTTCCGCCACCCCTGGAACGGGCGCCCGCTGAGCCCGCCCACCGTCCTCGCGAGCCTCAACAACACCGGCGAAGAGACGATCGTCCACGCCAGCTGGAACGGCGCCACCGAAGTCGCCGCCTGGCGCGTGCTCGCCGGCAAGGACGCCGGTTCGCTCGCCGCGCAGGCCGCGATCCCCGCCAGCGGCTTCGAAAGCTCCACGACCCTGCCCACGACCTACGCCCGCGTCGCCGTCCAGGCACTCGACGCCGCCGGCCACGTCCTCGGCACCTCACCGACGACTGCGGTCATCAGCTACGCCGCCTCGCTTCAGAGCCACTGAAGACCCGGACGGGATGGGAGCGATTCTCGATCAGCGCTCGCGTGTGCGCCGCCGGCGCACAGACCGCGCGCGCACCACCCCGAGCATCAGCAGGCCGGCGCGAGTGCCGGTAGCCCGCCTCAGTAGGCCGGCTTGGAGCTGTGCTTGTGAGCCGCCGTCGTCGTGGTCGTCGTCGGGGTGCTCGTCGTCGTTTTCGTGGACGAGCTACCCCCGTTGCCGCCGCCGCATCCCGCCACCGCGACGGTCGCAGCCAGCGTCGCCGCTAGCGTTAGCATGGCGGTCAGTGGCGTTCTTCTCATCGGCCGGACTCCAATCGTCGCTCGCTGGCTCGGGCGCTCACCCTACCAAGCACTCGCCGCGCAACGCGCAGATGGATCGAGCCCTGTGAGCGTCGAGACGGCAACGAGTCCGGGAGCGCCAGAGGCGCCGCCCGCCGACGGCGGCCGCGCGCCGCGCCTGGGCTGGCTGCTCGCCGTGTGCTGCGTCGCGCAGTTCATGGTCATCCTCGACCTCAGCATCGTCAACGTCGCGCTGCCCTCGATCCAGCTGAGCCTCGGCTTCTCCGCGCCCGAACTGCAGTGGATCGTCGACGCCTACGCGATCACGTTCGCCGGCTTCTTGATGTTCGGCGGCCGCGCCGCCGACCACTTCGGGCAGCGCCGCATGTTCGTCCTCGCGCTGCTCCTGTTCGGGCTCGCCTCGCTCGCCGGCGGGCTCGCGCCCGACCGCACGCTGCTCGTGCTCGCCCGCGCCGCACAGGGACTCGGCGGGGCGCTGATGGCCGCATGCTCGCTCGCGATCATCACCTCATCCTTTGCGCCCGGCCCGCAGCTCCATCGCGCGATCGGCGCGTGGGCCGCGATGAACGGCCTCGGCGGCGCCGCCGGGATGCTCTTCGGCGGCATCATCACCCAGGAGCTCAGCTGGCGCTGGGTGCTGCTGATCAACCCCCCCATCGGGATCGCCGCCGCACTCGTCGCGTACGCCGTCGTCGCCGAGCGCCGCCGCGCGCGCGCGGGCGCGACCTTCGACGTCGCCGGCGCCGTCACGCTGACGGTCGGGCAGATGGTGCTCGTGTTCGGCGTCGTCGAAGCCGGCCTCGCCGGCTGGGACACCTTCGCCGCGCTCGGCCCGATCATCGGCGGCATCGCGCTGCTCGCAGTCTTCGGCGTGATCGAGACGCGCATCGCCGCCGAACCGCTGATCCCTTTCAAAGAGCTCACCAAGCCGCTGCAAATCGCCAATAACATCGTGCTGCTGTTCAGCGCCTCGCTGTTCCCGATGTGGTTCGTGAGCTCGCTCTACTTGCAGCAGGTGCTCGGTCTCTCGCCACTGCACACCGGCCTGATCTTCCTGCCGATGACGCTGATGATCATGGCCGTCGCCTCGCGCACCGGCACGCTCGTCACCCGCTTCGGCGTGCGCACCGTCCTCGGCGGCGGGCTCGTCATGCTCACCGCCGGCATGCTGCTGCTCGCGAAAGTCGGCGCCAGCGGCAGCCCGCTCGTCTACATCATGCTCCCCGGCCTGCTCACCGCCGCCGGGATCGCGATGTCGATCGTCCCCTCCACGATCGCCGCCACCCAGGGCGCCAAGCCCGGGCAGACCGGGCTCGCCTCCGGCCTCGTCAACACCTCGCGCCAGGTCGGCGGCGGGCTCGGGCTCGCGATCCTCGTCACGCTCGCCACGCAGCGCTCCAGCCACCTGATCGGCACCGGCCAGCAGGTCCCGCAGGCGCTCACCGACGGCTTCCGCCTCGCCTACCTGATCGGCGGCGGGCTCACCGCGGCCGCCGCGCTCGTCACGTTCACCGCGCTGCCCAAACCCAGCGGCGAGCTGATCCCCGCCGCGCGGCGCTTCGCGATCGCGATCGCCGTCGTCGTCGCCGGCTTCGTCGCGGTCGACTTCGCCTTCGCCGGCTCCCACGGCCCCGCGATCGGCGCCTACACCACGCGCGACACCTACAGCTTCCTCACCGCCCCCACACTGCACCCGCCCAAGCTCCGCAGCATCGGCCCCGCACCGAGTGCCGCGCTCGCGCCGGGCTACATCTTCGCGACCAGCTTCTTCGACCTCAACGAACCCCCGCTCGTCGGCCAGAGCGGGCCACTGATCCTCGACAACCGCCTCCAGCCCGTCTGGTTCCAGCCCGTGCCCAAGCGCGTCGCCGCCGCCAACCTCAGCCTGCAGACCTATCAAGGCAAGCCCGCGCTCGCCTGGTGGCAGGGAGTCGTCACCAACACCGGCGCCACCGAGAATGGCGAAGACGTCGTCGTCAACCAGCACTACCAGACCGTCGCGCGGCTCAAAGGCGCCGACGGCTGGGTGCTCACGCTGCACGAGCTCGCGATCTCCGGCGACGACGCCTGGGTGACCGCGAACAAGAACATCCCCAAGGACCTCTCCGGCTACGGCGGCGCCTACAACGGCGCGCTGATCGACTCCGCGGTGCAGGAGTACGACCTCGAGACCGGCAAGCTCCTGCGCAGCTGGGACGCGCTCGACCACATCCCGCTCGGCGATTCCTACGCCTCCCTGCCCACCAACGGGTTCCCCTGGGACGCCTACCACGTCAACTCCGTGCAGCTCGTCGGCAGCGAAGACTTCCTCGTCTCGATGCGCAGCACCTGGGCCGCCTACCTCGTCAACATCGACACCGGCAGGATCGTGTGGACCCTCGGCGGCCGCCGCTCCGATTTCAAGTTCGGCCCCGGCGCCGCCTTCCAGTGGCAGCACGACGTGCGCATGCCCTCCAGCTCGACCGTCACCGTGTTCGACGACCACTGCTGCCAGCTCACCGGCGGCGGCACCTCCGTCCCCGCCACCGGCCCATCGCGCGGGCTGATCCTCAATCTGAACCAGAGCGCGCGCACCGCGACGCTCGCCGCCCAGTACACCGGCGGGGGTAAGTTCGAAACCGAATACATGGGCGACACCGAGCCGCTGCCCGACGGCAACGTGTTCGTCGGCTGGGGCTCCGAACGCTACCTCTCCGAGTACAGCCGCTCCGGCAAGCTGCTGCTCGAAGCCGAATTCCCCCAGCCCGACCTCAGCTACCGCGCGACGCTGCAGCCGTGGCTCGGCCTGCCGCTCACCCCACCCGTCGGCGCCGCGCGCCAAGCGGGCGGCCGGACCACGGTCTACGCGAGCTGGAACGGCGCCACCCGCATCGTCTCGTGGCGGGTCCTCGCGGGCGCCAGCGCCAACCATTTGACCGTCGTCGCGAACGCGGCCCGGTCCGGATTCGAGACCGCGATCCCCGTTCCCCGAAGCTACGCGAGCTTCGAGATCCAGGCGCTCGGCGCCGACGGCCGCGCGATCGGCGCCTCGCGGACGTTCGCGCCGTAGGCCGCGGCCGCGCGATCGGGACCTCGCGGACGTTTACGCGCTAACGTCCTCTCAGCCGCACGGTCCTCCCAAGCGCACGCCGCCGACCCGGGGAGCAGTCGCATGAGCAGTCCCACAAAGACCCCACTCCCACCCGGCCCGCGCATGCCCACCGCGCTGCAGACGCTCGCCACCTGGACGCGCCCCACCGCCATCCTCGACCGCAACCGCGCGCGCTACGGCAAGCGCTACACCGTCCGCTTCCTCGGGCAGCCCCCGTTCGTGGTCCTCTCCGACCCCGACGAGATCAAGGAAGTGATGATGGCGCCGCCCGACGTCCTGCACCCCGGGGAGGGCGCCCGCATCCTCGAACCGCTGATCGGGCGCAACTCCGTGATCCTGCTCGACGAGGCGCCGCACATGGAGCAGCGCAAGCTGCTGCTGCCCGCCTTCCACGGCGAGCGCATGCACGCGCTCGCGGGGCTGATGCAAGAGCTCACCGCGCGCGAGCTCGCCGACTGGCCGCGCGGCGAGGCGATCGAACTGCACCCCCGCCTGCAGCGGCTCACGCTCGAGATCGTCCTGCGCGCCGTCTTCGGACTGGAGCGCGGCGCGCGCCTCGACGAGCTGCGCGACCTGCTCACACGCGTCCTCAAGTTCACCGAGAGCCCCCTCTCGCTGCTGCCCCCACCGCCCGCCTGGATGGAGCGAGCGATGCGCGGCCGCGGGCCCTTCGGGCGCCTGCAAGCGCTGCTCGCGCAGGCCGACGCGCTGATCTACGAGCTGATCGACGAGCGCCGCGGCGAGGGCGGCGACGGCGCCGACGTGCTCGCGCTGCTGCTCGCCGCCACGCACGACGACGGCTCGCCGATGAGCCCCGCCGAGCTGCGCGACGAGCTCGTCACCGCGCTCGTCGCCGGCCACGAGACCACCGCCTCGCAGCTCGCCTGGACATTCATGCACCTCGCCCGCGAGCCCGCCGTCTGCGCGCGCCTCACCGCCGAGCTCGACGCGGAGGAGGACGACGCGTACCTCACCGCGACGATCCACGAGGCCATGCGCCGGCGCCCCGTGCTGCCCAACGCCGAGCCTCGCCTCGTCAAGCAGCCCCTCGAGATCGGCGGCACGCGCTACGAGCCCGGCGTCGTGCTCGTCCTCAACGCCCACCTCGTCCACCACGACCCCCACATCTATCCCGAGCCCTACGCCTTCCGCCCCGAGCGCTTCCTCGAGCGCGAGGGCGGCCGCCCGCCGGGCACCTACACCTGGCTGCCCTTCGGCGGCGGGCGGCGGCGCTGCATCGGCGCCAGCTTCGCGATGCTCGAGATGAAGGTCGTGCTCAGCGCCTTCTTCGCGCGCTTCGAGCTAAGCCCCGACGAGGACCGGCCCGAGGTCGCGCAGCGACGCAGCATCACGATCAGCCCCTCCCGCGGCGCCCGCGTCAGGCTGCGGCGAGCGAGGCCCATAGATGCTGCAGCGCGTACGCGCGCCACGGCCGCCACGGCTCCGCCAGCAGCGCCGCCTCGCGCGGACCGCGCCACGGCACGCCGAGCATTTCCAGCGCCCGCCTGACCCCGAGGTCGCTCGGCAAGAACGCATCGGGGTCGCAGAGGCCGCGCATCGCGATGTACTGCTCCGTCCACGGCCCGATCCCGGGGATTGCGAGCAGCGCCGCCCCGACCTCCGTGCGGTCGCTGCCGGGGTCGATCGCGAGCTCTCCCTCCGCGAGCTTGCCCGCCAGCGCGCGCAGCGTCGCCCGGCGGCTGCCGGGACCGGGCAGCTGCGCGAGATCCGCCGCCGCGATCGCCGCCGTCGTCGGGAACAGATGCGTGAGCGCACCGTCCCGCTGTGGCAGCGGCTCGCCCAGGCCCTCCGTCAGACGGCCCGCCGCGGTGCGCGCCGCCGCGACCGAGACCTGCTGGCCGAGGACCGCCCGGATCGCGAGCTCGCCGCCATCGACCGTCCCCGGCACCCGCAGCCCCGGCGCCGCGCCCACGAGCGGTGCCAGCAGTGGGTCCCCCGCGAGGTGCTCCGCCGGCGCCGCCGGGTCCGCGTCGAGGTCGAGCAGCCGCCGGCAGCGCTGCACCGCCGCCGTCAGGTCGCGCAGGTCCGCCAGGCGCAACTCGCACCGCACGTGGCGCGGCTCGCGGCCCTTGCGCGGCGCCACCGCCAACGCCGCGATCCCGTGACCGTGCGGGAGCGACAGCGTGCGCCGGTAGATGCCGTCACGCACCTCCTCCACGCCCGCCACCGCGCGCGCCGCCAAGAAGCCCAGCAGGCGCTCCCACGGCAGCGGCTCACGGAACGCCAGACGCACCGTCAGGACGCCCGGGCCGGGCTCGACCGCTGCCAGCGCGCGCGCCGTCCCGGTGCTGCTCGCCCCGTTGTGTGTCGCTCCGCCGCGTGCCACTCCGTTGCCTGCCCTGGCAGCGACCGTGCGCCGCAGCTCCGTCGGCGTCCGCCCATACGCCGCGCGGATCGTGTCGTTGAACTGGCGCACGCTCGCGAAGCCCGCCGCGTACGCCACGTCGATCAGCCGCAGGTCGCTCGTCTGGATCAGCATCCGCGCCGTCTGCGAGCGCTGCGCGCGCGCCAGCGCCAGCGGGCCCGCGCCGAGCTCCGCGCTCAGCAGGCGCGTGAGGTGACGCTCGCTGTAGGCAACGCGGCGCGCGAGGCCCGCCACGCCCTCGCGATCGACCACGCCGTCCGCAATCAGCGCCATCGCGCGCGCCGCCACGTCGCCGCGACGGTTCCACTCCGGGGAGCCCGGCACCGCGTGCGGGTGACAACGCAGGCATGCCCGAAAACCCGCCCCCTGCGCCGCCGCCGCCGTCGGATAGAAGCGCACGTTCTCACGCTTGGGCACGATCGCCGGGCAGCTCGGGCGGCAGTAGATCCCCGTCGACGTCACCGCCACGAAGAAGCACCCATCGAAGCGCCGGTCGCGGCTGCCGAGGATGCGGTAGCGCACGTCGAAGTCGTCGTGGCCGTTGCGCAGCGAGCTGTCCAGCTTGGCCGTCATGCCTTCAGTATGCAGCCATTGACTAGCGGCTTTCGGACAGCGACATCCCCATCTATGTCCGTGTCCGAAAACCGCTCGGCCTGGTCACGCCGGCGTGCCACAGTGCCTGTCATGATCACTCAAGCCATCGCCTCCCCACCAGCCGCATCGACGACACGCTTCACCCACATCGCGAGCCCCGTCGGCGAGCTGCTCGTCACCGCCGACTCCGCAGGCGCGCTGACACGCCTGCACTTTCCCGGCCGCACCTCCTCCCGGCCGACCGACTGGACGCGCGACGAGACGCCGTTCGTCGAGCTGCGCCGCCAACTCGACGCCTACTTCGCCGGTGAACTTCACGACTTCGACCTCCAGCTCGCACCCAGCGGGACGTCCTTCCAGCTCGACGTCTGGCGCGCCCTGCGCGCGATCCCCTACGGCGCCACCGCCTCCTACGGCGAGATCGCGCGCGCCGTCGCGCAGCCCGGCGCCGCCCGCGCCGTCGGCGGCGCCAACAACCGCAACCCGATCGCGATCGTCGTCCCCTGCCACCGCGTGATCGGCGCCAGCGGCTCGCTCACCGGCTACGGCGGCGGCCTCGATCGCAAGCGCCAACTACTCGCGCTCGAGGCCGGCACGCCCGCGCTCGTGTAGCGGCGGTTATATTGGCCGCGTGCTCGATCACCTGACCTCGATCGACCAGGTCGACGACGAGCTCGTGCGCGAGATCTTCGACACCGCCGACGACATGGCCGCCGCGCTGCGCATCCCTACGCGCCTCTCGAGCCTCGCCGGTCGCGTGATCGCGCTGCTCTTCTTCGAGCCCAGCTCCCGTACGATCCTCAGCTTCCACGCCGCCGCCGCGCGCCTCGGCGCCGCCGTGATCGAGCACCGCGGCGTCGAGTCCTCATCCTTATCCAAGGGCGAGTCGATCGAGGACACGGTCCGCGTCGTCGGCGCCTACGCCGACCTCATCGTCCTGCGCCACGAGGAACCCGGCGTCGCCGAGCGCGTCGCGCAAGTCAGCCCCGTGCCGCTGATCAACGGCGGCGACGGCACCAACGAGCACCCCACGCAGGCGCTGATCGACATGTACACGATCCACCACGAGCTCGGGCGCCTGCACTCGCTGCGCCTCGGCATGGGCTTCGACCAGGGCCACTCGCGCTCGATCCACTCGCTCTGCCGCGGCCTCTGCCACTACCCCGACAACGACGTCCTGTTCGTCGGCCCCGAGGAGCTCTGGCTCGACGAGGACGAGCTCGACGACCTGCGCGAGCGCGGGCTCACCGTGGCGCAGAGCACCGACATGCAGCGCCTGCTCGAGCGCGAAGTGCTCTACCTCAACCGCTTCCAGACCGAGCGCATCGCCGACCCCGACACCGCCGCCGCCTACCGCGAGCGCTACTGCCTCACCGCCGCCGACCTCGCCGGC
Organism: Solirubrobacteraceae bacterium; assembly: GCA_035483545.1. GTDB lineage: Bacteria > Actinomycetota > Thermoleophilia > Solirubrobacterales > Solirubrobacteraceae > Palsa-744. The sequence continues at coordinate 79,513 of DATHPS010000035.1, read as the reverse complement.
TCCGCCGTCCAGCTGCTGCTCGACCCCCTGCCGCGCATCCACGAGATCGCCACCGACGTCGACTCGCTCCCGCAAGCCGCCTACTTCCAGCAGGCCGCCAATGGCGTCCCGATCCGCATGGCGCTGCTTTCGATGCTCGCGTAGTCGCACAGCAAAGGAATTTCCGCAACCAGCGCCAGCGGCGGCGGCGGCGGTCCCGCAGCACGCTGCGCGTAGACGATCCGCGGCGCCCGCAGACCCGCCGTCCACGCCGCGAGCGCCGCGTCGCTCTGCGGATCGAACGCCGCCGCCGGGAGGCCGTTGGGGCCTGGCGCCGCGAGCGCTTCCGGCGCCGCGAAGCGCGCTTCGCCGTGGCCGCCATAGTGCCCCCACGCCGCGAAGATCGCCACGCGGCGCGGGTCGAGGCTGCCGTCGCCCAAGCGCGGCGCCGTCGTCCACAGCGCGAGCACCTCCGCGCGCGGCCCCGCCACGAGGTCCGCGAGCAACGCCTGGCGACCGCGCGGGGAGATCGTGACCGGCGCCCACACCCCGCGGCGCAGCGACACCGGCGACGCGCGCACCACGTAGCGCCCCGCGCGCATCCCCGTCCACGCCATCATCACCGCCTCGCTCGACAGGCGCGTCAGGCGCAGCGCGCCCGGCGGGGGTTCGAGGCCGGGGAGGTCGGTGAAGCGTTCGACGAGCGCCGCGCGCGTGAAGCTCATGCCGGGCCCCGAGATGCTCGCCTTAATCCTCGTCACCGCCGGCCCGCCGCCGCGCGCGGACGCGGGCGCCCGTTCGCGCCACACCGCGATCGCGCGACCGTCATCGCTGATCAGCACCCGTGGTTCGCTCACGCCGACGCCGACGCCGACCCGCTCTAGGGGTCCGAACGCACCGGCCGCATCGAGCTCGCGCGCGTCGATCGCCCCCGCCGCCGTTGTCCACATCACGAGCACATCGCCGCGGTAGTCCATCGCGACCGCCAGCCCACTCGGCTTACTCGCACCGGCCGCCAGCAGCCGCGCCGGCCCCGGCGTCGAGCTGTAGTGTCGCTGCACGCGCACCGCGAGATCCCACCCGCCGCGCGATGTGTGGCGCGGGGGGGCCGAGGCGTCGTCGAGCACCGGGGATCGCGCCTTCTGTACCTGGATCGTCGAGACGACCGCCGTGTCGCCGAGGTATCCGCTCGCGACCGTCACCGGCGCCGCCGGACCGTCGAGCGCGAGCGGCGCCGCGAATGCGCCCGGGGAGTTGCCCTCCGCGAGCACGCCGTCGCCGAGCGCGATCACCTGCCCGAGCGCGGTTCCCGCGACCGCCGCGACCTCGACGGGATGCTCCCCGGCACCGAGCAGCGCGCGACCGCGGCCCGGCAGACCATCGCTTCCGAGCCGCGCGCCGTACGTCTGCGTTGTTTCGGCGCCGCCCGCCCCCGCTTCAGCGCCGCTCGCGACCGCCGCGCCACCACCGCAGCCGCCGGGTCCGCTCCACACCAGCGCGCCCGGCCCGCTGCGCACCTGCGGCTGCGAGCTCGGGAACACCACGAGCGGCGCGGCCTGCGAGCTCGCGCGCGCGCAACCCGCGAGCAATCTCGGCGCCGACCACTGCGCGAGCGCCGCCGGAGTCGCGCCGGCCGTGCAAGCCGCGTAGAGAGACCAGCCGAGCACCACGCCGAGGCCGAGCCGCACATGCATGCCCCGGATCGTACTCAGGAAGCCTACGAATCCTGGCGCGCCGCTGCCGCCTGCGACGCCTCGCGCGCGCGGCGGTACTCGTTGACGACGATCTCGGTCAGCTCCTCGACCGACGTCTCCGCCGTCGGCTTGTCCAGTGCGATCACGCCGTCCTGGATCAGACTCACGCGGTCGCATGCTTCGAACACGTGCACGTAGTTATGCAAGATCATGATGATCGAGACCTTGCCGTCCGCCTTCAAGCGCGCCACCAAGTCGAGGATCTGCGCGCCCTCTTTGGCGCCCATCGCCGCCAGCGGCTCGTCCAGCAGGATGATGTCCGCGTCGGAGTTGACCGTGCGCGCGACCGCGATCGCCTGGCGCTGGCCGCCGGACAGCCGCGCCACGGCCACGTCGATCCGCGGGATGTTGATGCCGATCTCATCCAACGCCGCGCGGGCTTCGCGCTTCATCTCACGGTTGGCCAGGAACGGGATCGGACGGTGCACCTTCTCGCGCCGCAGCGCGAGGTTGTGGTACACGGAGAGTTCGTCGATCAACGCGAGGTCCTGAAAGACGGTGTCGATGCCCTGGGCGCGCGCGTCGTCGACGTTTTTGGGCTGAAAGGGCACGCCGTGCAGGAACATCTCGCCGGAGTCCTGCCTCTGAAAGCCGCACAGAATCTTGATCAGCGTCGACTTGCCCGCGCCGTTGTCACCGAGCAGGCCCAGCACCTCCCCCTTGCGCAGGTGCAGGTTGACGTCGCGCAGCGCCGTCACCGGGCCGAAGCGCTTGGCGATGTGTTCGACGCGCAGCACGTCGTCAGGAGCCGCGACCGGGCCGACGACCGTCTCGGCGGAAACGGGCCGATCAGCCACTTCGGGACCCCCTGCGGACGCGCTGCACGTACACGTTGATGCTCATCGCCAGGATGATCGCGAGACCGAGGTAGAAGAGCTGGTAGTCGGCGCTGACACCCTTGAGGATGAGCCCATCGTTGAGGATTCCCAGGAACAGCGCCCCGATCAGCGCGCCGACGACGGTCCCCGACCCGCCGGCCAGCAGCGTGCCGCCGATCACCGCCGCCGAGATCGCCTTGAACAGGATTTCGTTCGCTCCGGCGACGTCCGGCTGCACCGAGGAGGCCCGCACCGCCTCGAGGATCCCAACGAAGCCGCCGGCGGCGCTGCAGAGGATGAAATTGCGGATCATCACCAGGCGCACCCCTACCCCGGCCTCCGCGGCGGCCAGCTTGTTCGAGCCGACCGCCACCGTGTACAGGCCCCAGCGGGTGAACGTCAGCACGACCTGCCCGACGACCACGATCGCGATCGCCCAGATCAACTCCGAGTAGGTGCCCTCACCAAGGACTTTCGCGAATGTCGAGACGTGGTTGACCGTTTCGGTGAGCACGACGTGCACCCCATGGATCACGTGACCGACCTTCACCGTCGTGCTCGTCACTTCCGCGCCCGGCATCGCGACCGGCTGGCCGTGGGAGAGGATCAGCGTCAGCCCCTCCAGCGTGAACAGCATGCCGAGCGTCGTCACGAATGAGTTGATGCCGACGATCGCCGTGAAAAAGCCGTTGATGAAGCCGACGACCATGCAGCCGACCAGCGCGATCAGCACACACGGCACGTACGGAATCCCCGCCGTCGCCAGCTTGTAGTAGAGGAACGGCGCGAACAGGTAGGTCGCGCCGATCGACAGGTCGATCTCGCCCAGGATCATCACGAACACCTCGCCCGCGCCGAGGATCGCGAACGGGGCGAAGAACGGCAGCAACGTCTTGAAGCTCGCACTGGTGAGGAAGGTGCTCGTGTTCACCGAGAAATAGATCGCCACGAGCAGCGTGACGACGATGATGCTGCCCTCGCGCAGCGAGAGCGCGCGTTCGAGCACCGCGTTGCGGCCGGGCAGGGAGACTCGGCTGCTGTGCGCTGAGTCTCCCGCCGGTTGGGTTGGCGCTCCGGGCGATCCCGGCTCCCCCGCCACCTGGGCCATCGCCTAAGCGGCGGTGCCCGCCGGGATCGGCACTACCTTCGCTGCGGAGGAGGTCCCCTCGAAGCGGCTCTTCGAGTTGACGTACGGAGCGACGCTTTCCTTGTCGATGAATTTCAGGCCCGTGTCGACTTCCGCCGGACCGGTCAACGACCCCGAGACCTGCCATAGAAAGAGCTGCAAGATCGGCAGGAATCCCTGCAGGTAGGGCTGCTGGTCGATCGTGAATTCGAGATAGCCTTCGTGGAGCAGTTTCTGGGTTTTTTCGGCCAGATCGAAGCCCCCCGCCTTGATGCCTTTCGCGGTGAGCCCGAGCTTCTGCATCACACCCGCAAGTTCCGCGGTGTCGCCGCCATCGACGGCGTACATCCCCTTCGTGCTCTGATGCCCCGTCCAATAGGATTCGATCGCCGTTTTCTCGCCCGATTCAAGGGAGCCGGTGACGATCGTGTGCACCGTGATCGGCGCACCCGAGTCCTTGATCGCCTTTTCGGCGCCTTCGAGGCGCGGCTGCAGGTTCGCCGAGCCCGCGTCGGCGGTGAACAGAACCACATCGCCCGAACCCACCGCGGCGACGATCCGCTTGCCCATCAGTTCGCCGGCCAGTTTCAAGTCCTGGCCGATGTAGGACAGCCGCTTGTTGGGGGGCGATGGAGCATCGGCGTTGTAGGCCACGACCGGGATCCCCGCCTTCAGCGCGTTTTCGATGGGCACGTTGAAGGCGGTCTTACTGATCAACGACACGGCAATCCCGTCCGCGCCCGATGTGATGGCGGTGTTGACGGCGTTGACCATCTGGTTGATGTTTTCGCTTTCCGAGCCCGTCCACTCGTACGAGCAGCCGAGCAGCTTGCAGGCGTCGGCGATGCCGTACTGGGTCGGCACGAAGAAGGAGTTCGTCGTGACGTGGTTGACGACGACGAATTTGTAGCTCGGGTGCGAGCCGAACACTTCGCTGGAGACGCCGCCGGAGGAGGCGCTGGAGGTGCTCGTGCCACCGCCGCCGCAGGCCTCGAGCAAGGTGCTCACGCCTCCGGCCGCCACGCCCGTCAGCGCAGCGCGGCGCATGAACGCGCGCCGGTCGAAGCCCGGATGACGATCGTCGGACGGCGGGACAGCGCGCTCAAGCCGCTCCACCGCTTCGGTGGCTAGATCGCTCTCAGACATGGACATCCTCCTCCTTCGCTCAATAACGGACCACGCGAGGCACCGATCCCGCTCCTAGGTTTCCCCCTCAGCCGGTTTGTTAGTCGTTATTCGAGCAGCACGCGGGGTGAGATCGCCTCACCCCGCGCGGGTGTGTCGCGCGAGCGCTAGCCGGGGCCGCCGGAGGTGACGACGGCCATCGCCATCGTCACGAGCACGAGCGCGGCCGTGATCCCGATGACCGCGCGCTCCGCGGCGACGGTGCCGGGGAACTCGGGCCGGCGCATGCCGATGCCCATCGAGAGCACAAACGCCCAGCAGATCAACAGGCCGCCGACGATGTAGAACGGCACTTTGCTCTTTGCGGCCGCGAGGACCGGGGTGCTCAGAAGCAGGGCCGCGTGCATCGAGGCCGAGCCTAACGCATGCGCGCGCGCGTGGCAATCCCGTAGGATCGATGTCGTGAGCGACGCGGTGCGCACACCCGAGGAGTGCTTCGCGGGCCTGCCGGACTTCGCGTTCGCGCCGCGCTACCGCGAGGTCGAGGGACTGCGCCTCGCGCACCTCGACGAGGGCGAGGGCGCGCCGGTGCTGTTCGTGCACGGCGAGCCGACGTGGTCGTATCTGTGGCGCAAGGTCCTGCCGCCGGTGCGCGACGCAGGCTTTCGCTGCATCGCGCCGGACCTCGTCGGCTTCGGGCGCTCGGACAAGCCGACGGACCTCGAGTGGTACTCCTACGAGCGCCACGTCGCGTCCGCGGCGACGCTGCTCGCGGACCTCGACTTGCGCGGCGCGACAATCGTGGTGCACGATTGGGGCGGCCCGATCGGGCTACGCCTCGCCGTGGAGCACGCGGAGCGCATCGAGCGCCTGGTGATCCTCGACACCGGTCTGTTCACGGGCAGCCAGCAGATGAGCGACGCGTGGCTCGCGTTTCGCGACTTCGTGCAGAGCACCGAGGACCTCCCGGTCGGGTTTCTCGTGCGCGGAGGCTGCAAGAGCGACCCCGGCGACGCGGTGATCGCGGGTTACGAGGCGCCGTTTCCGAACGCGGCGTCGAAGGCGGGCGCGCGCGCGTTCCCGCTGCTGATTCCGCACGAGCCCGATGCGCCCGGTGCGGCCGCGGGCCGGCGCGTGCTGGGCGCGCTGCGCGAGGACCGCCGCCCAACGCTGATGCTGTGGGGCGACTCCGACCCCGTCCTGCCGCTCGCGGTCGGCGAGAGCTTCGCCGCGGCGATCGGCCGCGAGGCGCCGCGCACGATCGCCGACGCCGGGCACTTCCTGCAGGAGGACCAGGGGCTCGAGATCGGGCGGTTGATTGCGGAGTGGCTTACGGCGGGGTAGGGGCGCAGGCGAGGCACTCACTCCTGCAGGTCTAGGCGCCGTGACGCGAGATGCGCTCACCTGGGAGGTGCTGAACACCGCGACCGGCGTTGACGAGGCGGGGTGCGATCAGCCTGCGCATCACCGGGCTGCGCGGCGTCGGGAAGACGGTGTTGCTGAAGGAGTACGACCGCATGGCGCGACACCGCGACTGGGTCGTGATCCCCGGCACGACTTGAGCGAGCGACTCTGCGACGAGACGGACTTCTCAAACACGATCGCTGAGCACCTCCGAGAGGCCGTGGAGACGCTCAGCGCGAAGGCTCGCGTGAAGCGCAGCGTCACCACCGCTCTGGAAGCAATTAGTCGTGTCCAGGTCACGATCGGCGGCGCCGTGACTCTCTCCGTCGCTCCCGGAGGCGCCCGCCCCACTCAGTCCGTACTGGAGGAAAGGCTGCGCGTCGCGCTCGCCGAGGTCGGCAGCGTCGCGCGCGAGCAGCGTCGCGGCGTCGCGTTGATGTACGACGAGCCACATAGCGTTCGCGACCGGCCCGACAAGGGGCAGTACCCGGGGCGACCAGGAGACATTGAGGGTTGCCGCATCGCTAGGCGGCGAGCGATTCACGAAGGCGGACCTGGATGCAGCGACGACGCGCTCCCGCGGCGCGGTCTCCATGAGCCTCTCGCGGCTCATCACCAAGCACGTCGTTTATCGCGACGACCACGGCGTCTATGCGTATACAGCGCCCATGTTCGGAGACTTCCTTCGGCGACGGTACCCCCGCCTCCCAAGCGATAAGTAGCCTCGCCTCGGCCGTTAGCTTCGCTACCCGGCCCTCTCCGCGATCTGGCGGGGCTCCTGCGCGGGCGGCAGGCCGGGCTCGGAGCGCGCGGCGCGCAGCTCGTAGTCGGCGCGGGCGCCGGTGTCGATCTGGGAGAGCACTGCGTCGGCGCCGCTGAGGCGCGAGATCGAGTCCTGCATGCGCAGTGGAGCGAGCGCGAGAAGGCGCTCGCCGACCTTGAGGTTCCCGGGGACGTGGACGTCGAAGGCGGGCTCGCGCAGTGTCTGCACGATCGCCTCCGCGACGTCGCCGGGCTCGATCTTGCGGAACTGGCGCTGGCGCGGTTCGGCGAGTCCGAGCCCGAGCTCGGTGTTGACGGCGACGGGGCTGATGACGGAGATCTCGACGCCGCTGCCGCGCAGTTCCTTGCGCACGGCGCGGCTGAGGTTGATCACAGCGGCCTTGCTCGCACAGTAGGTGGCACCGCCGGGGAAGCCGTACTTGCCGGCCTGGGAGGCGATGTTTAGGACGTGCCCGCGCCGCCGCGCGCGCATCCCGGGCAGCGCGACCTTGAGCCCGTTGATGACACCGAGGACGTTGATGTCGAGGATGCGCCGCGTGGTCGCGTCGTCCTCGTCCAGCAGCGGCCCGATCGGCATGATCCCGGCGTTGTTGACGAGCACGTCCAGCGGCCCCAGCTCGCGCTCGGCATCAGCGACGAACTGCGCGAAGGACGCGCGCTCGGTGACGTCGAGCGCGAGCGCGACGGTGCGCGGGCCGAGCTCAGCGGCGGTCTGCCGCGCGGCGGCGAGATCGACGTCGCCGATCGCGACCTTCATGCCTTGGCGCAGGAACGCTTCGGCGGTGACGCGCCCGATGCCGCGCGCGGCGCCGGTGATCGCGGCGGCCTGGCCGGCGAGGATTCGAGGCTGCTTGGCCATGCTGGGTCCCTCCTGGTCGTCGTCTCGCGATCGTGTGCGCTCCGGTGCGCGGTCCCCTGGTGCGTGCGCCGATCGACTGCGCAGAGCACGCTAGCGCGCCAGCGCACCTTTTGCGAGCGACGCGGGTTTTATACGTCAGATGACCCGCTGAGCACTGGGACAGCGGGGAATCGCATGGGGAATGAGGGCACACGAGCCCGGGCGATCCACGGTAAATCGCCCGGGCCAGTGTGACGCTTGGGTCGGTCTTGGGGGATCGTCCGCGTGAGTACGCTCGATCACCGAAGCGGGCGGGCGCGGGGCGTCCTGCCCCGCGTCTTCGGCGGGTGACTTCGAGTAGGCGCGTCGTGTCTCGGCCTGGTGCCTCTGCGGCGCGTCGTGGGGCCCCGCGTCGGGCAAGTCGTCCGCTCGGCCGGCGGTCGCCCCGCCGCTCGCGTGGTTGGCTGGCCGCGTTCGGCAAGGCCGGACGATCTCGTCCAACTCGGGAACGGAGCCGGTCGGCGTGGTCGCTCTCGCATCCGCACGCAAGCACTTGTGTCGGGCGTTCGCCGACCGCGGCCTTACGCTGGACGCCGGCGCCTGATCCGTTGTGCAACCCTCCCGAGGGTGACCGACGATCTGCCAGCGCTATTTCTTGTTGAGGGCGGCGGCGACAACAAGCGGTTGAAGCCGTTCGCGGCGCCCAAGGTATTCGCGGAGGACAATCTTGAGCGGGATATCGAGGCGTGGGTGAAGAACAGCATGCTGAACGGTGTTCCGGTCGTGGGCGAGCTTGCGTTGTTTGCGCAGCAGCCTGGCTACAAGGCCGTACAAGCAAGTCGGCGGCCCGATCTGCTCGCATTGGATGATGATCGGAACATCGTGGTCATCGAGTTCAAGCGCGACCGCGCTCCTAACGACATCGTTTTCCAGACGCTCAACTACGCGGCGTGGATCGCAGAGCAGTCGTACGAGGTATTGAACGGGTTTGCCACCGAGTTCTTTGCCAAGCTCTCGGAGCCCGACGGGCCATCGAGCCTGAAGGATGCCTACTACAGGCGCTTCCCGGCCACCACCGTAGAGGGCGCCTCAGAGGAGGAAGAGGAGACGGAACCGGCGCTACCCACCGATCAGGAGTTTCTAGCCGGCTTCAACACCAGGCCACGCATCATCCTGGTGGCTTCGGAGATCGGGGACGAGATACAGCGCGTGATGCGCTTCTTGTCGACCCATGGCGTGCGCATGGAGGGCCACGAGTTCAAGTACTACCGTTCCCCGCAGGGCGACGAGTTCATCTCCAGGCGCGTTGTGGGAGTCGTCGCTGGAACGAGTTCTGCGCCGCCGTCCGCGAGCCCTGCCGTTCGGACGCTCGACGATCTCGTCGCGCACGTCACGGACGACGCGGTGAGACCGCTAATCGAGGCGTTTCAGGCCCTGGGCGACGAGCTGTCCTTTCACCCCGAGGTCCGCTTCGCGATACCAGGCAACGGCAACTGGCGCGTACGCTTCCTTGGCAAGACCCGCGCGGAGGGCTACTTCGCCAAAAAATGGGCGTTTGCCTGGTGGCAGGACAGGTTCGACGGGGACGTCGACTGGTTCAAGGAGCGGCTATCGGCACCCGACCAGGTCAAAGTCGACGGCAACGGAACCCTCCGCTTCCACATCCGGCACGCGGATGACTTCCAGGTCCTCAAGACGGCGTTGCAAGACGTTTACGATCGCGCGGCGAGCTGAGGCGTCGGCAGAATAGGGCCTCACCCGTCGTGCCGCACCGACGGCGCGTACGCCACCCCTACCCCATAGGAGGCCGCGAACTAGACAGTCGGGTGGTGAGTATAGGCTTGGGCCTCCCTGCTGTTGGGTTTACGTGAGCTTGCCGCGCGCCGCCACCACCGACCTTCCGAAATAGTCGCAGACCTGCTTCGCAACGCCTGGCCAGCGCGACCCACGAACGAGGATAGACTCGCGAGCACCCTCCGGCCCAGCTGATAGATAGGTTGCAGCGCTTTGGGTTACGGTCTACTTGCAGTAAGGGTGTTGGCAGCGTCCCCATGATCACACCGTCTCAATCCCTAACCATGGCCAAGACCCTCGACACCAGCTACTACGAAAACGGCGTCAAGACTGGCTTGCCGACGACGATGCTCAAGCGGAGTACAAGCGTGCGTGTCAGGAAATCGAGCAGGGTAAAGCGGTCCTGGATAGCGAGAATCTATAGTTTTTCGCTATGTAGAGCGCAGAAAAGTATAGATTTTCGCTACCATAGATAGGTGGGCATTGAGATAAGGGGTGACTCAGCCGACCACGTAGAGCTATGTGCCTATCGGCCGAGCTCCCCAGCCCGCCGCTCCAGCCACCAGACAAACTCCTGATCCTCCAGCAGCGCCTGCGGAAGCTCCCGCTTCACAGCGAACCGTGAGCGAAACCGTGCATGGAGTACCGCTGCCTTCGTAAGACCGTCTTGTCCGGCCTGGCTGTTGGCCGCCCCGATCACGCTGGAGATGCATCCGTAGATGCGTTTGCGGTCACGCTCGTCGCCGCTATGACGAGCGACGATCTCGTCCAAGAGCTCCTTTGTGGTGCGCTCATCGTCCCCGCGCTGCTCGCGTACCTCCGCTTCGTGAAAGCTCCACCACCGCGAACCGGTTTGCTTCGGCCTCCGCCAGCGACGCTCGATAGTGGCCGGGCTCGCCGGGTTGGGTGAGGCATGCCAAGTTGCTCGCACCGTGCCATGGCAGCAGCACGTGTCCAAGCTTATGCGCGAGCGTGAACCGCTGCCGCCGCGTATTGCTTGTCGGCCTGACAAAGATCCGCGGCTTCGGATGGGTCGGGCCGATCGCCAATCCATCACACGTCCCCGGGATCGCCGCCTCTTCGACCTCGGCAAACCGCTCTGCGACTTTGCGCACATCGACCGGCGGCGCCAAGCGCAGGCGCTCACCGAGCATCGCAGCCAAGCGCCGCTCCCGACTCAGGCCGGGAGCCGACCGGTCTCTTTGAGCCACCGCTCGACTAGGTGGACGTCGGCGCTAGAGAGGCCTCGTGCGGCGACCGCCATCTCGTCGAAGTCGGCTACGAACGTCTCGACCGGCAGCTCGTGCTCACGCGCGGCGATGATCATGCGGAGAGCGGCGGGGCGCTCGACCCAAAGCTGGTACTCGGGCCAGGTCATTCCAAGGTACTCGCGCAGCTCCCGTCCCTCGCCATTCCCGGCGTGCCAATCCCCGACCCATCGCTCGACGTCCGTCCACAGCGCCGCGCCCTCAAGGACCTCATCGATGAACGTGTCAGACATCTATCCGTCTCCCGCGCTTGGCGTCCTTGATGATCTGTCCGCTCGCCGCGTCGGCGACACCCAGGTGATAGCCCCGCTTGTCGTATACCTCGACCTCGCCGTGCAGACCATCCCACTCGTAGAGCCGCTCGCCGTCGTCGGACCGCGAGCGCGCCGCCCCGCGTCGCGATAGCCGCTCAAGAGGGCGGAGGAAACTGTTCGGCGGTACTGGGACGTGTGCAGACACAGGCCAGCGTTATAGCTAGCGGAGGGTTCCATAAGTTCGAGGGTAGAGCAGCTCTCGGACCGACCTGGTCCATCGCGGACCGGCTACCGGTCGCCCGAGCGCGCCTGGGCAGCTCATCGCACACCCGCCATGCCGAAAGTCCAGCCGAGCGCGGGACAGCCGGACTGAGCCGCCACGGGCGACAACCGCGCCGCCCGCAACCAGCGGCGCCCCCCACGGCGCGCCGTCAACTCACGCCGTCCTCGCCACGCGGTCAACTCGCCCCGCCAGCATGTCAACCCCGCCGAGTCCCCCACGGCGCCCAGACGCGAGGCGCGGATGCCTCGCGCCCACCCGCCCCGACCTCCGCGCACGCCCGCGCGGACGATCGCAAAAGACCGCCCAAACCAGATCTCCGCCTACGGTTCGCGGTCGCACGCGGGCGATCCACGGACTTCCCCCGCCCGCTTGCCCGCACGATTCCCGCGCCGATCTACCGAGTCCGCGCCGACCCCGAGGAGTACCCTGCACGTATGGCCCACTTCCTCCACGACGGCCAGCGCATCGCCTACACCGAGTACGGCGGCGGCCCCGCCGCCGTGACGCCGGGCGGCGCCCGCGGGCGCACCGCGCGCTCCGCGCCCGCCGCGAGCCGCCCTGTGATCCTCGTCCACGGGCTGCTGCTCTCCCAGGAGATGCACCGCCCGCTCGCGCGCGACCTCGCCGCGCTCGGCAACCGCGTCATCACCGTCGACCTGCTCGGACACGGCGAATCCGACCGCCCCCGCGACATGTGGCGGTATTCGATGCGCTTCTTCGGCGAGCAGGTCATCGCGCTGATGGACCACCTCGAGCTCGAGCAGGCCGTCGTCATGGGGACCTCGCTCGGCGCCAACACCGCCCTGGAGATCGCCGCCGCCGCGCCCGCGCGGCTGCGCGGGATGGTGATCGAGATGCCCGTCCTCGACAACGCCCTGCTCGCCAGCGCCCTCACCTTCACGCCGATCCTCGTCGCGCTCACCTTCGGCGAGCCCATCATGAAGCAGGTCTCGCGCCTCACCCGCGCGATCCCCCGCGGGCTGCTACCGCACTACGGCAACGTCGTCCTCGACACCGTCCGCCAGGACCCCGGGCCCGGCGCCGCCGTGCTGCAGGGACTCTACTTCGGGCGCATCGCCCCGCACCGCACCGAGCGCCGCACCTTCCTCGCGCCCGCGCTCGTGATCGGCCACCGCCGCGACCCCGTCCACCCCTTCTCGGACGCCGGCATGCTCGCCGAAGAGCTCCCCCACAGCCGCCTGCTCGAAGCCGACTCCCTCGTCGAGCTGCGCCTACGCCCCGAGCGCCTCACCGCCGAGATCGCCGCCTTCCTCGACGAAGCCTGGAGCAGCCGCCGCCGCAAGCCCGCCGCTAGGAAGTCGGCGGGAACAGTTCGACCTCGTTGAGGTCGACGTGGCCCGGCGCCTGCGGCGTGCCCACCGCGGACGCCGGCGCCTTCACGATCCACACCACCAGGAAGCGCAAGCCCTGCGTGTAAGCGCGTAGCTTCACGTGCGTCGCCTTCTTCTTCAGCACCCGCGAGGAGCTCAGCGGCAGCCACCCCGGTGCGGTGATCGTCGCCGGCGCCTGCTTGCCGTTCGCGCCGTAGATCTGCACCGTCATCCCCGGCGTCTGCGTCACCAGCTTCACCGCGCCCAGCTTCGTCGCGGTGTTCAGATCGATCACGAGGCCCTCCGCCATGTTCGGCGCCGAGCTCGGCTGCACCTGCGCCGTCCACGCCGTCGACGCTTCGCCGTCGATCGCGAGCGCCGGGTCCCCGAAGCCCGCTTCGGGGTAGTTGTAGGGGTTGTACGTGCCCGCCGCGTTCGTGTCCAGCAGGATCGCGCTCGGCTGCGGCGTCTTCGCTTCGCCGCTCGGGCTCGTCCCCGTCGTCGAGGGTTTTTCGCCCGCCCCCGTTTTCGTGCCGCTCGTCGATTCGCCCGCGCCCGTCGAGGTGCCGGTGCCCGTTCCCGTACCAGTGCCCGCGCCAGTCCCCGTGCCCGTCGCTGGCGGGGTCGTCGCGGGCGCCGGGATTTTCGGTGGTTTCGTCGCCGGGAACAGCGGGTTGCTCGCGCCCGTGCCGCCTTTCGGCGTTTTCAGCGCCGGCGCCGTCGGCGTGCTCGTCGTGCCCGGGATGCGCGGCGTCGTCGGCGTGCTCGTCGTCGGGGTCGTCGGCAGCGGCGCCTGCGCGACCGTCAAAGTTCGCGGCGGTGTCGTCTTGTGCGCGCCCAGCGCCGCCGCGCCCGCCGCCGCCGCCGCGCCCGTCAGCAGGATCGCCGCCAGCGCCAGCGTGCTCAGCGGCCGCCAGTTGGGGCGCTCGCCGAGGCTTCCCGGCTGGCCCGCGCCGCATTGCAGGCACCACTCCTGGCCCTCGCGCAGCGGCGCCTCGCAGTTGACGCAGGTCCGCCCCGGGGGCTGCTGCTGGGGGGGATCGCCCGCGGGCGGGCGCGCCGATCCGCCCGCTGCGCGATCAGCCGCGGCGGGCTGCTCGGGGCCCGAAGCAGCCGGGGAGTCGACCAACAGAGCGTGCACTGCACATCGATTCTAGCCCCCGCTCTCGCGGCGCGGCGCGGGTGGGCCGCCCGCGACGATCTCCCTACCCGTCGGGCGCATGTGCTCGTCGAGCTCGAGCTGCCAGTAGTAGCGCGTAAACGTGCCCCCCTCGCGGAACTCGCCCACATGCGGCTCCACGCGCTCGCCCGCCGCCATCCGCACGATCAGCTCCGGGTAACTGCGACCCGGCAGCGCCGCGTACGCCGGCGCCGGGAACGCGCCGCCGAAGCGCGTGTTCACGTCGGTGATCCCCACGCCGAGCTCCGGGTCGCGGAAGACCTGGATCGTCGCCGGACCGCGTACCTGCAGCGCCTCCATCGTGCGCCGCCCCAGCTCGATCAGCTCCGCGTCGCGCACCACCGCGCCCTTGATCGACTCGCCGCCGCGCGACTCCAGCATCGTCCGCGGGATCGCATTCACGCAGCGCCCCTCCAGGTTCCCCAAGCAGTCGATCGAGAGCTCCGGCCCGCGCATCGCGCGCTGCACCATCACCGGCTCCCCCGCGTAGCCCGCGCGTCCCTCCGCGACGTAGCGCACGAAGAAATCCCTCTCCGCCGCGTCGCGCGCGAGGTGGATCGAGCGCGCCCCCGAGCCCCGCCGCGGCTTGACCATCACCGGGTAGGAGTCCGGCTCCTGCGCCGGCAGCACCGTCGGCGGCGACGGCAGCCCCAGCCGCCCCAGCAGCAGGTGCGTCTCGTACTTGTCGTACGTCGCGCGCGCCACCTCCGGCGAGGGCACCAGCGCCGGCAGGGTGGGCGGGATATTGCTCTCTCGCGCCCGCGCGAGCACCTCGATGTCGAGGTCCGTCAGCGGGATCACCGCGCCCACGCCGTGCCGCGCGCACAGCTCCGCGAGCGCCGGCACGTACCCCGCGTCCGCGATCCGCGGCACCGCCGCGCGCACCTGCGCCGCGTACTGCGCCGGCGCCAGCGGGTTCGGGTCGACCGCGATCGTCTTCGTCAGCGCCGCGAAGCACGCCACGATGTCATAGCGCTTTCCCACCCCCGTCAGCAGGATCGCGGGCGTCACGACTGCACCCCGTCGGCGGCGCGCGCGCTCACGACTGCTCCCAGCCGCCGGTCTGGCCCTTGTAGAGCCCGCCGCCGCCGAGCACGAGTGCGGGCGTGCGCCAGAGGATGCGCACGTCCAGTGCCAGCGAGCGGTGCTCGACGTAGTAAAGGTCCAGCTCGATCCGCTCGCTCCACGGCAGCGACGCCCGCCCGTTCACCTGCGCCCAGCCCGTGATCCCCGGCCGCACCGCCAAGCGCCCGCGCTGGCGCGCCGTGTACTGCGCCACCTGCACCGGCACCGTCGGGCGCGGGCCGATCAGCGACATCTCTCCCCGCAGCACGTTCAGCAGGTTCGGCAGCTCGTCCAGCGACGTCCGCCGCAGCAGCGCCCCCACGCGCGTGATCCGCGAGTCGTTCTCGTTCACCGCCAGGCCCGCCCCGATGTGCTCCGCGCCATCCACCATCGTGCGCAACTTCAGCATGTCGAACGGCGCGCCGTCGCGCCCGATGCGCCGCTGGCGGTACACGATCGGGCCGCGCGACTCCACGCGGATCGCGAGCGCCGCCAGCGCCAGCAGGGGGGAGGTCAGTGCCAGCAGCGCCGCCGCCACGACCACGTCGATCGCGCGGCGGATCATGTCCGGGGGCGAGCAGCCATCAGAGATACTCGACCTCCACCCCGACGCGAGCGTACGTCGACGCCGCCCGACGATCGCAGCTGAGCAGGCGGTATCCGTGATGAGCGGCGGTCGCCGCCACCATCGCGTCGTACACCGCACCCCCCGCGATCGACAGCCGCGCAAAGCGAGTGATCAGTGCTCGGCGCTCGACCTCCGGCAGGACCAGCCGCTCACCGGGGTAGTCCTCGCGGAGGTAGTCCGCAACGAGGCCCGGCTCCGCCCGAAATGGTTCCGGTAGGCGTGTAAGCACCGAATACGACTCCAGCTCCGCGTGTGCCACGAGGTCCGTCATCGTGCCGAGCGCCTCGATCGCGAGCTCGTGGTGCTCGTTCCACGTAGCGAACGCAGCGATTACCACGCTGCTATCGGGCGTTTGCGTGCCGCTACCGCCGCTCACCGACGAATCTGTTCCAGCGTCTCCCGGACCAGCTCAGACGTCAGCGTAGGCATCTCGCGGTCAGTGACGGCCACCAGCCGCCCTCCGCGCTTCTCCAAGCGCATCGGAGTGGTTGGATGCTCGACCTCGAGTCTTCCATCGACAACGCTCAGCTCAAGCCGCTGACCAGCCTTGAAGCCGAGCTCTTCACGAAGCCGCTTGGGAACCACGATTCTTCCGGCACTATCGATGGTTGCAACCATGGTAGAAGCCTACCACTCAGGCGTGGGGTGCGCTGACGGATGCACCCGGCCGCGTCCCCTCCGCCGCCTCCCAGCTCGCGCTCGTGCCGTGGCGTAACCAGTCCCAGAGGCCCAGCGCGACCGATGCCGTCGTCAGCACGTAGTAGCGCGCGACCAGCAGCGGACGGATTCGGATCAAGCCGCCAAAGCCCGCCGCCGCGTACAGCGCGACCTGCAGCGTGAGCGTCACCATGTACAGCGCCGAGCGCTTCCCGTCCGCTGCGACGATCGCGGCGTTCGCCGCGAACGCCAGCACGTGCAGGAACGGCGTCGCGTAGCGCAGCACCCGATGCGAGAGGATCATCAGCGCGTACCCCGGCGGGTAGCCGCGCAGGTCGAGCATCCCGCCGCGCAGCACGATCGGCCACGTGTGGCTCATCATCCGCCGCTTGCGCGCCAGCTCGCCCTCGATCGAAGGCACCATCGGCTCGCTCGCGCGGGCCTCCGGCACGTAGACCGCGCGCCAGCCGCGCTTGACCAGGTTGAACGGGAACGACAGGTCGTGGCCCATGATCGGGTCCACCACGAGATACGCCTCGCGGCGCGTCGCGTAGATCGCGCCGTTGCCCGCCGTGATCGACGACAGCCGCGACTCCCGCGCGCGCACCGCCATCTCGTAGCGCCAGTACAGGCCCTCCTGGTTTGTCGCGCCGTGCCCGCTCGCGGCCTGCACGAAGCGCACCGCGCCGCACGCGTAGCCCACGCGTTTCGACGCGGCGCCCGGACTACCGCCCGCTCGCTTCGGTGCGAACGCCGCCACAAGGGCGCGCAGCGCGTCCCGCTCCCAGAGCGAGTTCGCGTCCGAGAACGCCACGATCTCCCCCCGCGCGCGCTCCACCGCCGCGTCCTGCGCGCCGATCTTGCCGCCCCGCGGCAGCTCCAACACGAGGCCCGCGCCCGCCGCTCGAGCGCGCTCCGCCGTCGCGTCCGCGCAGCCGTCGCACGCCACGATCACCTCCAGCCGCTCCCGCGGGTAGTCCAGCGCGAGCGCGTTCGCGACCTTCGCTGCGATCGAGGCTTGCTCGTCGTGCGCCGCCACGATCAACGACACGGTCGGAGGCGATGCCGGGGCGCTCACCGCAGGTACCGCGCTGCCTCCCCAGCGCGCCGCGCGCGCGCGGTCCGCAACGACAAGCGCCAGCGCATAGCCGACCTGCGTCCAGACGATCAGGCCCGCCGCCAGCCAGAAGAGGATCTCGAGTGCCGCGCGCATATCGCTCGAGCATTCTCGCCTACGTCGCGCTCCGCGCACGCGAGCACCACGCGTCGCTCACGCGAGCAGGCGCTCGTAGAGCGCCACGTGCGCCCTCCCGATCGCCTCCCACGAGTACGGGCCCGCCACCGCCTCCGCAGCTCGCGCGGTCATCGCCGCGAGCGCCGCCCCGTCGCCCAGCAGCTCCACCAGCGCACCCGCCAACGCCCGCACATCACCCGCGCGGACGGTGCGCGCCGCGCCCGTCGCCGCCACCTCCGGGAACCCCCCCGCGTCGCTCAGCAGCAGCGGCTTGCCCGCACCCAGCGCCGTGAACAGCACCCCCGACTGGTCGATCTCGCGGTACGGCAGCACCACGAGATCCGCGCGCCGCATAAACGCCCCCGTCTCCGCCGCCGACACGAACCGCGGCAGGAAGCGCACCCGTCCCGCCCCCGCCCGTTCCGCCTCCCGCGCCGCCGCGTACAGCGGTGCCAACTCAATCCGCGGCATCCCCACGATCCATAGCTCCCGCGGCGCTCCCTCGCCGCGACCGCCGGCGCCAGGCGCGCACGCCAGCTCGCCGCCACCTCCCGCGCTCGCGGTCGCGCGCCACGCCTCCAGCAACACGTCAAGTCCCTTGTACGGGCGCAACAGGCCGAGGAACAGCGCGACCGGGCCCTCGATGTCGCGGAAGTCCGGCGGCAAGCCCGCGGAGTCTCCTCGCTCGCTTGCGTCCGCGCTTCCCGGCGTGCGCGCAGGACCAGCCGCCGACGCGCCCCGCATCCCCTCCCACGGCCGCAGTACGCCGTGCCGGATCACATGCACCCGCTCCCGCGCCAAGCCCAGCTCGTCCACCAGCCGCCGCCGCCCGTGCTCGGAGTGCACCACCACCGCGTCCATCCGCTCGTACAGCCGCCTCTGCGCCGCTAGCTGCCCCCGACGCGGCTCGCGCGGCAGCACGTCGTGCGCCGTCAGCACCAGCCTCGAGCGACCACTTCCCGTCGCGCCTCCGCCGCGCGGAAGCAGATGAATGTCCAGCGGCTGCACCGTCAGCCACTGGAAGTGCGCCACGTCCGCCGCGCGCGCCGCGCGGCGGTAGCGCAGCATGTCCGGCACGTGCTCCGCCGCCTTCAGCGCCAGGCGCGCCCGTGAGCGCGGGCCGTCGGCGCGGCGCCGGTGCGCCAGTCGGTAGAAGAGCTCGCGGCGCGCGTAGCCCTCCGCCGGCGCCACCGCGTCGTACGCGAAGCGGCTCGTGAACAGCTCCACCTCCGCACCCGCCGCGCCGAGCGCCCGGCAGAGCGCATGGTCGTACGGCGGCGTGTAAGCCGAGGGATCGACCACGTGGACGCGCATCGCGCCAGACGATAGGCGTCGCGTCGCGCCGCCGCCCCCAGACGCCGCGAGCTAGGGTCGAGCCATGCCCGCCATCGAGCTGAGCTTCTGCGTCGTCAACACCTCCCAGCGCGAGCTTCTACTGCGCGGGCTCGACGCGATCGCCCGCGAGCGCGCCACGCTGCCGTTCGCCAGCGAGGTACTCGTGCTCGACAACGGCTCCCGCGACGGCTCCGCGCAGGCCGCGCGCGCGCACCCCGCCGTCGACGAGCTGATCGCACTCGAGCAGCGCCGCGGCAAGGGGCTCAACGACTCCGAGCTGCTGCGCCGCGCGCGCGGACGCTACGCGTTGCTGCTCAACGAGGACTCCGAGCTGCTCCCCGGCGCGGTACTCGCGCTATACGAGGCGCTGCAGGCCCGGCCCGACGCCGCCTGCGCCGGCGCCGCGCTGCGCCGGCCCAGCGCATCTTGGCAGCAGAACCCGATGTCCCCCGGCGCTACGCCCGACGGGTACGGCCCCTACCAAGCGTCCGCCTGGCGCTTTCCCACACCCCTCACCGCGCTCGCCGGCGCGCTCTTCCTGCATCGTTGGCTCGTCGTCCAGAGCCGCGGCGCGCGCATCCGCGAAGTCGACTGGTGTCAATCCGCCGCGCTGCTCGTGCGGCGCGAGGCCGCCGCGCAGGTCGGCTACCTCGACCCCGACTTCTTCGTCTACTCCGACGAGGTCGACTTCGCCCGCCGCCTGCGCGACGCCGGCTGGCGCAGCCTGTGGGTGCCGGGCGCCGTCGCCGTTCATCACGAGCAGCTCTCCACCGACACCATTCCCGAGCGGCGGATCGTCGAAATGGCGCGCGGGCGCGACCTCTACATGCGCAAGCACCACTCGCCCACCGCCGCCCTCACCGTGCGCTGGCTCACCGCCTGGGCCTACGCGGTGCGCGCGTTGGCCGCGTTCGCGCTGCCCGGACGCTCGCCGGCGCGCTACCGGCGTCACGTCACCGCGACACTGCACCCGCAGCGGGGCGAAGGGCTGCGCGAGGCCGCCGACCAATACAACCGTGGCCGATGACCCCACCCCGTAGCCGGGCCGCCCCGTCCCAAGCGGACACAACCTCGCGACCGGCCCCGCCTGCGACTACCAATCCGGCACGATGCCCGCCGGAAGCCATCCCCACCCGCGTCCCCGTTTCAGGAACTGGCGAAGCACTCCGCGCAGCGGGTCCGTCGACACGAAGGTCAGGCGCGCGAGGCGTCCCTCTTCCAAGAACTCGACGGCCATGAAGTCTCCCCCGCGCGGGATCGCGAGCCCGCGACGCGACGCGACATATTGCAGCCCCGCAACGACGGTGTGGTGGATGTTAAAGCGCAGATCCGGGTGGCCGCTGCGAGTCGCACCCGTGCCCACAAAGGTGATGTTCGTAGTATCCGTGCCAGAGCCAACGACATCTTTAGCGGCCTCATAGAGCCTGGCTTCCAGCGCGAGATCCAAGCGGGGCTCGCTATTTTTCCCAAACGGGCTCATCGGCAGGCGGTTGGCGAGCTCGTGACTGGTAGTGAGCGAGATGTACGGCGTGCCGCGATCCGGCCTGAATCCCTTCACGTCGTTTCGTGGAGAGAGACGCTTCACGATCCCCACCACACCGCTGGGGAATGCTTCGGGGGCGCCGCGCAGATGCGCGCCGGGGGCGCTTCGCCGCGCGCGGCGCGCCTTCCGGCGCGGCCCGGGAGCGCCCTGGATGCGACTGAGCGGCGGAAAGCTCGATCGACCACCAGAGCTTCCGCCGCCGCCCGGCGGCGCGGACACAGGATCGATGATCCGCTCCGCTTCGAGCTGCCGAATGTATCGTTCGGTCACCCGCCGCGCCCCCGCCGCGCCAGCCGCGGCCCTTCCGCGCCAAGCCAAGATCGCGTCGCGCACGGCATCGAGCACCGACGGGTCGTCAACGCCGTCGTCGAGCAGCACACAGGCCTCCACGTGGTGTCCCGTGCCTTGAATCGTAAAGTTCGCGGAGCCGACCGCCGCGTGCCTAGAGCCATCCACGAGCTCGACGTAGTACGCCTTGGGATGGAACAGGCCGTTACACGCGCCCACGAGCGTGAACGACGCGTCTGCCGGTACGTGCGAACCGAGGAGGTCGAGCGTCTGCTGGAGATCCGGCGCACTGAGACGCTCCTCGTTCGCGCCCACCACGAGGTCGAAGCGACCACCGCCGGCAAGCATCCGCTGAACATCGCCGCCAAATGAAGCGAGCGCATCGAACCGGTAGTAGCCGCTCTGACAAGCGAAGGCCCGCGCCGAGGGCAGCAGCGTCTGCAACCACCCATGGATTGTGTCGTCGAGGCGCCGTGAAGATGAGTCCGCATACCGCAAGAGCATCGACTTTAGATCGCCGCTCGGACCGATCGCGAGGCATGGCTTGCGCGCCGCACAGCGCGACGCCGCGCTCCTCACCGCGCCCGCAGAGCGACGCGTCTAGGCTCTCGACCGATGGCAGGAGCTCTCGACGAGCCACAGACCGCACGCGCCCGAAGCGCCGGCACGGCGCTCGCCACGGTGAGGTGGATGCCCTACCGTCTCTTCCCCTACGAGCGGCGACTCGGCCTGCGCGAGCTCGACCGGCTCGGCACGAGCGTGCTCGAAGAGCGCGACGACGCCGTCTTGGTGTCCGGCGACCCAGCCACCGTGGTCGCGCGCTCCGCTTACTTCCATGAGGTGCAAACCCACAACCAACCCGCAGTTCCAACCGAGCAGAGCGAAGTCGAGGCCGCACACCGTCTACGCCGCGCGGGGAAGGGGGCTCGTCAGGCGACCCGCTATGGCCTGCACGGCATCCACGAGTACAAGGGAAAGTTCAACCCACAGGTCGTCCGAGCCCTGTGCAATGTCGTCGATACAGAGGCACAGTTCCTGATCGACCCATTTTGCGGCAGCGGCACAGCGCCGCTCGAGGGGCTGCGACTGGGTATGGATGTGCTTGGGGTCGATCGCTCGCCGATCGCCTGGTTTCTCGCCTCGGCGAAGCTCGACGCCGCTGTCGCCGGCGACAAGGTCGCCCTCGACGCGGAGCTGCGTCGACTCTCCCGGCGCGTCGCCCGCGCCCTCGACCGAGGACAGTCCCGCACAGGCCACGCAGGTCCCGTTCCCACGCTCAGCGACGCCACCGTGGAGTACCTCGAAGACTGGTTCACCCCACCTGCGTTCTCGGCGCTGGCTTGCGCGCTGCGCAGCCTGCACACATCGCGCGCATCGGTCGCCGGCCGCCTGTGCCTCGTAGCGTTGTCCTCGGTCCTGCGCAGCATCTCGCTGCAGCTCCCCGAGGACCTTCGAATCCGACGCCGCCCCGAGTCCTTCGAGGCCCCAGAGATCGCGCCGCTGTTCGTGAAAGCGGCAGCCGCGATCCGCGGCGACCTCGCCGAGATGGCCGGATGGCACAAGACCGGTAGCACCGCCACGGTGGTTCGGGGGTCCGCAAGCGATCGCCGCGTCTTCGCCGCGGCCGGCGGCGGCCGGCGGCGGCTGATCCTGACCTCGCCACCCTACGCGACCGCCCTTCCCTATATCGACACCGACCGTCTGTCGATCCTCGCACTCGGCCTGGCCGACGCATCCGATCTGCTTTCGCTCGAGCGGGGTCTACTTGGCAGTCGCGAGTGGTTGCGCGCCGAACAAGCCCGCTGGAACGACCGACGCGAGCGTAACGCCGATGCGCTGCCCTCCGCAGTCACCGGGCTCCTGCGCAGCATCCACGAGAAGAACGCCGGCACCACAGCGGGGTTCCGCCGGATCGCCGTGCCATCGCTGCTGTACCGATACTTCGCCGGGATGGCAAATGCCATGGCCACGTGGCTCACCGTGCTCGAGCCAGGCGAGTCCGCTGTCTTGATCGTCGGGCGCAACCGCACGACCGCCGGCGGCGAGCGCGTCGAGATCGCCACACCAGAGCTTCTGGCAGAGACCGCTATCGCGCGAGGATTCGAGGTGCGGGAGCTGATCCGCCTCGAGACCTGGCCGCGCTACGGCATGCACTCGGCCAACGGCGTGCCCGGCGAGGATGCCCTCGTCATCACGCGCCCCGCGATGAGAGCTTCCGTCTAAACCACTCAACCGGGGGCACGTAGCAGCAGAATATGCTCACGTGTGCGACCCCGACTGTGCGCTCGGTTGAAGGAGCTGCGTCCCCGACGAATCCGCCTCTCAGTCCAGACGTCCAGCGCGAAGCCGCGCGCGGCAGCAACCTCGACGAGCAGTTGACCGTTATTGACTTGCCGACCAGCTATCACCGAATCGCCGACCACCACGACAGCCGGCGCAGCCGGCCGCAGGAGTCGCGCGAGCTGGCCGAATACCTCCGTCATCTGTTTGCCGAAATCGATCTCCGTCAGGCCGTTTGCCTTGCAATAGTGAGGCCGTGCGCCCAACTCCGCCTCGCGCACCGCAATCGGATCGAAGCCCAACCAGTACATGCGGTACTTGTGGTAGAGCCAGTACTCATAGGCGTTCGGATACGGCGGCGAGAAGATACTGGCCGAAAATGAGTCGGTCGCGAGGTGCGCCAGATCGCGTGCGTCACAACAGTGAACCGCGGATGGCGCGGCATCGCCGCTCAGCGCATTTGCGGCAAGCCACTCGCACACGCGGACCACACTCTGACCCAGCTCCGTAGCAGCACGAGCCTGATCACCAACCTTGTCGATAGCCGCGTAGCGCGTATCGGACTCTTGTCGCCCGATGCGCACGATCGTCGACGAGATCGCGACCGCGATTCGGTCGTGCCAAAGCGGATCCGATACCTCCGTCAAATACTCCATCGCACCCGCCAGCGCCGCGGAGGCCCACGGATCGAACCAGTGCTCCACGCGTGGAATGCGAATAGCGAGGTCGTTGATGTCGCCCCCGATCAGCGCGCTGCGGCGAAGCAGACTTGCGTGCTCCAAGCCCACCTCGGCGTCGGTAGACCCCCACGCCTGCGTCCGCACGCGGCTGATAAGGCAGGCGATCGGGTTGAGATCGACGCCGATCGACGGCAAGCCGCGACGACGCGCCTCGGCCAAGGTCGTCCCAGACCCGCAAAACGGATCCAACACGGGGCCATCGACCTTAAGCAAGTCGAGTGCCTGTCCCGGAATCTCCGCGATAAAGCGCGCCGGATAGGGATGCAAGACGCGGGGCGAGGACGAGTTCGGGAAGTCCCAGGTGGCCTTGGCAAAAGCCGAGCTGGCGTCCGACCGTCGAGCGGACCGATGCGAGATATAGCGCGACAAGATATGCGAGACACTATGGCCCCGACCCGACAGTTCGATGCACAACCGCAAATGCGAGCTCCCGCGCGCCGCGCAGCTCGTGCGCCCTGAAGAAGCGCGTCAGGATGAGCAGCACCGGCACCAGCGCCAGCCACAGCGCTCGCAGCACGAAGCCCGCGAGGCCACTCGTCGGCAGCAGCAGCTCGCCCGAGACCGCCACGCTCGCCAGGATCGCGACCAGCAGCGCCAGGCGCGGCCAGTCGAACGCGACCCGAAACAGCGAGCGCGTCAGCCAGTAGAGCACCGCGAGCATCGTCACGTACGCCCCGCACAGCGCCAGACCCGCGCCCGCGATGCCCAGATTCGCGCCGCCCGCCGGCACCAGCCACAACAGCAGCGCCACGTTCACCGCCAGTCCCGCCGCCGCCGCCGGGAAGTTGCGCGTCGTGTTGCCCGCGCGGCCCGCCAACACCATCAGCACCGGGTAGAGCCCATAAAGCGCCCACCCCAACGCCAGCCACGGCAGCGCCTCATGCGCGTCGAAATACCCCGCGGGTGTCAGCAGGCGCACCAGCCAGCGCCCCAGCAGCGTCACCCCACACACCACAATCCCCGTCGCCAGCACGTAGTACGTCGTCACCAGCGAGTACAGGCGCGAGGCCTCGCTGTCACTCTCGATCGAGTACGCCAGCGGCGGCCACGCATATTGGAAGCCGCGCACCGCCAGGAACACCACCGTCGCCAGCTGCAGCGCGATCGAGTACAGGCCTGCCGCGCTTTCCGAGTAGACGCGAAAGAGGTACAGCCGGTCCACCACCTGCAGCGCGTACACACTCGCGTCCGCCGGCACCGTCGGCACGCCGAAGCGCAGCATCGCCCGCAGGTCGTGGGGGCGCAGTCGCAAGGAGAAGCGCCGCGCCCGCGCCAGCACCCACCACAGGCCCAGCACCACCACCGCCGAGGCGCCGAAGTTGCCCAGCAGCAGGCCTCGCGCCTGCTGATTCGCGAACACCACCAGCGCCACCGTGAACAGCACCGTCATCGCCACATTCGCCATCGACGCATATAGGTAGGCCCGCGCGCGCTCGTCGACCCGCAGCTGCGCGTAGGCCATTTCGAGGTTCGTGAACGCCCACAGACCGAGAATCGCGCAGTCCATCAGCAGTGGATCGCGGTGACCAAGCAGCAGCTGCGAGAGATCGCCGGAGAACGCCACCGCCACCAGCGCCGCCGACGTCGTCGTCCACGCCACCGTCGCCGTCACCG
Source organism: Solirubrobacteraceae bacterium (assembly GCA_035483545.1). Lineage (GTDB taxonomy): Bacteria > Actinomycetota > Thermoleophilia > Solirubrobacterales > Solirubrobacteraceae > Palsa-744. The sequence goes on along the minus strand of DATHPS010000035.1, from coordinate 54,192 downwards.
TGCGCGCGATCCGCGCGCGGCGCTCCTCGTCCCGGTCGCTGAAGTAGAAGCGCACGAACGCCTCCCCGAGACCCATCCGCAGCACGATGCTCGACAGGATCACACTCGTCAGCAGTACCTGATAGGCCCCGTAGCCCGCTTCGGGCACGTGGCGCGTGTACAGCGGCAGCAAGATCACCGCCAGGCCCTTCGCCACGATGTCCGCCGCCTGGTACGCCGCGCCCGTCCTCACCAGCCGCTTCAGGTAGTCGCGCACCGCCTGGAAGCTAGACGGTCACGGCTCGCAAGGGCGACGCCGATGCCCAACAGCGTCCACGTCAGCGGGTCCTCCAGGAAGTCCGCGTACGTGAACGTGTGCAGCACCAGCGCCGTAAAGCACGCCGCCAGGGCAACGCGCGGCGGCGAGCGGCCCGCGTCCGTGAACAGCACCGCGAACGCCGAGATCAACAGCGCCACGTACAGCGCCACGCCCACGATCCCCTGCTCCGCCGCGACCGTGATCGGGATCGTGTGCGACGCCGACGTCGCGTTCGTGCCGTCCACGTGTTCGTGGTCGCGGTACTCCAGCGCGAACGAGCCCGGCCCGAAGCCCTGCAGCGGCCGATCCGCAAACAGCCGCAACCCACCTTTGATCAGCTTCGTGCGCCCGCTCGTCGCATTGCTCGCCGAGCCCCCTTTGCCGCTCAACCCCAGGTGCAGGCTCGGCGGCGCCAGCGCCACCGCGACCAGCGCGATCGCCACCAGCGCGCCCGCCACGTACAACGTCCCGCGCACGTCCCAGCGCCACGCCGCTAGCACCGCCAGGCCCAACAGCAGCGCCGCGATGCTCGACTGCGAGAAGCTCGTCACCAGACCCCCCAGCAGCCACAACAGCACCGCGCCGCCGAGCAGCACCTCGCGCCGGCGCACGCTCCACAGCACCCCTGCCGTCACCGCCACCATCACCAGCGCCAGGAAACGCCCGTAGATGTTCGGGTCGAAGAACAGCGAGTTCACCCGGAAGAAGTTGCTGTACTCGTTCGCCGCCACCACCTTCGGGTTCAGGAACAGGTGCTTGCGGTAGTACTCCACGAAGCCGATCCCCGCGAACGCCACCGCCAGCGCCACCGCCGTCGCCAGGCACACCAGCAGCAGCTCCCGCGTCCAGCGCACCTCGCGCAGCAGCGCGAACAGCAGCGCGAACGGCACGTAGAAGAACACCATGTTCTCCAGCGCCTTCGAGAAGTCGGCCGAGTACGCCGCCTGCAGCGCGTACAGCACCACCGACGCCATCAGCAGCCATTCCAGGCCCCGCGGCGCCGTCGCCCACCTCCACCAGCCACGCGCGCCGGCCAGCGCAGCCGATGGGTTGTCGGTCGCGACGGGGTCCGACACGCGGGCGCCCAGCAGACGCGGCGTCAGATACGCCAACGACCCCGCACCCACGACCAGGTACAGCGGGATCAGCAGGTTCGACGTGCTGCCGCCCGTCGAGATCGGCAGCCGGAACGGCAGCGCCGCCACCGCGAGGATCGGAAAGGCGCGTGGACGCCGGTACACGAGCACCGCCAGCGCGACGACGACCAGCAGACCCAGCACGATCGCGCCCGCCGCCTCCGCCGGGTGCGCGCGCAGGTGCTCCACCTGCGTCGTGTGCCACACGTCGATCGCCAGCAGCACCGGCGTCAGCACCAGCGCCGCCAACAGCGCCAGCGCGCGCGTCCGCTGCGAGATGTGCGGCACGCCCACGCGTCCGCTCGCACCCTCACCCCCCACATCGCCGCCCAGCACGACCACCGCCGCGAGCAGCGCCACCGCGATCACCCCGAGCTTCTCCGCCGCCTCGCCGACGCCGCGCACCGTCGCCAGCGTCACGGTCAGATGCTGGGCAGCGAAGACGAGCGCGCTCATCGCCGCGCCGCCCGCAGCGAGAAGCCTTCGGGCGCGTACACCGGGAGGCCACGGCCGCGCAGTTCCACGCGCAGGCGATATTCGCCCGGCGGCGCGAGCCCCCCGCGCTCGCGCGGTCCGCGCTGGCCGTTCCAGCACAGCGAGACCTGTTTGTAGCGTTCCACCGGCAGGTCGCGCACGAGGCGCGCCTCTTCGCCGCCCGCCGCGTTGACGACCGCCACCGTCGCCGTGCTCACCTGCGAGGGCTTGAACGACACGTACTCGATCCGCTCGCTCGCGCCGACCAGCGCCGCCGGTACCCGCCCTCGGCAGGCCGCAGCCGGCACACGCGTCGGATAGAACGCCAGCGTCCGCTCGAAGTTCTGCACCACCGTCGGCGTGTGCTTCAGTCGCTGCGTCACCGCGAACGCCACGAAGCACCCCACCACGAGCACCGCGAACACCACCCGCGCCAGGCGCTCGGCCTCGGATCCTTTCAATCCCCGCCACCCAACGCGAAGTTCTCCACGGTGTCCGAGCGCAGCCCCAGGCGCAGCGTCTCCAGCGAGAGCACGTCGTGCGGCGCGATGTTGCCGAGATTGCACTCCGCGCCGAGGTGCTGCAGCAGCCACACCTGCTGCTCCTTGCGCGGCGCCTCGAAGACCAGCCTGTCGGCAGCGACCGCGTGCAGGATCTCGTCGATCAAGCCCGTCCGCGGCTCGCCGTCGGCGCGGTAGATGCCCGCGGTCCCCGACTCGCGCGCCTCCGCGATCACCTTCCACGCACCCGCCTCCAGGTCGCGTTCGATCTGCTCCACCCACACGTACGGCGCCATGATGAAGTCCGTGTCCTTACTGCCGACCTCCGCGAGCACCGTGAAGCCGTTCGCCACGAGCAGCCGTATGAGGTGGCTCTTGACGTCCGGCTCCAGCGCGATCGTGCCGTCCGAGACCTCGACGTGGCGCAGGCCCAGCTCGCGCAGCCACGCCACGAGACCCTCCACGCGGCCCTGCTTGATCGCGAGCTCCGTCAGCGTTCCCCCGAGGACCACCGGGATTCCGTGCGCCTCGTAGCGCTCGAGCTTGGGGCGCAGGTTCGCGCTCACCAGCGCCGTGCCCCAGCCGAGCTTGACGATGTCCACGCTGTCGCCCGCGACCTCGATCAGGCCGTCGACCTCCGCCAGCGACAGCCCGCTGTCGAGTACGTGCGTCAAGCCCCGCTCGCGCGGCTTGCGCGTGCGGGCGGGGATGTCCAGGAAGCTCACCCTTCGCTGCCCGCCGCCGCCTGGTCGGCGCCCGCGATCACGACCACCGTCGCGCCAGGCGCCAGCGGCGCGACCGCGCCTTCGAGCGACTGCACCTGCGCGATCCCCAGCGTCTGCGCCACCTGCTGCGCTTCGGGGCGGTGGCCGCCCGCGTACTCCACCACCGAGCTCGAGCGGCCCGCCGGGCGTCCGTCGAGCGCCGCCGAACGCGTATAGCCGCTCTGCTGCAGGTTCGCCGAGATCCGGTGCGCCAGACCGTTCGTTTCGGTGCCGTTCAGCACCACCACCCGCGTTTCCGCGGGGCTCGCCACCGCAGGCGCAGCGCGCCCACGATGCGAGCTCCCATGCGCGCCCGTCGCAGCCGACCGCGACGTCGTGTTGCTCCTCGCTTTGCCGCTGTTCGAGCCGCCGCCCAGCGAGAGCAGTACGCCCACGAGCACCGCCAAGCCAAAGACCACTCCACCCACGATCAGCGCCGTCGTCCGCCCCGAAGACCGCCGCTCGTCCTGCAGGAACGGCGGTCCCGACACGCGACCCGGACGCGCGCCGACCGCGCGCCCCGCGCCCTGCACCGGAGCGCCGCGTCCCGTCTGCGGCGCACTCTGACGCGCCGGCGGCAGCGGGCGCGCAGCACGCGGCGGGCCGGCCGCCGCGCCTTTCGCGGGAGCCGGCGGAACCGCAGGACGCCCCGCAGGCGCCGCCGCGCGCGCCGCGGCCGTCGCGGGCGTCGGCACGCCCGCAGTCGCGGGCGCCTGCTGCGTCTCGCCGAGCGCCGTCGCGCCCGGCGCCACCCGCCCCGGTGCGGCCGCCGCGGCCGCCGCCGCGACACCAGCCTCCCCGCGCGGCGGCGCCGCGAGCGCCGCGCTCGGCGCCTCCCCATTACCCTCGCCGCCCCCCGCCGCCGGCGTCTGCTCGCCCCCAGGGGACGCGCCGCCCGCCGCCCGCGCATCCGGCCGGCCGGCCTCGCTCGCAGCTCCCGACGACGCGGGCTGCCCGCTCGCCACAAACGCCGGCTGGCCCGGTGCCGGGGGAACCGGCGCCCGCGGCACCGCCGGAGCCGAGGGCGAGCTCGGAGCCGCCGGCGAGCTCGGAGCCGCCGCCGCAGAGCCCGGCTCGGCTGTCACGGACGCCGTCGGCGAAGAGCTCGCGGCTGTCACGGTGGCCGCCACGGGCGCGCCCGGCGTCGCGAGGACCCCCGGGCTCGCGGCGGCCCCCCCGCTCGCCACGACCGGCGTCTGGCCCGTGGGATCTCCCGTGGCCGCGCGCGCGACGATCGGTGTCGCGCGCGGAATCGGTACGGCGCGCGGCTGCACCACACGCTGGGCCCGCGCCGCCGCCTCCGCGCTCACGCGCTGCTCCAGTTCGGCCGCCCGCTCCGGCGCGCGCCCCGCCCACTCGCGCAAGCGTTTGATCTCGCGCGCCTGCGAGAACACCAATAGCGAGAGCACCGCGATCCCCACGAGCCCCGCGAACGCCGCCAGCGCGCCGACCTTCAGCAGGGTGTTCGAGAGCGAGAGCGCGAGCAGCGGGGCGGTCATGCGTCGGCAGAGTGTACGAGCGAGACAGGCGCTACCGACGCGGTCGCCGGCTCGCGCGTCGCCCCATCCGTCGCCGCTGACGCCGCGACGCCGCGACGCACCGTCGAGCTGAGCCCCGCGACCTTCGCCGCCAGGCCCGCCGCGTCGCCCTCGAGCACAAGCAGTTTGATCTCATCGAACATCGCCGCGACGACCTCCGCAGCCAGTGGCTCGCGCTCCGCCAGCAGGATCTTCTCGGCCTCCGTCGGGCACGCACGCTCGTAGCTGTTGAAGAGCTCCTCGTGCAGCTTCTCGCCCGCGCGGCGCCCGACCTCCTCGATCGCGATGTCGCGATCCGGGTCCAAGCCCGAGAGCTCGATCATCGCGCGCGCGAGATCGACGATGCGCACCGGCTCGCCCATGTCGAGCACCAGCACCTCCGCGCGCGCCGGAGCGCTCGAACCTGGGTCGCCAGCCGGCTGCAGCGCGGGTGCGCCGGCGCCGGCCAGCGGCACCGCAGCCGAGAACGACCCGGCCGGCGACTGCGAGCTCCGCAGCGCGCCCGCGCGGATGATTAGCTGCACCGCCTCCGGGATCGTCATGAAGTAGCGCGTCATCCGCTTGTCGGTCACCGTCAGTGGACCGCCGCGCGCGATCTGGCGACGGAAGATCGGGACCACGCTGCCCGAGGAGCCGAGCACATTGCCGAAGCGCACCGCCTTGTAGACCGTCTCCGGGAAGCGCGCCGCCGCGCCCTCCAACGCGAACTCCGCGAGCGCCTTCGACGCGCCCATCACCGTCGCCGGCGCGACCGCCTTGTCGGTCGAGACCAGCACGAAGCGCTTGACGCCCAGCTCGCCCGCGAGCAGCGCCGTCGAGCGCGTCGCGATCGCGTTGTTGTGCACCGCCTCGACCGGGTTGGACTCCATCAGGCCCACGTGCTTGTACGCCGCCGCATGGAAGACCACCGTCGGGCGGTGCTCCTGCAGCACCTCGCGCATGCGCTCGCCCTCCTTGCAATCCGCCAGCACCGCCGCCAGCGTCGCCGCGGGCACGTGGCGCTCGTCTTCGAGCTCGCGCTGGATCGCGAAGAGATTGTCCTCCGCGTGGTCGAGCAGCACGATCCGGCGCGGCCCCACATGCGCGATCTGCCGGCACAGCTCCGCGCCGATCGAGCCGCCCGCGCCGGTCACGAGCACCGTCTCGCGCGCCAGGTACGCGCCGACCTCGTCGAGCTCCATCAGCACCGGCTCGCGGCCGAGCACGTCCTCGACGCGCACCTCGCGCACCTGCCGCGCGATCATCCCCGGCGAGTCATGGCTCTTGAGCAGCTCGAACACCGTCGGCAGCGTGCGCACCGGTATCGAGCGCGCACGGCACTCGCGCACCACGCGCGCGCGAGTAGAGCCCGGCGCCGAAGGGATCGCGATGATCACTTCGTCGGGCTCCGCATCCTCGAGGATCCGCGGCAGCTCGCGGTCGGTACCGCCCAGGACCTTCACGCCGTCGATCCGCAGGGCGCGCTTGCGCGGATCGTCATCCACGAAGCCCACCGGCACGAGGCCCAGCTCGCGGTTGCGCACGATCTCGCGCACCACCAGGCGCCCGCCGTCGCCCGCGCCGACGATCAGCACGCCGCGCTCGCCCTCGCGCACGCCGCGAAAGACACCCGGCAGGCGCCGTTCGTTGAGCGCCCGCGCCAGCACCCGCACGCCCACCAACGAGACCAGCAGCAGCAGCGCGAACATCGCGATCACCCCGTTCGGCAGCGCCAGCGCGAGCGTCCCGTGGTGGCGGGGAACCTGCACCGGGATCTGCACCGGGCGCAGCACCGCGACGCCGACGACGGTGAGCAGCGTGATCCCCACCACCCCCCGCACGATCGCCCAGTAGTCGCGCTGGCCCGCGTAGCTCCAGCTGCGCAGATACACGCGCGAGAGCACCAGCACCAACACGCCGCCCGCCACCACCCACCAGATCGTGCGTTCCAGCAACAGCGCGTAGCGATGGGTGAGGCCCTCGTCGAAGCGCAGATGGAACGCGAGGTAGTACGCGAGCGCGACCAACGCCCCATCCGCAGCGATCTGCGGCAGCACATGCCGGTGTCGGGGTACGATGGCCACCGAGCGGATCCGTCGGCGCATTAGCGGGATTGTAGGCGGATAGGGCTAGCGGAAGAGCGTGATCGCCGAGACCGCCGCCGTTTCGCTGCCGGGGGGCAGACGCGTGATCCAGAACAAGTAGTAGCGGTAGCGCACCCCATCCGTGTCGAGACGCAGCGTGCTCTGCGCCGCGATCGCCTGCGCGGACGCGAGCTGCTTCCAGCCGCGTTCGCCGAGGGTCTGCGACGAGCCGAACGGGAGCGCCCCGTCGAAGCGGTTCGCGGCGTAGACCGCCGCCGCGAAACCCGGCGTCGGCGTCTGGATCTCCAGCGCCCGCGCGCTCAGGCCCGGGGCCGCGTCGACGTAGAAGCCCGTGCCCGGCTTCGCGCCCAGCGTGTCGTCCAGATAATGCTCGGTGCTCCACACCGTGCTCGGGTCGCCGTCCAAGACGTTCGCGACCTGTTTGGGGTGTTCCGGTTCGGTGCCGAACGGGTTGTAGTCGTGCGCCGCGTTCGCCGCCAGCGAGACCGCGGAGAGACCCGGTTTGGCGCCCACGTCCGGCACCCCCGTGCCGCGTCGCGTGTGGTCCGCCGCCAGCGCCAGACCGAGCGCGATCAGGCCGCCGAGCAACGCCAGCGAAGCCAGCCAGCGCACGGGATGGCGCATCCGCCAGGGCAGCCGCCGACGACTGCGCCCCGCAAGCGTGCGCAACACCGTCGTCACCTCGCCCGTCGCCTGCCCCGCGCGCGCGGCCTCGAGCGCCAACACCTCCTCCAGGTCCGCGAGCAGCGCCGGCACGTCGGGGTAGCGCCGCTGTAGATCCTTCGCGGTCGCGCGGTCGACGACCGCGGCCGTCGCCGCCGAGACCTCCGCTCGCGCCAACTGCACATCGGGCACGTCCTCGCGCACGTGGCGCATCGCGACCGCGACCGGCGTATCCGCCGTGAAGGGCACCGTGCCCGTCAGCATCTCGTAGAGCACCACGCCGAGCGAGTAGATGTCGGACTGGCCCGTCACCGCCTGGCCGAGCGCCTGCTCCGGGGACACATAGTCGGTGGTCCCCAGCACCCGGCCATCGAGTGTCAGCCCTTCCTCGGTGAGCGTCCGCGCGATCCCGAAGTCCGTGATCTTCGCGTCGCCCTCGCCGCTCAGCAGCACGTTCTGCGGCTTGACGTCGCGATGCACGATGAAGTGCTCGTGCGCCACCCCCAGCGCCCGCGCGATCTCGATCGCGTACGCGATCGCCTCCGTGATCTCCAGCGGCCCCGTGCGCCGCATCAACTCCTTCAGCGTCTCCCCCGCGACGTACTCGAAGACGATGTAGGGCGTGCTGCCCCCGTCCGCGTGCGTCTCCTCGCCCGCGTCGATCACCGTCACGATGTGCGGATGGCTCAGTTGCGCCACCGCGCGCGCCTCCCGGCGAAAGCGCTCGAGCTGGTCGGAGTCCGACGCGATCTCGCGGTGCATCAGCTTGATCGCCACCGGCCGCTCGAGCACCGTGTCGAAGGCGCGATAGACCGTCGACATCCCGCCCCGCCCGATCTGCGCGTCCAGGCGGTAGCGACCGCCCAGCGCCGTGCCGAGAAGCGTGCCGTTCATCGGCTCTATTGTGCGCGGTTAGCAGGCGGCGCGGGAAAACCCACCGCGCTCAGCGGCGAGCAGGGCTCGAGCCGCCTCGTAGAGGAGCAAGGGCCTACCCAAGCCGCAGCGGCTCAGCGCGTCGGCCTCCGCGCGCGCGCCGCGCGCGTGACGAGGATCGCCAACCCAACGCGATAGAGCGCGAACGGTAGCAACCCACGCCGGCGCGGCCGGATCAGCGCGCCGCTCGCCAACGTCGACGCAAACGCCGCCGCCGCCGCCGCCGCGAGCGCCCCGCCCGCGCCGGTGGGCGCCCCGCGCCCGGCCAAGCGCCAGCCCTTGAGCGCAGCCGCACCCACGATCACCGGCAGGCCCACACGCCACGAGAGGGCTTGCGCGTCCTCGCGCGCGAAGCCGCGCGCGCGTGCCACCGCGAGGGTCGCCCCGTTGCGCGACACACCCGGCAGCAACGCCGCGCCCTGCGCGAGACCCAGCGCCAGACCGTCTCCCGGCCCCGCCTGCGCGAGCGCGCGGAGCTGCGGGCGCGCGTCCGCAAGCGCCAACGCAACACCGCCCGCCGTCAGGCCGGCGGCCAGCGCCCGCGGTCCGCTTGGGCGCCACTCCAGCCGGCGCTCCAACAGATAGCCGACAAGCGCCGCCGGCGCCAGTGCGAGCAGCGTCGTCGCCAACGAGCGTCCGCCCGAGCGCGCGAATGAATTTCGCTCGCAACCGTCTCCCGGTCGTCGCGATTCCCGCCTCCCCACGCCGACGATCCTCCGCACGTCCAGCATCAGCGCCGCCGCCGTGCCCGCATGCAGCGCCACCTCCAGCGCATTGCGCAACTCCGCGTCGAGGCTCGCGCTCGGCCAGCCCAAGAGCCACGGGATCAGGACCGTGTGCGCCGAGGACGAGACCGGCAACAACTCCGTCGGGCCCTGCGCCATCCCGAGGAGCAGCGCGTCACGCACGGTAAGCCTCGAGCGCATCGCGCGGGCAGCCGCGCCGCTAGGGCCGCTCGGCCGGCGCCGACTCCGCGCCCGCCTCGACCGCGACCGCGCCGTTGGGCTGCTCGAGTCCCACCGGCTGCTCGCCGCGCCGCCCGCGGCGGCGCACGAGCCAGTAGACGACAGCCGCCAGCGCCGCCGCCACGACCGCGTAATCGACGTACTCGAAGTCCTTGCGCACGCTCGTCCAGTCGCCCCCCAGCGCGTGCCCGGCCAGCGCCAGCGCCAGCACCCACGGGATCGAGCCGATCGTCGTCAGGACCGTGAAGCGCCCCAGCGGCATGCGCGCCACGCCCGCCGGCAGCGACACGAACGCCCGCACCAGCGGCACCATCCGCCCGAACAGCACCGTCGGATCGCCGTAGCGCTGGAACCAGCGGTCCGCGCGCTCGATCTGCGCCGGGCCCATATGCAGCCAGTGTCCATGACGTTCCAACAGCTCCAGCCGCCCCCCGCGGCCGATCCCGTAGGCCACCCACGAACCGACCAGCGTCCCCAGCAACCCCGCCACCACCACGCCCGTAAGCGAAAGATGGTGGTGCGCGCCCGAGCCGCCCGGGTCCGCCACCGCGAAGCCCGCGAACAGCATCACTACCTCCGAGGGGATCGGGATGCACATCGAGCCGATCGCCATCAGCACGAACACCGCCGGCAAGCCCGCGTCGCGCACGAAGTGCCACGTGATCGTGACGACCGATTCCGTAACCGAGGCGAGGATCAGCATCGCCCAAAGATATCGTCCGCGCGATGCGCGTCTGGATCGATCTCACCAACAGCCCCCACGTGCTCGTCATGCGCCCCGTCATCGAGCTGCTGCGCGCGGACGGTCACGAGGTGCGCGTCACCGCGCGCGACTTCGCGCAGACGCTCGAGCTCCTGCGCCGCTTCGAGATCCCCCACACCGCGATCGGACGCCACCGCGGCGAGCGGCTCGCCGCCAAGGCCGGCGGGCTCGCGCAGCGCTCCGCCGCGCTCGTGCGCTGGGCGCGCGCCGAGGCGCGGGGACCCGCGGGCCGCTTCGACATCGCGCTCGGCCATGGCTCCAACGATGTCTCCGTCGCCGCCGCCCTCCTGCGTATCCCGAGCGCCACGATGTTCGACTACGAGTGGGCCACCGTCCAGCACCACGTCAACTGCCGCCTCGCCCGCGCCGTCGTCGTCCCCGACGCGATCCCGCCCGCGCGCCTGCAGCGCTACGGCGCGCGCCGCAAGCTGCACCCCTACCCCGGGCTCAAGGAGGAGTACTACCTCGCCGACTTCGAGCCCGATCCCGCGGTCCTCGCGGAGCTCGGGCTCGACCCCGCGCGGCCGCTCGTCGTCGTACGCACCCCGCCCGAGGTCGCGCTCTACCACCGCTTCGGCAGCGACCTGTTTGCGGCCGTCCTGCAGCGGCTGCGAAGCGCCGCCGACGCCGCCGGCGTGCAGTCGGTGCTGCTGCCGCGGACCTCCGCCCAGCGCGACGCGCTGCGCGCCGTGCCCGGCTTCATCGTGCCCGAGCACGCAATCGACGCCCAGTCGCTGATCGCCTACGCCGACCTCGTCATCTCCGCCGGCGGGACCATGAACCGCGAGGCCGTCGCCCTCGGCACACCCGTCTACACCACCTTCGAGGGACGCCTCGGCGCCGTCGACGAACGCCTGATCGCCGACGGCCGCCTGCGCAAGCTCAGCGATCCCGCCGAGCTCGACCTCGCCAAGCAGCCCGCCGGCACCGCACCCGCGCGCGTCCGCCGCGACTCGCGCCAGATCGTCGAGCTGCTGCTCGCTCAGTAGCTGTGCGCGCGGCGGCGCTCGTAGCGCTCCAGCGCGAGCCGGCAGAGGCGGTCCACGAGCTCCGGGTAGGGGACGCCCGAGGCCTCGATCAGCCGCGCATAGACACTCGTCGGCGTGAAGCCCGGCATCGTGTTCAGCTCGTTCACCAACACCGCGCCGTCCTCCACGAAGAAATCCACGCGCGCGAGACCCTCGCAGCCCGCATAGGCAAAGGCCTCCAGCGCCAGCTCGCGCACCCGCACGCTCGCCGCCGCCGAGATGCGCGCCGGCAGCACCAGCTCCATCCCTCCCGCCGCGTACTTCGCCTCATGGTCGTACCAGTCGCCCGCGAAGACGATCTCCCCCGGCTCCGAGACCAGCGCCGGCGGCGCCGGCGGATGCGCCCCGTTGCTCGCCCCGCCCGCCGCCGGGCGCTCGTGCCGAGGCAGGCCCAGCACCGCGCACTCCACCTCGATCCCGCGCGACATCGCCTCGACGATTACGAGCGGGTCATACGCAAACGCCCGCTCCAGCGCCTCGCCCAGCCCCGCGATGTCGCGCACCTTCGCGATCCCAACCGACGAGCCCAGGTGCGCCGGCTTCACGAACACCGGCAGCCCGAGCTGCGCCAGCTCGCCCGAGACCTCCGCCGGCGCGCGCTCCCAGCGCTCGCGCCGCACGCCGACGTAGTCGACCTGCGGCACCCCCGCCGCGCCCATCAGCTCCTTGAAGAGGACCTTGTCCATGCACAGCGCCGACGCCGCGACGCCCGCGCCGACATACGCCACGTCCAATGTCTCCAGGGCGCCCTGCACCGTGCCGTCCTCGCCGAACGGTCCGTGCAGCACCGGGAAGACCACGTCCACGCCGAGCAGCCCCCCGCCCGGGCACACGCTCAACCGCTCGCCCTCGTAGCGCCACACCCCGTCGCGGCCGATCTCGATCCAGCGCGGCTCGTGCCCCGCCAGCTCAAGCCCGCGGCACACCGCCTGCGCCGAGGACAGCGAGATCTCGTGCTCGGACGAGCGCCCCCCCGCGAGCACCGCGACCGCCAGTCGCGCCGGTGCGTCCGTGCTCATCGCTACGGACCCGCCGGCGGCGCGGACGCCGGGGTCGTGGTCGTACTCGGCGTGGTAGTCGGGGGCGGCGTCGTCGTGGTCGTGCTCGGCGTCGTCTGTTGCCCCAACGCTCCGATCGTGATCGTCACCGTCGCGCCACGCTTGGCCTTACCCCCGCCCGCCGGGCTCTGCGCCAACACGATCCCGACTTCTTCGGGTTTGCTCACCGTGCGCGTCGCCGACTTCGGTTTGAAGCCCGCCAAGCCGAGTTCGCCCGCCGCCTGCGCCTCGCTCTTGCCCACCACCCGCGGAACTTCGAGTTCCTTCGGCGCCTGCCCGACGACCAGATTCACGCTCTGGCCCCGCGCGAGCGAGCCGCCCGCCGGCGGCGACTGCGAGAGCACCGTGCCCGCTTCCGCGCTCGCCGCTTCCTGCTTGGTCACCGTTCCCGGTTCCAATCCCACCGCCCGCAGCGACGCCTTCGCTTCAGCTTCGCTCTGGCCCGTCACTTCCGGCACGCGGACCGCCGCCGGCCCACTGGAGACGAACACCGTGACGGGGCTCCCCAACTGCGCCTCCGTGTGCGCCGAGGGTTCCGTGGAGATCGCCTTGCCCGCCGGCACCGTCGCGCTCGCCTGGCTTTCGGTACTCGGCTTGAAGCCCGCCTTGGTCAGCCGCGCCATCGCCTGCGCCCCCGTCAGACCCTTCACGCTCGGCAGCGCCGCGCTCCCCGGCCCGCTGGAGACGAGCAGCGTCACACGCGACCCCCGGTCCACGAGGCTTCCGTGCGGTGGGGTCTCGCCAAACACCACCCCCGCCGGCGTCACCGTGCTCGCCGTCGGCGAGGGCACCGCCGTCAGCCCCACCGCCGCCAGCCGCGAACTCGCCACCGCCTGGCTCTGGCCGGTCACATTCGGCACCGTCACCTCGTGCTTTGACGGCAACAGCAGCAACAGCGCCGCCGCCGCGGCCAGCGCGAGCAACAGGGCGCCCGCAGCCCACCACCACCAGCGCCGCCTACGCGCGACCGCGGCCCCATCCGCCTCCCGCACGGGCTCGCTCACGGGCGCCATCAGCAGCGCCGTCGCCGGCACCGGACCGTTACCCGCACCCACACCATGCCGTGCCCCACCCGCGAGCAGGTGGCGCACGTACTCCAATGCCGCGAGGAACTCCCCCGCGTCCGCGAAGCGCTCCGCGGGGTCCTTCGCCAGCGCCCGCAGCACGACCGCGTCGAGCTCCGGCGGCACCGCCGCGTTCAGCGCGCTCGGGGGGGGCGGCGTCGCCGAGACCTGCTTGAGCGCAATCGTCACCGCGGTCTCCCCATCGAAGGGAACCGCGCCCGTGAGCAGCTCGTAGAGCACGATGCCCACCGCGTAGAGATCCGACGCCGCGCTCACCGCCTGGCCCTGCGCCTGCTCCGGCGAGAGATATTGCGCGGTGCCCATGATCGAGCCCGTCAAGGTCATGTCCGAAGCGCCGGCCCGCGCGATTCCGAAGTCCGTGACCTTCGCCCGGCCCTCCGCGTCGAGGATCACGTTGTGCGGCTTGAGGTCGCGGTGGATCACGCCCCGCCCGTGCGCGAAGCGCGCCGCCTGCAGGATCTGCGCGACGATGTCGATCGCCGCCACCGGGTCCAGCGGGCTCTGCTCGCGCACCACCGTCTTCACCGAGAGGCCCGGCAGGTACTCCATCGCGATGTAGTACGTCCCGTCCCACTCGCCGCGGTCGAAGATCGCGACCACGTTCGGATGCGACAGGCTCGCCGCGCTCGACGCCTCGCGGCGGAAGCGCTCGACGAACTCCTGGTCTTCGGCAAAGCGGTGGTGCAGCAGCTTCACCGCCACCTGGCGCCCCAGCAGCTGGTCGCGCGCGAGGTACACGTCGGCCATGCCCCCCGTGCCGATCCGCGAGAGCACCTCATAGCGACCGTCGATGACCGTGCCCGCGTCAATCATGCAACAGCACCTCCATCACCTGCTTGGCGACCGGCGCCGCGTACGCCGCGCCATAGCCCGGCACACCCTTCAGCGTCACCGCGATCGCCACCGTCGGGTTCGCCGCGGGGGCAAACGCGATGAACCACACGTTGTTGAGCGCCGTACCGACCTCCGTTTCGGCGGTCCCCGTCTTGCCCGCGACCTGCACCCCCGGGATCTGCGCCGGCGTGCCCGTGCCTTCGTTGACCACCGCTTCCATCATCGTCGTGATCGCGGCCGCCGTCGCGGGCTTCATCACCACCGACTGCACTCGCGGCGCGATCGTTTCGATCGTCTGCCCTTCGGGATTCACGATCCGGTTCGTCAGATGCGGCGCCATCAGCCTGCCGTGGTCGGCCACCGTCGCGGCCACCTCCGCCATCTGCAGCGGCGTCACCCGCAGTTTGTCCTGACCGATGCCCATCCTGCCCACATCGATCTGCGGGCTCGTCGGCGCCAACAGGCGGCCCCGTTCATCGTACGGCCCACTCGGGGTCATCTCACCCGCGGGGTAATCGAGCTGAGGGAGCGCATTGAAGCCAAAGCGGCCCATGTAGCGCGCGAGGGTCTGCTTGCCAACTCGTTCAGCGACCTGCGCCCAAACCGTGTTCACCGATTTCGCGAGCGCCGCCGTGAGCGTCAACTGGCCGAAGCTTTCGTGCTGATCGTTGTGCAGAGGAACGCCCGAGACCGCGATCCCGTCGCGGCCGCTCAACGTCGAGGAAGGCGTGAACGCGCCCGTTTCGAACGCCGCCGTCGCCGTCACGATCTTGAACGTCGAGCCCGGCGCGTAGCCGTACTCGGTCGCGCGGTTGACGAGCGGCGAGCCGCCGGCCCGCGTGACCTTTGCAGCGGTCGCCGGCGAGCGCATCGCGTTGGGGTCGAAGCTCGGCGCGGACACCATCACCCGCACCGCGCCCGTGCGCGGGTCGAGCGCGACCACCGCGCCTTCGTGGCCCCCCAGCGCCGCGATCGCCGTTCGCTGCGCCCGCGGGTCGAGCGTCGTCACCACTTCGTCGCCGCGGTCACTCGCCCCTTGCAGCTGGTCGAGGATCGCCTGCAGCCCGCTCGGGGCCAATCCCTCCAACGGCGCGTTGCGGTAGCGCTCCAGACCCGTTTTGCTGAGATCTTGATAGGAGTAGCCGATCGCGTTCGCGAACTCCTCGCCGCTCGGATAGCGCCGTTCGAAGGTCCCTTCCGAGCCCGGCACGCTATGCGCCAGCACGCTCCCGTCAGCCGCCAGGATGCGCCCCCGGTCCACCCGCACCTGCCGTTCTTCGGTGCGCCTGTTGAGAGAATTGGCGCGCAGCGCCGACGCCTGGAAGATCGTCCAGCGCGAAGTGAAGCCGACGAGCAGCGCAAACAGCACCACCACCAGCCCGTACAGTCGCAGGATCGGTCGGTTCATCGCCCGCGCGGCCTCCGCACGCGGGTCGCAGTCCTCTGGATTCTCTCCCCGATCATTCGCTCAGCTGTTCCAGTTCGATGCTGCGCATCAGCGAGCCCGCCTTCGCTTCCGTTTCCAGCGTGTGATTCGACAGCGTCGCGCGGTGCCGCGCGCTGAGCGACGACGCGCTCACGCCGGAGACGTAGTAGCTGCTGTACAGCTTGATGCCCCCCGGCAGCTCGTAGGGAAACCCCTGGAACATCGTCACCAGGCCGCGGTCGTTGGTGGCGATGAAGTACACCGACTGCGAGGCGATATACGCGCCCGCCAGCAGCACGCCCAGCACCGTGAGCAGCCCCAGCAGCGACGCCCAGCGCCGCATCCGACGGCGCCTGCGCTGCGGCGCCTGCGGAGCGCCACGGCGCGGACGCCGCGGGACGACCGCCGGTGGGCGCTGCGCCAGCGCAAGCGCCGCTCCCTCCAACTCCGCGCGTACCCCCACGCCCTCGGCACGCCCGCGCTCGCCGCCGAGCGGCACGCCCGTCAGCGTCGCGTGTCGATCTTCCTCGGGCGCAGCCGCCGCCGCGCCCAGCTCAACCCGCTCCACGCGCAGCAGGATCACCGTGATGTTGTCCCGCCCGCCCGCGCGATTGGCCTCCGCGATCAACGCCTCGCCCGCCTCACGCAGGCGGCGATGCGCGAGCAGGATCTCCGCCAGCCGCGCCTCCGGGACCATCGACGTCAGGCCATCGCTGCACAGCAGGTAGACGTCGCCCGCACGCGCCCGGAACGAGCGCGTGTCGACCTCCACCGTCTCCTCCGGCCCCAGCGCCCGCGTGATGATCGAGCGCTGCGGGTGCTCCTCCGCTTCCTCCGGCGTCAGGCGCCCTTCGCGGATCAGCTCGTCCACCAGCGAATGGTCGTCCGTGAGGCGCAGCAACTCGCCCTCACGCAAGCAGTACGCGCGGCTGTCGCCGACATGCGCGATCGCGACCTCCTCCGCGCCTACGTACACCGCCGTCAGCGTCGTGCCCATGCCCGCCTGCTCCGCGTTGCGCTGCGAGAGCTCGTGGATCCGCGCGTTCGCCGCCAGCGCGTTCTCCGCCAAGCGCTCCTCCGGGCTCGCCGCGTCGCCCAAGCCACCGCGGAAGGACTCCACCGCGATCCGCGACGCGACCTCGCCCGCCTGCGCCCCGCCCATGCCATCCGCGACCACGAACAGCGGCGAGCGCGCCAGCAGCGAGTCCTCGTTCGCGCGCCGCTGCAGGCCCGTATCGGTGCCCGTGTAATGCTCCGCCACGCGCAGCATCAGCCGTCCACCTCGAACACGAACTCGCTGTCGCCGATCCGCACATGATCGCCCGGGTGCAGCGGACGCGGCGTATCCAGCAGCTCCTCGTTGAGGTAGGTCCCGTTCGTCGAGCCCAGGTCCTCGAGCACCAGCGAGCCCGCCTGCGCGTAGATGCGCGCATGGCTCGACGACGCAAACGGATCCTCCAGGCGGATCTCCGCGCGGTCCCCCCGCCCCAGCACCAACGTCCCGTCCAAGTCGTAGATCATCCCCGGCTCGTGCCCCGGCGCGCGCTCCACCACCAGCCGCGGCGCGCGTCCCGTCAAGTCGACGCGGCCCACCGTCGAGGCCGAATGCAGGCCCGTCGCATCCGGCGCCGCGCTCCCATCGCCCGGAGCCGCCGCGTGCCACTGCGACCCGCCCCGCCCGCGCAGGTCCCGCAGCGCACTGCGCGAGACCCACAACAGGAACAAATACAGCACGGCCAGAAAGCCGAACTTGAGCGCGACCGATACGGGCTGCAGAGCGTTCATCGCAGTTCGAAGACGATCTTCGTCGAGCCGAGCTCGATGCGGTCGCCCCGCTGCAGCGCGCCCGCGTCGCGCAACTCCTCGCCATTGAGCCGCACCCCGTTCGTCGAGCCCAGATCTTCGATCGTCCAGCCCTCCCCCGTCGGCAGCAGCTGCGCATGCCGCCGCGAGACGCCCGCGTCCTCCAGCACCACATCGCAATCGCGGCTGCGCCCGATCACCGCACCCCGCGGCGCGAGGAGCAGCCGCCGGCCGTCCACCAGAAGCAGCGCCCGCGGCGGCGGCCTGCGCTCCGCGCCCGCCCGCTCCGCCAGCGGCTCGCCCAGCCGTCGCGACGTGCTGTAGATCATCGTCTGCCCATGCTCGTCGCGCTCCTCGCCGAGCGCCCGCCGCGGCGCCGCCCACTCATCCACCGCCGCGCCCTCCTGCGCGTGGCCCTCGCGCTCGTCGAGCCGCACCAGCCGCGCCTGGATGCCGAACTCCCCCAACGAGAGCTCCTCGTCGGTGTGGAACGCGATCGCCGGATGCGAGAGCAGCGTCAGCTGCTCCGCCCGCGCGTGCTCCAACAGGTACGCGCAGAGCTCATCGATCAGATCCTCCTCCACACCCTCGTAGCGCGCGCGGTCCTCCGGCGAGAGCCACACCGCGTACTCGTTGGGCGCATACACGCGCGAAACCGACGTCGTGCGGTGCTCGTCCATCTCGCGCGCCAGCTTGCGCGCGAGCTCCATCGGGCGCACCTCCGAGCGGAAGACGCGCCCGAACGCGCCCTCGACCAGCGAGGCGAGCGTGGTCTCGAGAGTTCTCAGGGGATTCATCGGCAGAGGGCCCGCGCACCATCGCGCCGCACCCTGGAGCCATGCTAAGTGATCGGGTTATCCCACCCGCCCGTCCACACGCGTGAGTACCGCCTCGCCGGCGCCCGCATCCTCCCAACCGTCCGCGCGCCCCCGCAGCGCGCACGCCCCCACCGCGAGCAGCGCGCCGCACGCCGCACCCAGCACGACCCCCCGCGGCGCCGCCGCGTGCGTGCCCGCGGCGGTGAGACGAGCCGCCAGGCCGACCGCCAACGGTGTGCCCGCCGCCAGCGCCACCGCCCAGACCGTCGCCGCGAGCGCGTCGCGCAACGCGCTGCGCCCGCGCACCAGCAACGGCAGCACCGCCGCCGCCAGCGCCCACGCCAGCGCACCGAACAGCAGGCCCAACGTGAGCAGCGGCGCCAGCGCATGCACCGCCGCACCCATCAACGACCCCTCCCACGCCAGCGCCGGCGTCCCGCCTCCCGTCCCCGCGGGCGCTCCCAGCCATAGGCGGCGGCTCGCGGTGTCCAGCAGCGGCTCCGCCAGCCGCAGCCACCAGTAGCCCAGCGCGCCCAGCAGCGCGCGCGTGCGCCACGCCGCCGCCTGGCCCGCCACCGCCGGGAACGCGCCCGCGAGACCGATCGCGCCGAGCAGCGGCGCGATCCCCGCCACCAGCCACCGCGGCCCCGGACGGCGCACCAGCACCACCACCGGCAGCGCCGCGCACAGCGCCAGCAGCGCCACCCCCGCGCGCTGCGCCGCAAGCTGCCACGCCGCCAGCGCCAGCGCGCCCACCAGCCACAGCAAGCGCTCCAGCGTCAGCCAACCCGCGTCGTCGCTCGCCGGGCGCGGCGCAGTGGGTGCGCGCACCGACGTTCGCTCCGTCGCATGCCGGCCGTCGCGGGCGCGGGCGCCGGTGAGCGCTTGCGCGCAGGCAGCGCGTAGATCGTCCAGCTGTTCGCGCTCCCGCGGGTCGCTCGCAAGCGCGACATCGACCGCGCGCGTCAGCGACCGCGGCAGGTCGCGGCGGTAGCGCTCCAGCGCCGGCAGCTCGCTGCCGATCCGCCGCGCAGTCGCCGCCGGCGTCGGCCCGCGCACCGGGTTGACGCCGCTGAACGCCTCGTAGAGCACCAGCGCAAGCGAGTAGAGATCGGCCTCCACGCCCGCCTCCAAGCCCTCGCACTGCTCCGGTGCCATGTACGCGAGCGTGCCGAGCACATCGCCGGTCCGCGTCAGCGCGTCCTCGCCCGCCAGGCGCGCCCCACCGAAGTCCGTCAGCTTCGCGACCGCCGCGCCGCCCGCCACCGGTGACTCCACCGCGCGATCGGGCAGCAGGATGTTGTGCGGCTTGACGTCCCGATGGATCACGCCGCGCGCGTGCGCGTGCGCGAGCGCATCACAGAGCACCACCCCAACCTCCAGCAACTCCTCGTCGCTCAGCGCGTCGTCCGCGATCGCCTGCGCCAAGGTCTGCCCGTGCACGAGCTCCGAAATCAGGAAGAAATCCTGCTCCTCCGCGCACGCCTCGTACAGCGCCACGATCGCCGGGTGCGCCAGGCGCGCGCACGCCAACGCCTCGCGCGTCGCGCGCTCGCGATCCTCCCCCGTGGGCAGCGAGATCCGCTTGACCGCGACCTCGCGATGCAGCAGTTCGTCGTGCGCGCTCCACACCACCCCAAAGCCCCCCGATCCCAGCCGCTCGCGCAGGCGATAGCGTCCGAGCGCAAGCGCCCGGTCCGCCCGCGCCGGCGCCACTAGGGTGTTGCGGTGATCCACCGAGCTATCCGTTCGCCGCGAGCGCTCCTGCCCCCTGCCGCCGACGGGCAGGAAAAGGCGCGATGACCGAGAAGTTGCAAGGGCACAAGCGCGCAAGTGAGGAAGGAGCACGGCGTGTCGTTCTTCGACGATGACGAGGGAGCAGCACCGCGGCCCGCCGCGGCCACCGCGCGCACGCGTGCACAGCCCCGCCCCCGCCGCCCCCAGCGCAGCGGCCCCGAGCACGACCACCACGCAACGCTGGTACGCCGCCGTATCGCCGCCGGCGTCGGCGTCCTGCTCGTCATCGTGATCGCGCTCGCCATCAACGGCTGCTTGAAAAGCGGGCGCGAAGCCGCGCTCAAGGAATACAACAGCGCCGCCAGCCAGCTCGTCCAGGAATCCGACCAGCAGGTCTCGCGACCACTCTTCGAAACCCTCGCCGGCGCCTCCGGGAAATCCCCCCTCGACGTCGAGGAGGAGGTCAACCAACTGCGCCTGCTCGCCCAGACACAGGCACAGCACGCGCAGGACATGAGCGTGCCCAGCGAAATGCAGAGCGCCCAGCGCAATCTGCTGCTCGCCCTCGACCTGCGCTCGGAAGCACTCGCCAAGATCGCAAACCTCGTGCGCACAGCCCTCGGCGGCCAAGGCAAACAGGCCAGCGCCTACATCGCCGGCGCCATGGAGATGTTCCTCACCTCCGACGTGATCTGGTCCCAGCGCGTCGCGCCGCTGATCCAGCAGGCCCTCGCCGACGACGCCATCCACGGGCAGAGCACCGCCGGCACCCAGTTCCTGCCGAACCTCGGCTGGCTAGAAGCCAGCACGGTGCTCGCGCGCCTCACCGGCCTCTCCAGCGGCTCCGCGTCGGGCAGTCAAGTGACGCCGGGCACGCACGGCTCCGCACTGCTCGGCGTGAGCGTCGGCGCGACCCCGCTCGAACCCTCGCCCGCGATCAACCACGTCAGCGCCAGCGCCAACCCCACGTTCACCGTGAAGGTCGAAGACTCCGGCAGCAACCCTCAGACCAATGTCAAGGTCGAAGTCACCGTCACCGCCTCCGGCAAGCAATACAAGGCCTCGCACGTGATCGACAAGACCGAACCCGGCGCGACCGCGAGCGTCGACATCCCCGTCGAAGGCGTACCCCAGGAAACCGCCGCCAGCATCGCCGTCTACGTCCAGCCCGTCCCCGGCGAGACGAACGTCGAAAACAACAAGGGCACCTACCTCGCCGTCTTCGCCAAGTAGCGCGATAGCTTGTTCGCAGTGCTCGCCACATCGCTGACCGACACCCAAGGGCTGATCGCGCTCGCCGCCGGCGCCGTCGCGCTCGTGGCGCTGCTCGGCTGCCTCGCGCTGTGGATCGCCGTGCGCCGCCTGCGCGCACGCCAGCGCGTCGTGCTGGGCTCCGAAGAGCGCGACGTCGTCGCGCACGCCGTCGCGCTGCAGGAGTCCTTCGTGGACCTCCGCGACTACGTCAGCGAGGTCGCCGAGCGCCTCGACGCCCGGCTCGCACAGGCCGAGCTCGCGCTGCGCGGCACGATCGCGCACCGCTCGCTCGTGCGCTACGACGCTTACAACGAGCTCTCCGGCCAGCAGTCGATGTCGATCGCGCTGCTCGATCGGACGCGCTCGGGCATCGTCCTCTCCTGCATCCACCACCGCGATCAAGCGCGCGTCTACGCCAAGCAGGTGCGCGACGGCCGCAGCGAGCTCGAGCTCTCCCCCGAGGAGGCGCAGGCGGTACAGCTCGCGCTGTCCGCTCCCGCGCAGTCCGAGCGCGCCACAAGCCCGTCGGACTGAGCGATGCCGAAGGTCGGCTATCTCGGGCCCGCCGGCACCTTCAGCGAGGAGGCGCTGTACGCAAGCGCCGCGCCAGGCTCATTCGAGCCCGTCGCGCTCGCGACGATCTACGAGACGGTGCTCGCCGTGCGCCACGGCGACGTGCGCTGGGCGCTCGTGCCGATCGAGAACTCGCTCGACGGCTCGGTCACCGTCACGCTCGACCTACTCGCCGATGAGCACGGCGACCTCGAGATCGTGGGGGAGACACCGCTGGCCGTAAGGCACTCCCTGATCGCCGCCCACGAGATCGAGCTCGCCGCGATCGACACCGTGATCACCCACCCCCAGGTGCCCGGCCAGTGCACACGCTTCCTCCGTAGCGAGCTCGCGCACGCCCGCATCCAGGCCGCCAGCTCGACCGCCGAGGCCGTCCGGCTCGTGGCCACCGCGCGCGTTCCCGGCCACGCCGCGCTCGGGACCCGCCTCGCCGCGCAGATCTACGGCGCCACCGTCCTGCGCGAGGGGGTGCAGGATCGCGACGACAACGTCACGCGCTTCGTCTGGCTGGCCCGCGCCGAGCACGACCTCGCCGCCGCAACCGCACCCCGACCCCGCCCGCCGCTGCGCACCGCGAGCGCGAGCGCCAGGTGGAAGACATCGCTCGTCTTCTGGGGACCCGGGGCCGACAGCCCCGGCTGGCTGGTGCGCTGTCTCGACGAGTTCGCCCAGCGCTCCATCAACTTGACGAAGATCGAGTCGCGCCCGCGACGCGGCGCGCTGGGGCACTACAGGTTCTTCGTCGATCTCCAGGGCGCGCTCGCCGAGCCCGCGGTCACGGAGGCGTTGCAGCGGCTGCGCGCGCTCTGCGAGCAGGCCCGCGTGCTCGGCTCCTACCCCGCCGCGCGGTGACCTCTTGCCCCCTCCTCGGTGACGCGTTTTGCGCCATTTCACCGCTACACTGCGGCCCACGGAGATGGATACCACCGTTCCACCAGCTTCAGGACGGTCCGTGTCGCCAACCGAGCACCGGCGGCGCGGGCCTGATAGTGGCCGGGTGCTAGTACTGAACGCGACCTTCGAGCCGATCAACGTCTGCACCGTTCGGCGCGCGGTGGTGCTGCTGCTCAAGGAGAAGGCCGAGCTGCTCGAGCGGGGTCGCTGGGAGCTGCACTCCGAGAGCACCACGTTCGCGCGCCCCACCGTGATCCGCCTCGTCACCTACGTGCGCGTGCCGCGCGACGTCCACCAGCGCAAGATCACGCGCCGCGCCGTGTTCGCCCGCGACGGCTGGACCTGTCAGTACTGCGGCTCGCGCTCGAACCTGACCGTCGACCACGTGATCCCGCGCTCAAAGGGGGGGCCCTCGAGCTGGGACAACATCGTCGCGTCCTGCGCCCCCTGCAACCGGCGCAAGGGCGACCGTCTCCCGCGTCAGGCCGGGATGCACCCGCGTCGCGTGCCGCGAGTGCCGCGGGCGGAGGTCTTCATCCACGTCGCCAGTCCCACGATCCCCGCCGCCTGGCGCCAGTACCTGCCGCAGGCGGCCTGAAGGCGCGAAGGGCCGCCCGGCGCGGTGACCCGGCGGGCAGGATCGATGCGCACCAAACGCGCGAGGGGCGCCGCATCCCCGCGACGCCCCTCACCGTGCTGCTTGGTTGACTGGAAAAGCCGAGACTGCCTGCGCTGCCGGAGGGACCAGGCCCGGCGGCCGTCTCGGGGTGTCCCGGGTTGGATTCCGCTAAGCGGTCCAGCCTTCGTGTACCCCGCGCGGGTATCTGCCCCCGCTACACGGGGTCCGACCTAGCGGCCGGTCACCTCCAGGGTCCCGCAAGAACTGTCACTCAACGTTAGGACCACCTCCTTTCTCTGGTCTCGCCAGAGTAGCGGACGGAGGCGACGTTCGGCAAGGGATGTTTCGCGGCGCGCGCTACTCGGCTGGGGCTACCCGGGCCGGAGCTACTCGGCCGCGAGCCCATCGCCGGCGGCACCGTCGGGAGCGCTGCCGTTTGACGAGCCCTCCGCAGCCGCGCCACTCGCCCCATCGGCAGGGCCGCTCGAGGCGTCGAGGGGGCCACTCGTCCCCTCGGGCGCCTCCGGCGCATCGTCGGCGCCCTCGACGATCAGCGCCACCGCGCTGACGACATCCTCGTCCTTCAGGTTCATCAGACGTACGCCCTGCGACGCGCGGCCGTAGCGGTTGATGCCCTTGACCGAGGTGCGCTGCACCATGCCGCCGCTGGAGATGAACACGAGCTCCTCGTGCTCGCGTACCACGAGCGCGCCCGCGAGGCCGCCCTTGCGGTCGGTCAGCGTGATCGTCTTGACGCCCATCGCGCCGCGCTTGGTCTTGCGGTACTCGGAGACCGTCGTGCGCTTGCCGTAGCCGTTCTCGGTGACGACGAGCAGGTCCTGGTCGTCGCGCGCGACGTCCATCGCGAGCACCGAGTTGACGTTTTGCTTGTCCCCCTTCACGGGGGACGAGACGTTCATGCCGCGCACGCCCGCAGTGTCGCGGCCCATCGCGCGCACGTCGGACTCGTGGAAGCGCACCGCGTTGCCGTCACGCGAGACCACGAGGATGTCGTCGTCCCCGCTCGTGCGCCGCACCGCCACGAGCTCGTCGTCGTCGTTGATCTTGATCGCGATGATCCCGTCAGCCTTGATCGGCGTGTTGTAGGCGAGGAACTCGGTCTTCTTGACCATCCCCTTGCGCGTCGCGAAGATCAGGTACTTGCCCTCGGAGAAGTCGCGCGTGGAGAGCACCGACTGCACGCGCTCGCCTTCGCGCAGCGGCAGGATGTTGACGAGCGCGCGACCCTTCGCGGTGCGCTGGGCCTCCGGCAGCTCGTAGACCTTGGTGCGGTAGATCTTGCCGCGGTTGGTGATGAACAGCAGGTAGTCGTGCGTCGAGCAGATGAACAGGTGCTCGATGAAGTCGCCGTCCTTCATGTCCATTCCGGTGATCCCGCGCCCGCCGCGGTGCTGCTGGCGGTAGGTCGCAAGCGGCAGCGACTTGATGTAGCCGGTGTGCGTGATCGTGATCACCATCTGCTGGTCGGCGATCAGGTCCTCGATGTCGATCTCGTCCTCGGAGTGCGTGATCGCGGTGCGCCGCTCGTCGCCGAAGCGCTCGGAGATCTCCAGCAGCTCCTCCTTGATCACCGCCAGCACACGGCCCTCGTCACCGAGGATCGCGCGTAGCTCGGCGATGCGCTCCGTGACGTCGGCGTGCTCCTGTTTGATCCCGTCGGCCTCCAGCGCCGTCAGCTGCGATAGGCGCAGGTCGAGGATCGCCGTCGCCTGGATGTGGCTGAGCTCGAAGCGCTCCACCAACTGCTCGCGCGCGGAGTCGCGGTCGCGCGAGGCGCGGATCAGTTCGATGATCGCATCGAGGTGCTCCAGTGCGATCAACAGGCCTTCGAGGATGTGCGCGCGCGCCTCCTTCTCGGACAGCTCGTGCTTGGTGCGACGCACGATCACCTCGCGCTGGTGGGCCACATAGTTGTGGATCACCGCGCGCAGGTTCAGCGTGCGCGGCACGTTGTCCACGAGCGCCACCATGTTCACGCCGAAGGTGCTCTGCATCGGCGTGTGCTTGTAGAGCTTGTTGAGCGCGACCTTCGGGATCGCGTCGCGCTTGAGCTCGATCACGAGGCGCATCCCGCGCTTGTCGGTCTCGTCGCGGATGTCGGAGACCTCAGTGATCTTCTTGTCGTGCACGAGGTCGACGATCTTTTGCACAAGCCCGTTGTCGCCGAGCTTCTTGACCATGAACGGCAGTTCGGTGACGACGATCGCCTCCTTGCCCTGCTTGAGCGGCTCGATGTGCGCACGCGCCTGCACGCGCACCCGCCCACGGCCGGTCTCGTAGGCGTCACGGATGCCCTGGCGACCGAGGATGATCCCGCCGGTGGGGAAGTCCGGGCCCTTGATGTGCTCCATCAGGCCATCGAGCTCGATGTCCGGATCGTCGATGTAGGCAACCGTCGCGTCGATCACCTCACGCAGGTTGTGCGGGGGGATGTTGGTCGCCATCCCGACCGCGATGCCGGAGGAGCCGTTGACCAGCAGGTTGGGGAAACGCGCTGGCAGGACGAGCGGTTCACGTCGAGACCCGTCGTAGTTCGGCGTGAAGTCGACCGTGTCCATGTCGAGATCGCGCAGCATCTCGGTCGCGATGCGGGCGAGGCGGGCCTCGGTGTTGTGGCTGACAAAGCCGTTCGTGAGGAACGAGTGATCGTTGGTATCGACCCGCAGGGAGTAGACAGGCTGGACGCCGGCCTCCTCAACGGAGGCGACTTCGGCGTAGTAGTAGTCGCCGGTCACCAGCGGCGCGATGACGTCCCGCACCTCCTGCGACGAGATGCGCTCGAGGATCGCGGTGGAGCTGCCCTCCCACCGCTCGATTCGATCGACGTTGTGGCGTTTGAGCCAGTCGCGCTCTGCGAAAGTGGCGCCCCCGTCGGAGCGGATGTAGTTCGCCAGGTGCGGCACGTGATCACTGCTCAGCGCGCAACTGCGAAGGGGTATCCGCGCCAGTGACTGCTCGAGCTTGGGCTGCTTGGCACCGAAGAACCCCACGCGCTCGGCAAACAGTCGCGCATCGCGGCGGTTCGTGATCACAACCTTGATCTCGCCCCGAGCCGACCGGCTGAGTCGCGCGACGACGCCGAACTCCAACAACAGCTGCTGTACGTCGTGCGCTAGCGAAGAGCTGCGAGTCGAGTAGGAGACTTCAATGGTGTTTCGGGGAAGTAGTGAGCAGGACCCATCTCCCTCGAACAGCGCCTGCAGGAAAACCCGCTTGAACTCCGGTCTGGCGACCCACACGAACTCTGGTACACGCCTGTGCTCGCTGGTAAGGCCCTCCATCTCCGCAAGCGGGCTGCTGCCAAGCGCGGCGAGGTTCTGCACGTCCAGCTCGTGGCAGATGCTGCCCGACCTGATCGTTCGCGAGTAGACGTAGCGTGGTCCGCCAACGATCGTGTCGTAGGCGTCGATCACGGCGGCGAAGAAGCTCTCATCGACGTTATTGAAGCCAGCGCGCTTGTCGCTAAACCAGCCCTCCGACACGAACGCTCCCGCAAGCGTGGCGAGCAGCCGATCGCGATAACTCAGGGTCGATTGGACCACGTTCTTCGATGCCCGATGCAGCAGGACACGCTCACCCGGGGCTATCTCCTCCAAAAGCTTCCACATCAGAAGAGGCACTCCGGCCATGTCAATGAGGCAGAGCACAGGGTGGTTGGGGGTGCCGGCGAGCGTGTAGCCCTCGGCGGTTGTGAGCCGCAGCGTCGGGTGTTCGCCGGAGTGGAACAGCACCGACGCATGGGCGGGCCGGCCGAGGCGATCGAGCACTTCGATGTCCACTGGAGTATCGGAGTTCGGAAGCGCGCCTCGCACGAGGGCGTCGATCCGCACGGTGCCCGTGGTTGTACGAACTCGCGTCTCTCCCGTGACGCAGTACCTCATCGCGGCAGCCGGATCGTCATCGATAGAGCCAAAGTTCCCCTGCCCGTCGACGAGCTCGTTGCGCATCGAGAACTCCTGCGCCATACGCACGAGCGTGTCGTAGATCGCGGAGTCGCCGTGGGGGTGATAGTTGCCCATCACCTCGCCCACGATCTTGGCGCACTTGGAGTAGGAGCGGGTCGGACCGAGGCCCAGCTCGTTCATCGCGTACAGCACGCGCCTGTGCACGGGCTTGAGGCCGTCGCGCACGTCGGGCAGCGCGCGCCCAACGATCACCGACATCGCGTAGTCGAGATACGCGGTGCGCATCTCCTCCTCGAGCGCGCGCGGCTCGATGTTGCCGCCACCGATCACGTCAGCACTAGCCATCGACTACCTCCTACACGTCCAGGTTTACGACGGCGCGGGCGTTGTCCTCGATGAACGCCCGGCGCGGCTCGACCTGATCCCCCATCAACATCGAGAAGATGCGGTCGGCGCCGGCCGCGTCCTCGAGCGTCACCTGCGCGAGCGTGCGCGTGGCGGGGGCCATCGTCGTTTCGCCGAGCTGGTCGGCGTTCATCTCGCCGAGACCCTTGAAGCGCTGCAGTTTGATGCCCTTTTCGGCGACCGTCATCACGCCCGCGCGCAGCGCCTCGAAGGAGGCGGCGAGCTCGGTGTTCTCGCCGAGACGCACCTCGAAGGGGGGGGTCCCGGCCAACTCGAGGAGCTGTCCGTGCACCGCCGCCAGTTGGCGGTACTCCTGGGAGTCGAACAGCGTGCGCGCGATGCGGTGCGTGCGCGCGAAGCCGGTGCGCGTCTCGATCGCCCTGACGCGCAGCTCCAGCGGATCCTCCTCGAGGAGCAGCTCGACTGAATGCGTATCGCCGTCGAGGCCCGCGCGGGAGAGCACCGCGATCGCGTCCTCGGGAGTCCGCGCCTGTTCGTCCAGCAACGAGGACTCCTCGAGGAACTCGACGACGTCGTGGCCGTGTGCGGCGCGCAGCGCCGAGGACCAGCCCTCGTACTGCTTCAGACGCCGCGTGAAACTCTGCCAACGGGTCTCGGTCAGCTTGAACTGCTTGCCGTGGCGGTCGAAGACCTGCAGCTTCTCCCACTTGTCGGTTAGGAGGATGTCTTCGAGCTCGGAGTCCTTCTCGATGTAGCGCTCGCGCGAGCCCTGCTTGAGCTTGTAGAGCGGCGGCTTGGCGATGTAGACGTAACCGGCCTCGATCAGCTCCTGCATCTCGCGGAACAGCAGCGTCAGCACGAGCGTGCGGATGTGGGCGCCGTCGACGTCGGCGTCGGTCATGATGATCAGCTTGTGGTAGCGCGCGTTCTCGAGGTTGAACTCGTCGCGCACGCCGGTGCCGATGGCGGTGATCAGCGCCTGGATCTCGGTGTTCTGCAACACCTTGTCGATGCGGCTCTTCTCGACGTTGAGGATCTTGCCGCGCAGCGGCAGTACCGCCTGGGTATTGCGGTCGCGGCCCTGCTTGGCCGAGCCGCCAGCGGAGTCACCCTCGACGACGAACAGCTCGGCGAGCGAGGGATCCTTCACCGAGCAGTCCGCGAGCTTGCCCGGGAGCGTCGAGTTCTCCAGCGCCGACTTGCGTCGGGTCAGGTCGCGTGCCTTGCGCGCCGCCTCGCGGGCGCGCTGCGCCTGCACAGACTTCATGATCACCGCGCGCGCCTCGCTCGGGTTCTCCTCGAGGAACTCGGCGAGGCCGCTGTTGACGACCGACTCCACGAAGCCGGCCATGCCGGGGTTACCGAGCTTGGTCTTGGTCTGACCCTCGAACTGCGGGTCGCGCAGCTTGACCGAGATCACCGCAGTCAAGCCCTCGCGCACGTCCTCGCCGGTGAGGTTGTCCTCTTTCTCCTTGAGCAGGCCGTGATCGCGCGCGTACTTGTTGAGCGTGCGCGTCAGCGCCGAGCGAAACCCCGACAGATGACTGCCGCCCTCGCGGGTGCTGATGTTGTTGGCGAACGAGTGGATCGACTCCTGGTAGGAGGAGTTCCACTGCATCGCTACCTCCGCCGCGCCTTCCTCGCTCTCGCCCGCGAAGAACACGACCTTGCGGTGGACGGTGTCCTTGTTCTCGTTGAGGTAGGTAACGAAATCCTCGATCCCGCCCTCGTATTGGAATTCGGCGGCGTGTCCCTCGCCACGCTCGTCCACGATCGATATCTTCAGGCCGCGGGTCAGAAAGGCCGTCTCGCGCAGACGCTCTTCGAGGGTGTGGAAGTCGAAGTCGAGCGCCTCGAAGATGTCGGCGTCGGGCAGGAAGGTGACGGTCGTCCCCGTCGGCGCCCCCTTTGCCAGCGACTCACCCTTCTGCAGCTCGTTTTGGGGTGCGCCGCGCGCGTACTGCTGCGACCACACGTAGCCGTCGCGGCGGATCTCCACACGTAGCTGCTCGGAGAGCGCGTTGACGACCGAGACCCCGACGCCATGCAGGCCACCCGAGACCTTGTAGCCGCCGCCGTCGCCGAACTTGCCGCCGGAGTGCAGAACGGTGAGCACGACCTCGACCGCGGGGCGGCCCTCCTTCTCGTGCATCGCGACCGGAATGCCGCGACCGTCGTCGACGACGGTGACCGAGTTGTCGGGGTGAATCGTGACCGCGACCGCGCTGCAGTGGCCCGCGAGCGCCTCGTCGACGGAGTTGTCGACGACCTCGTAGACGAGGTGGTGCAGGCCCATAACGCCGGTCGAGCCGATGTACATGCCCGGGCGCTTGCGCACGGCCTCCAGCCCCTCGAGCACCGTGATGTCCTGCGCGTCGTAGCTGGCGCCGGCGCCTACCGCGGAATCCGAAGCGTGGGCACCCGCTGCGCCGTGTGCGTCTTTGCTGTTGCTGCCTGTGGCCAATGACCCTCCGCTATGACGTGAGAAAGCCCCGGAATCCAAGGCGTCGAGGCCGTGGACCGGGGCAGATGCCGTGTTCGTAGAACAATAGCACAACGGCCCCCGGAAAGCCGCCCTCGCGGAGCCTCAAATCCCTGCAAACAAGCGGTAAAGTCCTCATCCCGTGCGGCAGCGCAAGCGGTGCAGGAGATCCTCGCCGAGGGACTCGTTCAGACGCTCGAGCAGCGCCGGCGCCATCAGCTCCAGCTCCTGCGCCCAGACGGCCGCGGAGCAGGTGATCGTGAGCACACCGTCGCGCTCCGCCGTGGGCGCGGCGGCAGCGGCGATCGTGGCGCCGGCGGTCGCCGTCCAGATGGCCTGGACGCGCCCCAGCGTGCTCGCCGGCGCGAGCGCGGAGGTGAGCCCGTCGAGCGCCGCCGACAGTGAGCGCGGCGCCGGCCGATTCATGCCGCCAACGCCTCCTGCAAGATCGCCCCGGGTGAGACGCTCAGCCGTGTCACGGCCGGCTCGCAGGCTCCGGGGACGTGCGCCAGGTCGGTCGTCGCGATCACGCTCTGGCCACCGCCGGCGAGCTCTTGGGTGAGCAGCTCGCGGCGCTCGGCGTCGAGCTCGCTCATCACATCGTCGAGCAACAGCAGCGCCATGCGCCCGCGCTGCTGGGCGAGAACGGCGCGCTCGGCGAGCAGCAGGGCAAGCAGCGCCAAGCGCTGTTCGCCCTGCGAGCCATAGGTGCGCAGCTCGCGCTCGTCGCGCAGGAAGTGCAGCTCGTCGCGGTGCGGGCCGTGCGCACCGAAGCCGCGCTCCAGCTCGGAGTCCAGGCGCTCGCGCAGCTCGAGCATGAACTGCTCGACGTCGGCGGCGCGCGAGCGGGGGCGGTAGCGCAGCTCGAGCTCACCCCGCAAACCAAGCAGGCCGCCACGCTGCGCAAAGGGCTCGCGCAGCAGCTCGGCGGCGGCGGCACGATCGTCGCGCAGCGCGATCGCGTGACACGCGAGCTCCCGATCCCAGCTCGCGAGCGTCGTGCGCGACGCGCGACCGGCGCGGATGCCGGCCAACAGGGCATTGCGTTGGGCCAGTGCGCGCGCGTAGGCAAGTCGAGTCGCTGCGCGCAACGGCCAGATCGCGGCCACGACGCGGTCAAGATGCGCACGACGTAGGCCGGGGGCGCCCTTCACGAGCTCGAGACGATCGGGCAAGAAGACGCTGAGCAACGGGCGCACCTCGACGTCGACGAGGCGTTCGACGAGCGCCCCATCGGCGCGCATGCGCTTGAGCGGCTTCTCGGCGTCGTCGAACAGGCCGTAGCCGACGCTCAGCTCATGAGGTTCGGACCCGTCGAGCACCGCGACGGTGACGCGCGTCGCATCCGCGCCAAAGCGTAGGAGCTCACGGTCGTTACGCGTACGCAGGGCATAGCCGGTGCAGCCGAAGAAGATCGCCTCCAGAAGATTGGACTTGCCGGCGCCGTTGGGCCCGTGCACGACGGTCAGACCGGGGCCGAGCCGAGCCTCGGCGCGCGCGTAGCTGCGGAAGTCGCGGAGCGTGACGCTCACGACGCGCACGGCGAGCCCTAAGCGTTTAGCCTGATTGGCATGACCAAGTAGACGAACTCGCCGGCTTGCGGCGACTCGATTAGGCCGGGGCGCAGGGGACTGATCAGCTTCATCAACAACTCGTCGGTGTCGATGCTCTCGAGCCCGTCACGCAGGAACTCAGGGTTGAAGCCGATCTCGAACGCCTCCCCGTGGAAGGGAACGGGGATCGTCTCGCTCGCCTCGCCGACGTCAGGAGTTTGAGCGGAGATCGTCAGCTCACCCTCGCGAAACGCGAGGCGCAGGGGGGTGTTCTTCTGCGCGAGCAGGCTGATACGCCGCACCACGTCGGTGAGCTCGGCTGTCGCGAGGCGCAGCTCGTGCTCGACGGTCTCCGGGATCAGCTGGCGGTAGTTGGGGAACTGCCCGTCGATCAGGCGCGAGGAGAGGACGACGCCGTCCAACTCGAAGACGACCTGGTTCTGACCGACGCTGGCCGCGAGCTCGGTGCTCTGCGCCTGCTGGGCGATGCGCGCCAACTCCTGCAGCGCGCGCGCCGGCACATTTGCCTCGAGCTCGCCCGCGAGCGGCTCCTGCAGCGAGGTCCGCTTGACGCTCAAGCGGTAGGAGTCGGTCGCAACCATCCGCAGCTCGCTGGCGGCAGCGGAGATCAAGATGCCCGTGAGCACCGGGCGCGTCTCGTCTTTCGAGGCCGAGCGCGCGACCCGCTCGACAGTCGCGACGAACGCCGCCGCGGGCAACGCCAGGCGCGTCTCGGCGGAAGGGTCCGGCAGCGAGGGGAAGTCCTCGGTGCGCAGCGTGCGCAGATGAAAGACGGCGCCCCCCGAGATCAGCTCGACGTCCTGCTCGGAGGAGCGCAGCTCGAGGGTCACGATGTCCGCCGGCAGCGCCCGAGCGACGTCGAGCAGTAGGCGGGCGGGCAGCACCGCTTGCCCGCCGCGGGCGACGTCGGCCTGTAGGCGCACGCGCAGACCGACCTCCATGTCGGTGGCCAGAAGCTCCGCGCCGGAGTCGCTCGCCGCGATCATCACGCCCGAGAGCGCCTGGACGGCACTACGCGTGGAGGCGACGCGCGTCACCGTCTGCAGCTGCGCGAGGAGCTCGGCTGTGGGGAGGGAAAGCTTCATGACGACAAAATCTCTATAGGGAGGAATGTATTAGTAGGGGCTGTGGGGATGTGCATAGCGTGTCGCGGGAAGGGTCGCAAGAGCCGTCAGCTGTGTGCGGGCTGTGAAGTCTCTCAAGCCCGTCGGTCAAGAGTCGCCGACTTCGATCAGCTGACGAAGGTTGTCCACAGCCTGCCTGGAACGAGAGTCCTCTGCGAGGCGCTGCGTCGTGCGTCGCCACGCATGGAGCACGGTGGTGTGGTCGCGTCCGCCAAAGTGCCGCGCGATGACGGGCAGCGACTCGTCGGTCAGCTCACGGGCCAGGTACATGGCGACCTGTCGCGGCCAGGCGACCCGCGCCGTGCGCGAGCTGGAGAGCAGCTCCTCACTGGTTAGCTCGAAGTGCTTGCAGGCGAAAGCTTGAATCTCAGCGACCGAGCAGGGCCGCCGGGGGGCCTGTGGATAAAGGCCGGCGAGCACCTCTTCGGCGAGGTCGTTGGAGAGCTCCCTGCCGGTGAGGGAGCCGTATGCGACGACGCGGATGAGGGCGCCCTCGAGCGCGCGGACGTTCTCGACGACGCGCCTGGCGACGGTCTCGAGGAGCCGCTCGCTCGCGAGCTCGATCTGGTCCTGGAGGACTCGCTTGCGCAGGATCGCGAGGCGGGTGGTGTAGTCCGGCGCCTGGATGTCGGCGACGAGGCCGGCCTCGAAGCGCTCGCGCAGACGGTCCTCCAGGGCCTGGAGGTCGCGCGGCGGGCGGTCGGAGGTGAGGACGATCTGAGCGCCGGCTTCGTGCAGGGCGTTGAAGGTGTGGAAGAACTCCTCCTCGGTCTTGGCCTTGCGCTCGAGGAATTGGACGTCGTCGATCAACAGCACGTCGGCATGGCGAAAGCGCGCCTTGAAGCCATCCATCTGCCCGCCGCCGAGCGCGAGCCGAAAATCATTGGTAAAAGACTCGCCGGTCGCGTAGCGCAGGACGAGACCGGGGTTGTGATCGCTGAGCAGGCCGGCGATCGAGTGCATCAGGTGGGTCTTGCCGACGCCCGGCGGTCCGCAGATGAAGAGCGGGTTGTACGCCTGGCCGGGGAGCTCGGCGACGGTGAGAGCGGCGGCATGGGCGAGGCGGTTGGAGTCGCCGATGACGAACTGGTCGAAGGTGTAGCGGGGGTTTCCAAGCGGGGCGCCGACGGCGGCCGCGGGCGTGCTCAGGGGTGTGATGGGCGGCTGCTGGGAGGGGTCGGTGGGGAGGTCTCCCTGCGCTGCGACGACGGTGACGGAGACGTCGTTGCCCAGGACCGTAGCTACGCAGCTTTGCAGCAATCGCCCGAAGCGCTCGCGGATCCACCCGCAGGAGCGGGGAGGAGCGGCGATCGCGATATGCGTGGGCGTGAGCTCGTGCAGCGCCAGCGGCTCGAGCCAGATTCGATAGGTCGGCTCGTCGACTGCCGCCGCGAGCTCGCTCTGCAGGCGCGTCCAGATTTGGTCCATTTGGTCCAGCTCGACGTTCACGGCAGCGTTCAGCAGCTCCTCGGGGAAGGCAGGATGGCGACCTCTAGATGGGGGACCCGCGGGGGCCCGGCTCGGCGAATATATCCGAAGCCGGCCGGCCCCCGACCCGTTGTCTCGCAATTGGCGAGAAAATTCCCGGCGGCGCGGGAGAGCTATACTGCGCGCCAAGCCGAGGCCGCGCTTGGCCGCTTTGCCGAGCCGTTGCCGGTCCCTCGATTTGAGAGAGCTAGAGATGAAGCGCACCTACCAGCCCAAGAAGCGCAAGCGCGCCCGCACGCATGGGTTCCGCGCCAGGATGGCGACCCGCAGTGGCCGGCTGATCCTCAAGCGCCGCCGTGACAAGGGGCGCAAGCGTCTCTCGACGTGACGCCGGCGAGATGAAGCAGCGCCCCGTGGCTCGTCGTGCGCAGGGACGTCAGCGTCTCTCGCGCAGCGCGGAGTTCGAGCGGGTCTATCGGCACGGTCGCTCCTCAGCGAACCGCCACCTGGTGCTCTACAGCTTCCCCAACGCGGGAGTCGAGCGCCCGCGGCTCGGGCTCTCGGTGTCGCGCAAGGTGGGGGGGGCAGTCGAGCGCAACCGGGTCAAGCGACTCTTGCGCGAGGCGTTCGCGCACGTCGAGGACGAGCTCTGCGGCGGCCAGGACGTGGTGGTGGTCGCTCGCCCGGAGTCGCGCGAGCTCGCCGAGCGCGAGGGTTTGGCGGGCATCGATACGGCCCTTACGGAGCTCGTCGATCGCGCCGGCTTGCGCGTGGCGCCAGCGCCGGCGCGGGGGACGACCGAGCCCGAGCGCGGAGTGGAGTCGGCATGAGCGATGCAGCGCTCGGCAGAGGCGCGCGCGCGGCGCGAATGGTGGTCACCGCCCCGATCGTGGCCTACCAGAAGCTGATCGCGCCGGGCCTGCCGCGGCGCTGCAAGTACGAGCCGACGTGCTCGCGCTACGCGGTACAGGCGATCTGGGAGTACGGCATACTTAGGGGCCTGCTGCTCGCCGGATGGCGCCTGTTGAGGTGCAATCCGCTGAGCCGCGGTGGCTATGACCCCGTGCAGGCGCAGCGGCTTTTCAGGGTTGGACCGTCGGGCCGCGTAGCTGACGGCCGGCGCTGAGACGAGCAGGGCAGGACGACGCGGAGAGCACCTCGAGGCAATGCCGATTCTCGCGAACATCATCCAGGAAGCGTTCTCGCCGCTGATCAGCCTGTTCGAAGCGATCCTGGTCTTCATCCACGGCCACGGCGTAGCGAGCTGGGGCCTGGCGATCGTGCTGCTGACCGTGGTCGTGCGCGCGGTGATGGTGCCGTTGACGTTCAGCCAGTTTCGCTCGATGCGCAAGATGCAGCTGGTCGCTCCGGAGCTCAAGGCGCTGAAAGAGAAGTACAAGGACGACAAACAGCGCCAGAACGAGGAGATGATGAAGCTCTACCGCGAGAAGGGCATCAACCCTTTCGCCTCGTGCCTGCCGCTGGTGCTGCAGCTGCCGGTGTTCATCTCGCTCTTCTACATGCTGCGCACGGACCTCAAGAAGCACATCTGCGGGCCGGCGCTGAAGGCGCACGGGATCGCCACGACGAAAGCGATCGAAAAAGCGACGTGCGGCGAATTCTTCCCCCACAACTCGGCGAAGTTCCTGTTCATCCCCGACATCACGGCAAAGGCGACCGGGGTCGTGCTGGTCGTGCTGATCGTGCTCTACATCGCCTCGCAGCTCGGTTCGACGCTGCTGATGAGCGCGAGCGCCGAACCCAGCCAGCGCTGGATGATGATCGCGCTGCCGCTGTTCTTCGTCGTGATCCTGTTCCGATACCCCGCGGGATTGCTGGTCTACTGGATCACCACAAACCTGTGGACGGTCGCGCAGGGCTACTTCGTCAGACGTAGCATCGGCGCGCCGCCAGCCTCGCTGGCGGGAAAGGGCGCAGTTGCGAGCACCGGCGAGTCCTCGAGCAACGGCTCGGCCTCCTCGGGTCGGGGCAGTCCCAAGGCGCAACCGGCGTTGGCCGGCGCGAGCGCGGGTGGGAACGTCCCGCCACCGCCCCCCCCGCGTAAGAAGAAGAAGCGCTCGGGACGACGACGATGAGCGACCGGGACGACGACGGCTTCGACGAGGACGACCCCGTGGAGGTGCTCACCGAGCTGCTCCAAGAGGTCGTAGAGGGTTTGGGCTTGGACGGAGAGGTCGTCGTCGAGCGCCAGGACGACGTCCTGCGGGGTAGCGTCGAAGGCGAGGACGTGGGGCTGCTGATCGGCAAACGCGGCCAGACGATCGACGCCGTTCAGCACCTCGCGCAGAGGATCGTGTTCCCCGGGGGACAGTCGACGGCGCGGGTGCTCGTCGACGCCGACGGCTATCGCGAGCGGCGGGCGAGTGCGCTGCGAGACGACGCGAACGCGGCCGCCGAGGAGGCGCTGCGGTCGGGCGAGCCGGTCGAGCTCGACCCAATGCCGGCCTCGGAGCGACGGGTGGTGCATGAGCACCTGCGTGAGCGTGGGGACGTCGAGACCCACAGCGAGGGCGAGGAGCCGGAGCGCTACCTCGTGGTCTCACCGGCGCCGAACTGAGGGCCTCCGCCGCCGGCGGGCAGCACGGCGCGAGGTGTTTCACGTGAAATCATCGGACGCTCTAGGGCCGTTGAGCCCCGCGCAGCGATCGCAGGTCGAGGCGCTGCTGCTGGCGCTCAGGGACGACGACGAGGCGCCGACAACGGTGCGGGATCCGGCGCGAGCCGTGGACGTCCATCTGGGGGACTCGCTGGTCGCGCTCGAGCTCGATGTGGTGCGCGCGGCGACTCGAATCGCCGATCTGGGCTCCGGCGCGGGCTTCCCGGGCCTCGCGCTCGCGGTGGCGCTCCCGGGCGCCGAAGTCGCGCTGGTCGAGAGCCAGCGGCGCAAGTGCGAGTTCCTCGAACGGGCGCTCGCCGCCGCGCGGATCGCGAATGCGCGCGTGGTTTGCTCCCGGGTCGAGGAGTGGCGAGAGGGCTTCGACGTGCACGACGTGGTGCTCGCCCGCGCGCTGGCGGCGCAGGCGGTGGTGCTGGAGTACGCAGCTCCGCTGCTGCGGGAGGGTGGCACGTTGGTCGATTGGCGTGGGCGACGTAGCGGCGAGGAGGAGCGCAGCGCGGCGGGGGCGGCGGCCGAGCTGGGCTTGCGGCTGATCGAGATCCGCCATGTAGAGCCCTATGCGGGGGCGCGTGAGCATCACTTGCACCTCTACGCAAAGGTCGCGCCGACGCCGCCGCGCTTCCCGCGCCGGCCCGGCATCGCGCGTAAGCGCCCGCTCGGTTGCTAGCTTCCCCGGTACATGGGCACGGTTTACGCGATCGCCAACCAGAAGGGCGGCGTGGGCAAGACGACGACGGCGGTCAACGTGGCGGCGTGCATCGCGGAGGCGGGGTATCGGACGCTCTTGGCCGACGTCGATCCGCAGGCGAACGCGACGGTGGGGCTCGGACACCGCCGCACACAGACGCCGGGTCTCTATGAGGTGTTGACGGGCGAGAACGCGGCGACGGAGGCGCTCGTGGAGACGCCGATCGAGGGCCTGATGCTGCTACCGGCGGGCCCGGGCCTGGCGGGCGCGAACGTCGAGCTGCCGCGCCTGGAGGGCTTCGAGGGTCACCTACGCGAGAGCCTCGCGCCGATTCGGGAGCGTTTCGATTACATCCTTTTGGACTGCCCCCCATCGCTGGGGCCGTTGGCGGTCAGCGCGCTGGTGGCGGCGGACCGCGTGATCGTGCCGGTACAGACCGAGTACTTCGCGCTGGAGGGCCTCGCGGGTTTGCTGGAGACCTTGGAGCTCGTGCGCCGCGAGCTGAACCCGAGCCTGACGGTGGCGGGAATGCTGCTGACGATGCACGACAACCGCACGCGCTTGGGGCGCGATGTGGAGCGCGAGGTGCGCGAGCACTTCCGCGAGCTGGTGTTCGAGACGGTGATCCCGCGTAATGTGCGCGTGGGGGAGGCGCCGAGCTACGGGCTGCCGGTGACCCACCACGATCCGCACAGCGCGGGGGCAGAGGCGTATTTTGAGTTGGCAAGGGAGGTCGCTGCTCGTGGCTGAGCGTGTCGTGGATCGGCGTCTGGCGGCGTCCTCCCTCCTTCGCGTGCGTCCGCACGCCACACTCGGTGCGTCCTTGCCAGTCGCCGCCCACGACACGCTCAGCGGCCGAGTGAGGCCATCCCGGTGAGTCCGCCAAAACGGGGGATGGGCCGCGGCTTGGATGCGATCCTGTCGGTCTCCCCGGCGAGCGGTGAGCGGGAGGAGCTGCGCGAGGTGCCGGTGGAGTCGATCGCGCCCAACCCGCGCCAGCCGCGGCGCCGCTTCGACGAGGAGTCGCTGAACGCGCTGGCGGGGTCGCTGGGGGATCGGGGGGTGCTGCAGCCGGTGCTGGTGCGCCCGAAGCCCGACGGGACTTATGAGTTGATCGCGGGCGAGCGGCGCTGGCGCGCGGCGCGGATCGCGGGTCTGAAGCGGATTCCGGCGCTGGTGCGCCCACGCGGGGATGCGGAGGCGCTGGAGGTGGCGCTGATCGAGAACATGGCGCGCGAGGACCTCAACCCGGTCGAGGAGGCGCGCGCGTGCGCGGCGCTCGTCGAGGAGTTGGGGCTCACACGCGAGGAGGTGGGCCGGCGGGTCGGTCGCGGCCGCGTCGCGGTCTCCAACCTGATGCGCCTGCTGGACCTGCCCGACGAGACGCTGGAGCTGCTGGAGCAGGGGGACCTCAGCGAGGGGCACGGGCGGGCGCTGCTGCTGGCCAAAGATCACACGGTGCGCCGCACGCTCTCGCGCGGGGCTTCCAACGAGGGGTGGTCGGTGCGCACGGTCGAAGACCGGGCGCGACGCAGCAACGAGGGCGCGGCCCGCGCGAAGCCCGACGACGGCGGCGGGAAGGCCAAAGGCCAAGGCAGGCGCACTCGTGCCGGCCATCCCGACGAGGACGCCGTCGCGCGGGAGATCGAGGCCGCGCTCGAAGCTGCGCTCGGTGCCGAGGTCGAGGTCAGAGCCACTGCCGGCGGTGGCTATCGGGCGCAGCTGTGCTTCGTGTCGCGCGAGGAGGCGCTGGCGCTCGTCGAGCGGCTGGGGGCGGTTGTCGGGGGGTAGCGGCGGCGCCTGCGCGCTCCGCTTCGCCACTAGTAACGATCAGCGCTGCGAACACAACTGCGCGAGCTGGGCCTGTACCGTGGCGTACAGCTCGTCCGGCAGATCCGGTGTCTGTTCGCGTGTCGCGGACATCGCTGCCGGGGCGCGCTCGAGAATGTCGTTGATGGTGGACAGCGCGCGCGGGCGCGAGATGCCCCAGCTCACGGCCTCATTGGTAATCCGCCCCGCGGTGACGCGGTCGGTGCGTTGCACGGCGTCGATGTACATCGCCAGTCGCTTGTCGCCGTAGTGCAGCGTGCACATGAGGTCGTAGAGCGGCGCCATCGTCAACGCGCCCGACTTGTGGTGCAGTAGCGAGAAGTTCTTGGCGTGGGCGTCGCCGTTGCCGATCAGCGCATTCAGCGTCACGGCCTGCAAGAGCCGCTCCAACGAGTCGGCGGCGGCCACCGACTGCAGGATGCCGGCGACGCGCTTTAGCGACGGACCGCCGTCCTCCTCGTACTTGATGTCGGGGGGAACACCCTTCGCCTGGCAGAGATCCTCCTGGTGGATGCGCTCGACGGCGCCGGTGGGACTCACGGCCCGGTCGAATCGCTCGACGACGATCAGCCGCCGGTTCGCGACCTCGGCCGTCTCGACGGCGGCGGCAGCGAGGCCGAGGCTCCGCGCGAGCCGCATGCAGAATGCCTCGTTCTCGACCGTCTTCGGGTAGGTGGCGATCTCGGGCTTGAGGATATGCGTCGAAGGCGTTCCGTCGACGGGTCGTCCCCACTTGCCATCGGGCATCCGCGTCAGCAGGAGCTTCTCCTGGACTCCGGCCAGCGAGATGCGCACCCGGCCGCTCGCCCCCAAGGGCGCGCTGCGTAGGTTGCTCACGAGCGCACCGACGTCATCTGGTGTCAGCGCTTCGGCCGTGGCCGTCGTGGGCGCCGCCGGCGCGGGCTCGCCGACCGGTTGGATCACGACTGCACCCGCGCAGTCGCGTCCGAGCTCGCGAATCAGACCGTACGTGTCGTCCGCGCGTAGGCCGAAGTCGCGTGCAATCGACTTGCGCGCCTCGCCCTCGGGCAGGAGGCCGTCGATAAATGCGCGCACGATCCCCTGCGGGTAGCGACGCTCGCTCACGGGCAGCGATAGCGACAGCAGCGGCGTGCCCAGCGCGTAGCGGCCCAGGGCATCCTCTGTATAGATCAGGCGAGGTCGACCCCGGTGTCGGTCGATCGTGGCGACCCGGTCGCCGTACAGCCAGACCGCTAGCGCGTCTACCACTACCAGTCAGCCTCGTCGAGCGTGATGCGAACCCCGAGCTGTCTCAAGATACGCAGAATTCGCTTGAGCTGCTCGGTCTCCTTGCCGGTCTCGAGCTCGGATAGGTAGCTGCGCTGCAGCCCGGCCAGCTCGGCGAGCTGGGCCTGGGTCAACCCGGCGGCGGTTCGGTAGTGGCGGATCGCGTCTCCGAGCGAGGTGGGGGAGTAGATTCGGAAGGGCCCCCGGGAGTCTTTGTGGGTAGGGTCTGTCGGCATATGCCGACATCGTAGCAGTGTCGGGATATGTCGACGAGCCCGCCACGTCGTGATATCCCGACAGATGACCTGCGCTCGACCGTCCTGACCGGGAGCAGGTCCCACCGCCGCGTCGCGGGCGAACGGTTCGGCGTACCCTCGCCGTCGGTAAGATGGCACCCAAGCAAGGGCGATTAGCTCAGTCGGTTAGAGCGCTTCTCTGATAAGGAAGAGGTCCCTGGTTCGAATCCAGGATCGCCCATCGGGGGTTTCGGCTGGAAAGTCGCATGGATGCTGGGGTTCTGCGGCAGTCCGGGTTAGTGGTTCCTGTTGCTGCATCGGCTCAGATTGGCCTGGTTCTGCCAC
This sequence comes from Solirubrobacteraceae bacterium, assembly GCA_035483545.1. Lineage (GTDB taxonomy): Bacteria > Actinomycetota > Thermoleophilia > Solirubrobacterales > Solirubrobacteraceae > Palsa-744. The sequence continues at coordinate 13,060 of DATHPS010000035.1, read as the reverse complement.
CGGCGGTAGCAAATTGGTAGCACGAACAGGCTGGGCGACCGAAGTCCTGAAACCCTGCTTATGGCGTTGAGCGGCGGAATGGCGGCCGAGCCGCCTGCTGCGTGGAGGTGGTAGCCCCACCGCCCCGGCTGATCTTCGGCCTGAAGTCGGCGAGCAATGGCTTCTTGTCTTCGCCGCGCTCGTAGGCTCTCCAGGCACGGAGATACCGCCTGCCCCAGGGCGCGAGCAAGACCCACTGGCTGCCTTCGGGTCGGTCCGTCACCGGGAGACTTTGTGCTCTTGGCGGCTCGCCAAACGGGGATCGAGGTGGTCGGCCTGGCGCCTTGCGATTGTGTCGCGCTCGCGCCACTCGGCAAGTAGGCACTCGATCTCGTGGCCGCTGTCAGGTGACCGTATGGGGCTATAGAGCGAGTCGGCTGGATTCATGCGTGGGTCGTAGAGCGGAAGGCCAGCTACAAAGCCGCTCCAGGTGTCGGCAAGATGCTCCGAGAGGTCGGGCCAGTTGCCGCGCGTCGAGAGACGCCGCCGTTCGGGATGGCGTCGTAGGACGGCACGACCAACCGGGTTGGGATGGCCGCCGAGGTCGCAGTGCGTTTCGTACTCGCCAGCGCGAAAGTTGCGCACGGAGCGCTGCCGCATGTGCCGGGGCATGAACTTCCTAACTATCTCGTCGTGCGAGCTGGTCATCCAAGCCTTCGCCTCGTCACGGCTCTCGCTCATCAGGGTCAGCAGGTAGCCGCACTCGATGACCTGGCGGACGAGCGCCGCAGCGGAATACCAAAGCTCAGCCTCGAACAGGCGCCATGCGCCCTCTCCCAGCTCGGCAGCCATCATGGTGGCCGTGGCGAATCCAGCTCCAGCAGCGTCCCGGTCAAGGCAGTGGTGCATCGCGAGTCGCTGGCCGTTGTTGTTGAGTGCCGCAGAAATCTCTCGGCGTGGGGCTGATCTTCCCCGGCCACGACGGCGAGCACTGGACACGCACGGCATACGGCAACTGGCGAGAGCGAGTGTGGCAGCCAGCGTGCGAGACGGTCGGCATCGGGACGATCACGACGACCAAGATCGACGGCAAGACCAAGCGCTCCTATACAGGGGCGACCCCATACGACCTGCGCCACAGCTTCGCGTCGCTGATGTTCCACGAGCAGCGCAATCCGCTTGAGATCGCCGACATGCTGGGCCACAGCCCGCAGGTGCTCTTCTCGACCTACGCCCACGTCATCGCCGAGCTTCGAGGTGCAGCCCCGATCTCAGCCGAGAAGCAAATCCGGGCCGCTCGTTCCCGCATCCATGACAGAGACGTCTGACGGCTCGCTTACGGCTCGGCGTCGAACTCGGCGAGCAAGCTCCCAAGCGGCACCGGCTGGATGCCTCGCTCACGGTCAGCGTGGGCCTCTGCGACCGCTCTGCGCTCCTCATCGCTCTCGGGCTCATCGTCAAAGGGTGCCGCCTGGAGTGTCGCCAGCACGGGGTCCTTGGCGCGAGTCAGCAGGACTACTGCGGCGTCCACGCTCTCGTCGGGCAGTTCGTCCACAAGGCGGTGCAGATCGGCTCGTGTCATGGCCTCAGATTACGGTAGCGTCATGGCTATGAACGCGGCGGAGATTGTTGATCGTGCTGGGCGTCTGCTGGCGGATGCGGCGCCGCCCGAATCGAAGGTGATCCTCTTTGGGTCGCGTGGCCGTGGCGATGCGGCAGCCGACAGCGACTTCGATTTCCTTGTGATCGAGACATCGGTCGAGAGCAAGCTGGAGGAGATGGTCCGCTTGCGCGACGCGCTAGACCCGCTCCCGGTCGCCGCTGACGTGATTGTCGCGACGCGTGCATACGTCGAAGAATGGGGAGACGTCCCGGGCACCATGTTGCATGACGCACTGGCGGAGGGACGTGTCCTCGCAGAAACGTGACTTGGGCGATGTCGCGGAGCGGTATGCGCGGAAGGCGCGCAGCGATGAGATCGCTCTTGAAAAGCTTGCCGTAGACGACGAGGTGCCAGATGACGTCATCGGTTTTCATGCCCAGCAAGCGGCCGAGAAGTTGTTGAAGGCGGCACTTGCCGGCAGTGGTGTTACGCCGCCTCGCATTCACGACATTCGACGGTTGGCGCGGTTGCTCGACGATGCTGGGCTGTCACCCCCTCAGGCAGTCAGCGATGCGCGCCGTCTTACACCATGGGCGGTCGAGTTCCGCTACGACATGCTTGACGAACAGCTAGATCGCAAGGGTGCGTGTGAGGCTGTCAACGAGATACGTGCGTGGGTTGACGGGCTGCTCAGCGAGTCCAAGCCGTGAGTCGAACGGCGGTCCTGCCGGGGCTCCGGTAGCAAATTGGTAGCACGCAGGACGCCGCAACGCACGAGATATGGCTTCAGCAAGCCAGGTCTGCCACCCCGAAGGCAATCCCTGATAAGGAAGAGGTCCCTGGTTCGAATCCAGGATCGCCCATGAATGGGGAAACGGGCCTTCGCGGCACCGCGCCCCTGACTACAATGCTCTCGGCGAGTTGTCCCTCGTTGCGGACCCACCACTCCTCCGCGACACGCCTGAATCGGGGCGGTTGCCACGCTCCTATCAAGTCATGCCGGTGATCCCGGACGGCGGTGGGCGACACAACGGCCGTAGGTCAGGCGCTTCGCCGACAGACAGACTACGAGTCAGCCCACCGCCGGCCCGGACCTAAACCGGCCAGTCGGACGCCAACACAACGGCCCAGAAAGCACGGTCTCAGCAAGCTGAGACGACACGATCCTGAGCGCCGCGCCCCGGCGCCGCCATCCGGCGCCTGGCACTCTCGCAGAAATGCTCCTATGTCAAGGCAAGTTCGCAATTTGCGAGTTCGCCGCGCGATTTCGGTGTGTCTATGCGGCGCAGTCTTGGCAGGCGCCGTGGAGCACGATCTCGTGGTCTGAGACGGTGAGGGGCACGCGCCGGCTGAGTGTCTGGATTGCGCGCTCGAGTGCTGGGTCGGTGAAGGGGATGACGGTACCGCACTCGTCGCATACGAGGTGGTGGTGGTGCTCGGCGTGGTTGCTCACGCGCTCGTAGCGGACCATCCTCTGGCCGATCCCGACGCGTTGCACGAGGCGCAGTTGCTCGAGCTCGTCGAGGACCCTGTAGACGCTCGCGCGGCTCACGCGCCGCGTGCCACCGTGGCGCAGAGCGTCCTCGATCTCTTGCGCTGTGAGCGCGCACTGTTGGTTTCCCAGCAGCTCGACCAGCGCGCGGCGGGCGCCTCCGCGCTTGCGCCCGGCGGCGGCGAGTGTCGTTTCGGCGTGCTCGACCCACGTTTCCACGGAGTGGCTTGTGTCGTGGTGCGGTTTGCCTCGAGCTTGGACTCGGGTGGGCGCCGTTTGGCTCATGTGAGGATGGTATGCCGTTCGGGGGGATGCGTCGTATCGGGTGCTGCGTTGGGCGTTGCTGGGCGCCGGCGGCGCCCGACTGCGGCCCAGAGCCTGCCGATCGCGTAGAGGACGGCGCCGGCGGTGCCGACGAAGAACCCGACGGGGTAGTTGGTGCTGTAGGAGAGCGCGATCGCCGCCCAGACGGTCGCGAGCGCGAGCGCGACCGACAGGAGCAGGGCGCGCTCGGGCCGGTCCGTGAACGAGCGTGCGGCTGCGGGTGCGCCGATCATCAGGCTGAAGATCAAAAGCGTGCCGACGACGGGCACGGTCATCGTGGTTGCGAGAGCCACGATCAACAGGAAGATGATCTCTATGCCGAAGCGGGGGATGCCGCGTGCCTCTCCGACCTCGGCGAGCACGGAGGAGAGCATCAGCGGCCGGTAGACGAGCGCGACGGTGAGCACGCACACGACGGCGAGCACGGCGGTGGGGGCAAGCTCGCTGGGGCTGATGCCGAGTACCTCGCCGAACAGCAGTGAGTAGACGGCGGGCTCGTACTCGGAGCTGAGGCTGAGGAACAGCGCGCCGATGCCGAGCATCGTCACGAGCGCGAGCGCGGTCACGGCGTCGTGGCGTCCGCGGCGGCCGAGCAGCCCGATCGTGAGCGCGCCGAGCAGCGAGAACACGCCGAGCCCGACGATCGCGTCGGTGCCGATGAGGACGGCGCCGGCCGCGCCCGCGAAGGCGCCGTTTGGGATGGCGTGTGCGACGAACGCCGAACCGCGCAGCACGACGAAGAACCCGACAACGCCGGCAACGACCGCGACGATGCTGGCGACGATCCAAGCGTTGACCATGAAGCCCGAGAACACGCGAGCGCCTCAGCCCGTGGTCCGGTTTGTGCGGCGGCGCTCGCGCCAGGCTGGCACGCCGGAGAGCAGGTAGACGCCGAACACGATCGCGACGACGAAGAAGCTGACGGGCCAGCTCGTGTGTTTCGCAGACCACCAGTAGCTGTCGTAGGCGAGCACGATCCCGAGCCACACCGCGGCCACCCCAAGCAGCGCGGAGAGCAAGACTGCTCGGCCGGGGCGTCGGGTTGTGCGTAGCGCGGCGGCGGCCGGGCCGATCAGCAGCGCGGTCGAGAGGATCGAGCCGATCGTCAGCGCGCACAACGCGACGGTCGTCGCGAGTGCGAGCAGGTATGTCGTGCCGAGCAGGCGGACGGGCACGCCTCTGGCGGTCGCGATCTCTGGACTGATGGTGCTGAGCAGCAGCGGCCGGTGGATGACGAGCAGGATCGCGACGACGATCCCGGCGAGCACGGCCACGAGCGGGATCGTGGAGGTGGGTACCGTGAAGATCGAACCGAACAGGATCGTCACGGCGGCGCCGGTGGTGTTGTGGATGGTGCTGCCGAGGTAGAGGAACAGGGCGGCGAGGCCGAGCGCGGCACCGAGCACGATCCCGGTCGCGAGGTCGCGTCCGCGTCCGCGTTGGATGCCGACGAGTTCCATCGCGCCGGCTGCGAGCACACTGAAGATGAGGAAGCCTGGCAGCGGCCCGACGCCGACAAGGAAAGCGCCAGAGCCCCCGGTGGTGCCGATGTCCCCGAACGCCTCGGCTGCGAAAGACTGGCCGCGCATCACCGTGAAGACGCCAAGCGCGCCGGCTACGACCGCGACGGTGGTGCCGATGATCAGCGCGGTGTGTACCGCGTCGCTCGTGAAGAAGCCGGCCTGGAACAGCGGTGAGAGGAAGTGGCTCATGGGTCGGTCTCGGCGTGGGGGAAGCGCAGCTCGTGGCCGTGGAGGTCCTCGCCGGCGCCGGCGATCACGATCACCCGGCCGTGGACGTGTAGAACGTCGACGTGGTGCCCGTATAGGCGGCTGAGCACGTCGCTTCGCACTACCTCTTCGGCGGGGCCGCTGACGGCCCGGCCGGCGGCGAGGTACACGACGCGATCCATCACGGGCAGCAGCGGGTTGATCTCGTGCGCGGAGATGAACACCGCGATCTGCTGCTCGCGTGCGATCTTTGCGAGTAGCGCGACGACTTCATCGGCGCTGCGCAGGTCGAGATTCGCCAACGGCTCGTCGGCCAGCAGCAGCCGCGGTGCTCCGATCAGCGCGTGCGCGATCAACACCCGCTGCTGCTCGCCACCGGAGAGCAACCCGACGCGCTTGTCGGCGAAGTCCAGCGCATCCACGGCCGCGAGCATCTCCTCGGCGCGTTCGCGTCGCCAGCGCGACGGCCGCGCGATCCCGAAGCGATGCGCGTCGATGCCGAGCGCCACGAGATCGCGGGCGCGCAGCGGCATGTCGGGGTCAAGCAGGAACTTCTGCGGCACGTACCCGATCAGCGGGTTGCGCCGCGAGCGCGCCCTACCGGCCAGCAGGACCCGTCCACGACTTGCCGGCGTGAGCCCGAGGATGACCCTGAACAGGGTTGTCTTGCCGGCGCCGTTGGATCCGATCAGGCCGGTGAACTCGCCCGCGCGAATCTCAAACGACACGTCCTCGAGCACCGTGCGAGTACCGAGCCGGGCGTTTACCTGCTCGACCGAGAGGACCTCCTCGCGATCCGGCCGGATAGGACCGTCCTGCGCTGAACCCTCCACCTCGGCCGGCTCGACGGCAGGGCCGCCAGACATTCCTATCAACCTGCTTGCTCGCACGCGTCAGCTCACAATCGTTGGGTCGAGGTTTTGTCCGCCACGGCCTTTTCCAGGGCGCGGAGCTCGGCCATCATCCACGACTGATAGTCATAGCCGGGAGTGGGCATCGTCTCGTAAACGCCGACGACTGGCGCCCCGGCGCGGGCGGCTTCTTTGAGGAAGCCTTCCGTGACCGAGTCGGTCACCTGTTGGTTGTAGACGAACACCTTGACCCGGTGGTTGGCGAACAGGCCGTTCTGGAGCGTCACGTCCTGCGGCGATGGGTCAGTGCCGTTCATGATGTCGGCCTGCATCGAGAACGGGGTTAGGTTGGTCGTCCCGGCCGCTTCGAGCATGTAGTCGCCGACCGGCTCGGTCGTCGCGACCGTCGCGCCCGGATAGCGTTCGCTGAACTGGCGAAGTGCGGTCAGCCACGGTTGCAGCGAGGCATCGAACGCACGAGCGTTAGCCTGGAAGTACGCAGCGTGCGCGGGTTGCAGAGCTGAGAGGTCGCTGGCGAGCGCCGCGGCGACCGCGGGCATCGTCGTCGGCTTGTACCAGAGGTGCGGGTTGGGGGTCGATTCGGGCAGGCCGAGGAGCTTCTGCACATTGATGACCTTGCGCGCCGAGTTCGATGAGGCAGACTCGATCTTTTCCATGTAGGTGTCATAGCCCACGCCATTCTGGACGATCAGCTTCGCCTGGCTGACCTCCTGCGCGACGCTCGGGCTGGCCTCGAACGTGTGCGGATCGGTGTTCGGATTGCTCTCGATCGCGCTCACCTTCACGTACTTACCGCCGATCTGTTCGATCACGTTGGCGTACTCGTTCTCCGCCCCAACCGCCGCGATCTGCCCGGAAGACGCGCCGTTTGAGGAGCCACCGCAGCCGGCGAGCGCGCCGAGAGCGAGCAACAGCAGCAGAGCAGCGAGCAACCAGCGGGGGACGCGCAGGGCGCGACGGTCATCGGCAGGCATGGGCAACCTCATGAAGTCGTGGCGGGCGTGTTTGGGTCCAACCGTGGACCGCTCTGAAGGCACCATACATTATTTCAGACTGGATCTCATTCTTATCTAGTCGGCCGGTGTGCGCAGACGATCTGCGACCACGGGACTTGGCTCAACCGCTCCGCGGGCAGTCTCCAACGCACCCGCGAGCGGTCATCTCGCGACCACACACGCGCCCTAGCACCGCCTGCGGTGGCGTCGGCTTACCGCTGCCCGGCCGTCGCGCTGATTCATACGAGCCGCGTAGCCGTAGCCGCCACGCATCGCGGCGGGTGCCTCGTCGCAAGCGAAAACCTACGTCCTGATCGGCCCGAACGTCGATGGCTGAAGCAACAGCCGGTGATAATGGCGGGCGAGGTGGCGCTTGAGGCAGCGCATGGCCTCGACGCGGCTCACGCCCTCGGCTTCCTTGCGAGCGAGGTACGCCCGGGTTGTCGGGTCGATACGCACTCTGGCGGTCTGCGGCAGCGCGCGCAACCGGCGGGTGACCCGGTTGATCGAGGAACGCGACGGGGAACCGCTCGATCCCCTCCCGCAGGACCGCCCGCGCGATTGCTCGAGCGTCAATCTGGTCGGACTAGCCCGGCTCGCGTTCCCCGCGACGGGAGGCGCCCATCAGCCTCGGCGCGACCCTCACGACCCGCTCGCCGGCGGCAATCAGGGCTTGCTCGAGATGGTGGGAGAGGTCGCGGCAATCCTCGATCGCCCACACGATCTCGCCGTCGAGCCCTTGCGCCCAGCGCAGCGCTTCCAGGTGCCCTTGCTCGCGAGCCGCGATCTCGCGCTCGTCGAGGAGTCGTCCTGTCGCGGCGTCGACGGCCGCGAGCGCGTGGGTCTTAACCCAGACGCGCAAACAGCGCGCTCGTCAATCACGACAAAGGGGAGCCTGATGAGCTAGCGCATGAAGATCACCCTGCCCGACCCAACAATGGCCCAGCTGGAGATCCTCGCCGAACAGCGGGGAGAACCGGCGTCCCGCATCGCGACGCAGATGGTCTGCACCGGGCTCGCCGAGGGAAAGGACCCTCGCCGCGATGATTCCTCGATCTCGGCCTCCTCGCCGGCGACGGTTCCGGATCGAAACGCGCCCTGGATCGAACCCGTTCTCGGCGACTCGGAATGGCGGTCCTACATGTGGGGCTCGATCGTGGCCCTCTACGGCCGCTACCCGCACGCGCTGGCGCCGCCAATCTGGCCGCATCCGCGCCATCGGCCGACCGCCGGAATCCCCGACGAACACGGGCGATCCGGGCCTTTCCGGCGCAAACGGCGCGTGGCCTGATAAGGAAGGGGTCCCTGGTTCGAATCAAGGATCGCCACTGGCAAAACCGCCCTGCAGGTAGTACGATCTTGGCGTTGCCCCACGCCTGCGGATAACTGGACGCGGGGTAGCATTGGGGAGATGCACCGGCAGGGTGCGTTTTAGTCGCCATCGAGCAGGGGGTTATGACGTGGAGCCACGAGCGCAACACGAGTCGAGGGGTGGTGGATTTCTTCGGGGTAGTCGTCTTTGCGTGGTCGCGCTGGTCACGGCCGTGGCGCTGCTGCTCGTGCCCGCCGGTGCGAGCGCGGCCTCGCCGGTGCTGGAATTCGTCGTTCCCGGCCATAGCTTTCCGATTTCCTTCACCACTGAAGGCGGGGCGGTAACCGCTCAGATGGCCGGCTTTCAAACCCTCGTCCATTGCACCGCCTCTTCCGGTGAAGGTGAAATCACAGGAGCGCGCTCGACAGTCTCCAAATATCGGTTCACAGGATGCACCGCTGCGGGGGGCGCCGCGAAATGCAAATCCACAGACGCAAAAGCCGAAGAAATCGTGTCGGAAGAGATCGCGGGCGATCTCGTGTACATCGACCAAGCGAAAGACCAAGTAGGCATCCTCCTCAATCCGGAAGGTCACACTTACATCTCCTTCGAGTGTGGGGGTGAATCCGCCGAAGGGCAGGGTTCATTCGTCGCACCCGTAGGTCCGATCAATCAAGAAGCCTCGGTATTCACGGCCACGCTGAGCCAACTGGACAGCGTGCAGGTACCCGCTGAATACGAAGGCGAAAAAGGCGAACAACTCCAAGCGATCCCCACGGGCAGAAGGGAAAGCAACCCATTCGTTCCGACGGGCGTCGAACTGGCGATGACGATCCACTCAAGCGTGCCGGGGGAGATCAAGGCCGTCACAGCTCAGCAAATCGAAGCCAATCAGCACGAAGAAGAAGCCAAACAGCTGCAAGCAAGCCTGAAGAAACAAGAAGAAGCGCTCAAAACGGTCGAAGAACACATCAAGCGGCTGGCGGAAGAAAATGCCCAGCTCACCGCGGCGGCCAAGAAGGCTCAGGAAGAAGCAGCGAAGAAAAAACTGGAAGAAACACACCCTAAATACTCACACCCTCCCACACGCACTCAGGTGAGATTGGGGTTCGCGCTGCACCAGTGCGAGAAGCTGCCGAAGAGCCGACGGGCTCGGTGCGTGGCGAAGGCGCACCAGAAATACGGGCCCACGGTGGGGAAGGGGAGCCGGCACTAGGTCCACGCGTGCGGCGGGGGGCTACCCTTCCCACGATGGCCCGCCGCCGCCGCTTCAAGCCGCTGAACGCACTCGCGACGCTGGGCGCCGCGGGCCACAACGGCTTTGAGCGCTGGGCCGGCGTCGGGGTCTTCCTCGAGCCCTGGATCGGACGCCGCGCCACCAACGCGCTGTGGGCTGTCGTGCTGCCCGTCGGCTTCGCGCGGGCGCTGCGCGGTGACGAGCGCGACGGTCCGCTGCTCGCCTTCAACGCCGGCATCGCCGTCGCCGGCATGGGCGTGCACTTCGCCGACTGGCCCTGGTCGCTGCGCTGGCGGATCGTGCCGTGGCTCGACCAAGCCGAGGGCCTCACGCCGGCGCAACTGCCCGCGTACAACGCGATCCTCTGGCTATGGCTCGCGGGCGGCCTCGGCAGCATCGCGCTGGAGACGCGCCGCGAGCACCTCAAGTACGCGCTTGTCGGCCTCGCGACTGCGCCCCTCCTACTCGAGTCCGCGCGCCATCACTTCGCCTGGGCCAAGCAGCAGGCGCGCCGCGATCCCGCGCACTGGAGTACCGCGCTGCGCGACGATCCGACGCCCGAGCAATAACCGTGCCGTGGCCCGGCGCCGCGCGCGCCGCGGTCTCCATCACCTTCGACAATCTCGGCGAGGCCGCCGAGATCGAGCTCGGTCTGCGCGCCGCCGCCTCGCCGCCAGGCGGGCACTACTCCGTCACGACCGCCCTCCCGATCGTACTCGCGATGCTCGCCGACGCCGGCCTGCGCGCGACGTTCTTCGTCGAGGGCATCAACGTCGAGATCTACCCCGACGCGCTGCACACGATCGCCGACGCCGGGCACGAGCTTGCCTACCACGCCTGGTGCCACGAGGATTGGTCGACGCTGTCCCGCGAAGCCGAGATCGCCAACCTCGACCGCGGCTTGGATGCGTTGCGCGCGCTGGGCCTCGACGTGGTCGGTCTGCGACCGCCCGGAGGGCTGCTCAACGCAGGGAGCCTCGAGCTGTTCGCCAGCCGCGGTCTGCGCTACTGCTCCCCCGCCGGCAGCGCGCCCGGCCTTGACCTTGTTGCCGTGCTGCCGTTCGCGTGGGCCGCGGTCGACGTCTTTCATGTCCTCCCCGCCTTCGCCGCGCTGCGCGCCCACCTCACGGGCAGCGATGAGGTGGGAGGGCCCGACGCGATCCACAGCGCGCTGCTCGCGAGCGTCGACGACGCGCTCGCGGCTGGTACTCACACCACGCTCGTGCTGCACACATGGATGGTCGAGCTCGAGCGCGACGTCCTCGCAGAGGTCCTCGCCCGCATCCGTCGCGATGTCGATCGCGGCGACCTCTGGTCCGCGCCCTGCCGCGACGTCGCCGCCTGGATGCTCGACCGCCCCGCGCGCTTCACGGGTCCGCCGACCCTCGATCCCACGTCCTGGCTCAGACCGGCGTGAGCGTCGCGCCGCTTGTCCGCGGGGTCGCACTGGACGCGATCGCGGCACCTTCGCTCGGCGCGCGCCCCGCCGCGGCTTGGTCAACTGCTGCGTGCGGAGCGGCGCGTGACAGCGAGCCCGCGATGACCCCCGGCCACGGCGCCCCCGGGCGCCCCAGGTAGAATCCCTGCGCCAGCGGCGCCCCCAGCCCGCGCAGGGTCAGTAGCTCCGCTTCGTTCTCGATCCCCTCCGCCACGAGCAGGCTGCCGACACGCTCCGCGTAGCCCACGAGCGCGCCCACCAACGCCGCCCGCTCCGCGTCGTGGTCGATCCCGCTGACCAACGAGCGGTCGAGCTTCAAGTAGCTCGGGTGCACAGTCGTCAGCTGGCGCAGTCCCGAGTAGCCCGCGCCCACGTCGTCCACCGCGAGCCGCGCCCCGCGCGCGCGCAGCGGCGCCATCGCCGCGCTCAGCTGCGCGTCGCTCTGCACCAACGCCTCCTCCGTGACCTCGATGATCAGGCCCGACAGATCACCCGGGCGATCCAGCATGCGCAGCGTTCGCCGATCCAGCAGCACCGGCGCCGAGAGATTCACCGACAGGCGCATCCCCGCCGGGCGCTTCGCAAACAACTCCAGCGCCGCGCGCAGACACGCGCGCTCCAGCGCATCGCGCTGACCGAACTCGTCCGCCAGCGAGAACCACTGCAACGGACCCCCCGAATTCCCCTCGCCCAGGCGCGCAAGCGCCTCGTAGGCGTGCACCGCGCCCGTCCGCAGATCGACGATCGGCTGCACCGCCATCGACAATCCCTCCCCCTCGATCAGGCGCGCCAGCGCGCCCCGCGCGCTGCGCTCGCCGTGCCCGCTGAGCGACTGCCCGACGTACGTCGAGATCTGCCCGCCCCCGCCGCTGCGCTTGGCCACGCGCAGCGCGATGTCGCCCGCGCGCAGCAACGCCTCCGCATCGGCGCCGTCGCGCGGCGCCTGCGCCACGCCCACGCTCGCCGAGATCCCGCGGAAATCCTCGCCGTCACGCGGCAGCGCCGCCAGCAACCGCTCCGCCAGCGGCAGCGCCTCCGTCCCCGGCAGCAGCACCGCGAACTCGTCCCCGCCCAAGCGTCCCACCAGGCTCGACGAAGCGACCGTCGCGCGCAGCCGCTCGCCGAGCGAAGCCAGCAGCGCATCGCCCGCCGCGTGCCCCACCGTCTTGTTCACCATGCCAAAGCCATCGAGGTCGAGCAGCAGCAGCGACACCGACGCCGATTCGCCCGCCCGTCCCGTGGCCTCCTCGAGCGCCGCCCGGAACGCTGCGCGGGAGAGCAGCCCCGTCAAGTCGTCGTGGTCCGCGTCCCAGCGCGCCCGCGTAAGGAGATGGTTCAGCTCCCGCGTCAGCCGCCCGCTCGTCAACAGCAGGCCGATCGCCGCCGCCGTCAGCGCCGCCTGATCCGCGCTCAGGTAGCCCTCGCGGATCACCGGCAGCGCCAACGCACCGAGCACCACCGTGCGCCCGATCCAATGCACGCGCCCGCCGCGCGCCATCACACCGCTCGCCACTGCCGCCAGCCACAACACGCTCAACACCGTCACCCGCTGGTCCCCGAACCCCACGATCAGAACCGCCGCCGCCCCCGCGAGCGACTCCTCGACCTTCAGCCACGACAGCCCCGGCGCCGTCAGCTGCACCGTCGCGCTCAGCGCGATCGTCGCGAAGCCGATCACCGCGAGCCGCGGATGCGACAGCAGGCGCGGCTGGTCGAGCGCCAGCGCGACGCCAGTCACGCCCAGGACCGCGCGCGTCCACGCCGCCGTCCTTCGCGCACGCAGTACGTGATCGTCGGTTTCAATCGGCGACACGCAGCGTGTTTCGGTCAGTCACCGCGAAACTTGATGGTTTGCGGCAAACGACGGACCGGCAATGCGATAGTTCCTGTAGTTGAATTATCTCGCGGCAACTACGGGCTCAACACAGCGCTACCGGCCTGACCCATGACCCCGTGGCGCCGCTGATCTTCAAGGGCAGGCACACGAACGCAAACTCGTAGACCCGGTCGCGCGCGAGCTCCTCAAGAAAGACCATCTCGAGAATGAACACACCGCGCTCGATCAGCGCCTCCAGGTG
>DATHPS010000034.1:0-16387 GCA_035483545.1 Solirubrobacteraceae bacterium | reverse complement strand
CGTGCCGATCGGCGGGGCCGTATGCCGGTCGTGATCTCGATGCTGAACTCCTATTCGGGGTGGGCCGCCACTGGCATAGGCTCACGCCATCGAGCGCCAACGGGCGCGAAATCACCAAAGGGGGTGGGCGAGACCTGATCTCGACCTGATAAAACACGCGGAACAGGGGGCACGGGACCGGCGCGTGCGGTTTGGCGCGGTGAAGTATCCGATCCACTCGGGCACCGGCACATGCCGGGCCACATGAACGTGCTGCTCGCCGAGGCCAACGTCCCCTATGACGAGGTCTTCGAATTGGAGGAGATCAACCGCGATTTTGCGTCGACCGATGGCGCCTTTGTCATCGGCGCCAACGACGTCACCAACCCCGCCGCGAAGAACACCCCTTCTTCGCCGATCTACGGCATGCCGATCCTCGAGGTCGCCGACAGCCGCTCCGTGATCGTCATCAAGCGCTCCATGAACCCCGGCTTCGCGGGCATCGAGAACGAGCTCTACTTCGACCCGAAGACCGCGATGCTGTTCGGCGACGCCAAGTCCGCGGTCGCCGAAATCACCGCCGAGCTGGGCCAGCTCTGACGCGAAGGCGCGCGCTTCGCCGCCGCCTTGCTGTCAACGCTTGATTTCTAGCGAGATGTTCCCTACTCTCAACTGAGAGGGATGAACGGTCACGTTACCGCACTGCAACATCTGAGGGTTGCGGCGGCGGTGGTTGGCGTGCTGCTGAGCGCCGTCGCCGGTTCGCCGTCCGCGCAGGCCCGCACCGCGCAAGGACGCGGCGGCGATCGCGTCGCGCATGCGAGCATCGTGGATGGTGCGCCCGCATCGATCTCGGAATTCCCGTTTCAGGTCGCGCTGTACGACCCGCGGCTCGGCTCGCCCGCGAAGGGCTTCTTCTGCGGCGGAGTGATCATCGGCGCGACGCGCGTCGCCACCGCCGCGCACTGCCTACTCGGCGAACACGGGCAGCGCACCGCGCCTGCTGAAATCGCGGTGCTCGCGGGGTCGAGCGATCTCGAACCGCCCGATCCCGGTAGCGTCATCGATCCCGTCGCGCAGGCGACCGTCGACCCTGCCTACAACTCCCTCAGCAGCGACTACGACGTCGGCCTCCTGCGCCTCGCGCGACCGCTGTGGAGCGGCGCCGCCCCCGCCCTCGACGGGCACGACGCGATCGCGCCGCTCGCACCCGACCTCCCGCTCGCGAACTCGCGCTCCGACGCGGCCCTCGCGGGCCAGGCGAGCACCCCGGTGCAGGCCACCGTCAGCGGCTGGGGAGACCTGAACGCCGAGCCCGGTCCCAGCCCGAACTATCCCGAGCGCCTGCGCGCCGCGCGTGTCCCGCTCGTCGCCACCGCCTACTGCGAAGAAGCGTACACGACGATCGAACAGTCGATCACACCGCGCATGCTGTGCGCGGGTGCCCGCACCGACTCTTGCTACGGAGACAGCGGAGGGCCGCTGGTCGAGAGCGAACCCGGCGCGAACGGGCCCGGCGACGATGTCTTGCTCGGGCTCGTCGACTTCGGCGACGGCTGCGCGCAACCCGGCTATCCCGGGGTCTACGTGAAGATCGCCGACCCCGCCATCGCCGCGTTCCTGGACGCCGGCGCGGCGCAGGCCTCCTCGCTGCCCGCGCGCCGCAGCGTCTGTCTGCGCCAGGCCAAACGCGGGCATCGCGGCCGCCGCGCGTCGAGGCACCATCGCGGCAGACGGCGCTGCAAGCGCTGACTCCGCGGCTGAGCCCGCCGGCGCTCTGCGAGACTGCGGGGCGTGATCGCACGCGACGAGGCCCTCGCCGCATTGGCCGGCAACGAGTTCGACGTGCTCGTCATCGGCGGCGGCATCACCGGCGCCGGTGTCGCGCTCGACGCCGCCACTCGCGGCTACAGCGTCGCGCTGCTCGAGCGCACCGACTTCGCCGCCGGCACCTCCAGCCGCTCCAGCAAGCTCGTGCACGGCGGCCTGCGCTACCTCCAGAACTTCGACCTCGGTCTCGTGCGCGAGGCGCTGCTCGAGCGCCAGCTGCTCGTCGCGCTCGCGCCGCACCTCGTGCGTCCCCTGCCGCTCGTCGTGCCCGCGTTTGCGGGCGCCCGCCCCGATCGGCTGATGGGGGTCGGCCTGAACCTCTACGACGTGATGTCCGTCGAGCGCGGTCGCTTGCGCGGTCGCCGTGGTCGCCGCGGCCGCGCCGAGCGCGCGAGCGCGCAGGACGGGGCACCGACGAGCGTCGCTGCCGGCAGCGGCACCAGCGCCGCCGGCAGCGGTGCCAGTGCCGGCGGAAGTGCCGCGAGTGTCGGCGGCAGCGACGCCAGCACCGCCACCGCGGACGAGGCGGCCGGGAGTCGCGGCGCGCAGACCTGGAGCCCCGAGCGCCACCGCATGATCGGAGGCGAGGAGGTACTGAAGCTGGTGCCCGCGCTCGCCGCGCGCGAGCCGAGCGGCGGCTATCTCTTCTACGACTGCCAGACCGACGACGCGCGGCTCGTGCTGACCGTCCTCGGCGAGGCCGAGCGCTTCGGCGCCGTCTGCGCGAACCGCGTCGGAGCCGTCGACCTGCTCGAGCGCGACGGTCGCGCCTGCGGCGTACGCGCGCTGGACGCCGAGAGCGGCGAGACATTCGAGATCCAGGCCGCCAGCGTCGTCAACGCGACCGGCGTCTGGGCCGACGAGCTGCGCCCGCAGGAGCTCCACGACGAGGCCGAGCTGCCCCGCATCAGGCCGAGCCGCGGCACGCACGTCACGCTCAGCCACGACGACCTCCCGCTCGTCGGCGGCGCGATCGTCCCAGCCGCGGAGGGCCGCTCGATCTTCGCGCTCCCGTGGCTCGGTCGCACGCTCGTGGGGACCACCGACAACGACTACGAGGGCCCCCTCGAGCACGTGCGCCCCGCCGCCGAGGACGTCACCTACCTGCTCGACGCCGTCAACGCCTTCTTCGCGACCGACCTCGGCGTGGCCGATCTGACCGGCGCCTACGCCGGGGTGCGGCCGCTGATCTCCACCGGCGATCCCAAGAAGTCAGTTGACATCTCGCGCAAGGCCGAGCTCTATGAGACCTCGAGTGGGATGATCACGATCACCGGCGGCAAGCTCACCACGTGGCGGCGCATGGCCAAGCTCGCCGTCGACCGACTCGTCGAGCGCGAAGCGCGCGAAGCGCCCTGCCGCACGCACGAGATCCCGCTCGGGCAGGCCGTCGCGGTAGCGGACCTGCCGCGCGTGGAGGGCGTGCCGCCAGAGTCATACGCCGCGCTCGCCGCCCGCTACGGCTACGCCGCGCACGAGGTCCTCGCGATCGCCGCCGAGCGCGGCGAGCTCGCCCAGCCGATCGTCGCCGGCCTGCCCGACCTGCTCGCCGAGGCCGCCCTCGCTGCGCGCCGCGAGCAGGCCCGCAGCATCGGCGACGTCCTGCTGCGCCGCACCCGCCTCGGACTGCTCGCAGCGCGCGAGCTCACCGGTGAGGGAGCACGCCGCACGCCTCACGACGACAGCTCAGCCGCGCGCGAGAGTCCCGGCGAGCGCGGTGGTCTCGCCGCGCAAGACGGCCCCGTCGTGCGCGTCGCCGCAGTGCTCGCGCGCGAGCTGCGCTGGGGTAGCGAGCGCACCGGTGAAGAGCTCGAGCGCTTCGCGCAGGAGGCCCGCGCCGAGGGGATCGACCTCACGTGAGCGCCACCAACGGCGAGGGCGCCGAGGATCGGGGCGTCCACCGCCTCCGCGCGGGCGACCGCATACTCGAGCTAGGGGCGCGCCCGTGGCTAATGGGCGTCGTCAATGCCTCGCCGGACTCCTTCAGCGATGGCGGGCGCTACCGCACGCTCGAGGATCGCGTCGCGCTCGCGCGTGAGCTGGTCGCGGCCGGGGCGGACATCCTCGACATCGGTGGCGAGTCCGCGACCACCGGCCGCGCGCCGGTGCACGAGGACGAGGAGATCGAGCGCGTCGTGCCGCTGATCGAACGGGTGGCCGCGCCGACCGAGCGCGAGGCGATCGTCGTCTCGGTCGATACCTACAAGCCCGCCGTCGCGCGCGCCGCGATCGCCGCCGGCGCGCGGATCGTCAACGACGTCAGTGGTCTGCGCGACCCCGCGCTCGCCGAGGTCTGCGCGCAGACCCGTGCCGCGCTCGTCGTGATGCACACCGCGGTCGCGCCGCGCGAGCGCCGCCAGGACCCAGAGCTCTACACGGACATCGTCGCGGAGACGCTCGCGTTCCTGCGCGAGCGCGTCGCAGTCGCGCTCGCCGCCGGAGTCGCACGCGAGCAGCTGATCGTCGACCCCGGCCCGGACTTCGCGAAGACCCCCGCGCAGACGATCGAGCTGCTCGCGCACATCGAGCGCCTGCACGCGCTGCGGCTGCCGCTGCTGATGGCGATCTCCCGCAAGGACTTCATCGGCGCGCTCACCGCGCGCGCGCCCCGCGAGCGGCTCGCGGGCACACTCGCCGCCCTCGCGCACGGCCTCGATCGGGGCGCGCACATCTTTCGCGTCCACGACGTCGCGGCCGCCGCCGACTACCTGAAGGTGCGCGCCGCGCTGCGGTGCGTACTCGCGCCCGAGAGGACTCTGGCGCTCGCCGAGGAACTCAGGCACGATCGAATCCAGACCCGATCGGATCCTCCAGTCGTCTAGGCTGCACGATGCAAAGAGGGTGCCGGCCGCTGTCCAACGCCGCCGGACGCCAACCGCCCAATCCACATACGCAAGAAAGAGGAGAGCTCATGGCTGTACTTGAACGCTCGGAGCTGGAGGCCAGCCCGCTGGCCGATCTGCACGCGATCGCCGACCAGATCGGACTCGACGGCTTTCGCCGTCTACGCAAGGCCGACCTGATCGGCGCGATCCTCGAGCGCTCCGGCGGTGACGGCGGCCGGGATCGCGGCGTTGTGCCGGCCGGCCGTAGGGGCTCCGGCGATGCGGACTCCGGTGATGCGGACTCCGGTGATGCGGACTCCGGCGATGCGGACTCCGGCAAGAGGGGGTCCGGCGATCGTGGCTCCGGCGAAGGGGGCGAGGAGGACGCGACGAGCGATCGTCCCGCCACTCGTCGGCGTCGCGCCTCCCGCTCGCGCCGCGCGCGCTCCACCGCAGAGGATCAGGAGAGCGAGCTCGACACCGCGCCCGCCGATGCCACCGCCGAGAGCGAGTCCGAGAGCGCCCCACGACGGCGACCCTCGCGCACGCGTCGCACGCGGGCCGCGAGCGACGCCGGGGAGGACGACGCGCGCACGACGGAGTCCTCCGGGCGCGTAGAGCGTTCCGAGCGGGCAGAGCGTCCCGAGCGCACTGAGCGCTCCGATCGCGCGCCACGACGCGGAGCGCGCGCCGGCCGCGAGGAGCGCGCGCCGCTCAGCGAGCGCACCGACGAGCGCGAGGTCGAGGGCGTCGTCGAGCTGCTCGGCAACGGCTCCGCATTCCTGCGCGTCTCCCCGCCGGAGGCCTCCGACGAGGACGTCTACGTCTCCGCCGCGCAGGTTCGCCGCTGCGAACTCGTCTCCGGCGACCGCGTCAGCGGTCCCGTGCGCAGTCGCCGCCCCTCTGAGCGCTACCCCTCGCTGGCGCGCGTCGACACCATCAACGGCGCCTCCGCGGAGTCCGTCGCGGAGGGCACCCGCTACGAGGATCTGCCCGTCACCTACCCCACCGAGCGCATCGAGCTCGACGCCCAGGACCCCACGCTCGGCGCGATCGAATGGCTCACCCCGATCGGCCGCGGCTCGCGCGCGCTGATCGTCGGCGCCGCGCGCGCCGGCAAGACCGAGGTGCTGCGGCGGCTGCGCGACGCGCTCTCCGGGCGCGAGGGCCTGGAGCTGATGGTCGTGCTCAGCGGTGTGCGCCCCGAGGAGATCGCCGCCTGGCGCGAAGGCTCACCCGCGGTCGCTCCCGCCGCCGCGCTGAACCTCGCCGCGTCCGCCGACCTGCAAGGTCAGACCGTCGAGCACGTCGTCGAGACCGCCAAGCGCGTCGCCGCGCGTGGGGGAGACGTCGTCGTGCTGATCGACAGCCTCGACGACCTGCCCCCGCAAGTCGCGCGCAAAGTCCTCGCCAACGCGCGCAACCTCGTCGACGGCGGCTCGCTCACCGTGATCGCCACCGCGACCCAACCATTCGGGGGCGAGAGCACCGTGATCGCGCTCGACGTCGCGCTCACCAGCACCGGGCGCCTACCCGCGCTGGACCTCGTCGCCAGCGGCACCGTCAAGCCCGAGCTGCTCGTCGGCGAGGACGGCGCCGAGGCGATCACGAAGGCGCGCGCCGCAGCGCTCGAGGGCAGCTAGCGTCTAGGGGCCGCGCGCGGCCCCCGCAACGGCTCGGGCGTTTCTCGACGCGCGTCCCCGCCTAACGGCGGTACGCCACGCGGCCCCACGACGGCTCCGGCGCGAGCTCGATCGGCTCGCCGCCGCGGGTCGATCCGCGATCCTCGGGCTGCACGTACGCGAAGCTGCACGTCTCCTCGACGAA
The DNA here is from genome assembly GCA_035483545.1 of Solirubrobacteraceae bacterium. Lineage (GTDB taxonomy): Bacteria > Actinomycetota > Thermoleophilia > Solirubrobacterales > Solirubrobacteraceae > Palsa-744. The sequence continues at coordinate 9,926 of DATHPS010000034.1, read as the reverse complement.
CGCCACGCTCAGCTCGCCCTCGTTCACGCGCTGGTCCAGCCACGCACCACGGAAGACGAGGCGGCGCAGCCAATGCACGAGCGAGCGCTCCGCCGGGCCCACCAGCTCCGGCCAGCAGTCGTTGACGTGCTCCCCCAGCGCCGACGCCGGGTCGTGAACCTCGCCGTTGACCGCCAGGTTCACGAGGTCTTCGAGCTCGTCCTCGCCGAGGCGCCCGCCGACGAAGCCGAGCTTCAGCGCCGCCTGCTCGCAGCGCTCGGCGAAGTCGTCCTCGTTGAAGGTGAAGCGCAGCTCACCGTATTCGAGAACGAAGTCCTCACCCGAGTCGTAGTTTCCGCGGCGTGTCTTGTCCATGACGTAAATGCCGCGGGATGGTCGTTCGGGCCCCGGGCCGTCGGAATCATAAGCTGCGTTCCTGCTCCGGTGGGGGTCCTGAATGGGAACTTGCACCGGGCGCTGCTCGCGGGACGCCGGTACGCTGCCGGCTGATGGCGCGTCTCTCAGAGCACGGGTTGCGGAAGTCGGTCGGGGTTCCGGGCCTGTTCGCGACGGCGTATGGCAACGTCGGATCCTCGATCTACTACGCGCTCGGGCTCGTCGCCGCGCACGCGCTGGGGCTCACCCCGCTTGTCTTCGTGTTCGCCGGCGGCCTATTCGCGCTCACGGCCAAAACGTACGCCGAGGGCGCTTCGATGTTCCCCGAAGCGGGCGGCTCGTCTTCGTTTGCCCGACACGCATTCGACGATGTCGTCTCCTTCTTCGCCGGCTGGGCGCTGAGCCTCGACTACATCCTCACGATCGCGATCTCCGCGTTCTTCGTCCCGCACTACCTCAGCGCGTTCCCCGGCCTCGGCGCGCTCAAGCACAACCCCGACGACATCTTCGGTGGCCTGATCGTGGTCGCCGTGCTGGCCTGGCTGAACATCCGCGGGCTCGGCGAGTCGGCCAAGCTCAACCTCGTCCTGGCGATCGTGGACCTGAGCACGCAGATCATGCTGGTCTGCCTGGGCTTCGTGCTCGTCCTGAACCCGTCGCTGCTGATCCACCAGGTGCACCTCGGCTCGGTGCCGAGCTGGAAGGAATTGATCTTCGCGCTGTCGCTGGCGATGCTCGCCTACACGGGAATCGAGACCGTCGCGAACATGGCCGAGGAGTCCAAGGACCCCGGCAGGCAGGTGCCCAAGGCCGTGAACCTCGTCGTGCTCGCGGTGCTCGCGGTCTACGCCGGTATCTCGGTGGTCGCGCTCTCCGCGCTGCCCGTCCTGCACCACGGCGTCGGCTACAGCTCCGAGCTCAAACAGTCCTTCCCCAAGCCCGGCTATGCGACCTCGCTCGGAGGCTTCTTCGAAAACGACCCGATGCTCGGCGTCGTCGAACATCTCGGGCTGCACGGCACGGTTCTGAAACTGGCCAAATACTACCTCGGGCTGCTCGCCGCGACGATCCTCTTCATCGCCACCAACGCCGGGATGATCGGGATCTCGCGTCTCTCGTGGTCGCTCTCCGAGCACCGCCAGCTGCCGCAGCTGTTCTCCAGGCTGCACTCCAAATATCGCACGCCGTGGTTCACGCTGATCTTCTTCTCGGCGCTCGCGGGAATCCTGATCCTGTACGGCAACACCTCGGTGCTCGGCAACCTCTACTCGTTCGGCGCGATGCTCTCGTTCACGACCGCGCACGCCGCGATCGTCAAGCTCCGTATCAGCGACCCCGATCGCGAGCGTCCCTACAAGAGCCCCTGGGGTGTGCGCTTCAAAGGTGCCGAGATTCCAATGACCGCCGTGATCGGCGGGATCGGCACGGCCGCGGCGTGGGTCGCGGTGACCGTCCTGCACACCGAGGCCAAGATCATCGGCATTCCCTGGATGATCGCCGGGATGGGCGGCTACTTCTACTACCGCCACCGCCAGGGTCTCGACCCCCGCAAGTCCTACACGCTGCCCCGCGCCCAGCGCCCGCCCGACTTCGAGCAGCTCGGCTACCGCACCGCGCTCGTGCCGATCTTCGGCGAGGACGTCAGCGCCACCGCGCTCGCCAGCGCCGCCAAGCTGATCGGCGAAGACGGCGTCCTGTACGCGATCTTCGTGCTCCCCGTCCCCAGCCAGCTCTCGCTCGAGGCCGGCCTCGAGGAGGAGGAGGCCCAAGGCCGCTCCGTGCTCGAGAGCGCGCGCATCCAGGCGCGCCGCGCCGGGATCAAGATCCACACCGGCCTGATCCGCACCCGCAACCCCGGCGCCGCGCTCGTCGAAGAAGCGCAGCGCGTGCACTCCGACGTCATCTACTGGTCCACGCTGCACGCCCCCGCCGGCGAGCGCCGCATCGGCCCCACCGCCGTCTACCTGCTCAGCAAGCGCCCCTGCCGCGTCATCATCGAGACCGAGAACCGCCCCGCGCTCAGCCAGGCCGGGTCCGTCCGTGCGCCGCGCGCACCCGCCTGAGCCCCACGCCCCGAGACTCGGACCCGCGCTCAGCCAGCCGCCTGCAGCCCGAGCACCGCGCGCGCCCGCTTGACGCCGTCGCTCAAGCTCTCCCCGGTGCCCGCCGCGAGGCTCTGCAGCGGCGCCAGCGCCGACGCGATCCCCGAGAAGCCCGGCGCCTGGTTGAGGCCCAGCGATTCGATCAGCCCGCTCAGCGTGTGGAATTCGATCGCCGCGCTCGGCGCGATGCCCTGCCCCAGCGCGCTCGCCGCGCCCTGGTACAGCGCGCTCCCCGCGAGCGTGCTCTGGGGGCTCAACGCTTCCTGCACCGACGCCTGGCCGAGCCCGAGCACGAACTTGCCCTGCCCGTCCGCGAGCGTCAGCGCGAGCGGGAAGTTTGGCAGCTTCACCGTCACCGCCGTTTCCGTGCCCGGGATCGACGTCGGCGCGATCTGTCCGCCCGCTTCCCGGTACGCGCTCGCGAGCTTCGCCACCGCCGCCCGCGAGAGCGCCGGGTTCGTCGAGTCGATTACCACCGCCGCCTGCAGGTTCAGGATGCTGCTGCCGCTCACATACACCCCCGTCGCGCCCATCCAGCTCAACAGGTCCCGCCGCACATCGATCGCCCGCGAGCGCAACGGCGCAAACGCCGCCCCGATCCCGAACGAGCCGATTTTGATCGTCGACGCCAGCGACGCCAGTGCGCTCAGCCCCTGCGCGCCGCCGCCCAGCTCCTTGCCCAAGTCGCCCACGCCGAGCGCCAGCCACGCCCCGCCCGGCAGGCCGCGCAGCACGTCCGCGCCGCTCGGCGTCGATTCCCCCGAGCTCGACGCGCCCGACGCGGGGGGGAGGGTATCCACGTCGAGCGCAACCGTGCTCGCCGTCGGGATCAGCGACGCGTAGACCTGGCCCGGATCCCCCAGCACGCCACGCAGCAGCGCCAGCAGCGATTCGCCACTGCCGCCGCTGTTGCCGGCGCCGGTGTTGCTGCCGCCGCCGCGGCCGTTGTTGCTGGCGCCGCTTGCCTTCGCCGCCGGCGTCAGCGCTTCCACGTCGAGATACGCGTTGGCCAAGCGTCCCGGCTCCGCCGTCGCCGTCAGCTTCCCGTACGCCGCCGCGCGCGCCAGCGCCGCGCCGCCCGCCGCCGTCGCGATCACGCTCTTCACACCCGCTTCGCTGCCGATCACCGCGAAGCGGTGCACCACCCCCTCCGCGATCCCATCCGGCGCAACCTCGAAGGAGACCCCGTCGAGCGTTGCCGCGTGCGCGCCCGCGCCGCGCGCCTGCGCTTCCAAGAACGAGCGCGCCTTGCCGACATCGGTCGTATCGAGCACCAGCGCGCCCTGCAGCGAGCTCTGGCGCAGCAGGTGCGGTAGGCCTTCCGAGCCCAGCAGCGCCGCTTCCGCCCCCGCGAAGCCTTCCGCGAGCGCCTTGCCGAGCGCCTGCTGGAGCAGCTGCTGCGCCGCCGCCGACGCGCTCTGCCCTGCGCCCGCGCCGATCGAGCTGAGGAACACGCCCCCTTCCGGGCCCAGCCACGGCTTGACTTCGCTCCCGTAGCTCGGCGTCTTGCCCGTCGGTCCCTGCAGCAGCGCCAGCAGCCCCGCGAACGGATTCGTACGTCCCGTCAGCCGTCGCCCCACGCCGAGCGCGTCGCTCTTGAGTGCCCCGCTCGGCCGCAGCACCGCGTCGACGTACAACGGCGCCGACGCCGGCACCACGCTCGCCGGGCTCGCGCTCGTGCCGCCGGGGCTGCTCGAGCCGCAGCCGCTCACCGCCGCCAGCGTCAGCGCCGCCGCCGCGGCGGCGGGGAGCAGTCGTGTGGAGCAAAACCTAAACGAGCGTGCTGGAGACAACGCGGTGCGTCCTTTCTCGGGGGTGCCCGCGCCGCAGGGTCGCGCGCGGATGTCCGACGATCGTATGCCCACCGTCGGCGCCGATGCAAGTCCCATCCCAGATTACGGCGCTGCAGCGCCGCTTGCGGCAATCGCGGGTCCGCCGAGGCCTGCCACGGATGCGCCCGAAATACGCCCTGAGCAGCCCTTTCTACCCGTTCGGGGGGCACTTGAAAAGAAAAGTGGGGAAAAATGTGCAATCGGGGTTGCGTTGTGGGGGAAAGTGGGCTAAGTTCCCGGTCAACGCGTAGGAGCCGCGGTGGAGAGGCTCCTCCCACCTCTCCACCACGGCTCTCGCGCACGACGCCTCCCAGGAGCCGACGCAGTGGCCTTCCGTGGCACCTTCGACCACACCCTCGACGCCAAGAACCGCCTCACCGTCCCCGCGCGCTACCGCGCCACGCTCGCCGAGGGAGTCGTGATCGCGATGCCCGTCGACCTCGAGCCCTGCATCGGCGTCTGGCAGCCCGCGCAGTACGAGCGCTACACCGAGCGCGCCCTCGCCGAACTCCCGCCGCTCTCCCCGCGCCTCGCCGAGCTCGAGCGCTTCTTCTACGGCAGCTCCCACGACGCCGACCTCGACGCCGCCGGGCGCATCATGCTCCCCAACTTCCTCGCCGAGCACGCCGGCCTCAGCAAGGACGTCGTCGTCGTCGGCGCCGGCGAGCGCCTCGAGCTCTGGGACCGCAATCGCTGGAACGACCACCGACCGACGCTGCTGGGCGGCGTCGCGGAGATCACCGCGCGTGTCGACCACACTGACTGAGATGCCCACGATTCACATCCCCGTGCTCGCCGGGGAGCTGATCGGCCTGCTCGACCGCGCCGACGTCGGCGCGCGCCCCGGCCAGGTCGCGATCGACTGCACCTTCGGCGGCGGCGGCCACGCGCGCCTCGTCGCCGAGCGCCTCGGAGCCGGCGGCACGTTGATCGCGATCGACCGCGACCCCGAGGCCGCAGAGCGCTTCGCCGAGCTCGCCAACGAGGTGACCTGCGCCGTGCGCTTCATCCGCGCCAGCTACGCCGACGCCCTCCAGCGGCTCGCCACAGAAGGTCTGCGCGCCGACTTCGCGTACTTCGACCTGGGCATGTCCTCGATGCAGGTCGACACCCGCGAGCGCGGCTTCTCCTACTCCTTCCAAGCCCCCCTCGACATGCGCATGGACCCCGCCCAAGAGCTCGACGCCCGCGCGCTCCTCGCCAGCGCCGACCAGCGCCGGCTCGCCGCGATCCTGCGCGAGTACGGCGAGGAGCGCCACGCCGGCGCGATCGCGCGCGCGATCGTCCGCCGCCGCGCGCAGGCGCCGATCGAGACGACCGGCGAGCTCGTCGAGATCATCAACGCCGCCATCCCCGTGCCCGCGCGCTTCGCCGGCGGCCACCCCGCCAAGCGCGTCTTCCAAGCCCTGCGCATCGCCGTCAACGACGAGCTCGGCCAGCTCGACCGCGCCCTGCCCGTCGCCTGGGGGCTACTGCGCGACGGCGGCCTGCTCGCCGCCATCTCCTTCCACTCACTCGAGGACCGCCGCGTCAAGCGCTTCCTCGTCGAGCGCGCCCGCGGCTGCATCTGCCCCCCCGACCTCCCCGTCTGCGCCTGCGGCCGCGAGCCCGAAGCGCAGCTGCTCACCCGCCGCGCCATCGCCCCCTCCGCCGGCGAGGTCGCCCACAACCCCCGCTCCGCCTCCGCCCGCCTGCGCGCCGCGCGCAAGCTCCACGCCGGAGAGGCCACATGAGCCCGCCGCCCGCAGCCGCCGCAGCCGCCGTCCCCGCCGTACGCCCGCGACGCACCTCTCGCCCCAGCCGCCCCGCCGCTCCCGCACCGCGCCGCGTGTCCGGTCCCGCGAAGGGCCGCGGCTCCGCCAAAGGCCGCGGCTCCGCCAAAGCAAGCTCCGCGAAAGCAAGAGCCACCGCGCGCGTGTCCATGCCCGGCGGCGCCGTCGCGCTGCCCGCGCCCCGCCCGCTCGCCCTCGGCAGCCTGATCGACGCCCTCGCCGGCCTCGCCCAGCACCGCTGGCTCGACCGCCTCATCCGCGGCCGCGCCTGGATCGCGCTCGTCGCCTTCGCTCTCATCGGCATCGTCGCGATGCAGCTCTGGATCGTCAAGCTCGGCGTCGGCATCGGCCGCGCGCTCGAGCACGAAGCGCTGCTCCAACGCGAGAACGCCACCCTCAGCATCGAAGACGCCAAACTCTCCTCCGGCGAACGCGTCGAAGCCCTCGCCGCCGCGCGCGGCATGATCGTCGCCGCCCCCGGCGCGCTGCGCTTCGAGTCGATCCGCCGCGGCCTCGACGCGCGTCTCGCCGCCGCCGCCCTCGCGCGCGGGACCCAGACGCCGAGCGCCGCATCCACCGCGAGCGCCGTAACGGCCGCCACCGAAACCGCACCCGCGAGCACCGCCGAAGCGTCCTCGCAGCAGACCGCGTCGCCGAGCACCGCCGAAGCGTCCTCGCAGGCCTCCGCGACCGGTACGAGCGAAGCCTCACAGCAGCCCGCCGCGACAGGCGCCGGTGACCCATCACAGCCGGCCGCGCCCACGAACGCAAGCGAAACCCAGCCGCAGGCCGCGCCCGCGGGGACCAGTGAAGGGCAGTCACAGGCCGCGCCCGCACGGATCGGCGAAGTCCCGCGCGCCGCCGGCGGCGGCTCCGAAGCGACCGCGGGCGGCTGATCGCCCGTGGCCGGCCTGCAGAGCCGCGTCGGGGTGCTGTTCGCGGCGTTCTTCGCGCTGCTCGTGCTCGCCGCGGGGCGCACGCTCTACCTCGGCGTGCTCCACAGCGCCGCGCTACGCAAGGTCGCGCGCACGCAGCAGGTCACCGAGGAATCCGTGCCCGCCCAGCGCGGCACCATCACCGATCGCGACGGCGTCATCCTCGCCACCTCCGAACCCGCCGACGAAGTCTCCGCCACGCCCTACCTCGTCCGCGCACCGCTGAGCGCCGCCACGCGCCTCGCGCCGCTGCTCGGGCGCTCACGCTCCAGCGTCCTCACCGATCTCAGCGAGCGCAGCGGCTTCGTCTACCTCGCGCGCACCCTCCCCGCGACGCAGGCCCACGCGATCCTCGCGCTGCACATCCCCGGCGTGAACGCCACACCGACGATGCGCCGCGTCTACCCCCGCGGCGCGCTCGCCGGCCAGGTGCTCGGTCTCGTCAACACCGAAGGCAAGCCCATGTCCGGCCTCGAATACTCCGCGAACTCGATCCTTCGCGGCCAGTCCGGCCAGCGGCGCGTCGTCAGCGACGCCATCGGACAGCCCATCTCGATCACCGACGTCCGCCGCGAGCGCGCCGGCGCGCACATCGCGCTCACCCTCGACGCCAACATCCAGCAGCGCACCGAAGCCGTCCTCGGCGCCGTCGGACGCGTCTTTCACCCCGCCAACGCCACCGCGATCGTGATGGACCCCCGCACCGGTGCGATCCTCGCGATGGCCAACTGGCCGCAGCTGAACCCCAACGCCCACGCCGTCCCCTCGCTCTCCGCGCTCGAAAACCGCGCCGTCAGCTTCAACTACGAACCCGGCTCCACCTTCAAGGTCGTCGCCGTCTCCGGCGCCATCGAAAGCGGGCTCATCACCCCCACCACGACCTTCGCGATCCCCGACCAGATACAGGTCGCCAACCGCGTCATCCACGACGCCGAGGAACATCCCGAAGAGGACCTCACCACCGCCGAAATCCTCGCCCAGTCCAGCAACGTCGGCGCGATCAAGATCGGCGCGCTCGAGGGCTCCGAACGCTTCAACCGCTGGGTGCACAAATACGGCTTCGGCACCCCCACCGGCGTCGACCTCCCCAGCGAGGAACGCGGCGAGGCACTCCCACTCGCCCAGTACTCCGGCTCTTCGATGGGCAACCTCCCGATCGGCCAAGGCGAGCTCGTCACCCCGATCCAGATGGCCAGCGCCTACTCCGCGATCGCCAACGGCGGCATCCTCCGCACCCCCCACATCATCCAATCCATCGACGGGCGCCCCGTCCACACACCCGCCGCGCATCGCGTCATCTCCGCGACCACCGCCTCCGAGCTGCGCGGCATGCTCCGCGGGGTGCTCGCCCCCGGCGGCACCGCCAGCGAGGTCTCCATCCCCGGCTACCAGCTCGCCGGCAAGACCGGCACCGCCAGCAAGGTCGACCCCCAGACCGGGCAGTACTCCGAAACCGCCTACGTCGCCTCCTTCATCGGCTTCGCCCCCGCCTCCAACCCCAAGCTACTCTGCGCCGTGATCGTCAACGAACCCCAGACCGGGTCGATCTACGGCGGCACCGTCGCCGCCCCCGCCTTCGGGCAGATCATGGGGTTCGCGCTGCCCTACCTTGGGATTCCGCCGGGGTAAGGGTCGGGCGACGCCTGTCCGGGGTCGGCTGGCTCGGATGCCGGGGTCAGTGTGGGTCCCGTCGGGATCGGCTCGCATGCCCGGGGGCCGGTGCGGGCCCCGTTGGGGTCGGCACAGCTTCTTCATCCCCGTCTCCCTCGACCACGATTGCGATGTGTGCCACTACTGCTCCTGCGGTAGCACGTCAGTCTCGCCCTCGCCGCGAAGTGCGTTTGCGCGTAGCAGCTCTCCAGGCCGGAATAGCTCGCTCTTTACAACTTCACGAGTATGATCTGCGATGGGCGCCAGTTCAGAATAGCCTAGGCCGGCACGCACCAATCGCAACGAACTGACATCTACGAAATCGAGCACATCTGCGCTATGTGTCGTCATGAGGATTTGTACATCGTCGGACTGGGTGACAAATAGTTCGACAAGTGCTTCAGCTGCGGCGACGTGAACAGATGCCTCAGGCTCCTCTATTGCCACAAAGGCAGTGTCGGCCTTCTGATAGAGGGCAAGTAGGATACCGACGAGGCGAAGAGTCCCGTCCGACATTTGATGCGCGTCGAACGTCATCCGACCGCTCTGCGTGCGCTGGACGAACTGTGTAGTCAACTTTGGGCCTCGCGACACGATTTTGATGTCGATGATCGATGGCACGGCGTGTGCCAACAACTCGATTACGGATTCACGCGCGCTAGGCGATAGCTTGCGGAAGACGCTGGTAGAATTCGAGCCATCCGTGAATAGAAAGCGCCCCTCGTCGGGATCTTGTGGCTCACGAATCTTTGCCGGGTCGATTGCGTATGAACGTATGCTACGTAGGGCCTCGAATACAGGTGCCAGCATAGGATGTGCCGCAAGCACTGGAAGGGCAAGCAACTGATCATCGAGCGTTGGGCGAGTACCGATCCACGTTGATGTGAAATCGACTACTTGATCATCCATCTCGACGAAGATTTTTGGCTATTCTATCAGCTTACCCTTCTTAACCAGGAGTCTAGCGGCTTCTCCGCCAGCCGAGGTCTTGATATCGCAAACCTCTTCGGAAACCGCGTATGTTCCTACGGATGAGACTTTATTTCGAATTCATAGGTTACTGTTTGTCCTTGTGAAAACTCTAGATCAAAGCCAAGTCGCACATTTCTGGGGTGACCTTTAGTAGTACTTTGGTAGTTTGGTCACTCGTGTTGGGGGTGCTGGTGAAGGGGTAGGGCGGTGAGGTCGATCGTCTGTTGGCAGGTGGTGCAGCGGCCGGTCCAGCACTTGATGAGGGGCTGGAGCAGGAGGACTGCCCGG
>DATHPS010000033.1:0-106967 GCA_035483545.1 Solirubrobacteraceae bacterium | reverse complement strand
ACGAGGACCTCGGGCCGGTCAGCCGCGCCGCCCCGGACGAGGACGACGAGGACGAGGACGAGGACGAGGACGATGAGATCGCGGCGGACGACGACGCCGAGGCGGAGGTGGAGGAGGCCGCGGCCGAATCCGACGAGGAGCCCCGCGACTGGGTGGACGAGGACGACGACGAGGAGACGCTCGGCGAGCAGCCGGAGGACCCGAACGCCGCCAAGCGCTTCTGGTTCGAGCACGCCACGGGCGCGGGCAAGACGGTCGCGGCGCTCGGCTTCGTCGAGGCCTCGCAGACCGGCGGCATCCTGATCCTCACCCACAGGCGCAACCTCGTCGACCAGTTTCACGGCGAGCTGCGCGAGCGCGGCTACCAGAAGCGCATCTCACGGCCGCTGTATGTAGGCGAGGACTCGCCCAAGGGGCCCGTCACGGTGGAGACCTACCAGTGGTTCGTGCGCAACGCCGGGCGTATATCGAGTGCCTACACGATCGTGATCTGCGACGAGGCCCACACCGCGTTGGGCGAGAAGACCTCGGCCGCGATCCGCGAGTGGACCGGGCCGATCTTCATCGGCATGACGGCGACCGGTGCGCTGATCGCGCGCCACGTCACCGACCTGTTCCCGACGCAGACCTCGCGCTTCGATCTTGCGCTGGCTGCGCGGCGCGGCGTGATCGCGCCGCTGCGCTGCGTGCGCATCTCGCCCGGCGTCGGTGTGCGCACGATCGCAAAGGTGCCGCTGCGCCGCGGCGAAGTCGACACCGAGTTCGACCAGGAGGAGCTCGCCCAACTGCTCGACCAGCAGCCCTTCAACCTCGCGATGGCGAACCTCTACAAGACGCGCTTCAACGGCGTGCCGGGCGTGGTCTACGCGGCGGGCGTGCGCCACGCGTACAACCTCGCCGAGGCCTTCCGCGCGGAAGGCCTCAAGGCGCAGGGGGTCTCCGGCGAGACCCCCAAGCGCGAGCTCGCCTCCGTGCTCGCGCGCTACGAGCGCGGCGAGATCGACGTGCTGATCAACGCGCAGCTGCTCGCCGAGGGCTGGAACAGCCCGCGCGCGACCGTCTGTGTGCACCTCGCGCCGACCGCCTCCAAGCGCATCTACCAGCAGCGCGTCGGGCGCGTCACGCGCCGGCACCCCGGCAAGGAGGCGGGCCTCGTCGTCGACTTCGTGCACCCCGCGACCAAGCACGACGACCCCGTCGTCACGCTGCACTCGCTGCTCGACCGCGACGTCTACCGCGGCGGCGCGATCGTCGTCGGGCCGGTGCGCCGCGGGCGCGGGCGGCGGATGCGCGTCGAGCGCCGCGTGCTTCCCGTCTGCTCGGAGGAGGAGCGCCGCTTCGCGGTCTTCGAGCGCGAGCTGTGGCGGATCGCGGTCGAGAACCTCGACTACGGCGAGCAGCACGTCTGGGCCGCGCTCGCCGGCGCGCGCGTCACGCCCAACGGCTGGCGGCGCGCGCGCGCGATGCTCCACTTCGACCGCAGCGGCGAGCTCAAGAGCCGCTACCTGATCACCGCGGTCCAGCGCAATCCGAGCGCGCAGCTGCGCCTACGCGCACTCGCCGACGTCGCCGCGGGCCGCGACGCCGACGCGTTCGACACCGCGATCGATGTGATCGGCTCCTGGCCGCGCGAGGAGCGACGCGAGGCGTCGAAGATCATGCTGCGCGCGCTCGTCGAGCGGCGCATCGGACGCCGCGACCAGGCGAGCGCATGGATCTGGCGCCTCGCCGAGTACACCCGCGAGCTGCACGAGGAGTACGCCGTGCAGCGCTGGCCCGAGACCAAGCGCCTGCTCGGCCTGCTCGTGAACTCCTCCGGGGGCGCCCACGCGCGCAACGCACGCCGCCTGATCCACGCCTCGCGTAAGCAGGACCGCCGCCTCGCCGCCGCGTTGCTCGCTGCCGCGCTCGCGCACACCCCCGAGGCCGAAGAGGCGCTGCGCGGCGCGCGCACGCGTATGGCCCGCAAGCCGCCCGCGCTCGCGCGCGAGCTCCTGCGCAACTTCCCCAAACGCCGCACCCGCACCAACAAGCGCCGGCGCAAGGGACCGAAGGCGGGCGCCGTCGCGGGGGTCTCCCGCGCCGCGCACGCGCACGCGAACACGAAGCCCGCAGCGGTCGCAAACGACGGCGCGCCCGCGCAGGCGCAGCAGGTCGCGCCGGCGGGCACGCGTGAGTCCCCGGACGCGTCGCAGGCGGTGCAGGCTGCCGCCGCGCGCGCCGCGCAGGCCCGCGCGTCGTTGCCGCAGGCCACCGATTCGGAGTCGAAACCGGCGAAACGCTCCTCGGCGGCCAAAGCCGCGCCGCGCAAACCCCGCAAAGCCGCCGGCGCGAAAAGCACCGATACGAAGAAGGCCGGGGCGAAGGTGGGCGCGAAGAAGGCCGGCGCCGCGAAAGCGCCCGCGACGAAGGGCTCCGCGAAAAGGCCCGCCGCGAAAAAGACCGCCGCGCCTGAGACCGCCGGCGACGCCTCGTAGGTCCTCCCCGTCCCACTTGTGCCGGCGACACCCGTAGACCTTGGGACTCTATTTTTTTCGTCTTCCTTACACTTTGTAAGGATCTCGCATTTTCGAACCCTCTTCTCGCTCGCTAGCTCGCAGTAGACGCCGCGCCTCAGATGCTCGTCCGCAGGTGCACCTCGCCCGCCGCGAGCGCCACCCGCGAGCCGTCGCGCAGCCGCACGAGCAGCCGGCCCGCGTCGTCGATGCCCGTCGCCTCGCCCGCGCCATCCGCCCACGCGATCTCGCGCCCCCGCAGCGCGTCACGCGCGCGCCACGCCGCGAGCGTCCCCGCGGTCTCGTCCCCGAGGCGCCGCGCGAGCGCCGCCAGCAGCGCCGCCAGCAGCGGCTCGATCGCCGCCGGATCGCGCCCCAGCGTCGCCGCGCCGGGGCGCAGCCCGATGGGTAGATCCTCCAGACGCACCGCGACATTCACGCCGATCCCCAGTACCGCCCAGCCCTGCTGCGGGCGACCCTCGACGAGGATGCCCGCGAGCTTCGCCAGCGCCCCCGCCCGCGGCCGCACGACGTCATTCGGCCACTTGATCGCAAACTCCGGGCCCACCACGTCGCAGACCGCCACCGCCGCGAGCAGCGGCAGCGTCGCGAACGCCGCGCCCGGCTCGAAGCGCAGCACGAGCGACATCAGCAGCGAGCTGCCCGCCGGCGCGCTCCAGCTGCGACCCTGACGCCCGCGGCCCGCCGTCTGCTCCCCCGCCGTGACCAGCGTCCCGTGCGGCGCCCCCGCGAGCGCGAGTTCGCGCGCGCGGTCGTTCGTCGAGCCCGCGCGACGCAGGTGCAGACGAGGCCGGCCGAGCGCGCTCACGTCGAAACCATCGCGAAGCTCGTCAGCCCCGCCGCCCCCGGGCAGTGCTCAGTCCGCCCGCGCGGCGGCGTCCGCGAGCACCGCCTGCACGACGCCGTCCACATCGTGCCGCTGCGCCTCGATGTGTGGCTCCAGGCCGTGCTCGCGCAGCGTCGCGCTCGTCACCGGCCCGATCGAGACGATCCGGGTCTGGGGGGAGAGCTCCGCGTCCCCGCCCGCGGCCCGCAGGAAGAAGCGCACCGTCGAGGATGACGTGAACGTGATGTAGTCCGACGCGCGCGCCCGCTCCAGAGCGCGTGGCGCGAGCGGCTCGGCGACCGTCTCGTAGAGCGCCAGCACCTCGACCTCCGCACCCCGCGCGCGCAGCGCATCCGGCAGCACGTCGCGCGCCTCCCGCGCCCGCACCACTAGCGCACGCTCGATCGGGATTTCCGCGAGCGCCTCCACGAGCGACTCCGCGACGAAGCGCTCCGGCGCGATGTCCGCGACGATCCCGTGCTCGCGCAGCGCGCGCGCCGTGCCCGCTCCGATCGCCGCGACCCGCGCGCCCGCCAGTGCCCGCGCGTCGCGCGGTCCCTCGTGGGTCGTCTCGCTGGCGAGCCGCTCGAATAGCGCGCTCACGCCGTTGGCGCTCGTGAAGCACACGAGGTCGTAGTGCCCGAGGTCCAGCGGCCCGCTCGCCGGCGCGTCTGCTCCCTCCCGCGCGGTGTCCTCCAGCGGGCGTGTGCGGATCACGGGCGCCTCCACGACGCGCGCGCCTAGCGCGCGTAGCTCGCGCGCCAACCCGCTCGCCTGCGCCCGCGCGCGCGTAACCGCGACCGTGCGGCCTCGCAGCGGTCGCGGCGGCTGCCACTCCAGGCGCCCCGCGAGCTCCGCGACCGCGCCCACCACCGTGATCGACGGCGGACGCACGCCAGCCTCTTGCGCGCGCTGCGCGATCGTCACGAGCGTCCCCGTCACCGCGCGCTGATCGGGAAGCGTGCCGCGTTCGACGATCGCCACCGGCTCGGACGCCGGGCGTCCGGCGGCGATCAGGGAAGTCGCGATGTGCGGGAGCTGGCGCACGCCCATGTAGAAGACCAGCGTTCCCGGGAACGCCGCGAGCGCCTCCCAGTCGAGCTCGCTCTCGTCCTCGCCCGGGGCGTCCGCGCGCGTGTGGCCCGTGACGAGCGCCACCGCCGTCGCGAGTCCGCGGTGCGTGACGGGGATGCCCGCATACGCCGCCGCCGCGACACCCGCGGTGATGCCCGGTACGACCTCGAACGGGATCCCCGCCGCGCGCAGCGCGAGCGCCTCCTCGCCGCCGCGCCCGAAGACGAACGGATCGCCTCCCTTCAGGCGCAGCACCGTGCGACCGGCCCGCGCGCGCTGCACCATCAGCGCCTCGGTCTGCTCCTGCGGCACCGACTCCCCGCCGCCCTCCTTGCCGACGAACAACAGCTCCGCGTCCGCGCGCGCGCTCGCCATCGCCTCCCGCGGGATCAGGCGGTCGTAGAGGATCACATCCGCCCACGCAATCAGTTCGAGCGCCCGCGCGGTCAGCAGCCCCGGATCGCCCGGCCCGGCGCCGACGAGGTAGACGCGGCCGCTCATGGACGCGACCGGTCGAGACTCATGTCCCGACCGGCCAATGCTCGATCTCTACCTCGGGCATGGGAAAGTGCTTTGGGTTGCCCGTCGCCACTCGCGCGCCGACGCTCACAGCCGCGGCGGCGATGAGGCAGTCGGGCTGGCTGAGCGTTACGCCCTGCTGGGCGTACTCTCGGCGCCAGCGCCCGGCGCGTTCTCCCTCGGGTCGCCCGAGGGGGGCGAGGTTCAGCGCGTAGATGAGGCGCAAAGTCATCGACTCCTCTTCCGGGAACGCGCCGCGCATGACCTCCTCGACGTTGACCGCGCATATCCAGGGTATTTCTCCCGTGTCACGCAGACCGCGCAAGCGCTCGGCGGTTGGCCGCCCACGCAGCGCGTCAATCAGGATGGTTGTGTCGAGCAGCAGGCGCAAGCGTCAGCCGACGCGACTCGAATCGGCGAAGCGCTGCTCGTGCACCCAGGCGGCTGGGTCGAGATCCCATTCGTGCTCGCGTCCCGCGAGTGCACCGAGACCGGCTTCGATGTCCTCCCAGCGGCGCTCGTCCTCCAGGGCCCGCCGCACCGTCTCCGCGATGAACGTGCTGCGCCGCCGCCGACCCACGCGCCGGTCGAGTTGCTCCACGAGGTCGTCTTCAAGGCTTATGTGCAAACGCATGGCCACAAGTTAGCACACAGATTACTGTGCGTGTTGAGGCGGGGCATGCCGCGCCTGGCTCAGCAAATCCCCCGCGCCGGCGCTCAGCATGCGCTCGGCGACGCGGCGCCCGAGCGCGTCGGGGTCGTCGAAGCCGCCACGCAACTCGTCGGTGACCCACTCCGAGCCGTCGGGCAGTCCGACCCACGCGCGCAGCTCGAGGCAGCCGCTGCCCGCATCACGCGCGTGCGCGCCGAGGGGGGTGTCGCAGCTCGCGTCGAGCGCCCGCGCGAGCGCGCGCTCCGCGCGCAGGCAGGCAAAGGCGCGCTCGTCGGTGAGCGCCTGCACTGCCGCACGCGTCGTCGCGTCGTCAGCGCGCCCCTCCAACGCGAGCGTGCCCTGGCCGGGGGCGGGGACGAAGCGCGCGGGGTCGAGCACCGCGCCGATCTCCGTCTCGCGCCCCAGTCGCTGCAGGCCCGCGCGCGCGAGCACGATCGCGTCGAGTGCGCCTCGCCCGCTGCGATAGCCGCCGCCGCCGCCGCCGCCGCCGCCGCTGCTGCTGCTGCTGCGCTGCGCGGCCTCGCCGAGCTTGCGCAGCCGCGTGTCGACGTTCCCGCGTACGGTCTCGATCGCGAGGTCGCCGCGCGCCGCGCGCAGCTGGGCGGCGCGGCGCAGGCTGCTCGTCCCGACGCGCGCACCCGGCGCGAGCGCGTCCAAGCCGGCGGCCCCGCAGAGGACGTCCTCGGCGGCAGCGCGCGCGGGGGCGCCGAGCAGCGCGAGGCCGTCGGCGAGTTCGCCGGGCACGTCCTTCGCGGAGTGCACCGCGAGGTCGATCTCCTCCGCGAGCAGCGCGCGCTCGAGCTCATTGACCCAGCGTGTCTTGTCGCCGCCGGTCGCGCCGCTGGCCGCGCGGTCGCCGCTGACCGCGATCGTGACGATCTCGGCGCCCCCGAGCAGGTCCGCGACGAGTCGCGCCTGCGCGAGCGCGAGCGCGCTGCCGCGCGTGCCGAGGCGCATCAGCTCGTGACGCGCGGCGTCGGCGTCCGTGCGAGCCGCATCAGCGCGGCGGTGTCGGCGCGCGTGCGGGCCGCATCAGGCCTTGCGGCGACGGACGAGGTCGTGGACCTCGGCGAGCTCGGTCTTGGTGTCCGCGGCGTTTGCGGCGGGCTCGGCGTCCACGGTGCCGGCGTCGTCCTCGCGCAGTCCGAACAGCTCGCGCACGACCTGCAGACTGGAGTGGCTGCGGGTCTCGGAGAGGCTGCGCAGGCGGATCGTGGGCTCGTGCAGGAGGCGGTTGGCGACGGCGCGCGCGACGGCCTCGATGCGGACGCGGTCGCGCTCGGAGGCGGTCTCCCAGCGGCCGGCGTTCTCGGCGAGCACCTGCTCGACGATCGCGCTGCCGTGTTCGCGCAGCGCGCTCACGGTGGGCAGCACCTCGAGCTGGCCGAGCCAGCGCGCGAAGCGCCGGATCTCCTCCTCGACGATCGCCTCGGCCTGGGGGACCTCCTCGACGCGGGTGCTGAGGTTGCGCGCGACGACGTCCTGGAGATCGTCGATGTCGTAGAGCGTGACCCCGTCGAGGTCGCCGCAGCGCGGCTCGATGTCGCGGGGGACGGCGATGTCGATCAGCAGCAGCGGCCGTCCGGCGCGCTGCGCGACGACGAGCTCGAGCTCCTCGTGGCCGACGATTGGGTGCGGCGAGGAGGTCGAGGAGACGACGATATCGGCGCGTACAAGCTGCTCGGGCAGGCCGTCGAGGCCGACGACGGAGCCGCCGAAGCGCCGCGCGAGACTGAGCGCGCGATCGGCGTGGCGGTTGGCGAGGAAGATCGTGCCGGCGCCCTGATCGGCGAGCGCCTGCGCGGTGAGCTCGCTGGTCTCGCCGGCGCCGAGGATCATGACGTGGCGCTCGCGCAGGTCGCCGAGCACGTCGCGCGCGAGACCGACGGCGACGGAGGGGACGCTGACGCGGCTGGAGCCGATGTTGGTCTCCGAGCGCACGCGCTTGCCGGTCGTGAGCGCGGCGCTGAAGAGGCGGTTGCTGAGCGCGCCGGTGCAGCCGGCGCGCAGCGCCGCGTCGTAGGCGCGCTTGACCTGGCCCTGGATCTCGGCCTCGCCGACGATCATCGACTCCAGGCCCGCGGTCACGCGGTAGAGCTGGCGCGCGGCGTCGCAGTTGCGCGGCGAGTAGATCGCTTCCGCGAGCTCGGTCGGGCGGATGCCGGCGTCCTGCGCGAGCATCCCCAGTGCGTCGGCCTCGGCGCGGACGGGATCGCCGACGACGAGATAGACCTCGGTGCGGTTGCAGGTCGAGATGACGACGGCCTCGCGGACCTCCGCGGTCGCGGTGAGGCGCTGGGCGAGCGCGACCGCGACGGGCTCGGTGAACGCGAGGCGCTCGCGCAGCGCGACCGGCGCGGTCTTGTGCGAGATGCCGAGCGCGAGCAGCTCGCTCACTCCGACGGCGCTCCCACGGGCGTGGAGTGGGGACGACCGACGTCGAGCTCTTGCGCGGCGTCGGGCGCGCGCGGCGCGGCGCGCTCGGTGAGCTCGAGCAGCTCGCCGAGACGGCGCTCGGTGCGGCTGAGGCGCACGGCCATGATCGTGACGTAGATCAGCACGATCACGAATAGCACGATGTAGGCGGCGGCGACGTACTTGCCGGCGGTGTGCAGCGGCAGCGCGGGCAGCTCGCCGAGGATCGCGGCGCTCATCGCGAGACCTCGTAGAGCGCGGGCGCGGCGCTGCGTCCGCGCGGGGCGAGGCGGGGGCCGGGGTCCTCCTCGGTGAGCCGGCGGCGCAGCGCGCGCAGCTGCCCGCGGGTGTGCTTGGCGGCGAGCTCGTATTTGCAGAGGCTCGCGAACAGCAGCGCGATCGCGAGGAGCGCGACCAGGAACGTGAGCGCCATCTGCGGGGGCAGGTTCGAGGTGCTGCTGAACACGCGCGGATGCAGGTAGGCGGTGGAGAGGCGCACGGCGATGAAGTTCATCGGCACGAACGCCCCGGCGGTGATCGCGAACACGGAGGCGTAGCGCGCCTGGCGCTCGGGATCCTCGATCGCGAAGCGCAGCGGCTGGTAGGTCGCGAACAGCAGCATCACGATCAGGAACGAGACGAGCGTCGGTTCGTTCCAGACCCACCAGTGCCCCCACGAGCCCTTTGCCCAGATCGACCCGGTGATCAGCGTGGCGACGCCGAAGATGAGGCTCATGTGGATCGCGACGTAGGAGCGCATGTCCCAGCGGGAGTCGCGGGTGCGCAGGTGCTGGATCGCGAGCAGGCCGCCGATGACGAAGCCGCAGAGGGTGACGATCGCGAGCGGGACGTGGACGTAGAAGATCTTCTGCAGGAAGCCCTGTTCGGCTTCGAGTGGCGCATAAAAGAAGTCGAGGCCGAGCGATACCGTCATCGCGAGCACGGTCGCGATGCTGAGCGTGCGCAGGCCCTTTCCATACATCGTCTGACGGGGAGAGCTGCGGGGGCGATTTGCGGCTGCCGACACTAGTCCTCCAGGAGAAAGTCGAAGACGGCGTACGCGATCAGGCCGAAGATCAGATCATAGACCGCGAGCGTCGCCAGCCAGCGCAGCGGCGGCCCCTGGACATGTCCGAGCGCCAGCAGCGGTGCGCTCGCGCGGGCACCACCGATCACGATCGGCACGAGCAGCGGCAGCGCGAGCAGCGGGCCGAGCAGGTCGCGCGCGCGGGTGCGCACGGCGAGCGCGGCGACGAGCGTCCCGATCGCGGCGACGCCGAGATCGCCGAGCGCGAGCACGCCGGGTAGGCCCGGCAGCGCGCGTCCCAGCGACGGTTCGAGCAGCAGCAGCGCGAAGGCGGGCACGGCGACGAGCTCGAGCACGACGAGGTAGGCGAGCAGCGCGAGCGCCTTCGCGACGAACAGCGTGCCGCGCTCGACGGGCGCGAGCAGGAAGCCGTCGAAGCCGCCCTCCTCGGCATCGGCGACGAACAGGCGGTTGACGCCGAGCACGGCGGCGAGCAGCAGCGTGACCCAGAGGATTCCGGCGGCCTCGTCGCCGGCGACGGCGTTCTTGTTCAGCGCGAAGTGGAAGACGACGAAGACGGTCACCGCGAACAGCGACATCGCGGGCACGGACTCCAGCGTGCGCAGCTCGACGAGCAGCTCCTTGCGCAGCAGCGCGGCTACGGTGCGCCAGAAGCCCACGGGCGCGCGCGCTCCGCGAAGGGTGGGCACCGGAGCGTCCGGCGGCGCCGTTCGCGCGCGCGCGGTGGTCGTGGGCTCGACGGCGCTCACCGGTACAGCGCCCCGATCTCGCCGTCGCCGAGCGCGGAGGGGGCCGCGAGCAGCGCCTGGCGCCCGCCGCGCAGGCCGAGCACGAGGTCGGCCTCGGCGATGTCGGCCTCGGGGTTGTGGCTGCAGAGGACGCGGGTGCGGGCGTGGGGGGCGCCGGCTGCGGCGGATTCGCGCCCGATCAGCGGCTCGACGAGCTCTGCGCCCGCGGGGTCGAGGTTGGCGCGCGGCTCGTCGAGCAGCAGCAGCTCGGGGTCGTGCAGCACCGCGCGCGCGACCGCGACGCGCTGGGTCATGCCGCGCGAGAGCGTGCGCACGGGCTCGCGCGTGCGCCCCGCGATGCCGACCGCGTCGAGCAACTCCTCGACGCGCGCGTCGGGGACACCGTGCAGGCGGGCGTGGAAGCGGAGGTTCTCGCGCGCGCTCAGCTCGCGGTAGAGCAGCGGCTCGTGGCCGAGCAGCCCGATCCGCCCGCGCACGGTCCAGGCGGCGTCGGGCAGGCTGGCGCCGAGCACCCGCGTGGCCCCGGCGTGCGGGCGCAGCAGCGTCGCGAGGACCCGCAGCAGCGTGGTCTTGCCGGCGCCGTTGGCGCCGAGGACCACGAGCGTCTGGCCCGGCTGGAGCGCCAGCGAGACATCGCCCAGCGCAGTGCGTTCGCCGTAGTGGCGCGTCAGGCATTCCAGCTGAAGTGCCGGTGTCGGCGCTGCGCTCACGGTGTCATCTTGGCGCGCCGTGGCGTCTATGGCCGCGAAGAGAGCGCTGCCCGTGTCGCGTCCTGCGCAGTGGCGATCAGATCGCGCACCGCGGGCTCATCGTCGTGTCGCAGCAGCTCGATCGGGTCGGGCTCGCCGCCCACGATCCCCTCGAAGAACTCCCTGCGGTCCTGGTAGGTGGGGAGGGTGCCCTTGGCCCAGCCGCGGACCTCGTTTAGCAGCACCGCGAGGCGCGCGTAGGGCTCGCCGAACTCTTCGGCGATCTGGCGCTTGATGCGCTTGGCGAGCGCCGGGGAGGCGCCGGCGGTGGAGATCGCGATCGCGAGGGGGCCGGTGCGCACGATCGCGGGCAGGATGAAGTTACACAGCGGCGGCACGTCGACGACGTTGACGAGCATCGCGCGCCGCTCGGCGTCGTCGTAGACGGCGATGTTGACGTCGGTGTCGTCGGTCGCGGCGATCGCCATGAAGACGCCCTCCAGATCGACCGGCCCCGCGTACTCGCGCTGCTCCCAGCGGATCGAGCCCTCGCGCGCGAGCTCTGCCAGCGCCGGCGTCGCGTCAGGAGCGATCAGCGTCACCCCGCCGTCACACGCGAGCAGTCCCTCGACCTTCTCCAGGCCGATCTCGCCGCCGCCGACGACCACGCAGCGCCGGCCGGTGAGCTTCAGGCAGGCGACGTAGAAGGGCGTGTCGAGCATGTCGCGCACGCACGACTGATCGCAGATCCCCTTGCGCAACTGGCAGACGCACTCCTTGCCGGCGTAGGCCTGGGCGGGCATGGTCACAGGGTAGCCGCGTCGCGCGAATCGTCGGCCCAGGCGGCGCCTGCGCGCCCTCGTCCCGCTCCTCAACCCTTGCGCAGTGCGCGCGCGCCGACGCGCGCCAGCGAGCCGACGCCGTGGCGCCAGACGCGCTCGCGGTCGGAGTCGCGCGCGGAGCGCAGGCGTGCGACGGCGTGCGCGCCCTGCACGAGCAGCTCGTCGTAGGGCGGCCACCAGAGGCCGCGCGCGCCGGAGGGGTCCCACGTGATCAGCTTCTCCTGGGCGCAGCCGCGCAGGCCCGTCTCGCCGAGTGTGCGCCCCAAGCCGCCGCCTGCCGCCGCGCCCCAGGGTCCGCGCGCGACCGTCGGCGCGGGGAGGTGATCGTTGAGCCAGACCATGCCGGCGTGCAGCTCGCGCGCGATGCGCAGGCCGCGATGGCGGTCGGCGGTCCACACCGAGGCCCCGAGGCCGTAGTCGCAGTCGTTGGCGAGCTCGACCGCGCGGTCCGTGGACTCGACGCTCATCACCGCGAGCACCGGCCCGTCGAGCGGCTCGCGCATGATCCGCATCGCGTGCGTCACGCCGCTGAGTACCGCGGGCGCGTAGAACGCGGCGTTCGCCGCGCACCCCGGCGGGGCCGCGAGGGGACCGCCGCAGTGCAGCGTCGCGCCCTGCGCGAGCGCGTCCTGGACCAGCTCGTGCACGTGCGCGGAGCGCCGCTGCGAGGAGAGCGGTCCCATCTGCACCCCGGCCTGCTCCGGATCGCCCACGCGCAGCGCGCGGGCGCCGCCCACGAGCCGCGTCAGGAAACGCTCGTAGAGCTCGCGCTCGACGTAGATCCGCTCGACCGCGCCGCGCGCCTGCCCGGCCCCCGCGCAGCCCGCCCACAGGGCTCCCGTGCTCGCGCGCGCGACGTGCGCGTCGGCGAGCACGAGCATTGCGTCCTTGCCGCCCAGCTCGACCGTGACCTCCTTCTCCTGCGAGACGCACGCGCGCGCCACCGCGCGGCCGACCGCCGGCGAGCCCGTGAACAGCACCTTGTCGACCGGCGCCCGCGCGAGCGCGACCCCGACCTGCGTGCCGCCGTGCACGATCCGCACGAGGCCCTCCGGCAGGCCCGCGCGTGCCAGCACCCGCACGATCCGCTCGCCCGCCAGGCATGCGCGCCGCGCCGGCTTGAACGCGACCGCGTTGCCCGCGAGCAGCGCGCCCGCGATCTGGCCGAGCGGCTGCGCGAACGGCGCGCTACCCGCGCCGATCACGCCGACCACACCGTAGGGCTCGTACGCGACGCGCGCGCGCTTGGCCAGCGCCAGCGAGCGGTGTACGCCGATGCCGCGCGAGCCGAGCACCCGCGCGCCGTCCTCCGCGATCCAGATCAGTGCGTCGATCGCCGGCAGCAGCTCGAGCGTCGCGATCTCCGCGGGCGGGCGGCCCTGCTCGCAAGCGATCGTCGCGAGCAGCTCGTCGAACTCGTCGATCACCGCCTGCGCGACGCGGCGCATGTAGCGCGCGCGGTCCTGCACGCGCAGCAGCGCCCACAGCGGCTGCACCTGGCGTGCCTGCGCGACCACGCGCTCGACCTCCGCCGGCGCGGTGGCGCGCACGGTGCCCAGCAACGCCCCCGTGGCGGGATTGTGCGCGTGCAGCTCGGTCGGTGGCGCGACGGTCTCCGTGGAGACGGGTGGAGGTGAGGACGGCAAAGCCATGTCCGGCCGATTATGGACCCCGGCGCCGCGGGTGACGCTCGGCCGGGCCGGTACGACGCGCTTCGCGGATCTGCTCCAGCCGGCGCGCGAGCTCCGCCTCCGCGTCGTCGGGCTCGTAGAAGCGCGCGCCGGCCACCGCCTCGGGCAGCAGCTCCTGCGGCCCGACGTGTCCGGGATGCTCGTGCGGGTTGTCGTAGCCACCGACCTCCTGGCCGGGTCTCGGCCCCGACCGCAGCCACCCCGGGACGGGCGCGGCGCCGTGGTCGCGCACGTGCGCGCTCGCCGCCCCCAGCGCGCGTCCCGCCGCGTTGGACTTCGGCGCCAGCGAGAGGTAGATGGCCGCCTGCGCCAGCGCGTAGCGCGCCTCCGGCAGCCCCACGTGCTCGACCGCCTGCGCCGCCGCGACCGCGACCGGGAGCGCTTGGGGGTCGGCGTTGCCGATGTCCTCCGAGGCCAGGATCACCATGCGGCGCACGATGAAGCGGGGGTCCTCGCCGCCCTCCAGCATCACCGCGAGGTAGTACAGCGACGCGTCCGGGTCCGAGCCGCGCGTCGCCTTGATCCACGCCGAGATGTAGTCGTAGTGGCGGTCCCCACCGCGGTCGTAGAGCACCGCGCGCCGCTGTAGCGCGTCCTCCGCGCGCGCGATGCCCACACGGGTCTCCTCCAGCTCCGCCGCCGTCGCCAGCGCCAGCTCCAGCGCGTTCAGCGCCGCCCGTGCATCGCCTTCGGTGCGCGCCGCCAGGAAGTCCAGCGCCGCCGGCTCCACCGCGCCGTCGAGCTCCGGCGAGGCCAGCGCGCGGCGCAGCACCTCGCCGACCTCCCGCGCCGTGAGCGCGCTCAGCGCGTACACGCGCATCCGCGAGAGCAGCGCGCCGTTGACCTCGAACGCCGGGTTCTCCGTGGTCGCGCCGATCAGCGTCACGAGGCCTTCCTCCACCGCCGGCAGCAGCGCGTCCTGCTGCGCCTTGTTGAAGCGGTGGATCTCGTCGAGGAAGAAGACCGTGCGCGTGCCACTCGTCGCGTGGCGGTGCGCCGCGCGCTCCAGCACCGCGCGCACCTCCGCGCGCCCCGCCTGCACCGCGCTGAGCTCCTCGAACACCGCCTGCGAGCGCTCCGCGACCATCCGTGCCAGCGTCGTCTTGCCCGAGCCCGGCGGCCCGTAGAGGATCATCGAGTGCGGCTCGCCCCGCTCGATCGCCGCGCGCAAGCCCGAGGAGTCGCCCAGCAAGTGCGTCTGCCCCACGAACTCCGCGAGCTCCCGCGGGCGCATCCGCGCCGCCAGCGGCCGCGGATCGTCCCCGCCGCCCACGCCCGCGCCGTGCCCCGTACCGCGCGCATTCGACCCCGCCCCGCCCCGCCCGCGCTCCGCCGACGCGGATTCGCTTGGCATTTCGGGCTCGAACAGGGTGTCCATCTAAAGATTCGCGCGGGAGGTTGCCGACTAGAGAGTGTCGAACTCCAAGACCTGGTGGCACACATTACGAACCCAGCGCTCCCCACGGGGAGCGACCGACGATGACCACCGGCGCCGCTGACATCCTGATCCAAGGCGAGGGCCGCATCGGCGTGCTCGACCTCGGCGGCGCGGGCGAGGTCTCCTACGCCGCGCGCTCGCCGCGCCAGCTCTTCTGGCGGCGCCTGCGCAGCGACCGCTTCGCGCTTGCCTCGCTCGGCTTCATCGTCTTCCTGGTGATCGTCGCGCTCGCCGCGCCGCTGGTCGTCGAGCTCGCCGGCGTTCCCGGACCCAACGTCCAGAACCCGAACGCCACCGACGCCTTCGGCAGCCCGCTTGGCCCGAGCGCCGCGCATCCCTTCGGCGTCGACCAGCTCGGGCGCGACGTCTTCGCGCGCGTCGTCTACGGCGCGCGCGTCTCGCTCGAGGTCGGCGTCATCGGCACCGCGCTCGCCGCCGCGATCGGCACCGTCGTCGGCCTGCTCGCCGGCTTCTACCGCGGCTGGCTCGACACGCTGCTCTCGCGCACGATCGACGTCGTGCTCTCCTTCCCCGTGCTGCTGCTCGGCCTCGGCCTCGGCGCCGCCTGCGGCGTACGCGGCTGCGTCAAAGGCACGATCGGGCCCGGCACCCCCACGATCATCGCGATCGTCGCGCTCGTCAACTGGACCTACATCGCGCGCATCGTCCGCGGGCAGGTCCTCTCGCTGCGCGAGCGCGAGTTCGTGCAGGCCGCGCGCTCGCTCGGCGCCTCCAACACGCGCATCCTCTTCAGCGAGATCCTCCCCAACCTGCTTGCGCCGCTGATCGTCTACTCGAGCCTGCTGATCCCCCAGAGCATCCTGCTCGAGGCCGCGCTTTCCTATCTCGGCGTCGGTGTCCGCGCGCCCACCGCGAGCTGGGGGCAGATGCTCGCCGACGCCACCCCGATCTTCAACACCGCCTGGTGGTACATGGCCTTCCCCGGCCTCGCCCTGCTGCTCACCGTGCTCGCCTTCAACCTGCTCGGCGACGGCCTCCAGGACGCGCTCAACCCACGGACCACAACGCTCACATGAGAGGTCACACGATGTCCAAACGAAACCGGCCCCGCGCCCCGCTTGCGGCTTGCGCGATCGCCGGGCTGCTCGTGCTCGCGCTCTCCGCGTGCGGGTCCGGCGGCTCCAGCACGTCGAGCATCCCGCTCAAGGCCGGCGAGTCGCCGGTCGGCCAGCAGCTCACCGGCAAGCATCGCGGCGGCACGCTGACCGTCTACGACCATGAGGACTTCGAACACTTCGATCCCGGCGAGGCCTACGGCGACGAGGACTACACCGTCCTCTACGCCGTCGAGCGCCCCCTCTACTCCTATCCGCCGAACACCGCGAACAAGCTCGAACCAGATGTCGCGGCCGCCGCGCCCGTCATCTCCGCTGGCGGCAAGACCGTGACCGTGACGATCAAGCCGCATATCTACTTCAGCCCGCCCGTCAACCGCGAAGTGAACTCCGGCGACGTCGCCTACGCGATCGAGCGCGGCGCCAACCCCAATGTCGTCACCCCTTACTTCCACACCTACTTCGCCGACCTCGTCGGTGCCGCCAAGGCCAACGGCGGCCCGATCGCGGGGATCGAAACGCCGAGCCGCGACACGATCGTCTTCCACCTCACCAAGCCCACCGCCACGCTGCTCTACGGCGCGCTCAGCCTGCCGCTCTCCGCGCCCGTGCCGCCCGAATTCGCCAAGGCGCTCGACGCCCACAGCCCCACCACCTACGGCACCGAATACCTCGTCGCCACCGGGCCCTACATGTTGAAGTCAGACAGCCACGGCAAGTTCCTCGGGATCGGCTACCAGCCCGGCAAGTCCGCCACGCTCGTGCGCAACCCGAACTGGAACCCCCACAGCGACTACCGGCCCGCCTACCTCGACCAGATCGACATCAACATCGGCGGCGAACCGACCGTGATCGGACAGCAGGTGCTCAAGGGCGAAGACGTCGTCCAGAACGACAACCCCGCGCAGTCGATCGTCAAGGAAGCCTACGAGCGCTACCCCAGCCAGATCACCTTCACGCCCGGCTCGGGCACCTACTACGCCTCGCTCGACACCGCCCACGGCCCCTTCAAGAGCCTCGACCTGCGCAAGGCCGTCTGGGCGGCGCTCGACCGCGACGCGATCGTCAAGGTCTTCGGCGGTCCGCTCGTCGCGCAGCCGATGACGCACTTCCTCTACCCCGGCGTTGCCGGCTACGAACAGGCCGGCGGCACCGCCGGGCCGAAGGTCGACTACAACGAACACCCCGAAGGCGACATGGCCGTCGCCGCGAAGTACATGAAGCTCGCCGGCTACGCGAGTGGCAAGTACACCGGCAGCGCCACGCTCCAGGTCGTCGGCTCGACCGGCGAACCCGAGGAAGGCGCCTCCCAGATCGTCAACCAGACACTGCAGAACCTGGGCTTCAAGACGCGCCTGAGTCTCGTCGATCGCTCCACCATGCAGGCCAAGTATTGCGGCGTCACCGCCCAGCAGATCGACGTCTGCCCGAATGTCGGCTGGGTGCGCGACTTCGCTGACCCCCAGACCGTCCTGCTGCCCACCTTCTACGGCCCCGCGATCGAAGCCAGCGGCAACTCCAACTGGAGCCAGATCAACGACCCCCAGATCAACGCTGCGATGGAAAGGGCCGAACTCGTCGTCGGTGAACCTGCGCACGCGCAGGCCTGGGCCAAGGTCGACGAAATGCTCGTGCAAGACGCCGCCGCCGCCCCCGAGGTCTACGCGAGCCTGGCCAACATCGAGGGTCGCGGTGTCGACGGCGTCAACCAGCTCTGGAACGGCGGCGCCTGGGATTACGACTTCACCTCACTGAAGTGACCCGCTACATCGTCCGCCGGGTCCTCTGGGGCGTCGGGCTGCTGTTCATCGTCGCCGCGCTCACCTTCGTGCTGTTCGACATCCTGCCCACCGCGGATCCCGCGCAGCTGCGCGCCGGGCGCACCGCGACGCCGCAGGCGATCGCCCACATCCGCCACGACCTCGGTCTCGACAAACCGATCTACACGCAGTTCTACGCCTACATGAAGGGCGTCGTTTTGCACTTCGACCTCGGCTACAGCTATTACAGCCACGCCTCCGTCAAGAGCTTGATCGCCGAACGCCTGCCCGCCACGGTCTCGCTCGCCGCCGGCGCGATCGTGATCTGGCTGCTCGTCGGGCTCTCCGTCGGGATCGTCTCCGCGGTGCGCCGCCGCACGCCGCTCGACCGCACCGCGATGGGCACCGCGCTCGTGTTCATCTCCGCGCCCGAATACTGGCTGGGGCTGCTCGCGCTGTTCCTCTTCGCGTCCGACATCGGCAAGCTCGCCGTCTTCCCCGGCGCCGGCAGCTACGTCGCGCTGAGCTCCGAACCCGTCAAATGGCTCACGGCGCTGATCCTGCCCTGGCTCGTGCTCGCCGCGAGCTTCGCCGCGGTCTACGCGCGCCTGCTGCGCGGCAGCCTGATCGAGGTCCTCGGCGAGGACTACATCCGCACCGCGCGCGCCAAGGGCCTCTCCGAGCGGCGCGTCGTGATGCGCCACGGCGTGCGCAGCGCGATCACACCGATCGTCACCGTCCTCGGCCTCGACATCGGCACGCTGCTCGGCGGCGCGCTGCTGATCGAAGTCGTCTTCAACATCCCCGGCGTCGGGCGCTTGAACTACGACGCGATCAACCACGCCGACTTCCCGATCGTGCAAGGTACGGTGCTGCTCGCCGCGCTGTTCATCGTCGTCGCGAACCTGCTCGTCGACATCTCCTACGCGTTTCTCGATCCCCGCGTGCGCTTCAAATGAGACCGTCGCTCCATACGCCGGGGGCCGGATCGTGACTGCGAGCGCCGCCGCCGGCGATCCCCTGCTGCGTGTCGCGGACCTGCGCGTGGAGTTCCCGACCGAGGACGGCGTCGTGCACGCGGTCGACGGGATCGACTACGCGCTGCACGCCGGTCGCACGCTCGGGATCGTGGGGGAGTCGGGATCGGGCAAGACCGTCTCCGCGCTCACGCTGATGGGCTTGCATCCCAAGCACGCCCGCGTCTCGGGCCGAATCGACTTCGCTGGGCGCGAGCTGCTCGCGCTCGACTCCGAGGAGCTGCGCGCGCTGCGCGGCAACGAGGTCGCGATGATCTTCCAGGACCCGCTGTCCTCGCTGCACCCCTTCCACCGCATCGGCTGGCAGCTCGTCGAGGCGATTCGCGCGCACCGCTCCCTCGCGAAGGCCGCCGCGCGCGAGCGCGCCGTCGAGCTGCTCGACCTCGTCGGCATCCCCAGCCCGCGCGAGCGCCTGCACGCCTACCCGCACGAGCTCTCCGGCGGCCAGCGCCAGCGTGTGATGATCGCAATGGCCCTCGCCAACGAGCCGAAGCTGCTGATCGCGGACGAGCCCACCACCGCGCTCGACGTCACCGTCCAGGCACAGATCCTCGCGCTGCTCGCGCGCCTGCAGCGCGAGCTCGGGATGGCGATCGTGCTCGTCACCCACGACCTCGGCGTCGTCGCCCAGGTCGCCGACGAGATCGCCGTGATGTACGCCGGGCGGATCGTCGAGCGCGGCTCCACCGAGCGGGTGCTCTCCGCGCCGAGCCACCCCTACACCTGGGGCTTGTTGCGTTCGATCCCGCGCCTGGAGGGGACGATCGACGAGCTCGTGCCGATCGGTGGGCGTCCCCCGAGCTTGATCAGCCCGCCCTCCGGCTGTCGCTTTCATCCGCGCTGCCCTTACGCCCAGCCCGACCACGCCCGCATCGACCCCGCGCTCGAGCCTGTGCCGGGCGAGCCCGGCCACGCCGCCGCCTGTCTGCTCGAGCCCGCGCTGCGCGCGCGGCTGTGGGGTGAGACACATGGCTGAGCCGCTGCTCGAGGTGCGCGGGCTCGTCAAGCACTTCCCGCTCACGCGCGGCGTGATCGTGCAGCGGCAGTTCGGCGCCGTCAAGGCCGTCGACGGGATCGACCTCGTGCTCGCGCCCGGCGAAACGCTCGGGCTCGTGGGCGAGACCGGCTGCGGCAAGAGCACGACCGCGCGCCTGATTATGCGCCTGCTCGACGCCACCAGCGGCGAGATCCGCTTCGCCGGCCGCGACATCGCGCGCCTGCGCGGGGGATCGCTACGCGCGCTGCGACGCGAGCTCGCGATGGTCTTCCAGGACCCCTACTCCTCGCTGAACCCGCGGCGCACCGTCGGCGCGATCGTCGCCGAGCCGCTCGCGATCCACGGTCTCGCGAGCGACCGCGCCGCGCGGCGGCGGCGCGTGCAAGAGCTGCTGGAGACCGTCGGCCTGAGCCCCGAGCACTACAACCGCTATCCCCACGAGTTCTCCGGCGGCCAGCGCCAGCGCGTCGGCGTCGCCCGCGCGCTCGCGCTCGGCCCCAAGCTGCTGATCGCCGATGAGCCCGTCTCCGCGCTGGACGTCTCGATCCAGGCCCAGATCCTCAACCTCCTGCGCAAGCTCCAGCGCGAGCTCGGCCTCGCACTGCTGTTCATCTCGCACGACCTCTCCGTCGTGCGCTACATGTGCGAGCGCGTCGCCGTGATGCAGCGCGGCAAGATCGTCGAGACCGGTGCCGCCGAGCAGCTCTACCGCTCTCCAACCCATCCGTACACGCGCGAGCTGCTCGCCGCCGTGCCCAGGATCCCCGACGATCGCAGCGCCGAGACCAGAGCTCGCGCGGATCGGCGTACGATCCCCGAGTGAGCACTGCCGACTCGGCCGCCGAGGCCCAAGCGCTGCTGCAGGCGCTGGTCGCCTTTGACACCGTCAACCCGCCCGGCAACGAGCGCCCCGCGCAGGAATATCTGCGCGACCTCCTCGCGGACGCCGGCTTCGAGTGCGAGTTGCTCGGCGCCGAGCCCGACCGCCCCAACCTCGTCGCGCGGCTGCGCGGCGCGAACGCAGGTCCAGTGCGCGGCGAGGGCGAGTCCGATGGTGCAGCGGGGTGCGAGCGCGGCGGTCCCACGCTCTGCTACCTCGGCCACGTCGACACCGTGCTCGCCGAGCCTTCGGAGTGGAGCCACGATCCCTGGTCGGGCGACGTCGTGGATGGCTGCGTCTGGGGACGCGGCGCGCTCGACATGAAGTCGCAGGTCGCCGCCGAGGTCGCCGCCGCCGTTGCGCTCGCGCGCTCCGGCTGGCGCCCCCCGCGCGGTGAGCTGCTGATCGTGAGCGTCGTCGACGAGGAGACCGGCGGCGCGCTCGGCGCCGAGTGGATCACCCGCAACCACCCCGAGAAGGTCCGCTGCGACCTGCTCGTCAACGAGGGCGGCGGCGCCGTGTTCGAGTACCGCGGCCAGCGCCGCTACGGCGTCTGCTGCGCCGAGAAGGGCGTCTTTCGCTTCACCGTCGCCACCGACGGCGTCGCCGGTCACGCCTCGATGCCGAAGATCGGCGAGAACGCGCTGCTGAAGATGGCGCCCGTGCTCGAGCGCCTCGCCGCGCGCCAGCCCGCCTACGCGCTCACCGCCGAGCCCGCGGCCTTCCTGCGCGGCATCGGCGAGGACCCCGAGGACCCCGTCGGCGCCGTCGCCAACATGTTCGCCGCCGACCCCCGCCTCGCGACGATGTTCGAGCCGATGCTCGGTGTCACCTTCACCCCGACCCGCATCCGCGCCTCCGAGAAGATCAACGTGATCCCCAGCCGCGCCGAGCTCAAAGTCGACTGCCGCGTGCCGCCCGGACTCGGTGAGGACGACGTCCGCCGCGGGATCGCCGAAGTGCTCGGCCAGCCGCGCGGCGCGGACGCGCGCGAGGGGGCGCATGTCGGCGCCGGTGTGCCCGGCGGCGCTGGGCGATCGTCTGAGTCGGGCTTCCGCATCGAGTTCACCGAGCGCGTCGTCGGCAACCGCTCGCCCGCCGACTCCCCGCTGATGGACGCCATCGCCGGCTGGATCTCCGAGCACGACCCCGGCGCCGGGGTCGTGCCGGTGATCCTGCCCGGCTTCACCGACTCGCGCCACTTCCGCGCCGCCTTCCCCGAGTGCATCGCCTACGGCTTCTTCCCCCAGCGCCACCAGACGCTGCTGGAGACCGCGCCGCTGATCCACGCCCCCGACGAGCGCATCGACGTTCGCGATCTCGCGTTCGCCGCGGAATTCTTCGAGGATCTCGCGCGTTCTGTTCTCGGGTGAGACAACTCGCGCTGCCAACACGCCATAATGTGAGAATGGAGCCACGGATGGCGACATCCTGGTCGGGTCGCCCCACGGTGCGTGGACTGGTGGCGGCGGCGTCCGCGCCGGTGTGCCGATGATCGCCGCCGTCCCCACGATCGAGGCGTCGATCGTGCAGGAAATCCAGAACACGGCGCTCAACTGGGAGCCCGTTATCGCGATCCTGTTCTTCACGGCGATCATCGTCGTGATGTGGCGGATGTTGAAGGTCATGCCGCGGGTCAAACCGCAGCAGATCAAGCCGGCATCCGATCAGTCGGTCTCGTGGCAGGACATCGCCGGCGTCGACGAGGCCAAGGCCGAGCTGCAGGAGATCGTCGAGTTCCTGCGCGACCCCGAGCAGTTCCGCAAGCTCGGCGCCAAGGTCCCGAAGGGGATCCTCCTGCACGGACCGCCGGGAACCGGCAAGACGCTGCTCGCCAAGGCCGTCGCGCACGAGTCCGGCGCGCAGTTCTACGCGCAGTCCGCTGCGGCCTTCGTCGAGATGTTCGCCGGGCTGGGCGCCGCACGCATCCGCAAGCTGTTCGCCGTCGCCCGCGAGCACGAGCCCGCGATCATCTTCATCGACGAGCTCGACGCCGTCGGCGGGCGCCGCGGCATGGACATCTCCGGCGAGAAGGACCAGACGCTCAACCAGCTGCTCGTCGAGATGGACGGCTTCGCCTCGCGCGGGCGCCTCGTCGTGATCGCGGCCTCCAACCTGCTCGAGAAGCTCGACCCCGCGCTCCTGCGCCCCGGGCGCTTCGACCGCCAGGTGTTCGTCGCGCCGCCCGACGTCAAGGGCCGCGAGGGAATCCTCAAAGTGCACACCCGCAACAAGCCCGTCGAGGGCGTAGACCTGAACCTGATCGCCCAGCAGACCAGCGGCCTCACCGGCGCCGACCTCGCCAACATCTGCAACGAGGCCGCGATCTTCGCCGCTCGCCGCCGCGCCGCCGCCATCGCCATGAAGGACTTCGACGGCGCCCTCGAGCGCGTCGTCGCCGGGGCGCAGTCGCACCGCGTCCTCAATGAACACGAGAAGCGCGTCGTCGCCTTCCACGAGGCCGGCCACGCCCTCTGCGGTGAGCTCCTGCCCTCCGTCGATCGCGTGCACCGCATCTCGATCGTCCCGCGCGGGCGCGCGCTCGGCTACACGCTCAACCTGCCCGCCGAGGACCGCTATCTGAAGACGCGCGAGGAGCTGCTCGACTACATGACCGTCCTGCTCGGCGGGCGCGTCGCCGAGCAGGTCGTCTTCGGCGCGATCACCACCGGCGCCTCCGACGACCTCAAACGCGTCGCCGACATCTCACACTCGATGGTCCACGACTTCGCGATGGGCAACGCGCACGTCGGGCGCTCGCCCGAAGGCGACGTGCGGCTATCCGAGACGACGCTGCGCATCCGCGACGAGGAGCGCCAGGACCTGATCGAAGAGGGTCGCCGCGCCGCGCTGAAGCTGATCGTCGCCCACCGCGCCCAGCTCGACGCGCTCGCCCGCGAGCTGCTCGAACACGAGGTTCTCGACCGCGACGCCATCGATCGCATAATGGCGGGCACGCCGCGTCTGGAGCGCGCGCCCGGCATCGGGCTGCGCGTCGTCGCCGCGAGCGCGCTGGAGGGGCCCGCGCGTGGGCCCGAGCCCCGGCCGATATAGACTCTGCGGAGTGTTCGACCGCATCGACCATGTCGGGATCGCCGTCGAGGAGATCGACGCCGCGCTGGCGCTCTGGCGCGACGGTTTCCAGCTTGACGTCGCCCACCGCGAGGTCGTGCCGGAGCAGGGCGTCGAGGCGGTGCTACTCGACCTCGGCGAGAACCACATCGAGTTGGTCGCGCCGCTCGGACCCGACACGCCCGTCGGCAAGTTCCTCGCCAAGCGCGGCCCCGGGCTGCACCACATCGCCTACCAGGTCGCCGACATCGACGCCACGCTCGCCAAGCTCAGCGAGGCCGGGCTGCCGCTGATCGACGCGCAGGCCCGCACCGGCATCGGCGGTAGCCGCGTCGCCTTCATGGCGCCCCAGGGCACCGGGCGCGTACTCACCGAGATCGTCGAGCCCGCGCGGGGCAGCCACTGATGCCCGCCCCGCGGCGTGTCAGCGTCGGCTTCCAGGGCGGGCAGGTGCTCGCTCTGCGCGTCAGCGACGAGCAGCTCGAGGCACTGTACAAATCGCTCGGGACGGCCGGCTGGCACGAGCTGCAGACCGAGGACGGGCCCGTGCGGCTTGACCTCGCGCAGGTCGTCTACGTTCGGTCGGAGGAAGACGACGGACGCGTCGGCTTCGGTTGACTCTAAAAAAGAAGGTCTTTACAGTTTGTAACGATCTCCGAAAAGAGAGACTTACATGACGCTCGACGAGCCGATTCTGCGCCTCGCGCGGACACGCGGCCACAACGCTCGCGCCGAGCGTGCCGTCTCCGCATTCTCGCGGCTCGGCGAGCACGGCGGCATCTGGATCGCGCTCGGCGTCGCGGGTGCGCTGCTCGATACGCCGGAGCAGCGGCGTCGCTGGCAACGGGGGGGCGCAGTCGTCGGTGCCGTCTACCTCCTAAACACCGCCCTAAAGCTGCTCGTGCGTCGTCCCCGCCCGCAGCTTCCCGGCCTGCCGCCCCTGACCAGCACGCCCACGCAGCTCAGCTTTCCCAGCGCCCACGCCGCCACCTCGTTCGCCGGCGCGCGGCTCTACTCGCGGATCGGGCTCCCCGCCGCACCGCTGTATGCGCTCGCCGGGGCGCTCTCGCTCTCGCGGCTGTATCTCGGGGTCCATTACCCCTCCGACGTGCTCGGCGGAGCGCTACTCGGGACGGCGCTCGCGGCGGCCGCCTCGTGAGGGGCCGCCTCGTGGAGGGTCACGTGGGCAACGACCGCGTCGTCGCTGGCCGCACCGCTATCGTCGCCCGCTCGTCATGAGCACCCGCATCGGCATCGTCGGGCTGCCCAACGCCGGCAAGTCCTCGCTCTTCAACGCGCTCACCAAGGCCGGCGCCGAGGCCGCCAACTACCCCTTCACCACGATCGAGCCCAACGTCGCTGTCGTCCCCGTCGTCGATCGCCGCCTCGACCTCCTCGCCGCGGCGGTCGGTGCCTCCGAGCTCGTCTACGACACGATCGACTTCCACGACATCGCCGGGCTCGTCGCCGGCGCTCACAAAGGCGAGGGGCTCGGCAACCGCTTCCTCGCGAACATCCGCGAGACCGACGCGATCGTGCACGTCGTGCGCGCCCACAGCGACACCGGCATCATCCACCCCGAGGGCGACGTCGACCCCCAGCGCGACATCGAGACGATCGAGACCGAGCTCGCGCTCGCCGACCTCGAGCAGGCCGAGCGGCGCCTCGAACGCGTCGTGCGCACCGCCCGCAGCGGCGACCGCGTCGCCGTCGCCGAAGAGGCCTGGCTGCACGACGTCATCGCCGCGCTGCAGGCCGGGCAGCCCGTCCGCGGCGTCCCGCTGCCCGCCGACGCCCCCAACGCCGCGCGCGACCTCGGCTCGCTCACCGCCAAGCCCGTCCTGTTCGTCGCCAACGTCGACGAGGGCTCCGATGAGGTCCCCGCCGCGATCGCCGCCCACGCCGCGGGCACCGCCGCCGCAGGCGGTGGTCTGGGTGCCGGTGCCGTCGCGGTCTCCGCGCGCATCGAGTCCGAGCTCGGCGAGCTCGACGACGAGGACGCCGCCGCGATGCGCGCCGAGCTCGGCGTCGCCGGATCAGATTCCCACCCACCCCTCCAGCGCATCGTGCGCGGAGCCTTCGAGCTGCTGCACCTGATCGCGTTCTTCACAGCCGGCGAGGCCAAGCCCGCGCAGTCCTGGCATCTGCGCGACGGTCTCACCGCCTGGCACGCCGGCGGCGAGATCCACTCCGACATCCAGAAGGGCTTCGTCCGCGCCGAAGTCATCGGCTGGCAGGAGCTCGTCGACGCCGGCGGCTACGCCGCCGCGCGCGAGCGCGGGACGCTACGCCTCGAGGGACGCGACTACGTCATGCGCGACGGCGACGTCATCACGATCAAGTTCACGCCGTAGGGGGCCGCGGCGGCGGAGACGCCAGTCGCGTCGGTCGCGGCCCAGGCACGCCCAGTCGCCTTCACCAGCGCGCACGGGCCAGGCGTCCGATGCGGGAGCCGCGGGGTGCGGTCGGACACACGAGCGTAGGAGTAGGACGTATGGGGTAGGATCCGTGACATATGGGTTTGGCTCTGGCGCGATCCGCACAGAAGGTCGGCTGCAACGAGCGCACACTGCGCCGCTATATCGACAGCGGCCTACTGCGAGGTCGCCGGGTCGCGCACGGCGACCTCGAACTGTCGCACCCCGAAGAGGCGTATCTGCTCGGACACTGGGCGCTGATCAGCAAGCTGATGGGTGCGCTGCGCACCGAGCGTGACGTCCGGCTCGCCGTGCTCTTCGGCTCGACCGCCACCGGCGAAGACACCCCGGTCTCCGACGTGGATCTGCTGGTGGTCCATCGCCGTCCCGATTGGAGGGCACAGGCCGGGCTGAGGATACGCCTGCGCCGCGCACTCGGCGTGCCCGTCGATATCGTCATGCTGGAGCAAGCCGAAGCCCAGCCTTCGCTGCTCGCCGACGTCTTGGGCGAGGGCCGGGTGCTAGTCGACCGCGACGATCTCTGGGCCGCGCTGAGCCAGCGTCGGGACCAGATCCTTGCGGCAAGCGTCCGTGAAGACGAGCTGATCATCAAGCGCGCGCGGGCCGCGCTCGTGGCTGCCGGGGAGCGCCTGGCAACGGTGTCGTGACGGCCGCTCGCCTATCCAAGGGTCAGCGCCGAATCGGGTCCATCCTCCAAGAGATTCCCGCTGCGCGAGAGCAGTTGCTGATCGCGATCGAGGACTTCGGCGACGGGTTTGAGCAGGATGCGTTTCTCGCCGCCGCGCGCTCGCCCGACGCGCGCGAGCGAAACAAGGTCGCCGTCGTCGAGCGCGAGTACGAGGTGCTGCTCAACTGGCTACACGAACTGGCCGCGCGTGGGCTCTCGGAGGGAAAGCGCCTCGGCGTCGTGGACAAGTCACCAGGCCACGTCTGGGAGCGACTCGCTGCGCTCGGCGTTATCTCGCACGACTCCGCCGCCCGCCTGCAGAGAGCCAAAGAGCTCCGCGACATGCTCGGCCACGCCTACCCTCCCGCGAACTGGAGGTCGCTGCACGACGGTGTCCTCGTCCTCGTCGAGGAGCTCGACCGGTATCTCGTCAGTTTCGAACGCTGGGCCAACGACGAGGAGTTCATCCCGCTCAGCTGAGCATTCCCTCCAACCGCTTCGCCAGCCCGTTCATCCTCAGCTCCCGCGCCGCGCGCGCGCCGGCCGCGAAGTCGGTGACCGCGTCGGCCGGACGCTCCACCTCGACGTGCCGCAGCGTCGCGATGTCCTTGAACGCGCGCAGCAGCTCGCCGTTCTCGCGCAGCGCCGCCGCTACCCGCGGGCGCTCCGCGGTGACAGACCGGCGCACCTCCGCCAGCGTCTCCTCCAGCGAGCCATAGCGCACGAGCAGATCCCGCGCCGTCTTCGCACCGATCCCCGGCGCTCCCGGTAGCCCGTCCGAGGGGTCGCCGCGCAGCGCGATGAAGTCCGCTACGAGTTCCGGGCCGATCCCGTAGCGCTCGCGCACCTGCTCGGGACCGATCTCGGCGGGGTCGCCGCCCTTGGGCAGTTCGAGGATCGCGGCCCGCGGTCCGACGACTTGGAAGAGGTCGCGGTCGCCGGTGAGCAGCAGCGCGCGCCCGCCGCTCGCGGTCTCCGCATTGGCGTAGGAGAACATCACGTCGTCTGCCTCGAGCTCCTCGCTAGCGCTCACCGTCCAGCCGAGGCTCGCGAGCAGCTCCGGTGCGCGGGTCCACTGCTGCGCCAGCGCCTCCGGCATCGGATCGCGGTGCGCGTGGTAGGGCGGATACAGCTCCACGCGATACGCCGCCTGCTCCGCGCCGAAGCACGCCGCCACCGCGCGCGGCGCCCGTGCCTCGACCGCCGCGAGCAGCGCGTTGACCGTTCCCAGCAGCGCGTTGACCGGTCGCCCCTCGCCATCCACGATCGAGTCCGGCAGCGCGAAGAACGCGCGGTACAACAGCCACGGCACGTCGGCGATCAGGAGTGGGACGGACATCGGCTGCTAGTCGCGCCGCGTCTGGTAGGCGACCGCGCGGTGACGGATCGCGCGCACGATCACGCGCGTCGCACCCGCGCTCTCGTCGAGGGTGTAGAGGACGCGATAGTTGCCCACGCGTGCCGACCACAGCCCGCGAAGCCTGCCCACGAGAGGCTTCCCGGCGGTCGTCGGGTCGAAGCCGATCGTCGTCAATGCCTCGATCACCGCTTCCTGGATTGTCCGCGGAAGCGCACCGAGGTCGTCCTTCGCGCGCGCCGTGAGGCGCGGCTCAGGCAAGCCCCAGCTCGCGTCGTACTGCGTCGAGCGTAAACAGTCGGCCCGCCTGCACGTCTCGCTCGCTCTCCCGCAATGCCGCGAGGGTGTCCTCGTCCTGCAGTATCTCGAGTGTCTCCTCGAGCTCCTCGTACTCCCCGGCCGACAGGACGACCGCCGCCGGACGGCCATTGCGGGTGATGACGACGTGCTCGTGTCGCCGCTCCACTTCGTCGACGAGGTCGCTCAGGTGAGCTCTCGCCTCGGTGAAGGGGATCGTCTTCGCCATTCCCGAACTGTACATGATTCTGCTCAGTTATGCCTATTCGGGGTTCGTTCCCCCGGTCGGTTCCGGCGTCGGCGGCGCGGTGCGGTAGTGGCTCAGGTCCGGCTCGGGCGTGACGCCCTGCGCGGTGCGCACGCTGAAGTACGCCCAGTCGTCATAGAGACCGAGGCGGTCCTCCAGTTCCGGGCCGCTCACCTGGGTGTTGCCCTTCGAGCCGAGCACGTCGGCCGCGAGGATCCGCGGCGAGTAACCCCGGCTCAGCACCTCGATCCCGCGGAACGCGCCGCGGAACAGGCCGCGCAGGCGCGCCGCCGCGGCCGCGAAGCTCATGCTCACGCTCCACGTGTGCTGCGGGCCCTGGTCGAAAGGATCCGGCACGCCGCGCAGCCACGGCTCCGGCGCCGCGCCGGGGAAGCCGTCCTGCACGTCCTCCGTCATCCCGCCCGAGCTCGCGAAGAAGTACGTGATCGCGGGCTGCCCCGCGTAGGTCACCACCTGCCCCGCCGTCGCCGCGACCGCGGCGTCGGTCTGTGTCGTCTGCGCCTTCGTCCCGAGGTACACCTGCGAGCGCGTATCCGCGTACACGTCGAAGCGACTGCCCCCCGCGTGGTCGGTGAGCGCGTACGTCCGGCTCGCGACCGCCTGCGCCTCCAGCACCGCCAGCGGCCAGCTCGCCGGCATCTCCGCTCCCACCACGCCGCGCACGTAGGCTTCGAGCGGCAGTTTGCGCACCTTCCCGTCCAGCAGCACCCGCACCGTCGTGCCCGCCGGGACGCTTCCCAGCGCCGTGCCGGTGTAGTAGTGCGCGAGGATCGCCGCGTAGCCGTAGCCGTGCTGCGCGTAGCCCAGCGCGCCCTCCTGGCTCATGCCCACGCCGTGGCCGTAGCCCGCTCCCGCGATCACGAGCGTCTGCGACGCCGAGGCCGCTGGCGCGAGCACTCCGGCCAGCGCAAACGCTCCCGCGAGCACCCCGGCCAGCGCAAACGCTCCCGCGAGCGCGCACGCGCGCAGCGTCGAGGAGATCCGTCGCACCGGGCGCTGGTAGCTTGGCCTCATCGCGGGTAGTTCCCTCCAAGCACGCTACCCCCGCGCTCGTCGAGCGCCGAACTGTGGGCGAGGAATCCCATACGTCCCGGATCGGCCGAACACCGCGCCGGCATGAGCATCGCACGCAACAACAATCTCAGGCAAACACCACACCAGGGAGCGAGTCGCGCCATGACACTCAAGGACAACGAGCAGGCCGTGCTCGACCAGGTCCCCACCGAGCTCTACATCGGCGGCGCCTGGCGCGTCGCATCCGGCGGCGGCACGCTGACCGTCGAGGACCCCTCCACGGGCGAGGCGCTCTGCGAGGTCGCCGACGCGCAACCCGACGATGCCCTCGACGCGCTCGCGGCCGCCGCCGCGCGCCAGGCCGAGTGGGCCGCGCACCCGCCGCGCGAGCGGGGTGAGATTCTGCGCCGCGCCTACGAGGAGCTCACCGCGCGCCGCGAGGAGCTCGCGCTGCTGATGACGCTCGAGATGGGCAAGGCGCTCGCCGAGTCCGAAGCCGAGATCGCCTACGCCGCCGAGTTCTTCCGCTGGTTCTCCGAGGAGGCCGTGCGCATTCACGGCCGCTACATGACCAACACCACCGGCCAGGGCCGCATCCTCACGATGCGCCAGCCCGTCGGCCCCTGCGTGTTCGTCACACCCTGGAACTTCCCGATGGCGATGGGCACGCGCAAGCTCGCCCCCGCGCTCGCCGCCGGCTGCACCGTCGTCGTCAAGCCCGCCCAGCAGACGCCGCTCTCGATGCTCGCCCTCACCCAGATCCTCGCGCGCGCCGGCCTCCCCGGCGGCGTGCTCAACACGATCACCGCGCGCCACTCGGGGGAGGTCATCGAGCCGCTCCTACGCGACCGCCGCACGCGCAAGCTCTCCTTCACCGGCTCCACCGAGGTCGGGCGCACCCTGATCGAACAATCCGCCGAGCGTGTGCTGCGTGTTTCGATGGAGCTCGGCGGGAACGCGCCCTTCATCGTCTTCGCGGACGCCGACCTCGACGCCGCGGTCGATGGTGCGATGACCGCGAAGATGCGCAACGTCGGCGAGGCCTGCACCGCCGCCAACCGCTTCCACGTGCAGGAGTCGATCGCCGAGGAGTTCGCGCGGCGGCTCGCCGAGCGCATGGCGGCGCTGAAGGTCGGGCGCGGCACCGAGCCCGACACCGATGTGGGGCCGCTGATCGACGCGCGCCAGCGCGAGAAGGTCGCCGAGCTCGTCGCCGACGCGCGCGAGCGCGGCGCCCGCGTGCTCACCGGCGGGGAAGTCCTCTCCGGACGCGGCTACTTCTTCGAACCCACCGTCATCCAGGGCGTCCCCGCGGACGCGCGCATGCTCGCCGAGGAGATCTTCGGCCCGGTCGCCCCGATCGCGACCTTCGCCACCGAGGACGAGGCGCTCGCGGCCGCCAACCGCACCGAGTATGGGCTCGTCGCCTACCTCTACACCCGCGACCTCGCCCGTGCCTTCCGCGTCGCCGAGGGCATCGAGACCGGCATGGTCGGCCTCAACCAGGGCATCGTCTCCAACGCCGCCGCGCCCTTCGGCGGGGTCAAGGAGTCCGGGTTCGGGCGCGAGGGCGGCTTCGAGGGGATCGGCGAGTACCTCGAGACGAAGTACGTCGCGCTGAGCCTCTGATGCGACCGACGCGCACGGCCCTCGCCGCCGGTGCGCGACGCGCCGGGCTGGCCGTCGCTAATGGCCCTCGAGCTGCGCGAGGTTGACCGCGTTTGCGGGCGCCTTCAGCGTCACGGGCTTGTTCCAGTCGCTGAAGGTGATCTTGCCGCCGCTGTTGCCGCCCTTCGCGATCTGCAGCGGGTAGGCGGTGCCGGTGGTCGCGACGTAGAGCGTGCCGCCGCGCGTGGCGTCCTTGACGGCGACCGCGGGCTGGCCCGCGATCGTGCTCGTCGCGCCCTTGTCCAGCTTGCCGTGGCTGCTCAGCGTCGAGTCGAGCAGCTTGCGCAGGTCGGTGAGCGAGCTCAGGGACGCGAACGCGCCGCTGCCCGCGGGCGCCTTCAGCCACTTGCCGTCCAGCAGCTGCGCCGCGGCGGGTCCCGCGACGTGGCTGTAGAAGGCGCGGCTGCCTTTGATGTAGACGTAGCCGCCGATCTCGATCAGTTCGAAGCTGACGCCGTTCTCGGAGAGCTGCCCGCGGCCGCCCTGGCCGCTGACGAGTTCCATGTCGAGCGCGATCGGCGTGGTCGCGTTGACGATCGAGCCCGACACGTGCACCGAGCTCGCGCCGTCCGCCGCGGTCTGCGCCGCGGAGACGATCTCCGATGCGCTCTTGGCTGCGACGCCGTTGCCGGCGCTCGAGGATTCGCCGCAGCCCGCGACCGTCGCGAGCGCGAGCACGCAGAGCGAGGCTGCCAGGGTCGGGGGTGCGAGGCGCATGCGGCCGCTCACGATACCCGGGCGAGCGGCCAGACGGCGGGCCGCCGCGCTCAAGCCGGACGCGCTCCGCGCCGATCATGTGGGCAAGGAGTCCAATCAAGTGGGAAAGCCCGAATGGTGGAGTAAGCTCGAACCCGTGGGGACGCCACCCACCGCAGACGACTCGACCCGCAACCGCCTGCCCGCGCGGCTCGCATGGATGGCGCTCGCCGCCGTTCTGGTCCTCGTCGCGGTCGGTGCCGTCGCGGTGCGCAGCGACGTCCTCGCGGCCGCGTGCGTGGCGGCGCTCGCGGCGGGCTGCGGCCTGCTCGGGTGGCGGGTCGGTGAGGACCATCGCCGCGCGCTGCAGGAGCAGATCGACGACCGCTCCAGCGAGTTGCGCCGCGCGCTGACGGAGCTCGAGATCGCGCAGGCGGAGACGGTGCGGCGGCTCTCGATGGCGGTCGAGTTCAGGGACGAGGACACGGGCGCGCACATCGAGCGCATCGGGCGCTTCTCGACGCTGCTCGCCGAGCAGGTCGGCCTGGAGGCCGAGCGCTGCGAGCTGATGAGCTACGCGGCGCCGCTGCACGACGTCGGCAAGGTCGCGATCCCGGACGCGATCCTGCTGAAGCCGGGCTCGCTGACGCCGGAGGAGCGCGCGATCGTCGAGACGCACGCCGAGGAGGGCCACCGTCTGCTGCGCGGCTCGTCCTCCTCGATCCTCGATATGGCCGCGACGATCGCGCTGAGCCACCACGAGAAGTGGGACGGCAGCGGCTACCCGCGCGGGCTCGTGGGCGAGGAGATCCCGATCGAGGGTCGCATCGTTGCGATCACCGACGTCTTCGACGCGCTGACCAGCGACCGCGTCTACCGGCCCGCGTTCCCGCTGGAGCGCGCGGTCGAGATGATGCGCGAGCAGCGCGCGCGCCACTTCGACCCGGTGCTGCTCGATACCTTCCTCGAGGTGCTCTCGAGCTCCGGCCCGGACGCGCGCGCGAAGCGCAAGGTCAACCAGGCGGAGTTGCTCGAGGAGGTCCTCGCGACCTACTCGAAGGCGCTCGAGCGCGGCGATGCCGAGACCGCCGAGGGGGTCATCGCGCAGGCGATCGAGGATGAGCTGTCGACTGCGACCCTCCACGGCGAGGTGATCGCTCCCGCGCTGCGGCGGATCGACGATCTGTGGGAGGCCGGCGCGATCGATCTCGAGACCCAGCAGCTCGCGACCGGCATCACGCGCCGGGTGCTCGCGACGCTCTACCGCTACATGCTCGGCGGCGCGGACCCCGGGCGCGAGCGCATCCTGCTCGCGAGCGTCGAAGGTGAGCAGGCCGATGTCGCGCGGCACACGCTCGGGCTGCAGATGGTCCACGACCAGCTCGCCGCGGCGGGCTACCAGACGACGCTCGACACGGAGCTCTCGCCGGCGCGGGTCGCCGCGGCGATCGAGCACCACACCCCCGACCTCGTCGTGATCGGCGCGAGCGTCCTCACGAGCGCGCCGACGCTCGAGCGGCTGCTCGACGAGCTCCACGAGAGCCATCCCCGGATCCCGGTGCTGCTCGGCAGCGCGAGCAGCGGCGCCGCGCCGGGCGAGCCCGCGCCGTCGCACCCCGGGGTGCGCGTGCTGGAGCGCATCGACCTCGCGGTGCCCGCCGTCGAAGAGCTGCTCGCCGCGCGCGAGCACGCGCTCGGCTGAGCGCGCGCGGCACGCCGAGGTCGCCCCGGGGTGCGTCGGTCGTCCCGCCCGTCGCCGAGCGCCATCCGCCGGTGCGCGCGCGGCTCGCGATAGATTGCCCGCGATGGCCGCACGCGCACTCGTCACCGGCGGAGCTGGGTTCATCGGCTCGCACCTCGTCGAGGCGCTGCTCGCGGACGGCCGCGAGGTGACCGTCGTCGATGACCTCTCCTCCGGCCTCGCGCGCAACGTCCCCGGCGCGGCCGCGCTGCGGACCCTCGACATCGTCGATCGCGCCGCGCTGCACGACGCGATCGAGGGGGCGCAGCCCCAATCAATTTTTCATCTCGCCGCCCAAGCGAGTGTCGTCGCGTCCGTCGCGGACCCCACGCGCGACTGCGCGGTCAACGTGCAGGGGACGCTCAATGTGCTCGATGTCGCCGCGCGCCTGCGGGTGCCGGTCGTGTTCACCTCGACCGGTGGCGCGCTCTACGGCGACGACGCGCCGATGCCGACCAGCGAGGAGCGCATCCCCGCGCCGCTCTCGCCCTACGGCGCCTCGAAGTGGGCCGGCGAGGCCTACGTCAACACGTGGTCGCTCTCCGGCGGCATCCCGCACGCGGTGTGCCGGCTCGGAAACGTCTACGGCCCGCGCCAGAGCCCGCACGGCGAGGCCGGCGTCGTCGCGATCTTCAGCCACCACCTGCACGTCGGCAAGGCACCCAAGCTCTACGGCCACGGCAAGCCCACGCGCGACTACGTCTACGTCGGCGACGTCGTGCGCGCGCTGCTCGCCGCGAGCGGGCACCGCGGCACCTACAACGTCGCGACCGGCGTCGAGACCGACGTCCTCACGATCTGGCGTGAGCTGAGCGCCGCCGCCGGCGCGCAGATCGAGCCCGAGCTAGCGGATCTGCGGCCCGGCGAGCTGCAGCACAGCCGCCTCGACGCCTCGCGCGCCGCGCGCGAGCTCGGGTGGCGCGCCGAGGTGCCGATCGCCGAGGGGTTGCGGCGGACGTACGCCGCGCTCGTCGAGGAGTTCCGCGGGGCGGAGGGCGCGTAGGAGGCGCGCCGCGCGCCGCCGCCGCGGCCGCCTCAAACCCCCCGTCCGCGAGCCCGCAAGCGGCCGCCAGTCGCTAGCATCGTGGGTCGCGGCCAGATAGCTCAGTTGGTAGAGCACACGACTGAAAATCGTGGTGTCCCCAGTTCGAATCTGGGTCTGGCCATGGAAAAGGCGCTGCAAATTGGCATGTTTTGAGATAATGATCGCTATCTGGGGCGGCTTCGTTTGGTCGTCGGGCACAAACCGGGGCACAAACCCTTGTCAATAAGGCGGTTTTGAGCCCGGTTGGAGTGGGGTGGGAGCCGCTTGTTTGGGCGGCAAATGGCTTATCTATGCGGCTTTGGCAGGAGGAGCCAATGTCGTC
The DNA here is from genome assembly GCA_035483545.1 of Solirubrobacteraceae bacterium. GTDB lineage: Bacteria > Actinomycetota > Thermoleophilia > Solirubrobacterales > Solirubrobacteraceae > Palsa-744. The sequence continues at coordinate 72,152 of DATHPS010000033.1, read as the reverse complement.
GCGGATCTCGAATCGAAGGGAACACGAGCAGGAATCGTGATGCCCTGAGAACGAGTTCGAGCCGTTCGAGTGTCCCGCCATGAGTGCACAAAGCTCTAAAGAAAAGGGGACAGACCGAATGTCAATCTCTGTGCGTGGCCGGGGGGCAACGAGAACCAGACTGCGATGCCTAGCTCATATCGAGTTGTACAGAGTTTTACAGGGTTTACGCGATCTCGCTAAACACCTATAGCCGGTCGGACGGGCTCATCGAGGGGTTGCGAAGTCGCAGGATTGAAAGCGTCGGCGAGACGGGCGAGAAAGCCTCACGGAGCCGGTCAGGCGTCGATGGCTGAGTGCTGGCGGAGGTACTCGCGGAGGTAGGGCAGCGCGAAGTCGACGTAGCCGTGGCGGGTGGGGTGGATCAGCTCGGCTGCGATCAGCCGTAGGCGGTACTGGCTGGCGTAGTTCACGTCGGCACCGAGGCGCTGCTGGATGTCGGCCATCCTGGATGGGCCGTCGTCCTGGGCCATCGCGAGCAGGAATGACTTGTCGATGTCTGAGGCGGCGCTCAGCGCCGGCTCGTGGATGAGCGCACCGAGCCTGCGCCGCGCTCGGGCGACCCCTTGGGTGGCGTCGGCGGCCGTGATCTCCGGTGCGCTCGGGTTCACCCGCCAAACCTGGGTGCCGACTAGCTGCAGCAGGAAGGGGTAGCCGCGGGCTCCGTCGACCATGATCTGCAGGGCCTCCTCGCCGATGCTGCGACCGGCTTTTTGGATCGGTTCGCGCAGCGCACGTTCAACCTCGGCGCGCGCCACCGAGCCCAGGGTATGCCGTTCGGCTCGGCGCAGGAATGTGAGAACGTCGTCGTTGACGATGTCGCTGACGCTGGCAGCTAGGCCAGCACCGGCAAACGCCAGCTCCCGATTCTCACGGAAGGTGTGCTGCACGACGGTGGCTAGCTCGCGTAGCTCTTCGATTTGGTTGTGGTGGATCTCGTCAAGGGTGATCAGGACCCCGGTGCTCTGCTCGGCCAGCAGGTCGGTGAGCATCTCGAGTTGGTTACGCAGACCTGCTTGGACGACGTGCGCCTCGATTGTGCTCCAGGTGAGAGAGCCGAGATTAAGTGGAGCGCCCACCCCGCTCATGCGGCGCTGCACCGCCTTGGGGTCGAAGTCGCGAAGTAGCCGTGGGAGGTGCTGCTGGGTCATCCTGGAGACGAAGCCGGGGGTGGCGGTCTCACTGACGATGAGCCAGCCGCGCTGGCGTGCGCGGTCCTCGACGGCGTTGAGCATGACCGTCTTGCCGGCGCCGCGAGCGCCGGTGTAGAGAGTCGCGCGGCCCGCCGCGCCGGGGCCATCTTCAAGTGCCTCGGCGAAGTCATCGAGCAGGTCGTCGCGGCCGACCAGCAGCGGTGGGCTGACCCCGAAGCTCGCGTGGAATGGGTTGCTCATCCGACCACCATACCCGATCCCTTTAGAGGTTTTTAGAGGTTTTAGATTCGGTTAGAGATGGCTCAAACGGCCAGTGAGCGTGGCAATCTGCGGCTCGGGTAGCTCGCCCGGGTTGGAGGCCGTACTCCAGCAGGTCGAAGCGAAGCTCGACGCAATAGCGGATTCCCGAGGTCTCGTTCGGACGCGAGCAGCCCCCAGCGGGCGGTGCCGTTGTGGACCACGGCGAGTAGGCCGATGCGGCGGCGCGGGCCCTGCGCGGGAGCCGTCCAGAGCGTCGCAGCGAGACGGTCCAGCACAACCGTTTGGTCGCTGCGGTCGAAGAGTTCCACCACCACGGGCACTGGGGACAGCGACTCGGTGTCGCCCCCGGACCTCAGATGGGACCGCGGACAGCCTGCCCGCGGGCGTGTTCATCACGCGGATATGCGCCTCGGTCATCCCGGCAGTCGTACGACTGGTGGAGCGTCAGGGATGTTTTACATCCGTTGACTGCGCTCCCACTCCAAGAGCGGGCGCCCCACTTTCCTCATGAATCGGGCGCCCTGGAGATGGTAAAGAGCGGTCGGTACGAGACCGGACATGACCCAGACCGCGAGACCTATAATCGAGACGCGCGAAAACGACCGTCTGTCGTGGTTACGTGCGGCAACGTAGAGCGTCACGGGAATGCCGATGAAAGAACGGGCGGCGAAGTAGCCGCGAACCTGGTAGCTCTCGTAAGAGTTAGTCGAGCAGAAGTTGGCTGCTTGCTCGCAGTTGTAGCCAAACAGGTCGTACAGGCCCTCCGGATGAGCGTCTGCTAGGCGCTCGGCTCTCCGAACCGTTACGTCCCTCGGGATCGCATCGAAGCGCGGCGCCCCCCACCAGGTGCGACCTCCGTGGGGCACGAGCTTCGCAGTCCCTCCGTTCTCGAACGTCGATAGCGGTACCGCGCCGATTGTCGCCTGGTGCTTATCGCCGATCCTGCCACCGAACTGGACGACACGGGCGTCATCGATGTAGATCCCGTGGTGGTAGTAGCCGACCGGCCCGAGCGGTCGCCAGACGCGAAGGTGGTCTCCCGCCACGAACTTCGCTGCAGCACGCTTGTACGTCACGCGGTCAGAGTAGAGGTCAACGACCTGACCCCCCGGATGATCGCTCGCCTGCGACTGCGCCAATTGCAACCGACGCAAGAGCGACAACCTCTAGGCGTCGTCGTCGGGCGGGCAAGAACTACGATGACGACCGATGGACAAGGCTCACGAACTGACCCCCAAAGATCGCCTGGACGACGTACAGCGCCGGATGCGTGAGCACCCCGGCTACCGCGAGCACATGGCCTGCGAGGAACTAGCGCGCACGGTGAACGCCGTGCTTGTCCGGAACCTGGACGAGCTGCTTGCGCTACTCGCGCAGCCGACCCGGGACCAGACACTTGCGGTTGAGCTGTTTCAGAATATGTACCGCCCCGACGCGCGCGAAGCGTACGAGGCGGCCGTCACGCAGCGGCTGCACAACTACGTCGCTGGTGCGGCGACGCTCGTCGACCACACACGGCGTTTGATGAAAGGGCGTACTGGCACCATAGCTGAGGAATTCGAGCGGCGCAAGGCGGAGGTGATCGCACACCGGGAGGTCCTGTTCATCAAGGATTTGCGGAACTTCGTCATTCACCAGGCGCACCCGTTCCTGGGGCATACAGTGCGGATCCTCGACCCCGAAGGCCCGGCGACTGGCGAGATAGAGCTAAGCGCGACGAACCTATTGGGGTGGAACGGTTGGAAGGCACCAGCACGAGCATTCATCAAGAGCCAGCCCGAGTCGTTCGCGCTGCGGCCGATCGTCCTCAGGCACGGCCAGCTGATGGTCCGTCTGCACAACCAACTGCACAATGAACTCGCGGAAGCTAACACCGCTGACCTTGAAGACGCGAATAGGCTCGTTGTCGAGGGCAACGCGATTCTCGGCGGCATGGACCACGCGGCCGCAAAGCGGCTGACGGACGCGATCACGAAACTTAGGGAATCGCCCACGCCCATCAAGGCGGAGGACCTACCGGACATCCTCGGCGGCAAGCAGTCGTAGCCGCTAAGGGATGCCAATGCGCGCGCGTGAGCCAACCTGTCAAGAATCCAAAGGGACCAGGCGACCGCTACGCCGATACAGCATCAGCGATTCCCGGAGACACTCTCAGCGTTTGGGGCATCTTCCACGACGACGGCTTCCAAGGCGCGTTTGTTAACGCCCGTATAAGGATCGGGAGTGAGGAAAAGGAAACCGTCGGACGTATCACGTTGTACGCTCGCGAAGGCCAAAGCCATTATCAGAACCTGGGGTCCGCGATGGTGAACTCTGGAAGCGGCGTCCCCATCAGATTGACGGTGCAGCCCGCCAGCACAGAACTCATTGCACCTAAGACGCCCTGCTCGAAGAAAACGACTGAACCGCTACCCGACGGCATCGCAGAGAGCGGTGTCGATATCGGAGTGGTCGGGGGCTGGGTTCCACGCGACCCATGCCACAGCCAGGAGTTCGATCGCTACGTGCTCTTCAAGCTGGACGTGCGGTAACGCGACGGATGTACGGCTCATCTCCAAGCGCGCAAGATCGGGGGCGCTACGCGCCGGTGGAGACCATGCCAGCGGTCGTGAGGGCGCGTGGTGTGAGCCGTATGCTCAGACCATCGGGGATCATGGTGAAGTTCAACAGCTCTCTGACCGGCCGGTTCGCGTCCTCGAGCTCAACCTCGAAGTTGCGGGCGATCATCGCCAGCGCGGTCTTTGACTCGAGGAACGCGAGGTTGCGTCCCGGGCAGAAGCGCGGTCCGGCTCCAAATGCCAGGAACGACTTCTGGTCGGGGACGGGGCCTTTCAGCCAGCGCTCGGGATCGAACTCGCGCTCACTCTGCTCGCGACGCAGTGCAGCCTCGCGCATCAGCAGCAACAGCCGCGTTCCGGCCGGGATGTGCGTGTCGCAGATCGTTCTGTCCACGAGCGGTTCGATCGCCACCAGGGGGCCGACCGCCTTCACGCGCATCGACTCACGCAGTACCGCCTCGCTGTACTCCAACCGCTCGATCACCGTGTGCTCAGCGGGGAGCACACCATCGCCCAGCACCGAGCGCGCCTCATCGCAGAGGCGGCGCTGGACATCCGGCCGGGAGCAGATGAGCCAGATCGTCCAAGCCAAGGTATGTGCCGTCGTGTCCTCGCCGGCAACCAACAGCGTCTGCACGTTGCCGACTATTTCCTCGTCCGTGAACGTTCCGTCCTCCCGCTGGGCGGCGAGCATCGCCTCCAGGAAATTCTCGGGAGCATCGAACAGCTCGGGTCGCTCGCGCATCCGTGCACGTGCCTGCTCGATGAACCCCTCGACCGCCCTATACACCTCCGCGACCGACCGCTCAAGCGCACGGTCGGCGGGAAGCTTGACCCACCGCCAGTAGGGAATCGGCAGTGAGAGCCGTCGCGAAGTCATCTGCATGATCCGCTGAATGTTCGTCTGCATCTCGTTCTCGCCGCGCTCCAGCGTGTTCAGCTCGACCCCAAACGCGAGTGTGGAGGTGATGTCCACCGCGTAGGAGGTGAGCACCTTCGTGGCCTGCACCGGCACGCCATTCCTCGCCGCGGTGCTCAGCCTCCGGTGCAGACGCTCGGTCGCGATCCGGATCACATCGAAATAGCGGTGTAGATAGTTGCTGTTCAGTGCCCTGACTACCAGCTGCCGCTGGCGCCGCCACTCCTCTCCCTCAGCCACCACCACCCCGGTTGGGCCCAGTTCCCTGCCTATCGCCTCGAGCTCGCGCCAGCGCCGGAAGCCCTCTGGACGCTCGCGCAGGATCTCGTTGATCGCATCCAAGTCGCTGATCCCGACGATCCTCCGCCGGCCGACGTCCACGCGCATGATCGGCCCGTAACGACGAGACCACTCCTCCGCCGTGATGTGCACACGTGAGGTACGAACAAGCTGGTGCGCATTGCCGATCAGCGGCAGGCCCCGTGGACCCGGAAGCTCATCGATTGTACGCGCCATCGGCCGTCTACCTCCCACCCTCGATTGAGCTCGCCGCCGGCATGGCGGCACGCGAGAGGCGACTGTAGCGGAAATCCCCGCTGATGAAACATCAACGGGGGTGCGTGGGGGCGACAGGCCCGGCGTCGTCGGGATAGCTACGCAGCGCTTGCTTCTCCGCTCGCCACGTCCGCGCACGTTCTCACGCGGCGCTCGTCCCGACGCGGTTAGGCTCCACTCGTGACCGAGTCCGACGCCACTAGCGGGCTGAAGGCGAGACAGCCAACGGGAGAGCCGCCGCCCCCGAGGTAGCGACGCGCAAACGCTCGGCTAGCCTCGAGGAGGTCGGCGGGTTCGCGTTCCGTGTGTGGGGCTACAAGCAGGGCGAGATGGTCTCGCTGCTGATCCACCTCGGCGATCGCCTCGGTCTATACCGCGCACTCGACGGCGCCGGCGTGCTGACTGCGGAGGATCTTGCTCACCGGACCGGCCTCCACGCCCGTTGGCTGCGGGAGTGGCTGCGGGGTAAACGCGGCGGCCGAGCTACTGGCCTCCGAGGAAGGCGAGCGGTTCGAGCTGACCGAGGCCGGCGCTCTCGTACTTGCGCGCGAGGACGAAAGCCTGGAGTTCGCGGCCGGCGCGTTCGGAGCGCCACCCGAGCCGGGGCTGGTGGGACCTCGTTACCGCGTTCAGCACGGGCACCGGCTTGCCCTACGACCGGCACGGCGCAGAGGGAGTGCATCGCACCGAGCGGATGCTCGGCCTGTGGGCACGGCTGTGCCTAGTGCCGACGATCCTGCCGGCGCTGGAGGGCGTCGCCGGCCGGCTCGCGACGGGAGCGCTCGTGGCTGACGTCGGGTGCGGCGCGGGGGTGGCGCTGACCACTCTGGCGGATGCGTATCCGCGCTCGACGTTTCACGGCTACGAGCTCTCGCAGCTCGCCGTCGACCGCGCTCGCGCTCGGATCTCCGAGGCGGGCCTCACCAACGTCGAGGTCTTTCACCGCCGCGCTGAGGAGCTACCCGACGGCAGCGACTACACGCTGGTGCTCACCTTCGACTGCCTGCACGACATGACCCGCCCCGACGATGCAGCCGGCGCGATCCGGCGCGCGATCGCTGACGACGGAACCTGGCTCATCAAGGAGGTCCGCTGCGCCAACACCTGGGCCGACAACCGCCGCAACCCCATGCTCGCCATGTTCCTCGGCTTCTCGATCGTCGCCTGCATGTCCTCAGCGCTCTCCGAGCCAGGCGGCGCCGGCCTCGGCACGATCGGCCTGCCGCCGAGCACCGCTGAAGAGCTGACACGAGACGCCGGATTTCACACGCTTCGAAGTACACGACTTCGAAGAGCCCTCGAACCTCTACTACGAGGTCCGACCGTAGAAATGCCGCCGCTCGCGCCGCGGGGAACAGCGCCCTGGGGTTTGTGCCCCGGACCCCCGCATCGGGGCACAAACCCCCCGGTATCCGTGGGTATCCGGCGGTATCTCAGCGGCGACACCGACCACAGACGGACACCGCCGGACCCCCCAAAAGCCCAGCAAACAAGCGGCTTTTGCTACTGTTGAGCGGAGCGAGTTAGCGAGGGCGGCGCACGACTGAAAATCGTGGTGTCCCCAGTTCGAATCTGGGTCTGGCCATCCAGAAGGCGCTGCAAATGGGCATGTTTTGAGATAGCGATCGCTATCTGGCTGGCCTCGGTATGGTCGTCGCGGCACAAACCCTTGATAATAGTGCCCTATTTTGAGCCCGCTGTCGCGTCTCGAGAAGCCTTACGAGGAGCACGTTCGGGCGACAAATGGCTTATCTACGCGGTATGGACATGGAGAACCGAACTTCATGGCGAGCCTCGAATCAAAGACAACATTAGTTCGAATCGTGGTGTCCTCAGTTCGATTGTGATTGCGTGTTGACCGAGTTTTAAGGGGCTCGCTTACGCAATCCCGCCAAGTCCACTCCGTCTCTGATCGGCACGGAATTACGCCTGCTGAACGTGGTGTATGCGGTTGGCGACTCGCTCGGCAAAAGTTAGGCCGCACGAAGGCGGTAGCGGCCTGAACGTTCACCGATGGGCTCGACTTGCTCGGCGCGGTTGATCTGAGCCAGGAAGCTGGCCAGCGGGTCCTTCCCACGGGCGCGGTAGCCGGCGGCGCAAAGCAGCGCATACCAGTCGCGGTAGTGGACTGCTTGGCCCGGTTGTATCTCGCGCTCGAGAACGGCGATCGCGATCTCTTGCAGCCGCTTTCCCCCTAGCTCGCGATCTAGCTGTTCGATCGTCGAGATCTTCCGGCGGCTGCATCGCGCCGGCGTAGTCGAGGCTCCTCCGCGAAGCTGGTCACAGGACACGTTGGTGTTGGCGAGCGCGGTGTGGTCGCCGTGTTACTTCAGCGGGTTCACGGCAGCGCGCCACTGGGGTCTGACCGAGCAGGTGTTCCGCACCACGATCGTGAAGACCGCACAGCGTGTGCGCGCCGCGACGGCGAGCCTGCTGGACGCCGAGTACCTACTAATGCACGTAGCAGAGGATACGCTCGAGTGGGGCTTGGAGACAGCGTGGCAGGAGGAGGTGCGGATGCTGTTCGCCGACCCCGCACGGACGGTAGTGGAGATCCTCGACGCACCGCGAATCGGCGGTGGTATCCGTCACGCCGCAGAGATTCTGCGGGCGTATCTGGATGAGCACGAGGGTGAGCGCCTGGTGGAGTACGCGCTGCGGCTCGGCAACCGCGCTGTGCTTAAGCGCCTGGGTTTCCTGTTGGAGTCGCAGGGCTGGGGCGCCCCCGAGCTGATCGCGGCGTGCCGCGCGGAGCTCTCCAGCGGCATCTCGCTCCTTGACCCCGACGGGCCCCGTATGGGGCCGCGCGTGCCGGCATGGAGGCTGCGCGCCAACGTGGTGCTCGAGCCGCAGGAGCCGTCGTGATCGCCAAGCAGGAGCTGATGCGACTCCGTGGCGAGTGGCAGCTCGACGTTGGCGTGATTGAGAAGGACTACGTGCTCGGCTGGGTGCTTGCTGCGATCGCTGCAGAGTCCGCGCTCGCCGACACCTGGATCTTCAAGGGTGGTACCTGCCTGCGCAAGTGCTACTACGAGACCTACCGATTCTCTGAGGATCTTGACTTCACCGTCGTCGACGGCGGCCCGGAGGAGCCCGACGAGATGATCGAGATCTTCAAGAGAGTCTCGGACCGCCTCGCGCGCGAAACAGGAATCGAGTTGGAGATCGACCAGCGTACATTCGCGCGACGACGCAACCTACGCGGCCAGCCCACCACACAGGCGCGGAGCGCCTACCGCGGACCGAACGCCCCGCGTTCCCGGGGCCGGCGTCCTGTGCTACTCACCGACGGAGTTGCTAGCTGAGAAGACGCGCGCGCTCGCTACTCGCTGTCGCCCGCGTGATCTCTACGACGTCGTACACATGCACCGCCACCCCGACCTGATCGGCCGAGCCGAGCGCGTACGCACGGTCCTCGCTGCCAAGTGTGCCCACGCCGGCGTGAGTGTCCCCGACGCCGACTCGATCCGGACCTCGCCCTACGCCCAGGAGATCGAGCGCGAGTGGGAGAACATGCTCGGCCACCAGCTACCGCGGCCGCTCCCCCCGTTCGAGATGTTCTGGGAGGCGCTGGAGGAAGTGTTCGCGTGGCTCGCAGGCGCGCTGACGCGTCGCAGGCTTCGCCGCGCGCCCTCCAGAGACCAACTCGATACGTGGCGTCCTCCACACGCGATTGTCTCCTGGCGACAGGGTGCACCCCTGGAGCTGATCCGCTATGCCGGCACCAACCGCCTGAAGGTAGAGATTGACTACCGCCCCGCCGAGGGCTACCCAGGACGCCGCCTAGTCGAGCCCTACGAACACCGGCGCACTCGCGCTGGCAACCTCGTGCTGCTCGCCGTCAACGGCCAGGGCGAAACTCGCACCTACCGCATCGACCGCATTGCCGCCGCACGCCCCACCAACCGGCCCTTCACCCCCAGATACATTGTCGCCTTCTGAGACATGGCAACCCAGAAAGAGCACGCTCCTGACGCCACGCATCCGGGCGTGGTCCGGGTAGATTCCACGACGCCTGCTTTGCGAGTTAGAGGTTTACGCGATCCCGCTAAACCCCACTAAACCTCCCATAACTCCGTCTCGGTCGAGGCAGGGCCAGGCGCCGCTGTCGTCCGCGCGTGCAGGCTCGAGCAAAGACTCCAGGGGTTTGGAAGGGTTGAGTGTGACCACTAAGGTCCATGTGCACCAGTCATGCGACGCGTGCGAATTGCCGCGCCGCAACTGGGTTACGTACCGAGGAACACGAGGACGGCCCGTACGCGGCGATGGTCCTCGGCCGCCGGGGCGAGGTTGAGCTTCGCGAAGATACTCGTGACGTGCCTCTCGACGGCGCGCTCAGTGATCACGAGTATCTTGGCGACTGCCTGATTGCTGCGACCCTCTGCCATCAGGCCAAGCACCTCGCGCTCCCGCGCGGTCAGCACGTTCAGTGGATCGTCTGTGCGTTTGCGACCCAGCATCTCTGAGACGACCTCGGGATCGAGCGCGGAGCCTCCCTCGGCGACTCTTCTGATCGCATCGGCGAAGCGCTCTAGGTCCGAGACGCGGTCCTTGAGCAAGTAGCCGACGCCGGCGGCATCGTCTCCCAGTAGCTCCAGCGCGTAGTCCTCCTCGACGTACTGCGAGAGCACCAGCACACCAGTGTCCGGCATCTCTTCCCGGATCACGCGCGCCGCACGCAGCCCCTCGTCTGTGTGGGTGGGCGGCATGCGGATGTCGATGATTGCGATGTCGGGCTTGTGCGCCCTGGCCTTTCGCAGCAGCTCCTCGGCATCCCCGGCCTGACCGACTACCTCGAACTTGGCCTCCTCGAGCAGCCGCACCATGCCTTCCCGCAGCAGCAAGGAATCCTCTGCGACGATCACGCGCATGGGATCGTTGCCCTGAGGATGGTGCCCAACCCCTGCGGACTCGTCAGCTCGAGGCGGCCGTCGAGCGCCGCGACCCGATCTTGAAGCCCTCGCAGCCCCGAGCCCTGATCGGCGTCGGCGCCCCCGACGCCGTCGTCGCTCACCTCGACGTCGACGTGGCCGTTGTCGCGGACGACCCCTACCGTTACCGTTTGCGCGCGCGAGTAGCGGGCCGCGTTCGTAAGGGCCTCGGCGACGACGAAGTAGACCGCCGACTCGACCGACGGCGGGAGCCTGTCGGCCGGCGTCTGGAGCAGTTCCACAGGAACCGGGGAGCGGCTGGCGAGGCCTTTGAGCGCTGCGTGCAGGCCGCGGGTTGTGAGCACGGCCGGGTGGATCCCTCGTGCGAGCTCGCGCAGCTCGGCGGTCGCCTCGTTCAGCTCGTGGAGTGATTCGTCGAGGAGCTCCGCCGCCCCTTGTGGGTCGTGCTCGATGCGTTCTCTTACCATTCGTAGGTCGATGCCGAGGGCCATGAGTCGCTGCTGGGCGCCATCGTGAAGGTCCCGCTCGAGTCGGCGCCTTTGCTCATAGCCGGCCTGCACGATGCGTGAGCGTGAGGCCTGAAGCTCGGCAACCTTCGCGCGTAGTTCGGCGGCCAATCGTTCGTTTCTGAGCGTCAGCCCGGCGGCGGCGCCCGCTGTCTGCACCAGTTCGCGTTCCTCCGCGAGGCCCGGGCTGTGCACGATCGCAGCGATTCGTTCGCCCTCGTGCTCAATGATGGTGGAGACCTTGCCCGCCGGCGCGGGATCGACCCGAACCGCCTGACCGTCGGCGTCTAGGTAGGCGTCCTGGTCCGGTACCCAATATGCGAGCTCCAAGGTCGGGTCTCCAAGCGCGTCCGCGAGCGCGTTGCGCAACGCTCCACGGCCACCACCCTCGCCGAGCTGGGCCAAGAGAGCGCTGATCGCGTCGGCTTCGCTGAACCGGGACCGCAGGAGGCCCACCAAGAACGCAAACGGTAGGCAGGCGATGGACGCGAACAAAGCCAACGTCTGCGCGTCAGCAATGTCGCTCGACAGGCCGGCCTGTTCGACGACGAGGGCGGCCATCAGCAGCAGAAACGTGAGCCCGCCGACGGCGACGATCGGGGCGAACACCCTCGCTCGTCCTGGGGTGCCGCTACGCCAGCGTCGATAGAGGACCGCGACCACGGCACCCAGCAACGCGATCGAGATGTCTAGTTGCGCCGCTTCGAGTACCTTGGCAGCCTCGGAGTTTTCGATCAGCAGCGGGTTACTGGGGTCGGCCTTTGATGGGTCGGTGAACAGAAACACTCCAAGCTGCACCACCGTCGTGTTGACGTAGGCGATGGTGACCAGGAGACGGTCCAGCCGGGTTTCGAGCCTTCCCGAGGGAAAGGACAGCAGCAGGTGGATGAGCACCGCGTAGATCAGCACCTCCCCGACCGAGGCGATCGCGAACACGACGCTGTCGTTGGAAAAGGCCAGCCCCTTCAGCAAGCCGCTGAGGCCGACCGCGACCATGAGCGGACCGATGTTGCCGGCCGACCGCTGCTTCCAAACCCATAGCCCGACTCCCACGAACCCCCAGCCGGTGGCCAGGAACAAGCCGGCAAACGCGCCCCGGTGAACGTTGTGCTCGCCGCCCAGCATGACCACGAATGCGGCGACGCCCATCAGGAACGCCAAGCCGGCGAGACCGATCAGGGTGCGTCGCGGTGCGGTCAGCGGATGAGTAAAGAGATCGCCTCCGCGCTCAGCTCGCTCTTGGCGACGAACCCGCGCGCGCCGCTGGCGCCCACCGCCTCGTCAAGGTCGGTGAAGTCACGGCTCGAGACAAGCACTATCTGCGGGCAAGCGCCGTTCGCATCGAGTAGTCGCCGCGTAACCTCGAAGCCGTCGATGTCGGGTAGGTGCACGTCGAGTAGCACAACCTCTGGGTTCAGCTTCTCCACGGCAGCCACCACGCCGTCACCGTTGTCGAGCTCCCCAACGACGTCGTAGCCGTTGGCTTCGAGCATGCGCCTCGCGCTGGCGCGGAAGCTGGGGTGATCATCCACGATCAGGACAGTCTCTCTCATGAGAGCTGATCATCGCGCATGGCCGCGCTTGGTTCCATACGGCTGGCCGCCCCGAGCTGGCGGCAAACCGACGTATCCCGGGCCGCTACCCGACGTCACGGACGCCTGCCAGCCCCCTGGTTTCTTCCTCGCTGAACGGAGAGCCTGTCGTCATGGCCGAAGTCCAGCCCGAAGGAGGATGCAGCATGACCGCCACGACCGCTAGCACCGCGAGCAGCACCACGAGCACCGCGCACGAGCCCACAAGCGCCGCACGAGGCGCCGCCGGACGGGACGAATTTTTGCCCGCGCACCACGGCCGCCGAGCAGCGCCACGAGCAGCGCCACGAGCAGCGCGACAGCCGCGACGAGCGCCACGCCGAACGCGCAAGCAGGCGCCGCGCCGAGGACGTTAGGTGCGCACGCTTAGAGCGCCGCCGCACGAGCGCACGGCCGCCGAGCGATTACTCAGGCCGAATGGCAGCGGCCTGAAGCCCCTCACCTCACACATCCATCACACATTCACCACACAAAGGAGAAACAGCAGATGACCCCCAACGACCCAGCCATGCTGGCGACCAAGCACCGAGCGGAGCACGCCGTGACGACCAACAGGCATCCCTCGACCAGACGCTTCAGTCACGGCCGGATCATCGGCCTGACCCTGATCGCCGTCCTCACGCTCGGGCTCGTCTACCTCCACTTCGCCGGCAGTTCTACGTCCGCCTCCGTGCCTGCCGGCGCGCATGCAGGCCAGCTGACGCTCAAGAACTGTACCTACAACACCGAAAAGGGCGCCTACGCCGCCGACTGCGGAACGCTCGTGGTGCCCGAGAACCGCGCCGACCCGCACTCGCGGCTGATCGCGCTTCCGGTCATCCGGATCCGTGCGCATTCGGCACACCCGGGCGCCCCGATCTTCCGCCTGGAAGGCGGCCCCGGCGTCACGAACATGTCGTTCGCATACGCCAGTCGGTTCACCGCCAACCACGACGTCGTCCTCGTCGGCTACCGCGGCGTCGACGGCTCCGTCCGGCTCGACTGCCCGGAGGTCGAGTCGGCCCTCGAGCACTCCGCCGACTTCCTCGGCCAGAAGTCCCTCGATGCCTACTCGAACGCGTTGCGCTCGTGCGCGAAGCGGCTCGAGGCAAACGGCGTCGATCTCGCCGGCTACACACTCCCCGAACGGGTCGACGACCTCGAGGCGGCACGGAAAGCCCTCGGCTACCACCAGATCGACCTATTGAGCGAAAGCGCGGGCACCCGCACCGCGATGATCTACTCCTGGCGCTACCCGACCGCCATCCACCGTTCGGTGATGATCGGCGTCAACCCACCCGGCAACTTCATCTGGTATCCGAAGACGACGGACGAACAGATCGGCCGCTACGCCCGCCTCTGTGCGCAAGACGCGACGTGCCACAAGCGCACCAGCGATCTCGCCGCGTCGCTGAAGCGGACCGTCGCGCACATGCCGAACCGCTGGTTGTTCTTTCCGATCAGGAAGGGCAACGCACGGATCGCCAGCTTCTTCGGACTCATGGAGACGACGGCGAATGCCTCGCCGCTCTCCGGACCGATGACCCTGGACGCCTGGCTCTCGGCCGCCCACGGTGACTCGAGCGGGCTCTGGTTCGAGTCGCTCCTCGCCCAGCTCTCTTTCCCGCAGGCGTTTGTCTGGGGCGACGTCGCAGCTGTCGGAATGGCTGACAACCAAGCTGGCGAGCGTTACTTCTCGTCACGCGAACACGACGGCCGCTCGATTATCGGCAACCCCGGAACGGAATTCCTCTTCGGCGGCGGAGGCCTCCTGCACGCGTGGCCGGCCAACCCGACCGATAACGAGTACACCCATGTCCAGGCATCGAACGTGCAGACGCTCCTGATCGGCGGCAGTCTCGACTTCGCCACCCCGCCCCAGGATGCGACCAAGGAGCTCCTCCCCTACCTGCCCAACGGTCACCAGGTCATCCTCGCCGGCTTCGGCCACACAACCTCCTTCTGGAGCGAACAGACCAAGGCGAGTACGCACCTGATTAACACCTACTTCGACACAGGCAAGGTCGACGACTCGCTGTACAAAACTCAAGCGGTTAACTTCACGCCCGACTCCACACAGACCGGAGCCGCCAAGGCCATCGCCGGCGTGATGGTGGGCTTCGGACTCCTCACGATCCTGTCACTGCTACTGATGTGGCGCCGGGCGCACAAGCGCGGCGGCTTCGGGCGCAAGGCGAGCGCGATACTGCGCTCCGTCTACCTGCTGGTGCTCGGTCTCGGCGGATGGTTCATCGGCCTGATCGTCGTGCTGGTGGCTTTGCCGACAGTGCCCCTCGACAGCGAGCTCATGGCTGTTCTCTCCATCGGCACGCCGATCGGCCTCGGCACCTACTGGGCCTGGGTCAACCGCGACCGGCCGGCCAGGGCCACGACGATCGGGTTCGGGGTCGCGCTGACGGGCGCCCTCGTCGGCGCGCTGCTGGGGTTCAACGCAACAGCCGGGCTCATGGCGGTCATCACCACGATCGTCGGAGCAGCTGCCGGTGCGAACCTCGGCCTGATCGCCCTCGACGTCGCACGAATCGGCGAGCGGCCGGAGACCGTTCCGCCCATCGCCACCGGTATCGACAGCGAGCCGACGCCGCAGGCCGAGCCAGCGCCCATCGCCATTCCAGCGGTCGAACACTGACCCCCGGAGTCCGTTCGCGCAGAGCATGTGGCGGTGTGCTGGTTGCCGCCACATGCTCTGCTCGTACGTGCGCGCTCGGTGGTCTGAACGACGTCATCAAGTTACGGTGGATCCGGCGTGACCTACGAGGAGCATACTCGGGCGGCAAATGGCTTATCTATACGGTATCGACATGGAGAACCGAACTTCATGGCGAGCCTCGAATCAAAAACTGTCTCGGCCGGTGGCAGGTCGGGCTCGAAGTGAAACTCGCCGCCCGAGCTCGCCATAGTCAAATGGCGCTGCGCTGCGGCGTGTCTCACGCAGCAGGTCAACCCATGCCTTCTCCGGCGTCGCGATCGCGCCCTGCAGCAGCGTACGAGAGTGGATCGCGGGCTGGCGGCGCAGCAGCACCGTCTTCTGTACGGCGGCGTCGATCGCCGCGCCGGGCCCGGCGGGCAGGACGACGAACTTCTTCTTCGCCAGCGCGGCGGCGAGACCGTCGGCGTGTGACGGGTGGCAGCAGACAAGATGCGGGTAGTCGAAGACGAACTGGTGGGTGAAGCCGGCGAGCACGTCGTAGCCTGAGAGGTGCGCGTCGGCTTCCAGGTGCTCGATCGCACGCGCGATCTCCCTCGCCGGCGCGCTGCTGGGCGACGCGCCCCATGCTCGGTCGGCGTATCGGTCGCGGCTCAGACGAGAGATCTCGCCGGTCGCTACCAGGCGGCTGAGGGCTCGCTGCAGAGTGCGCTCGGAGAGCCGAGCTTGTCGCGGAGTTGCGCGACCGTCACGGCGCCGCCGTGCTCGGCAGCCAATGCTCCAACGGCTCGCGCTACATCGTCTTTGTCCACGATAGAGTTTGGCACGATCATCAGAATATAGAGGAATCCTGATCTTCACGCCAATGGGGAGCTACGCCCTCGCGGAGGCAGGCGTGCGAGGCTTCCTCGTGTCCGAGCTGGTGGGCTCGGTGGTCGGGGTCGAGCGTGACGAGCAGGCAGTCGCGACCGCCCACCGACGGGCCGCTAAATCCGGGCTCGGCAACGTCGAGCTTGTGTGTGGTGACTTCCGCGAGGTAGAGATCGACGGCGGGCCGTTCGACGCTTTGGTCGGGCGCTTCGTGCTTTATGTACCAGGCAGCCCCCGCAGACGCGGTCAGAAGCGCCGCGCGGCACGTCCGCCCCGGCGGTGTCGTCGCGTTCGCCGAGACCAACATGCCGACGGGCTCAGCGGTGCCGGAGAGGGCCTTCGCGGACTGGCCACCGACGCCCGCGTCTGAACAGGTCAACAACTCGGCCGGGCGGATCAGAGGCTGGCCCACCACGATCGGCGCGTTCGCCACCAAGCCGCGGGTAGCCTGAACCTCGCCAATAGCGATCACCCGGCGACTTGGCCCGGAGCATGCGCGAGGCGATCGCTTGGGCCGAATCCGGCGGCGACCGGCGTCCAACCGCTGCAGTTCGATGGCGCTATGATCGGCTCTATGCCTGAGTCGTCTCTGCCTCTAACCGGTGGCTGTAACTGTGGCGCGGTGCGCTTTGAGCTCACCGAGACGCCGCTCCGCGCCGGATACTGCCACTGCACTCGCTGTCAACGACGAACGGGCACCGCCGCCTCGCCTTCGGCTATCGCCAACTCCGGGACTTTTCGAATCGTCAGTGGCGAGGATCGCATCCGGCGCTGGAACGCAGGTGACGGAGCCGACAAGGCGTTCTGCGGCACCTGCGGCTCAGCGCTGTTCGGACGGCATCCGGAGAGCCCGGAGTTCATCAACGTTCGCATGGGATCCTTCGATGGCGACCCCGGGGTACGGCCGATGGGTCGCCTGCATGTTGCCAGCGCCGCCGTTTGGGAGCCAAT
Organism: Solirubrobacteraceae bacterium; assembly: GCA_035483545.1. Taxonomy (GTDB): domain Bacteria; phylum Actinomycetota; class Thermoleophilia; order Solirubrobacterales; family Solirubrobacteraceae; genus Palsa-744. Next base: position 55,208 of record DATHPS010000033.1, on the reverse strand, counting down.
TCCCGATGATGGCCTGCCCCGCCTTCCCGGACCTCTCGAAGCGTAACTCCACGCCGCGCCGGCTCGTGGCTCCTCATTGGCCCTCAGCGACCCACCTTCCGTCGTTGTCTGAGTGCGCTCGATCGACTCCTTCGTGCCGACGCACGAAGACCAGCCCCAAAGCGTCCATACTGACTACCGATGACTTCGGGGCAGTCTCACACAACCGCACCCACCGGAAGCTGATCGTGTCGCTCGCACACCGCACGGCAGCCAACATGGTTGCTACTTCATAGGAGGTCGCAAATGGCATCAGTCGAGAGAAACAAACCGGCACCCCTCGAAAGCGATCTGCAGAACGCGCGCGTCGGCGATCGGTCGAACTTCCGGGAGGGGCCGCCGCACGAGCTGTTCCGGCGGCTGCGTTCGGAGTGCCCGGTGCACTGGTCGGACGGGATCACCGAGTACCCCGGCGAGGACGGCTTCTGGTCGGTGACCACGGCCGAGGATGTGCATGAGGTCAGCCGCGATTGGCAGACGTTCTCCTCAGAAATCGGGGGCTTCACCGCCACCAAGAAAACGGGGCTGTCGCTGGAGATGCAACAGGCGATGTTCATTGGGATGGATCCACCCAAGCACGACCGCCTGAAGGCGCTCTTTCAGCGCGGCTTCACGCCCAAGCGGATCGCCGAGCACGAGCATGCGATTCGCGCGATCGCCACCGAAGTACTCGACCGGCTCGCCGGTCGGGAGAGCTGCGATCTCGTCAACGACGTCGCCCAGCCTGTGGTGGCGCGTGTGATCGGCAGCTTCATGGGCCTGACCCCCGAGGATGATGCAGTGTGGGCCAGGCTGATGAACGCGATCGTTGGGGCGGGTGACCCGGATGCCACGCCTGGTGGCGCCAACAGCGTGATGGAGAACGAGGTGCCCGAAGTATTCGAGCGCTGCGGCCGGCTGATCGCCGAACGTCGCGCCGCGCCGACTGAGGATCTGACGAGCGTGCTGGTGCATGCCGAGCTCGACGGCGAGCGACTCGAGGATCACGAGATCGTGATGGGTTTCCTGCTGTTGATGGCGGCCGGTAATGACAGCACCAAGGCGACGTATTGCAGCGGGATGCGTGCGCTGATGGAAAGCCGTGACCAGCTGCGTGAGGTCGTGGAGGACCCGTCGCTGATACCGGGCGTGGTCGAGGAGTCGCTGCGCATGTTTCCCGCGTTCACTCACTTCGCCCGCACCGCCACTCGCGACACCGAGCTGCACGGCCAGAGCATCCGCGAGGGGGAGAAGCTCGTGATGTGGTACCCGTCCTCCAACCGCGACGAGTTCCGCTTCGAGGATGCCGAGCACTTCGACGTCAGGCGCAACCCCGAGCACCAGGCGTTCGGTGCCGGCGGCCGGCACTACTGCCTCGGTACGGCGCTCGCGCGTCTGGAGCTGCGGATCCTCTTCGAGGAGACCCTCGCCCGCTTTCCCGAGATTGAGATCCTCGATACCCCGACATACCTCGAATCGGCGTTCGCCAACCAGATGAAGACGCTGCCCGTGCGGCTCTCGCCGCCACCCGCCTGAAGGAGACGCCGGTGGTCGCCCGATCGCAGACTGAGCAGGAAGTATGTCTTCCCGCTGAGCCCCCGAACCCGTCCTCGCAAGGCGTAGAATGGGCCTGGAGTTTTGGACAACGACCCCCATCCCTTGTCCAAAACCCCTGGTAAACCGCCGGAAAAAAACGGTATCGGCGAGGTGCAAGCAGGCCGTTTTTCAGATGATGGTCGCTATCTAGAGGCTATTGATCGGCTGCGGCGATCTGCAGGCGCACAAGCTGCCCGGCTCGAGTCATTGGAAGATCCCGCTCGCGTCGGTGCTCGCGTTCGAGAAGGAGCGCGAGCTCGTCGCTCACTCTCCCACGCTTACTGCACGTTCCGGGTAAAGTGTGGACCAAATCGGGGGCAGAGTCAGAAACGCCGCTTGCTACTCGCAAGTACCACAAGCTAGCCTCCCGGCTCCGAGTGCAACAGCCGGACCTCTTCTAGAAACAACAGCATAGTCAATTCCCAACCTGGGAGGCTCACAAGAATGACGGGCAAGGGCATATGTGCGGCGACGCTGATCGTGTCGGCTTGCGTCTCGGCGAGTCTCGCCGGCTCGGCACATGCGTTGAGTTATGGAGACTCACCGTGGCTCATTTGCGCAAACAACAAGGAAGCCGCCCGTCGAGAGCAGTCGCCATGCAGTGGTCAAGCTCACCTGCTCGGATGTGGCGACATGCGCCGGCAAGCTGACGTTGACTATCCGCTCGAACGCCCGCAAGCGCAAAGTGCTAAATGCAAGGACAGTGAGCATCGGTACCGCCAACTTCTCTATCGCCGCCGGCGCAGCCGCGACGGTCGAGGTCACGCTTGACAAGGCCGGCCGTGTGCTTTTGAGCGCCGCTCACGGACATCTCAATGCCACCTTGATAATCCTCAGAACGTCTCCACCCGCGAATAAGACGCAGTCACAGCAGGTCCGCCTGAAGCAAGGGGCAGCGAGAGCAAGGCAGACGCTCCAACGCAAGCACGGACCGGTGCCGGGGCTGCGCCCTGAGGCGCGCCCCGGCACCGAATGAGACAAGCCAAATCTACCATGTGAGGCGGGCTTGCAGGGCGTGCGGCATAGCGGCCCGCGTCTGCCCGCGCGAAGGCCGATCGCGAGTTCCAGCTACATGGACCCGCTGAGGCCGGAGTCCAGGCTGCAGCCGTTGGCACCGCGTGTGGCGTACCCTTCCCAGCGGGGTGTGGGTCGCGCGGGAACGGATCGACGTTGGTTGACGGTGTGCGCATCGTCGCGCGTGGGCTGCGCGAGCGTCGGGAGGAGATTGAGGAGGGGATCTTCAGGCGCGTGCGCGAGGCCGTGCGCGATCCCGTGGCCAACGCCAATGAGGAGTACGTAGCGGGTTTGCGCGTCGCGGTCGCCGCCGCCGTCGACTATGGGCTTTCGGGTATCGAGGGCGGTGTCGGCGCGGGTCGCGCCACCGTGCCGGTGCCCCGCGAGGCGGTCGCCCAGGCTAAGCTCGCGGCGCGCAGCGGTGTGAGCTTGGATGCCGTGCTGCAGCGCTACATCGTCGGCCACGCGCTGCTGTGGGACTACGTGATGGAAGAGGCCGACAAAGCAGGACCGCCCGGGGGTGCGCTGCGCGAGATGTCGCGCGCGCAAAGCATGCTGCTGGAACGGATGACCGCGGTCGTCTCGCGCGAATACGGCCGCGAGCGCGAGCGGGTTGGGCGCTCGCGCGAGCAACGGCTCGTGGAAGGCGTGCGAGCGCTGCTCGCCGGGGAGAGCGCCACCGATCTGCCGCAGGGCATGGGTGAGGGCGCCGGCGAGGAGCGCGCCATCGAGCTGGTCTACCAGTTGGGCGCCGAGCATCTAGGGGTGATCGCCAGAGGCGCCGGCGCGCCCGGCGTGCTGCGCGAGCTTGCCGGCCGGCTCGACCGCCGGCTACTGTGCGTCGAGCAGAGCCAGGGCACCGTATGGGCGTGGCTCGGCGGGCAGCGCACGCTGCGCATGAGCGATGTGCGACGCGCGCTGCGCTCGCGCGAGAGCCCGCCCGGGGTGACGCTCGCGATCGGCGAGCCCGCGCGCGGTCTGGAGGGCTGGCGCGCAACGCACCGTCAAGCACAGGCCGCGCTGCTGGTCGCGATGCGCAGATCGGCCGCACTGACCTGCTACGCCGATGTCGCGCTGCTCGCCGCGGCCCTCAAAGACCCGACGCTCGCGCGGGAGCTCGTGGAGATCTACGTCGCGCCTCTCAGCGAGGAGCGGGGCGCGACGTCGGTGCTCGCGGACACCCTGCGCGGGTATCTCGCCGCGGAGCGCAACGCCTCCTCGGCCGCCGCGAGGCTGAAGATCGCGCGCAGCACCCTCGAAAAACGCTTGCGGATCGCCGAGGAACGACTCGGACGGCCGCTGCACCCCTGTCCCGTCGAGCTCGAGATCGCGCTGCAGCTCGACGCGCTCGACCCCACCGCGGGCGGGAACATTCCAGCTGGCGAGCAAGGTTCCGGTTAGCCGGATCATCGCCCCCGTCGCGCTTCAACCTGCGCACTCTCGCCCCGCGAAATCAGGCACATCGCCGTAGAAAACGCCGGTCCGAGCGACCATGCTCCCGGCGGAGCGTGGCCCTATGCGCCGCGCCCAGCCGCGGTCTCCGTGCGGAGAGCCGGCACCGAATGAGACAGGCACCGGCGCCGGAGCGCGACTCAGTCCCTCCGGCGCCCAAGCCTTGTCGGTGTGGCCCCGAGGCTTGTCGGCGCGGTCCCAAGCCTTGTCGGCCGGTCCTAAGCCTTGTCGGTGCGGTCGTTCTCGCTTACCTTTCAGCGATGGGAAATCGCCTGTTCGTGCCCCGGCTTGTCGTGCTGGCCTCCCCGACCGGCCTCGTGCCGGCCGTCGATGTCGATGCCACCTGAGCCGCCCCGCCACGCCTGGTGGCTGGCCCGGCGCTTCGTGCTCGCCGCGCTCGGGATCGTCGCATTCGCGGGCGCGGGCACCTACATCCTGGCTCGCAACGAGATCGGCAGCGTCGTCAGCGCGCTCGGACAGAACGCCGCGGTCAAGATCGCGCCGAAGGTGCTCGTCCCGACCGACAAAGGCCAGCCCGAGACGCTGCTCCTCGTCGGCAACGACGAACGGCCGCCGCCCAAGGACAACCCCCTCGGGGCGGTCCTGCCGCACTCCAACGAGATGCTGCTCGTGCGGATTGACCCCAGCAAGCCCACGATCTCGATGCTCTCGATCCCGCGCGAGCTGCGCGTCACATTCACCGCGCCCACCGGCGAAGCGATCACGAACCGCATCAACTCCGCCTACACCTACGGCTCCGAGGACGGCGGTGGGACCTCCGGCGGCATCAAGCTGATGCTCGAAACGATCAAGCGCGTGCTCGGCATCACCGTCAACCACGTCTTCGTCACGAACTTCCCGAAGTTCCGGCGCGCGGTCGACGAAATGGGCTGCGTCTACATGACCGTCGACAAGCGCTACTACCACGTCAACGAACCCGGCGGCGAACAGTACTTCGAAATCAACCTCCAGCCGGGCTACCAGCGCCTCTGCGGCCAGCGCGCGCTCGAATTCGTCGCCAACCGCCACGAAAGCACGTCGCTGATTCGCGACGCGCGCGACCAGCGCTTCCTGCTCGCCGTCAAGGCACAGTACGGCCCCAGCCTGTTTGAAAACCGGGAAAAGTTCGAGCACATCCTCGGCAAGGCCGTCGCGACCGACCTGCATGGCGAAGAAGGCGTGCTCGCGCTGCTCGAGCTCCTCGTCGAATCGGCCGGCAAGCCCGTGCGCCAAGTGCCCTTCCAGGTCGAACTGCACTCCAACTACGACACCGCCACCCCCCAGCAGCTGCAGGCCTCCGCGCGCTCCTTCCTGACCGGCACCGCCGCGATCCCCAAGCACAAGCTGGGTCACGCCGCACGCTCCACCGAGACCCCGCATCGGGTCGCAGTCGCCGGGCTCTCGCTCGCTCCCACGCCAAGCTCCACATTGAACGAAGCGCTTGCGCTCGCGCCGAACCTGCCGTTCGCGCTGCAGGCGCCGCGCTACCAGCAGACCACCGCCGAAGCGCCACCCGACGAACTGCGCTCCTACCGCATCCAAGCGCCCGGCGGCCACAGCTACCCCGCCTACGTGATCGTCGTCGGGCAAGGCGAGCTCGGGCAGTACTACGACATCCAGGGCACCACCTGGACCGGCTCGCCACTGCTCAGCGATCCCAGCCAGCAACTCCACATCGGCTCGCGCATCTACAGCCTCTTCTACGACGGCGAACACATCAAGACCGTCGCCTGGCGAGAAGGCAACGCCGCGTACTGGATCGAAAACACCCTGACCTACGGCCTCTCGCCGCAAGCGATGGTCGCGATCGCGCGCGCGACTCGGCCCGTCGCCAGCTCGGGAGCGCCCGCGCGCGTCGCGGACACGAGCCCGCAGCGCAGCATCCCGTTGCCCCAGCCCGGCGCCGCCGCGACGAGCACGCCGACCGAGCTCGCCGTCGCGCTCGGCTTTGTCACGCTCGCAATCGTCGCGCTGCTCGGGTTCTACCTGCTCGTGCGCCAACGCGAGCTGCGGCACCTGCGCGCCGAGGTCGCGCAAGCGATCGCCCTCGAGGCGCGCCAGCGGCTTGTAACTTCTCTGGTCGTGGACGAGCCGCTACCCCGCCAATGACGACCGCCGCCGCCGCGCACGCCGCCGCGATCGAGGCCACGCTGCGCGAGGTCGTCGAGGCGCTCGCCCCGATCGAGCGCGCGCCCTGCTCTGCCGGTGAGCGCGAGGCCGCCGAATGGCTCGCCGCGCGGCTGAGGCAGATCGACGGCGTTCAGGTCGCACTCGAGGACGAGCCCTCATGGGGCATCTTCCAGCCGACGCTGACCGCGCTCGGGGCGGCCGGGATGCTCGCCGCGACGCTCGTGCTGCGCGGCCGCCGCGCAAGCGGGGCGCTGGTTGCCGCCGCGACGCTCGCCGGCATCGTCGACGAGGCCCACAACGGGCCGCGCATCCTGCGGCGCCTCGTGCGCCGCCGGCGCACCACCGTCAACGTGATCGCGCGCGCCGGCGACCGGGGAGCCGATGCCGCTAGCGCCGGCGATCCCGAGGCCGAGGCGACGCTCGTCGTGCTCGCCCACCACGACGCTCCCAAAACCGGGCGCCTGTTCGACCAGACGCTGCAGCGGCGCCTCTACGAGCGCGCACCGCAGCTGATCGAACGCTTCAAGACGCCGCCGCCGCAATGGTGGCTCGGCCTCTCCGGGCCACTCGCCACGTTGGCGGGTGCGCTTGGCGGCCACCGCGCGGGTGCGCGCGCGGGGCTCGCGATCGGCGCGATCGGCACCGCGCTGCTCGCCGACATGTGGCGCAGCCCCACCGTCGCCGGCGCCAACGACAACCTCTCCGGCGTCGCCGCGCAGGTCGCGCTCGCCGAGCTGCTCGCCGCCGCGCCGATCCCCGGCCTCCGCGTGCTGCTCGTCTCCTGCGGCGCCGAGGAGACCCTCCAAGACGGCATCCGCGCCTTCATGCGCAGCCATCGCGAGGAGCTCGCGCCCGCGCGCACCTGGTTCGCGAACCTCGACACCGTCGGCTCGCCCCACCTCGTGCTGCTCGAGGCCGAGGGGCCCGTACGCATGGAGGAGTACGCCGGGCCCTGGCTGCGCGACCTCGTCGCCGAGCGCGCCGCCGCGATCGGCGTGGAGCTCTGGCGCGGCTACCGCGCACGCGCGTCGACCGACAGCGTGATCCCCAGCCGCGCCGGCTATCCGACCGCCACGCTCGTCTCGATGACCGACTGGCGCGCGCCCGCCAACTACCACCTGCCGAGCGACGTGCCCGAGAACCTCGACTACGGCACCGTTGTCGATGCGACGCGGCTCGTGTTCGCGCTGTGCGGGGCGCTCGCGCGGCGCGGGGCCGCACGATTGTAGGAGGGCGCCTACGGCAGCAGCTGCAAGGCCTCGGTGTGCGCTGGTCTCAGCATGCCGAAGTGCCGATGGTCCAGCGTCGCGAGCTTGCTCTCGCCGAGTCGCTCGACGAGCACGAGCACGCTCGCATCGACCACCCCGATCGACTGATCCGCGTACTTGGCCTGAAGCTCGCGGCAGCGCCCGAGGTCGGCAATCGTGACGGCCTCGAGCCGGTAGGCGCCGGCGAGCAGGTCGTCGAGAAAGACCAGCCACGCTCGCGCGCCCAGGCGTTGATGGCACCAGTAGTCGAGCTCCGACAGCACGAGGCTCGGAACAACGAGCTCCTCGTCTGCGTCGCCGAGCAGAGCCATGCACCGCTCGTGATCGGGATCGGCCGTGTCGAGCGCCGCCAAGAGCGGCCCCGTGTCCAGCACCAGCGCCATCTACGCTGGCGGATGCGCGATTGGCTCGCTCGTCAGCTCGGCCGCTGAGCGACCATCGGTCGAGCGCGCGATCCCCAGGTGCGGTCGGCGTGCGGCGTGCAATGTCCGTGCCTTCTCATCGATGGCCTCGGCCATGATCGTCGAAAGCGATACGCCGCGCCGGCGCGCCTCGGCCTCGAGCGTGTCGAGCGAGGCTCGCCTGGCCGACACCGTCGTGCGGCGGAGTTGCGACATGGTAGGCTGATTCATGAATCATGATTCTAGCATCGGTGGTGGCCCGGGTCCGCCTGATATCAACCCGATCGTGCCGCCCAACCCCCAGCTGCACACCTTCGCCCGCCGCCTCGCCCTGCTCGGCGCCGCGCTCGTGGCGCTGCTGGCGCTCGGGACCCTTGGCCTGGCCCTGAGCGAGCACGTCGGCGCGTGGTACGCGTTCCGCTGGGCGCTCGACACGGTCGCCACCGTCGGCGGCTTCTCCGAACCGCATTCGACCGCCGGGCAGGTCATCCACGTCGCGCTGATCGTGCTCGGCGTCGGTACGCTCTTCTACGCGCTCGCCACGACGACCGAGTTCCTGATCGCGGGGCACCTCGGCGACCTGCTGGCCGCGCGCCGCGCGCAAAAGATGATCGACTCGCTCTCCGGCCACCACATCGTCTGCGGCTTCGGTCGCGTCGGACGCCAGGTCGCCCGCGACCTGCGCGCCGCGCGCGCCGAGTACGTCGTGATCGACGCCCGCGCCGAGAACCGCGACCGCGCGCGCGATCTCGGCGAGCGCTTCGTCGCCGGCGACGCCGCCGACGACGCCGTGCTGCATCGCGCCGGGATCGCCCGCGCCCGCTCGATCGTCGCCTGCGCGGACTCCGACGCCGAGAACATCTTCATCACGCTCACCGCGCGCGAGCTGCGCGCCGACATCGCGATCGTCGCGCGCGCCGCCGCCGAGGACTCCGAGAAGAAGCTCAAGCGCGCCGGCGCCGACCGCGTCATCTCCCCCTACAAGGCCAGCGGCACCGAGATGGCGCGCCTCGCCCTGCACCCCCAGCTCAGCGGCGTCGTCGACGTCGACGCCGAGTACCGCATGGAGGAGATCGTCGTCCGCGACGGCTGCGCCGGCGCGCGCCACAGCATCGGCGACATCCGCGGCGGCGCGATGATCGTCGGCCTGCGTCGCGACGCCGACTTCCAACCCCAGCCGCCCGCCGAGATCCAGCTGCTGCCCGGCGACGTCGTCATCGCGATGGGGACCCCCGGCGCGCTCGAGCGCCTCGAGGAGCTGTTCAAGACCGAGGCCTGAGCCTTCGGCGCGAGTCGGCGCCCCACGACACCGTTAGTCCACCGGGGCGACGCGACGTCACGGGACCGCACTCTGCGCAGATGACCTCGAGCAAACTTCCATCCAGTTCCGTTTCCCGCTACAGTTTCGCCGTGAGCGACGGATCGCCACTCGGCCGCTTGGATGGCGTGGCGGTTTCTCGGCGCTGGGTGGCGGTGGCTGCGCTGCTGTCGCTGCTGCTCGTGCTCGTCTCGAGCGCCAACGCGCATGCCGCGCTGGCCCCAGACGGCATGCTCACTGGCGAAAGCGGTGGCGAAGGTCATTTTGGTCAAAGCGTCGCGCTCGCGGGTAACGGGAGCACCGCGGTCGTCGGCGCTCCCACCGCCAGCGGCGAAGCCGGTGCGGTGTGGGTCTACACGCGGACCGCCTCGGGCTGGGCCGAACAGGCGATGCTCACGCCCACGAGCGGCGAAGAGGTCGGCAAGGGCGAATTCGGCACGAGCGTCGCCGTCTCCGCCGACGGGAATACGGTGCTCGTCGGCGCTCCGGCCGCCGCGGGCAGCGGCGCGGTATGGGCATTCAAACGGTCCGGCTCCAGCTGGACCCAGGACGGCGAAGAGATCACGGGCGCCGAAGTGAGCGCCGGCGACCAGTTCGGTCGCAGCGTCGCGCTCTCCGCCAACGGCGAGGACGCAGTCGTCGGCGCTCCGGGCGACAGCTCCGAAGCCGGCGCCGTGTGGGCGTTCGCCCGTCCCGAAGGCGAAGGCGCCTGGAGCCAGCAAGGACTGAAGCTCACCCCCGAACTCGGCGAAGAGACCGGGAGTGGGCAGTTCGGTGCCAGCGTCGCCCTCTCCGCGGAAGGCGACACCGCGCTCGTCGGCGCGCCCGCCGACAACGGCAATCTCGGCGCCGCCTGGGTGCTCACTCGGATGGGAACGCTCTGGAGTCAGCAAGGCACGAAGCTCACCGGCGCCGAAGAGCTCGAAGCAGGACGCTTCGGCGCGAGCGTCGCGCTCGACGGTGAAGGGAGCGCCGCGTTGATCGGCGGTCCCGGCGACAGCGAAGGAGCCGGCGCGGCATGGGCGTTCGCGCGGTCCGGATCGAGCTGGAGCCAGCAGACGAAGCTCACCGCCAGCACGCCGGTCGCCAGCAGCGCCTTCGGTACGAGTGTCGCGTTGTCGGCCGCCGGCAGCGCCGCGCTGGTTGGCGGTCCAGGCGAAGGCGAAGAAGCCGGCGCCGCATGGGTGTTCCAGCGCTCGGAAGGAACCTTCACACAGCATGGCTCGACTCTTCACGGCGCCGCAGAGAGCGGCAAGGGCCGCTTCGGCGCCGCTGTCGCGCTCTCCGCCGACGGTGCCGGCGTGCTCGTCGGCGGCCCCGCCGACAACAGCGCCGCCGGCGCCGCGTGGGGATTCGCCGATCCGCCGACGGTCGCGACGACCCCGCCCTCCTCGCTCACGCAGACTTCGGCGACGTTGAACGCGACCGTGAACCCCAACGGTGGCGAAGTCAGCGACTGCCACTTCGAATACGGCCCCTCGACGTCCTACGGCGAAAGCGCCCCCTGCTCCGCGCTCCCAGAATCGAGCACTACTCCTGAGGAAGTATCGGCGCCGGTCGCAAACCTCACGCCGAACACCAAGTACTACGTCCGGATCGTGGCGAGCAACGGCGGCGGCACGAGCACCGACTCCGTCGGGCAGAGCTTCAAGACCCTCCCCGACGCCCCGAGTGTGCTCACCGAAGCAGCCTCCGCGCTCACGCAGACCACGGCGACGTTGAACGCGACCGTGAACCCCAACGGTGCATCGGTGAGCAGCTGCAAGCTCGAATACGGCCCCTCGGCGTCCTACGGATCCAGCGTGGCGTGTTCGCCTGCTCCCGGGTCGGGTGATAGCGCGGTTGCGGTTTCGGCGGCAGTGACGGGTCTGAGCGCGGACACCACCTATCACTTCCGCGTGGTCGCGACGAACGCCGGCGGCACGAGCGAAGGCTCCGACCAGACGTTTGCGACGCTGCCCGATGCCCCGTCGGTCATCACGAAGGAAGTCTCGTCGGTCGATCAGAGCGCGGCGACGTTGAACGCGACCGTGAACCCCAATGGGGCCGAAGTGAGCAGCTGCGAATTCGAATACGGGACTACCAGCTCCTATGGATCGAGCGCCCCGTGCAGCTCGCTGCCCGGATCGGGCGCCGAACCGGTGGCGGTCTCGGCCGCACTGCATGGCCTGAGCGCGAACACGACCTACCATTTCCGGGTCGTCGCCAAGGGCACCGGGGGTACGAGTCGGGGCGCCGACGCCTCGTTCAAAACGCTGCCGCAGGCCCCGACCGTCGTGACCGGCGCGGCGTCCGCGGTCACGCAGACCACGGCGACGTTGAAGGCGACGGTGAACCCCAATGGCGGTTCCGTGAGCGACTGCGAGTTGGAATACGGTCCGACGGAATCCTATGGCTCGCACGTCGCGTGCTCGCCGTCGCCCGGCTCCGGCAATAGCGCGGTTGCGGTTTCGGCAGCGGTCACAGGTCTGAGCGCAAACGCCACCTACCACTTCCGGGTGGTCGCGACGAACGCGGGCGGTACCAGCGAAGGCGCAGACCGGACGTTCAAGACCTTGCCAAACGCCCCGACCGTCACGACCGGCGCGGCGTCCGCAGTCGCGCAGACGACGACGACGTTGAATGCGACCGTGAATCCCAACGGGGCGGAAGTGAGTAGCTGCGAATTCGAATACGGGACCACCAGCTCCTACGGATCGAGCGCCCCGTGCAGTTCGCTGCCGGGATCCGGCACCGAAGCGGTCGGGGTTGCCGCGGCGCTGAAAGGCCTGGCCGCGAACACCACCTACCACTTCCGGATCGTCGCGACGAACGCGGGCGGCACAAGCGAAGGCTCGGACCGGACGTTCAAAACGTTGCCAGCCGCCCCCACCGTCGTGACGGGTGCAGCGTCCGCGGTCGCACAGACGACGGCGACGTTGAACGCGACGGTGAACCCAAACGGTGGATCGGTGAGCGATTGCAAGCTGGAATACGGCCCCTCGACGTCTTATGGGTCGAGCGTGGCGTGCACGCCCTCGCCGGGGTCGGGCAATAGTGCCGTGGCGGTCTCCGCCGCGGTCACGGGTCTGAGCGCGAACACCACCTACCACTTCCGCGTCGTCGCGACGAACGCGGGCGGTACCAGCGAAGGTGCCGACCAGACGTTCAAAACGCTGCCCGATGCGCCGAGCGTCGTCACGGGCTCGGCGTCCGCGATCACCCAGACCACGGCGACACTCGGCGCGAGCGTGAATCCCAACGGCGGCGAAGTCAGCGAATGCGAGCTTGAATATGGTCCTACCGCCTCCTACGGGAGCAGTGTGCCGTGCAAACCCTCGCCGGGGTCGGGGAACAGTGCCGTAGCGGTGTCCGCCGCGGCGACGGGTTTGAGCGCGAACACCACCTACCACTTCCGCGTCATCGCCAAGAACCCCGGCGGCACCGCCGAAGGATCCGACCAGACGTTCAAGACGCTGCCGGACGCTCCGGTCGTTGTCACGGGAGAAGCGTCGGCGATCGCTCAGACCGCGGCCACGCTGAACGCGACGGTGAACCCGAAGGGTGGGTCGGTGAGCAGTTGCAAGCTCGAATATGGCCCTTCGACGTCCTATGGGTCGAGCGTGGCGTGCTCGCCCTCGCCGGGGTCGAGCAATAGCGCCGTGGCGGTCTCCGCCGCGGTTACGGGTTTGAGCGCGAACACCACCTACCACTTCCGCGTGGTCGCGACGAACGCGGGCGGTACCAGCGAAGGGGGTGACGAGACGTTCAAAACACTGCCCAACGCGCCGACACCGCTGACGGGCGCAGCATCCGCGATCAAGCAGACGACGGCTACGCTGAACGCGACGGTGAATCCCAACGGCGGCGAAGTGAGCAGCTGCGAATTCGAATATGGGACTACGGAATCCTATGGAGCGAAGGCGACGTGCGGCTCGCTCCCCGGGTCCGGCGCGGAACCAGTGGCGGTCTCGGCGCCGTTGAACGGTCTGAGCGCGAATACGACCTACCATTTTCGGATCGTCGCACGGAATGCCGGCGGCATCGCGCGGGGCGCTGACGCGACGTTCAAGACGCTGCCGAATCCACCGACGGTCGTGACTGGCTCGGCGTCCGCCGTGCAACAGACGGCCGCGACGTTGAACGCGACGGTGAACCCCAACGGAGGATCGGTCACTGCCTGCAAGCTTGAATACGGCCTGACGCAAGCGTATGGCTCGAGCGCCACGTGCTCATCGCTGCCGGGGTCGGGCGATAGCCCGGTGGGAGTTGCGGCGGCGCTGGAAGACCTCAGCCCGAACACGACCTATCACTTCCGCATCGTCGCGACGAACGCAGGCGGCACGAGTGAAGGCTCCGACCAGACGTTGACAACCCTGCCCGATCCCCCGACCGTCGCCACTGGCTCGGCGTCGGCGTCCACGCAGACGACGGCGACGTTGAACGCGACCGTGAATCCCAACGGCGGCAAGGTGAGCGGCTGTTACTTCGAATATGGCGAAGGGATTTCCTACGGCTCCAAGGTCGCGTGCGCCGCGCTGCCGGGCGCAGGCACCAGTCCCGTGGCGGTATCCGCGTCGCTGGCAGGTCTGATCAAGGACACGACCTATCATTTCCGCGTGGTCGCGACCAACGCAGGCGGCACGAGCGACGGTACCGACCAGACGTTCGAAACGGCGCCCGGCCCGCCGACGGTCCTCGCCGGTGAACCATCAGCGGTCGGGCAGGTCTCGGCGATGTTGAATGCGGAAGTCAATCCAAATGGCGGAGTGGTGGAAAAATGTTACTTCCACTACGAAAAGAGCGACTCGCCGCAGGAAGCGGTGATCACGCCTTGCGTCGTCCTTTCCCTGACCGGTAAGAGCCCGACGAAGGTCTCGGCGTTGGCCGAAAACTTGACCGCCAGTACGCGATACAGCTTCTCACTCGAAGTCATCAATACCTTCGGCGAAGTGGCCTTCAGTGAAAGCGTTTCCTTTGAAACGCTTCCGGGTCCGTCGGTCGTGACGAAGGCAGCGTCATCGGTGACGCAGATCTCAGCGGCGCTCAACGCGACAGTGGATCCCAATGGCGGCGAAGTGAGCGACTGTCACTTCGAATACGGCACGAGCGCATCCTATGGCAGCGATGTGCCGTGCTCCTCGCTGCCCGGGTCCGGCGCCGAACCGGTAGCGGTCTCCTCGCCGCTGAACGGGCTGAGCCCGAACACGACCTACTATTTCCGGATCGTCGCCACCAACCCGGGTGGCGAAAGCAAGGATACCCTTGGCCAGACCTTCAAGACGCTGCCCAACGTCCCGATGGTGGTCACGGGGAGCGCCTCGTCGGTCGCTCAGACGACGGCGTCGCTGAGCGCGACAGTGAACCCGAGCGGCGGGGAAATCAGCGAATGCAAGCTCGAATACGGTACCTCGACCTCCTACGGCGCCAGCGTGCCCTGTTCTTCACTGCCGGGGCCGGGCGGGAGCCCGGTAGCGGTATCGGCGGCGCTGGTCGGGCTCAGCGCGGACACGACTTACCATTTCACGATCGTCGCCAGCAATGCGGGCGGGCGGAGCCTTCCGGGCTCCGATCAGACGTTTACGACGCTGCCGGATGCGCCGGCGGTCGTTACTGGCGAAGCATCGCTCGTCGCGCAGAGCACGGCCACGCTGAATGCGATCGTAAACCCCAACGGTGGCGCGGTGAGCGGCTGCGAATTCGAATACGGCAGCTCGGCGTCCTACGGGTCGCGACTGCCGTGCGCGCAGTCGCCGGGAACGGGCAACAGCGGTGTCGCGGTGGCCGTCGCACTGAGCGGACTCAGAGCGAACACGACCTATCACTTCCGGATCGTCGCGACCAACGCCGGCGGTACCAGTGCCGGCGGCGACCAACTGCTCACGACGGCGCCGACGCCCCCGCCGGCCGTGCAGCCGGCGGGGCCAAGCGGGACGACGGTGACCGCCAAGAGCGAAGTGCAGGCCTATAAAACGTCCAGCCTCTCCACGGCCTGCGGCGCGTCGCTCGCGAGTCCAAATGTGATGGCACAGCGCGGAGAGGTGTCGATCAAGCTCAGCTGGGCGAAAGCCAGTACTTGTAGAGGCAAGCTGACCCTCGCGGTCAAGGCCAGGGGTAAAGGCGGTCGCCCGAAGCTGACACCGATTGGCACAGCGGCGTTCTCGCTCGCGGGCCGCTCACCCCAGGTCGTCCGGGTCAAACTCAATCAAATCGGGCGGGAGCTCCTGGAAGCCGAGCACGGACGGCTGAGCGCCAGCTTGACGGTTCTCGCGACTTCCCCCGGCCCGGCACGAGCACAAACGGCCACCGTGCACGTCGTGAGCGCGCGGTCTGTTCGCTAGTCGAGCCGCCGCGCGGCCGCAAGCGTGAGATGCTGCGCGCGATGACCGTCGGTGCGACCCTCGACGAGCTCTTGCTCGCGGACGAGCCCGCGCGCTGGAGCGCGCTCGGGTTCACCGTCACGGACGGATGCTGCCAGCTCGGCCGCGTACGCGTGCGTCTTGCCGGGTCCGCGGCCGGCCGGGGCATCGTGCGCTGGTCGCTGCGGGACATCGCCGCTTACGAGCTCGACGGCCTGCCCACCGTCCGCTCGGATGCGCCGCCCCCCGCGCCCGCGTCCGCTCATCCCAACGGAGTGCTCGCGATCGATCACGTGGTCGCGATGTCGCCGGCCCTCGACCGCACGGTCGCCGCGCTGCAGGCGGCGGGCCTGGAGTTGCGCCGAATCCGTGAGCAGCCGACCCCCGCGGGCGCGCCGCGCCAGGCGTTCTTCCGGCTCGGCGCCGAAATCCTCGAGGTCGTCCAGATGCCGGATGCGGTGCTCGAGCGGGAGGGCGGCCGCGAGCAACCCGCGCGGCTGTGGGGGCTCGCGCTGACGGTCGCGGACCTCGACCGCGCGGCGCAGGAGTTGGGCGCACACGTCGGGTCGATTCGCCCGGCCGTGCAGCCCGGCCGGCGGATCGCCACGCTGCGCCGCTCCGCGGGTCTCGCGGTGCCGATCGCGCTGATGAGCTGAGGACCGCCGATCGCCGGGGGAGGCCCGTCGGGCTCGCGGTGGCTCTGCGCTGCGAGGCTGTCGGGCGCGTCGAGCAGCCAGAACGTCGCTTGCGCGCGTGCGGCGCCGGCGCTCATGGCGAACAGGCGGCACATCTCAGAAGCGTAGCTCCGCGGGGCGCGCACTACAGTGGTCCGATGCGCGCGGCGGTCCTGCACGAGTACGGGGTCCCCCGCGCCGACGACTTCGAGGAGCCGCGGGGCGACTCCGAGGCGCCTGGCGGCTCCGAGCGGGCCGTCGTAGAGGTGCTGGCGGCGGGCCTGAACCCCGTCGACGTGGCGATCTGCGCGGGGCGCTTCTATGCGGGCAAGCCGCCGCTGCCCTCCGTCGCCGGGCGCGAGGGGGTCGGGACGCTCGACGGCGCCCGCGTCTACTTCGATGCGCCGGTAGCGCCATTCGGCTCGATGGCCGAGCGCGCTTTGGTCGATCCGCGCTCCACCTATCCCGTTCCCGACGGCGTGCCGGATGGCGTCGCCGTCGCGCTCGGCATCTCCGGGCTCGCCGCGTGGCTCGCGCTCACCTGGCGCGCGGAGCTGCGGGAGGGCGAGCACGTGCTCGTGCTGGCCGCGAGCGGGGTGCTCGGGCAGATCGCGGTGCAGGCCGCGAAGCTGCTCGGCGCGACGCGCGTCGTCGCGGCGGCGCGCTCGCGGGAGGGGCTCGATCGCTGTCTGGCCCTCGGCGCGGACGCCGCGGTGCGCCTGGACGAGCCCGACGGGGGCGACCTCGCCGCGGCGCTCGCGGCGGCGGCGCGGGGGCGCATCGATGTGGTCCTCGACCCGCTATTCGGCGCGCCGCTCGTCGCCGCGGTCAATGCGGCGAGCTTCGGGGCGCGGCTCGTGCAGATCGGCGCTGGGGCGGGCGCGGAGGCGACGCTGCCGTCGGCCGCGATTCGCGGCAAGATGCTCGTGCTGATGGGACACACGAACTTCGCGGCGCCCCCCGAGGTCAAGCGCGAGGCCTACCGCGGGCTCGCGGAGGCCGCCGCACGCGGCGAGATCCGCGTGGAGACCGAACCGCTCGCGCTCGAGCAGGTCGGCGAGGCCTGGGAGCGCCTCGCGGCGGGCGCGCACCGCAAGGTCGTGCTCGTGCCCTGAGTCGTGCGCGGCTCGTGCCCCGAGTCGTTCGCGGCTCGTGCCCCGAGTCGTTCGCGGTGTCGGCGTAGCGTCACCGCAGTTTGTTGCACCGCGCGCAAGTTTGTTCCGGATCAAGGGAAGCTTCCGTTGAGAATTGTTCTTCATTGCAAGAAAGTCGCTTTTTTGAGTATGCCTCGCGCCGCGCCCGCAAGGCGCGGATCTCACCTGCGTGTATGCAGCGGGCGCGGCCGGGGCCGCATGTGCGCGCGGTCGGGCTCGGGCTCGCCGCGGAACAGCCACGGGGCGCGCTGTCCGATGACGGCGCCGCGGAAGCGCTTGCGCGGCCCGTACACGACCCAGGTCGTGTCGACCGCGCCGTAGCACTCCTGCACATGCAGCTTGTCGGGGTGTTCGCGGGCGTAGTGCAGGTGGGTGAGGCCGGCGTCGTATTGATGGGCGAGGAGGTGCTGCGCGACGACGGGCTTGGAGGGCTCGTCGATTAGTGTCTCCCAGCGCGTGAGGTCGGGGTAGCCCTTCGTCGCGGAGACGATCCCGAGGCTGCGTGGCTGCTCGACGTCGGTGCGTACGAGCAGCGCGAGCTCCTTGGTGGGGTAGATGAATGTGTCGACGACGAAGACTTCGCGGTAGTAGCGCTCGGTGACGAGGTGGACTTGGACGTGCGCGCTGCACTGCACGAGGAAGGTGTCCTGCGCGTCGCGCACGCGCGTGATCGCGCCGAGGAGGTCTTCGACGAGCACCAGCTCGAAGTCCGCGATTCCCTGAAACTCGAGGTAGCGCAGGAGCGCGTTCTCGTGACACGTGCCCGCGGGTCCGAGCGTGATGAACGTGGGTCGCGTCATCGTTGCGACGGGGGTCGGCGTTGCGTCGTGGGTCGCGTCATCGTTCGGCCTCCTCGGGCTCGGCGATTGTGTCGTGCGGATGCGCGAGGGGCTCGGCGAGGTCTTCGTCGGGGTCGACGATGGGCATCGCGATCGCTTCGTCGGGATCGGCGAGCGCGGCGATCTCCTCCTCGGCCTGGGCGAAGGGCGCCTCGATCAGCTCGTCCTCCATGCGGCAGGTCGCGTCGATCAGCAGCTCGAAGAGCTCGGCGATGAAGTCGGCGGGCAGCGCGACTTCGGCGCCGCGCGCGAGGTAGCGCGAGCGGACCTCGGCGACGCGCTGGGGCTGCATCATCGGGATGTCGTGCTCGCGCTTGTAGAGCGCGACATCGCGGCAGATGGCGAAGCGCTCGCCGAACAGCCGCGCGATCTGCTCGTCGAGCTCGTCGAGGCGCTGGCGGAAGGGCGCGAGGCCGCCTGCTCCACCCGCCGATCCCGGTCGCGGGCGTTCGTGTGCGGGCCGCTGCCGCCCGCCGCCGCCGTTGGGCTGCCGGGAGCTCATCCCGCGCCCCCGCCCAGCAGGCCGGTCGCGAACGCGTGGCTGCACGGCGCGAGCGCGTCGAGCGCGTAGCCGCCCTCCTGCACGACGCACACGGGCAGGCCGGTCTCCGCGAGCAGGCGCCCGATGCGTGCGAAGATCGAGGCGTCGAAGCTCCACGAGCCGTGCGGGTCGCCGGCGACGGTGTCGTATCCGAGCGACAGCACGATCGCCTCGCTGGTGCGCGTGAGCGTGCGCGTGGAGGTCGCGAGCGTTGCGATGTAGGCGTCGGGCCGGGGGCTGGCGCGGAACGTGACGAGGTGCTCGCGCTCGCTGCGCGCGCGCACGCGCCGCCAGGGGAGGTTCGCGCCGGTCTGTCCGTGGAGCGAGTAGAGGCTGGTCTGGGTCATGCGCTCGAGTAGCGCGGAGGTGCCGTTTGGGTAGTGGAGATCGAGATCGACGACTGCGACCCGCTGCGCGCCGTGCGCGTGCAGCGTCTGCGCGGCCGCGACGGCGTTGTTGAGATAGCAGTAGCCGCCGAGCCAGCCGGGCCCGGCGTGGTGGCCGGGCGGGCGGCAGAGCGCGTAGCTGAAGCGCGTTCCAGCGGCGATCCGTCGCGCGGCGGCGATCGCGGCGCCGATGCCCTCGCGTGCGCTCGCGACGGCCTCGGCGCAGACGGGCGTATCGGGTTGCAGGCCCGGTTGCGCGAGCTCGGGGAGCAGCACGGGCTCGGAGCCGCGCACGCGCTCCAGCGCGCGCAAGTAGTCCGGCTCGTGCAGGCGGTCGAGCGTGTGCTCGATCTCGGCCGCGCTCGCGTCGGCCGCGGCGGCGACCACGCCGCGGTGGCGCAGGAGGCCGGTGCGTACCGCGGACAGCCGCTGCCCGTCGTCGTAGCCGCGCGTGCGGTGCCCCGCGGCGTCGAGGATCCAGGGCACCCCGCCGCCGCGCGCGCCGCGCTGCTCGACCATCACCAGGCGCGCGGCGTCGCCGCTCATCGTGGCCACCTCGCCGGGGTCCTCGCGCGATGCGCCCCGTCGCCCGCGGCGGCTGCGTGGCCGATGCGTGCGTCGCGGCTCATAGCAGCGCTCGCATCCGCGCGCCAAGCAGCTCGAAGCTGTGGCCGCGATAGAAGGCCTCCGTCGCGCGCAGGCCCGCGAACCCGTCGCGAGGCAGGCCGACCTCGACGCGCGTGACCCGCAGCTCGCGTGCGAGCGCGAAGACCGCGGCGAGCAGATCCCCGCCGATCGCGCGCCCGCGCCACGCGGGGTGCACCCACAGCTCCTGGATCAGGCCGTAGCGGCCCGGGATGTGCAGCGCGCTCTGCCAGCTCGCGCCGAGCACCCCGACGAGGCCCTCCTCGGCGCGGGCCACGAGCAGCGCTCCGGCGTCGCGATCGCTGAGCAGCGCGCGCGCGGCGGCCTCGATCGCGGATACCGCGGCGGGCTTGCCGCCGAGCTCCAGCAGCAGCTCGCGCACCGCCGCCGCGATCGCCGGCGCGTCGCCAGCGTCGGCCCTGCGTACACGCCAGTCGTGCGTCCGCGTGCCCCGGGCCGGCTCCGTGATCGCTTGCGTGCCCCGGGTCGGCTCGGCCGTTGTGGATGCGCTCCGGGTCCGGTCCGTCACGGGCCGCGCCGCGGTCGAGGGCCGGCCGTTCATCACGCGGCCTCCGCCATGCCGAGCGCGGGCTCCAGCTCGACCGTCCACGCCGCCGGCGAAGCGCTCCCGGTAACCGCCTGCGCGATCGCCGCCATCGGCGCGCGCGCCTTGAGCAGGATCTCTTCGAACTCCTCCTGCGGGTCGGACTGCATCACGATCGCCCCGCCCGCGCCGATCGTCGTCGCGCCGGGGCGCAGCACGATCGTGCGGATCACGATGCTGAGATCCACGCTGCCGTCGAGCCCGAAGTAGCCGAGCGCGCCCGAGTACACGCCGCGCGCGACGCGCTCGATGTCGTCGATGATGTCCATCGTGCGCAGCTTCGGCGCGCCCGTCATCGAGCCCCCCGGGAAGCACGCGCGCACGCACTCGACGGGCGTGCGCTCGCGTTCGAGTTGCCCGGTGATCGTCGAGACGAGCTGGTGCACGGTCGCGTAGGGCTCGACGACCATCAGTTCCGGGACGCGCACGCTGTCGACCTCGCACACGCGCCCGAGGTCGTTGCGCAGGAGATCCACGATCATCAGGTGCTCCGCGTAGGTCTTCTCGTCGCGCAACAGCTCCCGCCGCGTCGCCGCGTCGCGCACCGGGTCGGCCGAGCGCGGCGCGGTGCCCTTGATCGGACGCGCCTCCACGCGGCGCTCGCGGTCCACCGATAGGAAGCGCTCCGGTGAGGAGCTCACGATCGCGACCTCGCCGAACTTCAGATAGGCCGCGAACGGCGCGGGGTTGCTGCGCCGCAGCAGCCGGTACAGCGCGAACGGCTCCGGCTGCGCCGTCGTCGAGATCTGGTCGGTGAGGCAGATCTCATAGGACTCCCCCGCCGCGAGCTCGCTCTGGCAGCGCGCGATGTCCGCGAGATACTGCTCGCGCCCGCGCCCGCAGCGGAAGCGCACCGGATGCTCCGGGGGATCGCTGTGCGCGGTCGTCGGCGGGTCCTGCGGGGCATCGCTGTGCGCGGTCGTCGGCGGCTGCTCGGAGGGATCGCCGTACGCCGCGACCGGCGGCTGCTCCGGTGCTTCGTCCAGTAGCGCGCGCACCGCTGCCTCCGCCTCCGCGAGCCAGCTCTCGACCTCATCGTCGCGCTCCCCGCCCCACGCCAGCAGGTACGTCTCCTGGCGCGTGTGGTCGACCGCGACCACGCGGTTGGCGAGCATCAGCAGCGCGTCCGGCAGGTCCGAGCGGTGCCCGCCGGGCGCGCCGCAGTCCGCCTTGCACTCGTAGCCGATGTAGCCGACGAAGCCGCCGATCAGGCCGCGCGCGAGCTCCGCGGGCGGCTCGAGCGCGCGGGCCGCGAGCTCGCGGTCGAGCACATCGAAGATCGATCCCTCCTCGACCGTGCTCGCTCCCGCGCGCGAGCGCTTCACGGCGCCCGTCGCGACGTCGTACTCCAACACGCAGTGCTCCGCGCCCGCGCTCGTCCCGAGGTACGAGCACTGCGCCAGGCGCGTCGGCGCGTCCGCGCTGTCCAGCCAGAACGCGTGCTCCGCCGCGCCGAAGAGCGCTTCGAACAGGCGCTCCGTCGACGGTTCGCCCGCGATCGCGCGCACGCGCAGGCTCACCCGCGGCGCGCCCGTCGCCTCATCCGCACCCGCGCCATCGCGAACCGCTCCCGCATTCGCACCCGCTCCCGCGCTCGTACCTGCGCCGGCGCCCGCGCGCACTCGCCGCTGTGCCGTCACCGGTCGCCGTCCTCCGCTCGCCCGCGCCGGCCGGCGCTCGCGCGCGAGTGCGTAGAAGTTCTCTACGAGCGCCATCCCGTACTCCGTCGCGATCGACTCCGGATGGAACTGCACGCCCCACATCGGGCGCCGGCGGTGTTCGATCCCCATCACCACCCCGTCGCCCGTCCACGCCGTCACGCGGCCTTCCGGTCCGAGGTCGCCGCTGACCGCGAGCGAGTGGTAGCGCACGACCGAGAAGTCCTGCGGGATGCCCGCGAACAGGCCGCTGCCGACGTGCCCCACGCGGCTCAGCCGCCCGTGCATCGCCATCGGCGCCGTCGCGACCATTCCGTTGAGCACGTAGCCGAGCCCCTGGTGGCCGAGGCACACGCCGAGCACCGGGATCTCGCAGCTGCGCAGGATGTCCGAGCACACCCCGAAGTCGTGCCATCGTTCCGGGCGCCCCGGCCCCGGCGAGAGCACGACCGCGTCGAAGTCCCAGCGCGAGAGCGCGCGCCAGGAGACCATGTCGTTGTGCACCACGATCGGCTCCTCCCCGGAGACCGCCGCGAGCAGGTGGAACACGTTGTACGTATACGAGTCGTAGTTGTCGACCAGCAGCGTCTTCACCGCGTCGCCTCCAGTCCCAGCCCGCGCGCGCTGCGTTCCAGCAGCGTCTGCACGATCCGCTCGACGTGCTCGGAGCGATCGCCCTCCAGGTGCCACCGCGCCAGATGCTTGAGGTAGTGCGCCAGCGGCCGCACGTCCAAGCGCTGCACCGCGAGGCGCAGGTAGCGGCGGTACAGCTCCGACTGCACCACCGCGAAGCGGTACTGCGGATCCTCCGCCGGGCGCCCGCCGTTTGACCGCGCCGCGGCAGCCGACCCCGTGACGGAGGTCGGCGTCGCGGCGTGAGCGTGATGCGCCCGCGCCCGCGCTAGATCCCAGCCGAGGCTCTCGCCGTCGTCGAGCAGTCGCTCCGTGTCGAAGTCGATGCGCGGCGCCACCGGATACGGCAGGAAGTACCCCAGCGCCACCTGCGCCGCGATCCGTTCCGGGAACGGGTGCCCGCGGCGCACCTCGCGCCGGTCCGGGTCGCAGTCGATCCGATCGTCGATCCATTCCGTGAGCTCGTCGATCAGCAGGCCGCCCTCGCTCGACGTCAGCGCCCGCTTCTGCCGCGCGACCATCCCGTTGAAGATGTCGTGCGTGGGGTGCTGCACGGGCGGGCTCCCGTTCGCGCGCGGCAGCAGCTCGTCCATCAGCTTGCGCCGGCTCGTCACGTGCGAGACCCACTCCGTCCCGCAGACCTGCATCGAGGTCATCTGGCCGAGATCCGGCGCCGCCATCCAGTACGCCAGCGCACGCATGTGCTGCGTCGGCAGCCCATCCGCGCGCACCAGCGGGAACTCCTCGAAATCCGCCAGGCCCGTCGCGTAGATCACCACGCCGTCCTCGCGCCGGCGCAGTCGCCCATCGCGCAGGCCCGCCCGCGTCAGCTCCGCCGCCTCCTCGAGGAAGTCCGACTCGAAGAACACCCGGTCGAACGCGATCCCCAGGCGCGCCAGCGTCTTGCGCTGGCCCGAGATCACCCACGCGCGCGTCTTGTACCAGAGCTCCAGCGCCGCCCGTTCGCCGCTCAGCACCCGTTTGAGCAGCTCGTCCGCCGCGTCCCCGCGCAGCGTCAGCTCGCGCGTCAGCGAGTCCTCCGGGTAGTCGACCTCCTCGCCCCCGAACGCCCCGCCCGCCGCGACATAGTCCGCGTAGCAGACCCCCACGAAATGGTCGCTCTTTTCGTCGCCCTCCAGCCACGCGTGCGCGTGGCGGCCGCTGTTCATCACGCCCGCCATCGCCTCGCCCATGCTGCGCCCCGCGTCGGAGATCAGGCTGCGCCGCTCCACCTGCGCGCCCGCCTGCGCCAGCGCCGCCGCCAGCGCGTTGCCGATCGCGAGGTTGCGCAGGTGGCCCACGTGCAGCGCCTTCGTCGCGTTCGCGTCCCAGAACTGCACCGAGAAGCGCTCCCCCTGCGCGAGGTCCGCGAGCGTCGCCTCCGCGCTCCCGCCCGCCTCCAGCGCCGCTCCCGTCGCTTCGATCCACGCGTCCGCGAGTCGCACCGTCACGCCATCGCGCCCGCGCGTCACCTGCGCCGCCCACGGCTCGCGCTCGATCTGCGCCAGCGCCTGCAGCGAATCCTGATCCTCCTGCCAGTTCGGCAGGCGCGGCACCAGTTTCAGGTCGAACTGCTTGTGGGGGCGCCGCGGCGCGCGCGCCGCCCACGGCGGGTTCTCGCCGTCGCGGGCCGGGAGATCCTCGAAGTAGTCAAAGAGATTGGCGCTCATAGTGTGCGAAGACGATCGGGCCGATACTCCGATAGCCAATGCACCAGCCGGGGCTCGAACCCGGATCAACGGCGTTTAAGGCCGCCCCTTTCACCGATTAAGGTACTGGTGCCCTGCCCAGCCGAACGTCCGACCAGCACGCTACCGGCATCCCCAAGGGGTGGTTTCGCGCAGCCGAATCTGTCCGGCTGAACATACCAGCTACCATGACTGCGTCGAACATCTCGAAGCGCCCGCGCGGCCGCCGAGAAGGGCAGGGAATGCAGCGTAGGCGCCAAAAATGGCTCAGCCAAGCGGGATGCGAAAGACGGAGACATGGATTCGATAGTGAAGTCGGAGACACGCGCAGCGAGGTGAAGTCGGAAACATGCACGCGATAGTCCAGCGGGAGGAACGCCGGTGAAGGAAAAGAGAGAAACATTTTTGACACGCTCGCGACTGCCCCCCGGGCCGCGCATGCCGAGCCCCCTGCAAGCCGTCGGCTGGGCCGAGCGGCCGCTGCCGTTCATGGAGCGCTGCCACCGCCGCTACGGTGACACCTTCACCCTGCGCATCCGCCACGCCGGCACCTGGGTCTTCCTCTGCGATCCCGAGGACGTCAAGCGCGTCTTCACCGCCGATCCCGCCGTGCTCGGCGTCGGCGAAGCCAACAGCCTGCTCGGGCCGATCCTCGGCTCGCGCTCGGTGATGCTGCTCGAGGAGCCCGAGCACATGGCCCACCGCCGCCGCATGCTCCCCTCCTTTCACGGCGCCCTGATGGAGCGCTACGGCGCGAGCACCGCCGAGGTCACCCGCGAGGAGCTCCAGCGCTGGCCCGTCGGCGAACCCTTCGAGCTGTGGCCGCGCATGCAGGAGATCACCCTCGCCGTGATCATGCGCGCCGTCTTCGGCCCCCTCGACAGCGACCACCTCGAGCATCTGCACGAGCAGCTGCGCGCGCTCACCGAGTGGATGAACAACCCGCTGCGCCTGACCCTGCTCGCCGCCGTCGGACCCCGCTCGATGGTGCGCAATCCGAGCTTCCGCGCGATGATGAGCGCCGTCGAGGCCGCCGTGCTCGAGGAGGTCCGCAAACGCCGCGCCGACCCCGCCGCGCGCGAGCGCGAGGACATCGCCGCGATGCTCGAGCAGGCCCACCGCGAGGATGGCTCGCCGCTCACCGCGCAGGAACTGCGCGACGAACTGATCACCCTCCTCGTCGACGGCCCCACCTCGACCTCGCTCGCCTGGGCCTTCGAGCGCCTCCTGCGCCACCCCGACAAGCTCGCCCGCCTGCGCGCGGAGGTCCGCGCCGGGCGCGAGGAGCTCTACATGGACGCCGTCCTCAAGGAGACCCTGCGCCTCTGCCCACCCGTGCCGATCGTCGTGCGGCGGCTCCTGCAGCCGATGACGTTCGGCGGCTATACGATCCCCGCCGGCGCCACCGTCGCGCCCTGCGTCTATCTCGTGCACCGCCGCCGCGAGCTCTACCCCGAGCCCGCGCGCTTCCTGCCCGAGCGCTTCCTGGCGCGCCCCGCCGGCACCTACACCTGGATCCCCTTCGGCGGTGGCGTGCGCCGCTGCCTTGCCGCCAGCTTCGCGCTGCTCGAGATGAAGCGCGTCCTGCAGACCGTGCTGCGCGAGGCCGAGCTGCGACCCGTCCACGCCCGCTCCGAGCGCGTCGCGCGCAGCTCGATCGCCTTCGTCCCCGACCGCCGCGCGCTCGCGATCCTCACGCCGCGCGCGCCCGCTGCGCGCGAGCCCATCCAAACGACACCCCAGCCGCGCAGCCTGCCCGTCGGATGACCGAAACGGAGCGAACGATCGTGCCTTCCCCAGACCTCTGCGCAGATGACGACCCGGTATCCGTCGAGACCGACCTGATCGTCGTCGGCGCCGGCGCCAAGGCCGCCGCGATCGCGACCAAGGTCCACGTCCTCAACCGGCTCGGTCTCGGGCCGGTGACGCTCACGATCCTCGAGGCCGTCGAACCGGCCGCGTCGTGGTCCGGGCGCAACGGCATGACCTCCGGCGAGGAGCCGCTCGCGATTCCCCCGATCAAGGACGTCGGCTTCCCCTACCAGAGCTTCCAGATCTTCGGCGCCGCCGGTGAGGCGATCGACCACGCGATGCTCGCGTTCTCCTGGCAGCAGTACCTGATCGGCCGCCGCGGCTACGCCCGCTGGGTCAACGCCGGCTCGCCCGCCGTCCAGCACCGCGACTACGGCCGCTACCTCAGCTGGGTCCTCTCGCGCGCCACCGAAGGCATCAGCCACGTACGTGCGCGCGTCACCCAGGTATCGCTGCACCCCCGGCTCGGCCGCTGGATGGTCGACGTCGCCGGCTCCTCCGGGCAGGAGCGCTACAGCTGCGACGCGCTCACCCTCACCGGTCCCGGCGTCCACCGCACGCTCCCCCACGAGCCCGAGATCGCGCCGCGCATCTTCCACTGCGACAGCCGCCGCAACGAGTTCGCGCGCATCCCCGCCGCCGAAAGCTCCGAGATCGCGATCGTCGGCGGCGGCGAGAGCGCGCTCAGCTGCGTCGCCTTCCTGCGCGCCTTCCGGCCCAAGGCCAGGCTCACCGTCTACACCACCGGCCTGCCGATGAGCCGCGGCGAGAGCTTCCTCGAGAACCGCGTCTTCTCCAATCCCGACGAGGTCGACTGGAACGCGCTCGACCTCCAGACGCGCCGCGACTTCGTCAAGCACTGCGACCGCGGCGTCTTCGATCCCCGCACCCTCGCGAGCCTCGCCTACGACGAGAGCTGCCGCTTCGTCCTCGGCCGCGTCGCGCACGTCGCCGCCGCCGGTCCCGATGGTGGCGTCGCGCTCGAATACATCTCCCCCGAAGGCCAGATCGGCGTGCGCCACGACTACGTCGTCAACTGCACCGGCTTCGACCTCCTCGAGCAGCTCCGCGCGCTCTTCCCGACCCCCGTCCGCAGCGAGATCGAACGCCGCGTCGGCGCGCTCTGGGACCTCCCCGCCGACGTCGAGATCCCGATCGGGCGCCACCTCGAGCTGCAAGGTATGCGCCCGCGGCTGCACATCCCCGGACTCGCCGCGCTCAGCCAGGGCCCCGGCTTCGCCAACCTCGGCTCGCTCGGGTTGCTCGCCAACCGCGTCCTGCAGCCGTTCTTCCTCGAGGACGACGAGTCCGCGAGCACGTATAACGCCACGACAACGGAGGTCCTGTAGATGCCATCGCCCGCTCGCCAGGCTCGTCGCGCCCAAGCGCGCCAAGCGCAGAGCGCGAAAGCGCACGCGCGCCGCGCCGCGCGCTCACGACGCGGATCCGGGGGCCCCGGCTTCTTCAACCAGGTGCCCAAGGCGGGCTGGCTCGGCCTCGGCGCCCTCGCGCTCGTAGCCGTCGTCGTGATCGCCATTGTCGCGCTCGGCTCCTCGTCCTCCAGCGAAGGGCCGCCACTCACCGGCTCGGGCTATCCCAACGGCGACACCGCCAACACCCGCAATGTCGGCGGTCCGATCGACAGCGCCACCGTCTCGCAGCTGCAAGCCGCCTGGTCGCTGCCGCTGAGCGCCAAAAGCCAGTACGGCAGCTACTCCTCCTCACCGATCGTCAGCGGCGGCGTGATCTACTCCGAGGACCTCGCCTCCAACGTGCAGGCCGTCAATCTGAAGACCGGCAAGGTGATCTGGACGAAGTCCTACGAATCCCCCGACCAGGGCCCCAACGGCCTCGTCGTCCAGGGCGGGCGCGTGTTCGGCGCCACCGCCACCTCCGCGTTCGCGCTCGACGAGCAGACCGGCGCGCAGCTCTGGTCGGTCCCGCTCGTGCGCAACGAACACGAGGGCATCGACATGGCGCCCGGCTACCACGACGGCATCGTCTACGTCTCCACCGTGCCCGGCAACAACAACAAGTTCTACGGCGGCGGCGGCGTCGGCATCCTCTGGGCGCTGCAAGCCAAGACCGGGCGCAAGCTGTGGCACTTCGACACCGCGCCCGAAAGCCTCTGGTCGCCTGCAAACGCCTCCGTCAACTCCGGCGGCGGGGTCTGGTACGCCCCCGCCTTCGACGAACACGGCTCGATGTACATCGGCACCGGCAACCCCGCGCCGTTCCCCGGCAGCGGTCAGTTCCCCTGGGGCTCCAGCCGCCCCGGCCCCGATCTCTACACCGATTCGATCGTCAAGCTCGACGCCGCCACCGGCAAGCTGCAGTGGTACTACCAGCTCACGCCGCACGACCTCTACGACCACGATCTCCAGGACCCCCCGATCCTGGCCAACATCCGCGGCCGCCAGGTCGTGCTCGCCGCCGGCAAGGCCGGCATCGTGATCGCGCTCGACGCCGCGAACGGGAAGCTCCTGTGGAAGCGCTCCGTCGGCATCCACAACGGGCACGACAACGACAGCGCCTACGCGATGAAACACGAATATTCCAAGCTCCACCTGCCCGAGACCGTCTACCCCGGTCTGCTCGGCGGCGTGATCGCGCCGATGGCCACCAACGGATCGACCGTGTTCGTGCCCGTCGTCAACCACTCCGTCTCGTTCTCCAACCAAACCGAACCGCAGGAATCCGGACCGATCTCCGGCGAACTCGTCGCGCTCGACGTCGCGACCGGCGCCGTCGAGTGGGACCACAAGCTTCCCTCCGCCGCCTTCGGCGCCGCGACCGTCGTCAACGACCTCGTGTTCGCGACCACCTTCCCCGGGAAGGTCTACGCGCTGCAAACCAGCACCGGCAACGTCGCCTGGGAAAAGGAACTCCCCGCCGGCACCAACACCGGCGTCACCGTCAGCGGGAACACGCTGATCGCGCCCGCCGGTCTCCAGGTCGCCTCTGGCCAGAGCCCCGCGCTGATCGCCTACCGGCTCGGGGGCTGAGGCTCACCATGTGCCTGACGCAGGCTCTTTTTGCCCGCGCCGCCACGCTCGCTCGACTCATTTGCCGCGCGGGTCTCTGACGTCGATCGACCGCGGATTTGTGGATGTTTTTTTGAAGTTCTTTTCACTTCAAAACTATTGTGAGGCGTAAACTTCTCTAAAAATTGAATGTCCTCCGCGGCTGGGCGCGCGAGACAGGCTCAGACGCCGTCAGCACGGGTCAGCTGGCGCTCGTACGGGCCGCGGCCCGTGAGACAGCTCGCGCCGCAGCGCGCCGCGAGCTCCAGCGCGGCGGGGATCGCGAGGCCCGCGCCCAGGCCGTACGCGAGGCCCGCCGCGAAGGAGTCCCCGCAACCGTAGGAGTCGACCGCCGGGCCGGGGGGCCGGCTCGCGGCCCACGCGCCCTCCGCGCCCCCGCGCACGCGGTAGGAGCCGCCGTGTGCGCCGTTGGTCGAGACGACGAGCGCGGCGTCTGCCTGCGCGGCGTGCGCCTCATCGCGCTCGATCGCGTCGTCGGCGCTCAGCACGAGCGCGTCGAGCGCGACGCCGTGCCCGAGGGCGTCGATCGCGCGCGGGCTGGCCACGAGCACCGGCGCGGCGCGCGCGGCGCGCAGGGCGCCGAGGTCGCCGGCGGTGAAGTAGACGGCGTCGAGGCCCGCGAATGCCGCCCACGGCAGCTCCGCGTCGGCCGCGGTCGGCTCCAGGCGCGCGCCGAACGTCGTAATCGTGCGCTCGCGCGCATCGTCGACCAATGTCACCGCTGTGCGCGTCGGCGCCGCGCGCCGCGCCGCGTGCACCTCGACGCCAAGCTCGCGCAGGCGCGCGAGCGAGCGGCGCGCGAGCTCGTCTTCGCCGAGCGCAGTGAAGAGCGTGGAGCGCCCCGCGAGGCGCGCGAGCTGGACCGCCGCGACGGCCCCGCCGCCCGCGGGCTCCGCGAAGGGCTCGCGCGCGTGCAGCACCTCGCCGGCCCGCGGGACGTGCGGCACGCGTGCGAACTGCACCCACTCGACGTGGCCGACGACCGCGACTCGCATGGCGGCAGCGTGCTACATCCGAGTGCGCCGCGTCAGCTCCTTGACGAGCACCGCGATCGAGCGCTCGAGCTGCGGGATGCTCGCGGTCTCGACGCGCTGCACGCCGACGGCGCGGTTGAGCCAGGCGTTGATCTCGCGGTGGCTGCCACCGCCGCGGCGCTGCAGATCGGCGACGAGGCGGCTGCGCTCGGCGCGCAGGTCCTGGCGGCGCTCGAAAGCGGCTCGCGGAGGCGGTCCTTGCGGGGCGCCGTGCGCGCTCCCCGTTGTTGCCGTCTCCGCCGCGACCGCGGCCGTCGCGCCGGGGGCGGGCCCGAACAGCGTCATCTGCGGTGCGAACTCGGCGCTCAGCGGGACGAACTCGGGCGTCGGCGAGGGCTCGGTGGCGCGGCGCTCGCGGGGCTCGTCGAGCTCCTCGGCAAGATCGTCGGGCGCGCGCAGCGCGTGGCGCAGCTCGGTCTCGACCTCGGAGGCGTGGCGACGCAGGATGGGGTCGGCGGGGAGATAGACCCAGCTGGGCTCGGGCGGCCGGCCGGGGATGGTGCGCACGAAGCGCCCGACGATCTGGCGGAAGATCAGCGGGGTCTTGGCGGCGGTGGCGTAGACGCCGACGCGCAGACGCGGGATGTCGACGCCCTCGGAGACCATGTTGACGGCGACGATCCAGGGCTCGCGGGAGCCGCGGAAGTCGGTGAGCTTGCGCGCGGCGCGGGCCTCGGTATGGAGCACGACGAGGGGCGCGCGGCCGGTGGCCTCGCCGAGCAGCTTCGCGATGCGCCGCGCGTGGGCGCTGTCGGCGGCGACGACGAGCCCGCCCGCGTCGCGCTGGCCCGCGGCGCGCAGCGCGCGCAGCTTCGCGTCGGCCTCGCGCAGGATCCGCGGGAGGCCGTCGGGGAGGTCGGTGGAGATCGCGGTGCGGTAGCGGCGCGCGGCCTCGCGCGCGGTGAGGACGGTCTCGAAGGAGGACTCGATGACGTCGTCGCCGCTGCGCCAGGAGAGCGTGCCGTCGAACGTGACGAACGCGACGGGGCGGCAGATGCCGTCGGCGACGGCTTGGGCGTAGGTGTAGGAGACGTCGGGCACGGCGAGGCCTTCGGCGTCGTAGCGCACGCCGGGGATCGGGGTGGCGTCGGAGCGAAACGGGGTCCCGGAGAGCAGCAGCCAGCGCGGGGCGGGCGCGAAGGCGCGCTGGAAGGCCTCGCCCCAGGCGAGCTCCTCGCCGAGGTGGTGGGCCTCGTCGACGATGACGAGCATGTCGCGGGAGGCCTCGGCGGCCCACGCGCGGGGATCGCTGGCGATGCGCGCGTAGGTGACCGCGACGCCGTGGAAGTCGCGCGGCGGCCGCGCTCGTGCGGGGTCGGGCTCGAGCTGCACGCCGAGCGCGGCGGCGGCGGCGGCCCACTGGCGTGTGAGCGGCGTCGTGGGGCACAGCACCGCGACCCGCGCGACGGCGCGCTGGGCGAGCAGCGCCTTGGCGAGCTCCAGCGCGGGCCGCGTCTTGCCGGCGCCGGGCGCGGCGGAGACGAGGAATGGCCCGTCGCGCCAATCGGCGAGCTGCGCGAGCGCGTCGCGCTGCCACGCGCGCAGCGATGTCGCGGCGGGCGACGAGCGGGTCCGCGAGGAGAGCGGGACGGATGTCGATGCTGGCGGCGGCAAAGAGTCCGGCATCCTCCGCGACGCGACGGACGGATCGCGCACGGCGCCCGATCGTGAGGCGGGACGCGGGTTGTGCGCGTGCCGCGGGGAGCGCTCGCGCGCGGGATCGCGTTTCATCCCCGCGGCGGCCTATCGTGGAGGCGCGTGACGAACTTCCATGCCTCGATGGTCGCGGGCGAGGCCGCGCTGCGGTTTCCCTACGACGAGCGTCTGCGTCAGCTGCTGCGCGCGATTCCGGGACGGCGCTGGGACCCGGT
Organism: Solirubrobacteraceae bacterium; assembly: GCA_035483545.1. Lineage (GTDB taxonomy): Bacteria > Actinomycetota > Thermoleophilia > Solirubrobacterales > Solirubrobacteraceae > Palsa-744. The sequence continues at coordinate 23,090 of DATHPS010000033.1, read as the reverse complement.
CGGGCGGGCGTGGTGCGTGCCGCTGGACCCGGAGGGCGCGGAGGCGCTGGGCCGCCTGCTCGCGACCCTCCCGGGGGAGCCGGAGATCGAGGACGCGCTGGCGCGCACGCTGGCGCGCCGCCGCGCGCGGCGGCGGAGCGACGAGTGCGTACTGGACCTCGCGCGTCCCGATGGGGAGTGGTGGTTGAGTTTTGCAACCGACTGCGCCCCGGACCTCGTCGCGGCGCTGCTCGCGCATCCGGACGGCTACAGCGTGCCGGCGATCGGCCGCGCGCTGATCCCGCTCGACGAGCGCGCGGCGGAGCTAGTGGCGGAGCTGGAGCGGGAGGGGGCGCGCCTGCGTCTGACTGAGATTGCGCGGCGGGGGCTGCAATCGCTGCGGGGACGCGAGGGCGGCGAGGAGCTGCGCCCGCGCCGCGGGCGCGAGGGCGAGCGCGAAGCGCTGCAGGCGGGCGAGGAGCCGCGCGCGGCGGGCGTGGCGGGCGTGGCGGGCGTGGAGTGCGACGTGGAACTGCGCCGCGACCGCCGCGGAGCGCACTGGATCCTGCTCGCGGCCGAGCACGCGCCGCTGGCGCGTGTGCTCGCGGGCCGCGCGGGTCTGCGCGCGGCGGGGGGGCCGGAGGGGACGTTCGCGCTCGCCGCGGTGGAGCCCGACGCGGCGCAGATCGCGGAGTTGATCGACCACCTGGAGGCGGCGTGCGTCGAGCAGCGCGTCGTGGACTGGCTGGCGCGGGCGACGGAGTGGCGCGGGACGATCGAGGTCGCGGGCGCGCGCGGGGAGCCGGTCTTCCTGCTGCTGGGCGACACGGCGCGGCTGCCGGCGGAGCTGCGCGAGCGCGCGGAGAACGCGCCGGGGGGCGTGACGGTGCCGCTGACGAGCGAGGTGTGGGAGCTGATGGATGGCCGCCTGCGCGGCTGGCTGAGCCCGGCGGCCAAGCGCTGTGTGGCGGCGCTGCGGGCCGGCCTGCCGGCGCCGCCGGCGGTGCTGGAGCTCTCGCCGGTCCACGACGACCCGACGTTCGTGCTCGCGCCCGGCCACGAGCCGCGGCAGCTGGAGGCGTTCGCGGCGCTGCGCGGGGTGCTGCCGAACAAGCCGCGCCGCGGCGCGCGCGGGGAGCACGCGCGGCTGCCGGCGATCCGCGCGGACCCGTTCTGCGTGCCGGAGCTCGACGAGTTCCTCGCGACGCACGGTACGTGGGTCGCGCCGGAGGCGCTCGCGCTGCTGCAGGACGTGCGCGAGGAGCACGCGCGCGCGGCCGGACTGGTCGCGCTCTCCGCGGCGACGGACGCGCCGCTGGAGGTGGCGGGCCTGGGCGGCGAGCTGAAGCCCTTCCAGCGCGCGGGCGTGCGCTACCTGCTGAGCCAGCGGCGCGCGTTCCTCGCGGACGAGCAGGGACTCGGCAAGACGATCGAGGCGCTCGCGGCGCTGGAGGCCGACGGCGCGTACCCGGCGGTCGTGGTGTGCCCGGCGAGCCTCAAGCTCAACTGGCTGCGCGAGCTCGAGCACTGGCTGCCGGGGCGCAGCGCGCGGGCGCTGACGGGCACCGGGGCGCTCGCCGCGGATCGTGAGGCCGGCGGGGGTGGCGAGGCCGGCGCGGGGCTTGCGCACGGCGCGGGCCACGGCACGGAGGCGGACGAGCCCTCCCTGCCGGCCGACGTGACGGTCGTCAACTACGACATCCTCGCGGCGCGCTTGGACGAGCTGCGCGCGCTGGCGCCGCGGGCGCTGGTGCTCGACGAGTCGCACTACTGCAAGAACGCGGCGGCGAAGCGCACGCAGGCGGCGCAGCGGCTCGCGGCGGCGGTGCCGCGCGAGGGTCTCGTGCTGGCGCTGACGGGGACGCCGGTGATGAACCGCCCGCCGGAGCTGATCGCGCAGCTGCGGATCATCGGGCGGCTCGGCGACTTCGGCTCGGGTGCGCAGTTCGGGCGGCGCTTTCGCGGCGCCGACGCGCATCTGCGCCTGCACTGGCACCTGCGCGCGCGCTGCTTCGCGCGGCGCCTGAAGGCCGACGTGCTGCCGCAGCTGCCGGCGAAGACACGCGCGATCGTGCCGGTGGAGCTCGACAACGAGCCCGAGTACCGCCTCGCGGAGCGCGACGTGGTGGCGTGGCTGCAGAGCCAGCCGCTGGATCTGCGCGAGCTCGACGCGAAGGTCGCGGCGGCGCTGCGCGCGGAGCGCCTGGTGCGCCTGAACGCGCTCAAGCTGCTCGCTGCGCGCGGCAAGCTGCACGCGGCGCTCGCGTGGATCCACGACTTCCGCAGCTCGGGCGAGCCGCTGGTCGTGTTCGCGCGCCACCGCGAGATCCAGCGCGCGGTGCTCGAGCGCTTCCCGGACGCGCTGCACATCCTCGGCGAAGACAGCCACGCCGCGCGCGACGCCTCGCTGCGCGCGTTCCAGGCGTCGCAGGGCGAGGAGAACCCGCTGATCGTCTGCTCGATCGAGGTCGCCGGCCAGGGTCTCACGCTGACGCGGGCCTCGAGCGTCGCGTTCCTCGAGCTCGACTGGACGCCGGCCAAGCACGACCAGGCCGAGGATCGCTGTCACCGCATCGGCCAGCAGGACGCGGTCAACGCGTCCTACCTGCTCGCGGCGGGCACGATCGACGAGACGATCGCGACGCTGCTCGAGCGCAAGCGCGCGGTGATCGGCGCGGTCACGGACGGGCGCGAGGAGGACGAGGAGGGCGTCCTCGACGCGCTCGTGCGCGATCTGCGCAGCACGCCCTACCGGCACCTGCGCGTCGCGGCGTAGGGTCCCAGCGCGCCCTACCGGCACCTGCGCATGGCAGTGGAGGGCCCTACGGCTTGGCGATCGCGCGCGCGGCGGCCTCGCGGCCGACGAAGGGAGTGAGCACGATGTAGCTGACGTGATCGGCGAGCTCGGGCAGCCGCCGCGTCTGCCCGCGCAGGATGTAGTCGTGCAGCAGCTCGAAGACGGCGCCGACGATGATCTCGGTGATGACGGGCGTGGACTGGCGCGAGGGCGCGCCTTCGCCGATGTCGAGGTCGAGCAGCTGCGCGTAGGAGGCGTTGGCCTCGTCGACGCGCCCCGCGACGTGCGGATAGGCGATCAGGATGTCCACGCACGCGAGGTGCGCGAGCGCGGGCTCGGAGGCGAGGAACTCCAACAGCGCGAGCGCGCCGGCGCGCACCGCGAGGATCCAGTCGGTCTGCCTCGCGAGCGCACGGTCGACGGCGGCTTTGGCCTTGGAGTGCCCGACCTCGTAGGTCGCGAGGAAGGCCTCCTCCTTGTTCTCGAAATGGCTGTAGAAGGTCTGCAGCGAGATCGCGGCCGCGGCCGCGATGTCCTCGAGGCTCAGTGCCTGGTAGCCGCCGCTCGCGGTGAGCCGCGCGATCGCGTCGAAGATCCGCTCGCGCTGGTTGAAGATCACGAAGCCGCGCGGCAGATTGTGCTCGCCGCGCGGCAGGCCGCGTGCGCGCCACGGGGTCGGTGGATAGAAGCTCCCGGGCGCGCGCCCGCCGACGATCCGGCGCGGCTTGCGGGCCGCCGGTCGGCGGGGGATGCCGGGGGGCGTCGGGTAGAAGCCCGCGATCCACGCGACGAGGTCGGGCACGACGCGCAGCAGCTCCTGCTTGAGCGACTTGTTCGAGCGCTCGGCGCGCACGCGCGAGTAGATGATCTTGCGCAGCGCGCCGACGATCGCGCGGGCGACGGGATCGGGAATCGTGCCCGCGCCCGGCGCCTGCTCGAAGCCGCGGCTGATGAAGCGCTCGAAGCGCGCCGCGCCGTCGGCCCAGCGCTGCACGCCGATCGCGCCGGAGGCGCCCATCTCGACGCAGATCAGGCGCGCCGCGTCGGGCCGCTCGGCGATCGCTTCGAACAGCGCGCGGATCATCGCCTCGAGCTGCTCCAGCCAGCCCTCGGTCGCGGCGTAGACGCCAAGCAGGCGCTGGACCTCGGTCTCGACGACCGCGTCGTAGGTCGCGAGCAGACAGTCCTCCTTGTTCTCGAAGTGCTCGTAGAAGGTGCGCCGCGAGATGCCCGCGCGCGCGACGAGGTCGGAGATCGTGGTCGCGACGACGCCGCGCTCGCTGACCGCCTGCACCATCGCCTCGAGCAGCCGCTCGCGCTGGTGGGCGACGACCTGGGCGCGGGGCAGCGCCTGCGGCCCGCGCGGCAGCCCCTTCTGGCCGTCGTCGGACGCGCGCCCGTTGCGGCGAGGGCTGCTCTTCCCCCGCTGAGTGCTGCCTTTCCCCCGCTGTCCCTCTGGCATTGGAGTTACCTTAGTTGACCCGATTGAGCACGCCGATGTGCCTGACCGTCGCGTAAAAACGGAGTTGCCTTCGCCTTGCATGTTGACAGGATGAGTAAAACATGATTTATATGTGGGTACAAGGAGGACCTCAAGGGTAGTTCGCCGCGTGTTTGAGGCGAGACCACCCGAAGGGCCATAAGGCACTAGGAGCCTGACGATGGATATCAAGGTCAAGACGACGGAAGGGTGTGAGACGAGGCCGACGGGGGACTCCGCCCCGGCTGTGGCGCGGAGAGGGTTCTGTAGGCGGCGTACTATTAGTTGGGACGTTGCGGACCATGGGGAAGTTGCTGATTGGCCCAATCGGCCAACGGCAGGGGTAGGGAGGACAGATCATCATGAGAGTGTTCGTCTGCGAGGAGCGGCGCATGCTCCGGGCGCTACACGCCCGGTGGCCATATCGCCGCTCGCACTGTCGCCACGATTTGCACTGGCTGGTGCGCGTGCGGCCCGCTCGGGGGTGGTGCGCGTGCGGTCGCGCGCATCCGATCCGCACGCTGCCCGCCGCGCGCCGGCGCCCACCGCGCTGAGAGGAGCTTGCCGCTAGGATCGCTATGGATGGCGGAGAACGACGAGGACCGGCGGCTGCGGGCGCTATCGATCGACACGATCCGCGGTCTCGCGATGGATGCGGTACAGAAGGCCGACTCCGGGCACCCGGGCACCGCGATGGCGCTCGCGCCGCTCGCGTACACGCTGTTCAAGCGCTTCCTGCGCGTCAGTCCCCGCGAAACGCAGTGGCCCGACCGCGACCGCTTCGTGCTGAGCTCGGGTCACGCGTGCGTGTTGCAGTACTCGCTCGCGCACCTCACCGGCTACGAGCTGAGCCTGGAGGATCTCCAGCAGTTCCGCCAGTGGGGCTCGCGCACGCCGGGGCACCCCGAGCGCGGTCACACGCCGGGGATCGAGATCACGACGGGACCGCTCGGGCAGGGCTTCGCCAACGCGGTCGGCATGGCGATGGCCGAGCGCTTCCTCGCCGAGCGCTACAACCGCCCGGGCCAGGAGGTCGTCGACCACCACGTCTACGCGATCTGCTCCGACGGCGACCTGATGGAGGGCGTCAGCCAGGAAGCGGCCTCGGTCGCGGGACATTTCGCGCTCGCGAAGCTGATCGTCTGCTACGACGACAACCGCATCACGATCGACGGCAGCACCGCGATCTCCTTCGACGGCGAGAACCACGTCGCGCGCCTGGAGGCCGATGGTTGGCACGTGCAGCGCGTCGCGGACTCCGAGGACACCGCGGCGCTGGAGACCGCGCTGAGCGCGGCGCGCGCGGAAACCGAGCGTCCCTCGTTCATCGCGATCCGCTCGCACATCGCATACCCCGCCCCCAACGCGGTCGACACCGCCGCGGCGCACGGCGCGGCGCTGGGCGAACAGGAGGTCCGCGCGACCAAGCAGGCGATGGGCTTCGATCCCGACCGCAAGTTCTGGGTCGACGAGAGCGTGTACGCGCACATGAGCCTCGTCGAAGCGGGCGCGCGCGCGCAGGACGCGTGGCGCGAACGCTTCGATGCCTGGCGCGAGCGCTTCGGCGAGCTCGCGGAGGACTGGGACCGCGCGTGGGCGGGGCGTCTGCGCGATGGCTGGCAGGAGGCGCTGCCTAGCTTCCAGGCCGGCGAGAAGCTCGCGACGCGCGCCGCCGGGCAGAAGGTGATGGCTGCCTTCGCGGAGTACGCGCCGACGATGATCGGCGGCGCCGCGGACCTCGTGGAGTCGACCAAGACGGTGTTCGAGGGCGCCGGCGAGTTCTCGCGCGTGCACGCGGGTCGCAACGTGCCCTTCGGCATCCGCGAGCACGCGATGGGCGCGATCGTCAACGGCGCGGCCGCGCACGGCGGCATCGTCAAGCCCTACGGCTCCACGTTCCTGATCTTCTCCGACTACATGCGCGGCGCGGTGCGCCTGTCCGCGCTGATGGCGCTGCCCGTCGTGTGGGTCTGGACGCACGACTCCGTCGCCCTCGGCGAGGACGGCCCCACGCACCAGCCGATCGAGCACTACGCGGCGCTGCGCGCGATCCCGCGCCTGTGGGTGATCCGCCCCGCCGACGCCGATGAGACCGTGCAGGCGTGGCGCGTCGCGCTCGAACGCGACGACGGCCCCGTCGCGCTGCTGCTCTCGCGCCAGGGCATCCCCGTGCCGGATCGCGGCGACGGGCAGCTCGCGGCGGCGTCCGAGCTCGAGCGCGGCGGGTACGTGCTGTGGGACTCCGCGGCGACCCCGCAGCTGATCCTGATCGCGACCGGCGCCGAGGTCACGCCCACGCTGGAGGCCGCACGGACGCTCGCCGCCGAGGACACCGGCGTGCGGGTCGTCTCGATGCCCTGCATGGAGCTCTTCGAGGAGCAGTCGCAGGAGTACCGCGACAGCGTCCTGCCGCCCGCCGTCGGCGCGCGCCTCGCGGTCGAGCCGGGCGCAACGATGAGCTGGTGGAAGTGGGTCGGTAGCCACGGCGACGTGCTCGGGCTCGACCGCTTCGGCGCCTCCGCGCCGGGCACGCGCGTCCTGGAGGAGCTCGGCTTCACCGCCGAGAACATCGCCGCGCGCGCCCGCGCGCTCGTCTAAAGGAGATCGGGATGCCCCCGCACAACGATTCGCCACTGCACCGGCTCTCAGCGCTCGGCCAGAGCGTCTGGGTGGACTTCCTCTCGCGCAGCTCGATCCGCGGCGGGCACCTGCAGCAACTGCTCGACGACGACGCCGTCGTCGGCGCGACCTCGAACCCGAGCATCTTCCAGAAGGCGATGAGTGAAGGTGACGCCTACGACGAGCAGCTGCGCGAGCTCAGCGGCCAGGGCCTCGACGCGCGCGACTCGTTCTGGCGGCTCGCCGAGCGCGACATCAAGGACGCCTGCGACCTCTTCCGCGCGGTCTGGGACGGCGGCTGCGGTCGCGACGGCTACGTCTCGCTCGAGGTCGATCCCGGTCTCGCGTACGACACGCTCGCGACCTTCCGCGAAGCGATGCGCCTGCACGAGACCGTCGATCGCGCGAACCTCATGGTCAAGATCCCCGCGACCAAGCCCGGCCTCGCCGCGATCGAGGAAGTGATCGCGAGGGGCCGCTCGATCAACGTCACGCTGATCTTCTCGCTGCGCCGCTACGCCGAGGTCGCGGAGTCCTACGTGCGCGGCCTCGAGCGCCTCGTCGCCGCGGGCGGCAATCCGCGCGAGGTCGCGTCGGTCGCGAGCTTCTTCGTCTCGCGCATCGACACCGAGGCCGACCGCCGCCTCGACGAGCTCGGCGGGCACGACGAGCTCAAGGGCAAGCTCGCCGTCGCCAACGCGAAGCTCGCCTACCAGCACTACAAGGAGGTCTTCCACGGACCGCGCTGGGAGTACCTCGCCGGCAAGGGCGCCACGCCCCAGCGCGTGCTCTGGGCGTCCACGTCGACAAAGAACCCCGATTACCCCGACACGCTCTACGTCGAGGAGCTGATCGGCCCCGACACCGTCAACACGATGCCCGAGGAGACGATCGCGGCCTACCAGGACCACGGCCGCCCGCAGCCGCGCCTCGAACAGGGTCTCGACGACGCGCGCAAGCTGCTCGACGCGCTCGCGCGCGCCGGCGTCGACTACGAAGATCTCACCGACACGCTCGAGCGCGAGGGCGTCGAGAAATTCTCCGCCGCGTTCGACGAGCTGATCGCCGCGCTCGCGGAGAAGCAGGGCGCGCTGGCCGCCGCCTGAGGGGCCGCGCATGGGGCGCCTCTGCATTATCGAACCCGGCCTGGTTGCCGTGCGGCGCGAGTCGGGGCGCGGACCTGTGGCAGGCGGTGGAGGCGGGTCCGCCGCCTGCCGGTAGGGTCTTGGAACTGCCTGTGAGCTTTGGTCTATAAGCTCACAAAGCCATATTCGTCCCCATTTAAGAGTTCGACTGCCTCTTCGGAGACCTGGGTTACTGTGTTAGACAAGAGCGTGAGCCCCGGTTTTTTCGTGAATTCGGTGGTCCCGGGCCCCCCTAAGAATGCTTTTGTGATGGGCGTCGACGGGTATAACAGGATCGGCGCCTTCGCGAGCACTCCTTTTTCACCGGTCGCGCCTAATGTCGCTTTTGGCGACAGTTCGGCGATCGCCGTCCCTTTCATTGGGTCTTCGCCCGCGAGAGCGCATTTTTCGCCTTCAAATGTGAGTTTGAGGTATGTTTCCCCCGTTTTGGGCCTTAATAATGCGCCAACGGGCGGTGCTTGTTTTTCGGCTTGTTCTTTCGTGCCGATATAGACCAGTTCCATTAGGTATTCAGCTACGATCGTGCCAACGGGCGAGCCCGGGCTCTTTACGGTGCATCCTGCGTCTGAGGCAGAGCATTCCGTGAAGGTGATCGTGTTTTCACTGGTACCGGGCGAGCCGCCTTTGATATTTCCTTTACCTGTATTTTTTTTGCATTCGACGTTGACGGTGCTGCTTTTCCAGATCGTGACACTACCTGTTTTGTTGACGTCGGTATCGTTGAAGTTTTCACCTTTGCCGATCGAGAGTAACACGATGATGGGCAGCGAGAACCACGGTAAGGCGGAGGCGTTGCTCGCCGCCGCTGCGTCCAGCGCAAACGTCGCGATGGTCGCGAGTATTATGACCTTGATACGCATCGGATATTCGATCCCCCTAGTTCGTGAAGGTGCCACTGGGTGTGGTTGTGAGGCGCTTGGGCTCCCGTTGGTGCACGGTCGCGCCTCCCCCGCCGGAGGCTGTTCGTCCAACCCGGGCATGCCTGCGTTAGCTGGCATTCCCGCTTAGCGGATAGCCTGTTACGCCAATCGCTAGGAGTAGACCAAAATTTCTGGCGAGTCAAGCGACCGGGCTGGTCCGAAGCGGTAGAGGCGCTTGATCAGGCTTCGGATGTCTCCGACGTGAGGAAGGCGCCCCGTGAGGGGCTCACCTGGCGGGCATCGACCGGCAACCGTACTCCCGGCGCGAAAAGTGCGAGCACGCTACCGCCGAAGCCGCCGCCGATCATCCGTACGCCGGCGGCGCCGGCGTCTCGCAGGCGTCCTACCGTGGCCTCCACGGCGGGCGTCGAGCACTCGTACTGCTCGCGCAGGCTCGCGTGGGAGTCGTCGAGCAGCGCCCCAACGCGGGAAAGATCCTTGGCTTGCAAGGCGGCGGCCGTCGCGAGTACGCGCGCGTTCTCATCGAGAACGTGATTTACGCGGCGCGCCAGCGTCGCCGGTAGCTGCGAGATCGCCACGGCAGGACTTGCACGGCGCTCCAACTCGCGTAGCGAGCCGACTCCAAGGAGCTCGCATGCCATCGCGCATTCGGCGCGGCGCTCGTTGTAGCCCGACGCGGCGAGCTCGTGGCGCTCACCCGAGTCGACGATCGCCAGTCGCCAACCTCCGCCGAGGGCGAGCGGCACGGGCTCGATCTCGAGACTCGTGAAGTCGAGGCGCAGCGCCGTGTCGACTTCGCCGAACAGCGACGCGAGCTGATCGAGCAGGCCGGTGTGGGCGCCCGCCCACTCGTTCTCGACACGCGTGCACAGCCGCGCGAGGTCGCGGCGGTCGAGGTCGGCTTCGGCAAGTCCAAGCAGCGCGAGCGCGAGCGCGACCTCGAGCGCTGCCGAGGACGAGAGCCCCGCGCCTCGCGGCAGGTCCCCGTGGATGTCGAGCTCGGCGCCGGGAATCTCGATCCCGAGCACCGCCAGCTCCGTGGCAATACCGCGCGCGAAGGCGCGCCAACCGGTGGTGCGCGCGGGTGCGGCCGGTGAGAAGCGATCCTCCTCGCCGAGGTCGAGCGCGCGGATCCGGATGAGCGGCTCGTCGCTGTGGATTCGCCCCTGCACCGCGACCCCCTCCGCGATCGCAAACGGCAGCGCGAGCCCGCCGTTGTAGTCGGTGTGCTCGCCGATCAGGTTCACGCGGCCCGGCGCGAAGGCGCGCACTTCGCGGCGCGGTCCCGACGCGCCCGTCGCGCGCGGCACCGCGTCGCCAGACCACGAGCGTGCGCTACGCGGCACCGGCGATCGCCTCGCGCAGCGCGCGCGCGGCCTCCTCGGGGAGTACGTCGACGATGAACGTCCCGCCACCCTGCTCGGAGCCCGCGAGGTACTTGAGCTTCTCCGCGGTGCGCAGCGGCGGGTAGAACTCCACGTGCACGTGGCCGCCGGCGCCGCCGCCGGGGTCGACGGGGTCGCTCGCGGCACGGCCGGGGTCGGTTGCGCCCGGCGCTGCGGGGCTCGGCGCGGCGCGAGCCCCGCCCGTCGGCGCCTGGTGCACCGCCATCACGTACGGGAACGGCCGCGCGAACAGCGCGTCGTAGCCGCGCGTGAGCGCTTGTAGCGCGTCGGCGAGGCCCGCGAGCTCGGCCGCGGTGCACCGCGGCAGGCTCGCGCGGTGCGCGCGCAGCACGACGTGCGCCTCGTAGGGCCAGCGCGCGGCGTAGGGCACGTAGACCGCGACGTGTGCGTTCTCGTAGACGACCCGCCGTCCGTCCGCGAGCTCCCGGCGCAGCAGCTCGCAGGGCGCGCAGCCGCCGAGGCGCTCATCCGCTGCGGCCTCCGCGGCGGGCACCGGCGGCAGGAACGGGTAGCCGTAGATCTGGCCGTGCGGATGGTGCAGCGTCACACCGACCTCGACACCGCGGTTCTCGAAGATCAGCACGTACTCGACATCCGCGCGCGCGGCGAGCGTCGCGTAGCGCTCGCGCCAGACCCACATCAGCGCTCGCGCGCGCGCGGGAGCGAGCGTCGCGAACGATCCGTCGTGGCGGTCGGTGTAGACGACGACCTCCGCGGCTCCCCGCGGGGCCGCGAACGCGGGAAAGCGGTTGTCGAAGACCGCGATCTCAAACGACGCGAAGGGGATCTCCGTCGCGGTGCGCCCCGGCCGCGTCGGGCACAGCGGGCAGTGGTCCGCGGGCGGCAGGAACGTGCGCTCCTGGCGGTCGATCGTGTAGTCGACCTGCTCCGCGCGCAGCTCGTTGAAGCGCAGCTCACCCACCCGCTGCGGTCTCGGCGCCGTCCTCGGCAACGGCTCGGTAGAGGATCAGCGCGCGGCCGTCGGCTTTGCGATGGCGCTCGACGAGCAGCGGGCCCACGCGCTCCGCTTCGACCGTGCGCTGCGAGGGCGGCTCGGAGGGCGGCTCGGACGGCGGCTCGGACGGCGGCTCGCGGCGACCCTCGGTCATCGTCCTACGGTATACCCGTCCGTCGAGCGCTACGCGCGCGCCCATACGCCACTACGCGCCACGGCGATGGCGCGTGCCGCATGCGATGAAGCGCGCTTAAGGTCGCGCCGCTACCGTCAAGGGGCATTGGTGGAGGACACTCGAGCACCGGCGGCACCCTCGGAACGGGGGGCGTGGACGATCGCGCTCGCGCTGCTGGCGCTCGGCGTCGGCGTGCTCGCGGCCGCGCTCAGCGGGGCGCTGGGGTCCTCGCGGGGCTCGCTCGCGCCGCCCGCGGTGCTCCAGGCGGCGCGTACGCCGAGCGCCGCGAGCGCCTCCGCGCGGGCGATCTTGGCGGGGCGCGGCGCGCCGGCGGCCGGGCCGTACGCCGGTGCCGCGGGGGCCCGCAGCGACGCAGTCGCGGGCGGTGCGGCGCGGGGGGCCAGGAAGCCGGCCGCGGCCGGCGGTGTAGTCGCCACGCCAGCCGCCACGGGAGGCGTGCTCGCCAGTCCCATGACTGCGGCGGGCAGCGGCGAAACGGCGAGCGGGGTGGGTCGCGGCGAAGCGCAGGGCGGCGCGGGCGGCGCAGCGGCGAGCGGGCTGGGCGCCCCGGCGGTGCACATCCCGGCGGCGTGGGAGGCGGGCTTCTATCCGATCTACGCCGAAGCGCAGCACGTGTTCGGCGTCAACTGGCTGCTGCTCGCCTCGATCCACGATCAGGAGACCGCGTTCTCGACCGCCCCGACCACCTACCGCGGGTTGAACTTCGCGCGCTGCTGCGGCGGGCCGATGCAGTTCAACGTCACCAACGGCCCCGTCACCACCTGGGCGCTCGTCAAGGACGCCTATCGCTATGGGAAGCGGCCCGCGGTCTACGATCACGAGACCACGCGCCATCCTTCGATCTACGACGACTTCGACTCGGTGATGGCCGCGGCGTGGCTGCTCTCTTCGGATGGCGCCGGCGCTGAGCTCGACGACTCGGCGTGGTGGGCCGCGTATGACTACTACGGCCACGACGCCACCGGCGTCGCGTACGCCGATGAAGTGCTCGCGCGCGCGATCGGCTGGTCCCAGCACGGCTTCTGCGTCAACTGCGGGGTCGACATGGGACTCGTCGAAGCTGTGCACGCAGCGTATGGCGCGCCCGTGCTCGAAACGCTGACGACCGCAACGCTCGCGCGGGTGCACCACGGCAAGCACGCGCGCCGCTCCAAGCGGTAGCCCTCACAGCGCCGGCACAGCGCCGGCACAGCGCCGGCACAGCGCTGGCACAGCGCCCTCACAGCGCTGGCACAGCGCCCTCACAGCGCTTTCACAGCTGGCATAGCGCTCTCGCCAGAGAGTTCTCGCAGGCGAGGCGCGGCTACGCGAGATGTAGGCTCATTTTTTGAAGATCTTTTACGCCCAAAACTATTCTGGTCGTAACGAGCTCCAAAAAAACGTTCAAACTTCCTGCGCCCTCAACGACTGCTACCCCTGCGCGATCAACTCGCAGGCGACCTGGTCGCTCGCGAGCGCGGTTCCGCCGAGCAGGCGCCGGCTGAGCTGCGCGCGGCGGAAGTACAGCGGCGCGTCGTGCTCCCAGGTCGCGCCGATGCCGCCGTGCACCGAGATCATCGTGCGCGCCGCGGTGTCCAGCGCGCGACCCGCGACCGAGCGCGCGGCGCCCGCGGCGAGCGGGAACTCGGCGGGCGCGCCGTTACGCGACCAGCCCGCGTAGTAGAGCAGCGAGCGCCCGTTCTCGAGCTGGCGCAAGACCTCGGTCAGCGAGTGCTTGACGGCCTGGTAGGAGCCGATCGCGCGACCGAACGTGAAGCGCTCCTTGGCGTAGGCCACGGAGGTCTCCAGGGCGGTCTCGACAGCCCCGAGCGACTCCGCGGCGATCAGCGCCTGCGCGAGGTGCCACGCCCCGGCGAGCGTCTCCTCGGAGGCGTCGAGAAGGGTTGCCGGCGCGTCCGAGAGCGCGACGTGGCCGAGCGCGCGGGTCGCGTCGTAGCGGCGCACCGCGTCGATGTTGACGCCGGCAGCGGACGCCTGGACGGCGAAGCCGACGGGCTTGCCGGCTGTGCCCCCTTGCGGGGTATCGAGTAGTGCGACGCCCACGAGCACGTCGGCGCCGGGCGCGTCGGGCACGAACGCGAGCTGGCCGGTGACGCGTGCGCTGCCGTCAGCGCCGCGCGCGGCGATCGGGACGGGCGCGCGCTCCATCCCGCCGGCGGGATCGACGCTCCACTCGCCGTGCATGTCGTCGGGCGGGCGTGTCGGCAGATACGCGGCCCGTTGCTCGCCGCCGGCGAGCGTGGGCAGCAACTCGGCGGCGGCCGGTGAGGCGTCGAGGATCGCGCTCGCCGGGAGGTGACCGAGCAGCGGGATCGCGGCGAGCACGCGCCCGCACTCGCTGAGCACGAGCATCGCGTCGAACGCGTCGAGGCCCGCGCCGCCGTGCGCCTCGCCCACGAGCAGCCCGGGCCAGCCGGCCTGCACCGCGGTCGGCCAGAGGTCCGGCGGCGCGCCGCCGCTGTCGAGCGCCTCGCGCGCGGCCTCGAGGTTCTTAAAGCGCGAGAGCGTGCCGCGCGCGGCCTCGCGCAAGAGGACCTGCTCGTCTGAGAGATCGAGGTTCATGCGCTTGCCGTCTCCTTCGCTCGCAGCTCCGAGAATGGGATGCCCTTGTCCAGGCGCGGCTCGGGGGGCAGTCCGAGGACCCTCTCGCCAATCGTGTTGCGCAGGATCTCTTCCGTGCCGCCGGCCGACTTCAGGCCCGGCAGGAAGGAGATCATGTACGCCCACTCGCTGCCCTCGTCGAGCGCGTCTGGCCCGAGCACGTCGGCGATCAGGTCCCCGGACTTGATCGCGCCGTTGACGATCGTGACCTTCGCGAGGCCCGCCTCCGGGCCCGGGATCTGGCCGCGCTGCAACGCGCTCAGCGTGCGGTAGCCGGTGAAGCGCACCGCGAGCAATTCGGAGGCGATCTCGCCGAGCTGGCGGCGCACCTCGGGGTCGCGGCGCGCGTGCTCGTCGGAGGCGATCGCCTTCGCGAAGCGCGCCGAGTTGTAACCCAGGCCCTCGCTACCGAGGCCAATCGTGACGCGCTCGAACATCAGCGTCGTCAGCGCGGTGCCCCAGCCGTTGCCGACCCCGCCGACGACCGCGTCCGCGTCGAGCGCGACGTCGTCGAGGAAGACCTCGTTGAACTCCGCCTCGCCCGAGATCTGGCGCAGGCCGCGCACCGTGACGCCCTCCGCGTCCATCGGTAGTACGAACATCGTCATCCCCTTGTGCTTCGGGACGTCGATGTCGGTGCGCGCGAGCAGCAGCCCGTAGGAGGCGAACTGTGCGTTCGTCGTCCACACCTTCTGGCCGGTCAGCCGCCAGCTGCCGTCGTCCTGCTGGCGCGCGCGTGTCTGCACCGCCGCGAGGTCCGAGCCCGCCGCGGGCTCGGAGAAGAGCTGGCACCAGACCTCGTCGCCGTGCAGCATCGGCCCGAGGTAGCGGCCCTTCTGCTCGTCCGCGCCGTGCGCGATCAGGGTCGGGCCGAGCATGCCCACGCCGATCGCGTCGAGGATCCCGGGAACTTTCGCGCGCGCGATCTCCTGGTTGCAGATCACCTGCTCGAGCGGGCCCAGGCCCTGCCCGCCGTACTCCTTCGGCCACGTCACGCCCGCGAGGCCGGCCTCGGCGAGGCGGCCCTGCCACGCGCGGCGCGCGGCGACGATCTCAGCCTCGTCCTCGAGCGCGCCGGGTCCCTGCAGGACCGGCGCCGTCGCCTTGTTCTGCTCGAGCCACGTGCGCACCTGCGCGCGGTACGCGGCCTGCTCGGGTGTGTCGTCGAGATCCACGGCTGCTCCTCCTTGCCACCTTGGTTGACTGACCAGTCAATCGCTACGCATACGGTACCGCGTCCGGGTCGCGCATGCGGTAGGTCTGCGCGCTTGCGGCTACGCGCCCGGCGGCATCGGGGGTTCGGCGACGGGCCGCAGGTGGTAGACGTTCTGGAAGGCGTCGTTGAGCAGGTCCCGCGCCTGCGTGCCCGGCGCGGGCGAGTGCAGCAGGACGACCGCGAGGCGCACCCCGTCGCGCGCGGCGGTCGCGACGAGGCAGCGGCCGGCTTCGATCGTTTCGCCGGTCTTCATCCCGGTCGTGCCGGGGTAGCCGTAGATCAGGAGGGGGTTGTTGTTGTAGAGGTAGAGCTTGCCGCCCTTGATCGGGAACGGCAGGATCGCGGCGCGCGTGCGCGTGACCTGCGCGATACGTGGCTGGCGCAGATCGATGCTCGCGAGCTCCGCGAGGTCGGCGGCGCACGAGTAGTTGTGCGTGTTGTAGAAGCCCGACGGCGAGGAGTAGTGCGTGCAGCCGAGCCCGAGGCGCGCGGCTTCTTCGTTCATCTCGCCGACGAAGCGGTGCACGGTGCCGGCGACGTGCTGCGCGAGCGCGACCGCGGCGTCGTTGCCCGAAGGCAGCAGCAGCCCGTAGAGCAGCGGCGTCAGCGGCACGCGGCGCCCGAGCGGGAGCACGCCGACCTTCGAGCCGCTCGTTTCCTCGGCCTGCTTGGTGATCAGCACGCGCGCGTCGGGCGGCGTGGACTTGACGGTCAACAACGCGGTCATCATCTTCGTGAGGCTCGCGATCCGCAGTCGCGTCAGCGGGTTGCGCCGCCACAGGACGCGGCCGCTGTCGAGATCGATCACGATGCCCGCGCGCGGCGGCTCGGGGAAGCCGAGGTGCAGCGGGTCGGCGGCGGGATCGGCGAGGTTTAGCGGCAGCGATGGTTGGCCGAGTGGGAAGCCCGCGGGGGAAAGCCCGGGCCCGTCGCCGGGACTACCCGTCGCAGTTCCGGAAATGCCGCTTGAGGGCCGCGGCGCGCCGGCGCTCGCGGCGAGTCCCGCCCGGCTCGAGTCCGCTCCCCGCCGCTTACCGCGCGCGGCGTCGCGGGTGTGCGTCGCCGCCGAGCCGCCGTGTTCGGGCGACGTCGCGCCGTGTGCGAGCACGACGTAAGCGAGCGCCGCGACGATCGCCGCGAAGGCGATCCCGACAAGCGCGCGCCGGCGCTGGCGGCGGCGACGGCGGCGCGCGGCCTCGCGCGAGCGGCGGCGGCTGGGAGGCAGGAAGGGGGAGCGGCTCATCGACTGCGCGTGGTTCGGCGGGGGGAGCGATTCATCGACTGCGCGTGGTTCGGCGGGGAGAACGGCTCATCGACGTGGGGGTAGTTCGGCAGGGAAAGCGGCTCATCGACGGGGCGGGTTCAGCAGGGCGCCGAGAATTCCGACGGCCATCAGGACGATCACGAACGCGGAGATCGCGGTCCCCAGCGTAAACCCCTGCGCGGCGATTGCGCTGAGGGTGAGGAAGGCGAAGCCGACGATGAACAGCGCGGCAACGAGCAGGATCAGCAGGCGGGCGAGGATCGCCGCAGACTACCCGTGGGTCGGCTGCGCCACGCCGGCGAGGGTCATCTCGATCGGCGGCGCGGACGCCGCCGCGATCTGAGTCAGGCGACTGGTCCCGCGCTCGCGAGCGGTCCGACGCCGGCGCGCGGCTGCGGGACGTGCTGATCGGCGTGGTAGGAGGAGCGCACGAGCGGGCCGGCGGCGACGTGCTCGAAGCCGAGCGCGTACGCGGCGCGCTCGAGCGCGGCGAACTCGTCGGGGTGCCAGTAGCGCACAACGGGCAGGTGACGCGCGGAGGGACGCAGGTATTGGCCGACGGTGAGCACCTGCACACCGCGGGCGCGCAGCGCGGCGAAGGTATCGACGAGCTCGTCGTGGGTCTCGCCGAGGCCGACCATCAGCCCGGACTTGGTCGTAACCTCGGCGCCGCCGAGCTCCTTGGCGAGGCCGAGGACGCGACAGGAGCGCTCGAAGCTCGAGCCGCGGCGCGCGAGCGGGTACAGACGCGGAACGACCTCGACGTTGTGGTTGAAGACGTCGGGGCGCTCGGCGATGACCTTCGCGAGCGGCATCTCGTGGCCTTGGAAGTCGGGTGTGAGGACCTCGATCTGGCAGGCGGGCGCCTGGCGGCGGACCTGGCGGATGACGCCGACGAACGCGGACGCGCCCTTGTCGGGGAGGTCGTCGCGATCGACCGAGGTGACGACCGCGTGGCGCAGCCCCATGCGCGCGATCGAGCGCGCGACGCGCGCGGCCTCCAGCGGATCGTTCCAGGTCGGCTTGCCGGTCTTGACGTTGCAGAAGCCGCAGCGCCGCGTGCAGGTGTCGCCGAGGATCATGAAGGTCGCGGTGCCGCGCTCCCAGCACTCGCCGACGTTCGGGCACGCGGCCTCCTGACAGACGGTGTGGAGGTTCTCGTCCTTGATCAGCGCGGTCAGCGCGCGGTAGCGCGCGCCGCCGGGTGCGGGAACCTTCAGCCACGGCGGCTTGCGCTCGCGCAGCGGGCGCACCGCGGGGCCGAGGACCTGCAGGACGTCCATGCCGCCGGGGTTCGCGCGCGAGCGGGTCGCGGTCGGGGCTGCGTCGGTCATGCCGCTACCGGCATCGCCGAGGTCGCAGCCAATGCGAGGGGGGCCTCGATCCCGAGTCGCCGCGGTGAGACGAGCCGCTGCCGGCGACCGAGGGTCTGGCAGAGGTGGTGCGCGATGCGGCGACGGAAGCAGCGCAGCAGCGCGCCCGGGCAGCTCTCAATGGCCTGCGAGTCCGGCTCGGTCTCGCGTCGGCTGAACTCGGCGGCGATTGAGGTCATCGTGACGTCGGGCAGCCCGCAGGCGACGACCCACGAGAACGGCTGCAGGTCGTTCTCGACGTTGACGGCGAAGCCGTGCGTGGAGATCCCGCGCGAGACGTGCACGCCGAGCGAGGCGAGCTTGCGATCAGCGACCCAGACGCCAGTGTAGTCGGGGCCGTCGTGCGGGCGCGAGTGCGCGGCGATGCCTTCCGCGGCGAGCGCGGCGACGATCGCGTCCTCCAGTTTGCGCAGGTGCGCGAGGACGTCGGGGGCGCCCATGATCGGATAGCCGACGAGCTGGCCGGGGCCGTGGTAGGTGACGCGCCCGCCGCGGTCGGTTGGGACGATCTCGATGTCGCGCGCGCGGTAGAAGTCCTCACCGAGCGCGAGCTCCTCGGGGCGCGAGCGCCGGCCGCGGGTGTAGACGGGGGGATGCTCGAGTAGGAGAAGGGTGTCGGGGAGCTCGCCGGCTTGGCGGCGAGCGCGGACGGCCTCCTGCAGGGCGAGCGCGTCGCGGTAGGGGACCGTGCCGAGGTGGCAGACCCAGAGCTCCTGCGCGTAGCGATCGGCGAGGCTCATTTGCTCTCTCAGCCTAGCGGGGCCCTCGATCATCTTTGGCTGAGCCACGATTCGTGGGCGCCGGAGGAGGCTTCGGTGAGGGAAGCATCATGACAGCATGATAGTTGATGCTAAGATGCGTGCATGCGCACGACGGTCACACTCGACGCGGATGTGGAGGCAAAGCTTCGCGCGACCATGCGCGAGCGAGGCGTGTCGTTCAAGGCGGCCATCAACGATGCCATCCGGTCTGGTCTCGGTGGTTCCGTGCAGCCAGCCAAGCGCTACCGGATGCCGACGGCGCCATTGGGCGGACGCCCGGGGGTCAATCTCGACAGGGCATTTGCGCTCGCCGCAGAAATTGAAGACGCGGAGATTCTGCGCAAGCTCGAACTGGGCAAGTGAAGCTGCCGGATATCAATCTGCTCGTATACGCGGCAGATGAGACGGCCGTACTGCACAAGCCGGCGCTGAGGTGGGTCGAGGCGACGCTGTCGGGCACGGAGACCGTGGCATTGGCGTGGTTGGCGTTGATTGCTTTTGTCCGGCTCGTCACCAATCCGAGGGTCTTTCTAGATCCGTGGGACGCGGAGAAGGCGCTTGCTGTGGTTGATGGCTGGCTGGCTCAGCCCGCTGTCACCGTGGTCCATCCCACCGACCGGCACGCGGCGGTGTTGCGCGATCTATTGCGGCCGCTCGGGACCGCCGGCAATCTGACGAGCGATGCTCACCTCGCCGCGCTCGCGATCGAGCACGGCGCGACGCTGTGCTCGTGCGACAACGATTTCTCGCGGTTCCCCGGTCTGCGCTGGATCGATCCGCTGCGTTAAAGCGTCAGCGCGGCGGGCTCCTCCAGGAGCGCGCGGATGCGCGCGAGGAAGCGCGCGGCGTCGGCGCCGTAGAGGATGCGGTGGTCGCAGGCGAGCGTCACGGTGAGTGTGTGGCGCGCGAGCACCTCGTCTGCCACGACGACCGCCCGCGGCGCGAGCGCCCCGACGGAGAGGATCGCGGCTTGCGGCGGGTTGACGATCGCGGTGAAGCTGCGCACGCCGTACATACCGAGGTTGGAGACCGTGAAGGTGCCGCCGCCGAGCTCGGGCGGGGTGATCGTGCCGGCGCGCACGCGCGCGGCAAGCGTGCGGGTCTCGCGGGCGATCTCGCCGAGCGACTTCTGGTCGGCGTCGAAGACGGTGGGGACGACGAGCGCGTCGTCGGTCGCGACGGCCACACCGACGTTCACGCGCGAGTGCAGCTGGAGTTTGCCGTCGCGGTAGCCGCCGTTCGCGCGCGGGTGCTCGCGCAGCGCGAGCGCGCCGGCCTTGACGATCATGTCGTTGTACGTGGGCGCCTCCTCGGGCGCGAGGCGCTTGAGCTCGGCGCGCAGCGCGACGCAGGCCTCCATGTCGATCTCCATCTGCAGCGCGAAGTCGGGGATCGTCGCCTTGGACTCCGCCATGCGCCGCGCGATCGTCCGCTGGGTGCGGGTGAGCTCGACGATTGTCGTCTCGCCCTTCGCCGTCGCGACGCGCTCGGCGAGGGTCGTCTCGGCGCCACTCGCGGCGCCCTCGACGTCGGCCTTCACGATCCGCCCGTGCGGTCCGCTG
The DNA here is from genome assembly GCA_035483545.1 of Solirubrobacteraceae bacterium. Classification (GTDB taxonomy): domain Bacteria; phylum Actinomycetota; class Thermoleophilia; order Solirubrobacterales; family Solirubrobacteraceae; genus Palsa-744. The sequence goes on along the minus strand of DATHPS010000033.1, from coordinate 2,855 downwards.
CCCGCGACGCGGTGCAGGTCGACGCCGCGCTCTTGCGCGACGCGCCGGGCGACGGGGGAGGCCTTGACGCGCTCGCCGTCGTGCGCATCGGCGTGCGCGCCGGCCGTGGAAGCAGTGGGCTTCGCGCGCGCCGGCGGGGGCGCCGCGGTCTCGGTCGCACCCGGCTGGGGGCCGGGCGGCCTTGCGATCTCCGCCGTAGTCCCGCCGTGCTGTGCCTCCTCCGCGGCTTGCGACTCTGCGGTGTCGCCGCTCGCGGATCTCGCGCGCTCGCTGTTCCCGGCAGCGCCGACCTGCGCGATCGTGGCGCCGACCGCGAGTGTGTCGCCCTCGCCGGCGACGACTTGCAGGACGCCGTCCTCGTCGGACTCGTAGACCATCGCGGCCTTGTCGGTCTCGATCTCGACGAGCTGCTCGCCGCGCGCGACGTGCTCGCCGTCGCGCTTGAGCCAGCGCAGGATCGTGCCCTCCTCCATCGTGTCCGAGAGGCGCGGCATCACGATCTCGGCCATCAGTCGCGTCCCGGTATCGCTGCGGTCGGATTGCCCATCGGGGCGGTGCTCGTGGCGGCGCTGGCGCCGGTTGCCGCGCCGCCGCCGGTTGCCGCGGGCGCCAAACCCAGGACCTCGAGCGCGGCATCCACGACCTGCGGCTCGTGCGGATAGGCGATGTCCTCGAGCGGCTTGGAGTAGGGCATCGGCACGTCGGCGCCGGTGACGCGGCGCACGGGTGCGTCGAGGTCGTCGAAGGCCTGCTCGGAGATCAGCGCGCTGAGGTTCGCGCCGACGCCGCCGTGCGGCCAGCCCTCCTCGACGACGACGCAGCGGTTGGTCTTCGCGACGGAGCGCAGGATCGTGTCGAGGTCGAGCGGCCGCAGGGTGCGGGGATCGATCACATCCGACTGCACCCCGTGTGCGTCCGCGAGACGCTGCGCGGCGCGCTGCGCGGTGAGTGCCATGCGCGAGATGCCGACGATCGTGACGTCGGCGCCCTCGCGGCGCACGGCGGCACGACCGAAGTCGAGCACGTGGTCGGGATCGTCGGGCACCTCGCCGCGCTGGCCGTAGAGCGACTCGTGCTCGATGAAGATCACGGGGTTCTCGTCGCGGATCGCGGCCTTCAGCAGGCCCTTGGCGTCGGCGGGCGTGGAGGGGGTCGCGACGAGCAGGCCGGGCACGTGCATGAAGAGCGCCTCGAGGCAGTGCGAGTGCGTCGGGCCGAGCTGGTGGCCGGCGCCTTGGGGCATGCGCACGACGAGCGGCACGCGGGCCTGGCCGCCGAACATGTAGTGGATGTGCGCGGCGTGGTTGACGATCTGGTCGAACGCGAGCAGCGCGAAGTTGATCGTCATCAGCTCGACGACCGGTCGCAGGCCGATCATCGCCGCGCCGACGCCCATCCCGACGATCGTGTTCTCGGAGATCGGCGTGTCGCGTACCCGCCGCTCCCCGAACTCCTCCAGCAGCCCCGCCGTCACTTTGAATGCGCCACCGAAGACGCCGATGTCCTCGCCCATCAGGATCACGCGCTCGTCGCGCGCGAGCTCCTCGCGCAGGGCCGCGTTCAGCGCCTCGCGGTAGCGCAGCTCCGCCATCAGCCGGTCCGCACCGAGTACCAGCCGCGGACCTGGTCGCCGAGCGCGTACACATCGTCGTACAGCGACTCGGGCGGCGGAAACGGCGAGGCCTCGGCGAACGCGACCGCCGCGTCGACCCGCGCGCGCGCGCGCTCGTCGATCGCGGCGCGCTCCTGCGCGTCGACGACGCCCTCGCGCTGCAGCAGCTCGCCAAACGCGGGGAGCGGGTCACGCTCGCGCCACCGCGCGACCTCCTCCTTGGAGCGGTACTCCTCGGGGTCCGCCATCGAGTGCCCGCGAAAGCGGTACGTGATGGCCTCGACCAGCAGCGGCCGGCGCTCCTCGCGCACCCGGGCGAGCGCTTGCGCGAGGACGGCGTGCGTGTCGAGGACGTCCATCCCGTCGCAGCGCATGCCGGGTACGCCAAGGCTCTCGCCCTTGCGCTGCAGGTCGGTCACGGCGGAGTGGCGCCGCAGCGCGGTGCCCATCCCGAACTGGTTGTTGGTCACCATGAACACCACCGGCAGCCGCCACAGCGCGGCGAGGTTCAGGGTCTCGCCGAACGTGCCCTGGTTGGAGGCGCCGTCGCCGAACATGCAGAGCGTCACGTCGTCGGTCCCCAGGTAGTCGCTCGCGAGGGCGATGCCGGCGGCGATCGGCAGGTTGCCGCCGACGATCCCGTAGCCGCCCATGAAGCGCCGCTCGGCGTCGAACATGTGCATCGAGCCGCCGTGGCCTTTGGAGCAGCCATCGCGCTTGCCGAACAGCTCGGCCATCACGCGGTCGGGGGATGTGCCGCGTGCCAAGGCATCGCCATGGGAGCGGTAGGTCGAGATCAGGTAGTCGCTGTCGCGCAACGCGCGGGCGCTGCCGACGATCGTGGCCTCCTCTCCGATCGAGAGGTGCAGGAAGCCGCCGACCTTCGCCCGCGCGTACATCTCGCCCGCGCGCTCCTCGAAGCGGCGGATCAAGACCATCGCCGCAAGCCACTCGCGTGCCGTCTCGGGCTCGGGCAAGCGAGAGCTCGCTGAAGCCATTCCTAGGCCGGGGTCCTCGGGCGATGGGACGCTCATCAGGCTTCCACGGTACTCCAGCGCGCGAGGAAATCCTCGCGCTCCATGCGGCCCAGGTCCTCGCGCACTTCGCGCGCCAGGCGTGAGGCGGTGTGAGGAGGGAGATCCCAGAAGAACACGACCTCGCCGCCGTCGATCTCCACGACCTCGATGTGATCGACGCGGTCGGGGCTCGCCAGGAACGCGGGAACGAGCCCGCCGCGACGAAC
>DATHPS010000032.1:0-9877 GCA_035483545.1 Solirubrobacteraceae bacterium | reverse complement strand
GCGCTCCTTGGCGCGGGCGCGCTCCTCGTCGCGGCGCGCGCCGCCGAACGCCGCGTCGAAGCCGTGCTCGGCGATCGCGTCCAGCAGCGTCACCGTCTGCAGCTTGTTGCGCGACGCGCGCGGCCCCGTCTCCTCGACCGCACGGCCCTGGTCGATCGAGTCCTGCACGCTCGCCACGATCAGCCGCTCGCCCAGCTCGGCCGCGCGGCGGTCGCGGTACTCGATCGCCTCCGGGAAGTTGTGCCCCGTGTCGACGTGCATCAGCGGGAACGGGAACGGCGCCGGGCGGAACGCCTTCTCGGCCAGGCGCAGCAGCACGATCGAGTCCTTGCCGCCGCTGAACAGCAGCACCGGGCGCTCGAACTCCGCGGCGACCTCCCGCATCACCTGGACCGCCTCAGCCTCGAGGGTTCTCAGGTGCGATAGGTGATAGTTGGCTGGCATCCGTGCTGGTGGCTGAGGCTCAGCCTGTGACGTTACCCCGCGTCAGACCTGACGGTTGTGAACTTTACGGTGCATATCCGCGCCCTGTCAAGATGCGCAGCTTGTCCGAGACCGTCGAGCCATCATTCGACACCAACGGGTCGAGCACGGCAAAACGTACGCGCCCGCGCGTGCTGATGCTCGGGTTGGGCTGGTTCCCCGCGACGCTCGGCGGGCTCGACCGCTACTACCGCTCGCTGTTCGAGCAGTTGCCCGACGCGCGCGGCGTCGTCGTGGGCCCCGCGGGCGACGCGCCCGCCGCGATCGCGATCGTCGTCGACGGCGAGCGCCCGCTCGTGCAGCGGCTGCTGGGCTACCGCCGCGCGGCCATCGCGGCGGCGCGCGAGACGGACGTCGTCGACGCGCACTTCGCGCTGTACGCCGCGGCGCCGCTGCTTGCGTCGAGGGCGCTGCGGGAGCACCCCTGCGTGTTCCACTTCCAGGGGCCGTGGGCGCAGGAGAGCGTGTCCGCCGGCGATGCCTCGCGCTGGCGGCGCGCGCTGCGCATGGCGCTCGAGCGGCGCGTGCTGCACCGCGCCGACGCGCACGTGGTGCTGTCCTCCGCCTTCCGCAGGGTGCTCGTCGAGCGCTACCGCGTAGCGCCGTGGGGCGTGCACGTGTGGGCTCCCGGCGTCGCGCTGGAGGAGTTCACGCCGGGCGACGATCCCGGCGAGCGCGCCGCCGCGCGCGAGCGGCTGGGCATCGCCGAGGATGCCTTCCTGGCCGTATGCGTCCGGCGCCTGGTGCCACGCATGGGGCTCGACACGCTGCTCGACGCATGGGAGGAGTTCGGGGCTGCGCCGCCGGGGGGCTCAGCGTCCGTTGACCATGCGCGATCGGACGTGCTGCCGCCCGGCTCGCAGCTGCTGATCGTCGGCGACGGCGCCCTGCGCGAGCGGCTCGCCGCGCGGGCGGCGTCACCGTCGCTCGCGGAGCGCGTGCGCCTGCTCGGGCGGCTGTCCGACGCCGAGCTGATCGACGCCTACCGCGCGGCCGACGTGGCGGTCGTGCCGACGACCTCCTTCGAGGGCTTCGGGCTGGTCGTGCTCGAGGCCGCCGCGTGCGGCACGCCCAGCATCGTCACCGACGTCGGCGGCCTGCCCGAGGTGACCATGCCGCTCGACCGCTCGCTCGTGGTCGAGCCCGGCGACGCGGCGGCGCTCGGCGCGCGGCTGCGCGAGGCCGCGCGGGGTACGCTGCCGGGCCGCGAGCAGACCCGCGCCTACGCCGAACGCTTCTCCTGGAGCGATGTCGGCGAGCGCCACCGGCGCCTGTACCGCGGCCTGCTCGCCGGCGAGCGCGACCCGCGCACGCGCGTCGTGTTCCTCGATCACGTCGCGCGGCTGTCCGGCGGTGAGATCGCGCTGCTGCGCGTGCTACCGCACCTCCAGCGCGTCAACGCGCACGTGATCCTCGGCGAGGACGGGCCGCTCGCAGCGCGCCTGCAGGCCGCCGGCGTGTCCGTGGAGGTGCTGCCGATCGCCGCCTCCGCGCGCGACCTGCGCCGCGACACCGTGCGTCCCGGCGGCGCGCCTCCGGCGGTGGCGCTGCACACGCTCGCGTACGTCGCGCGCCTGACGCGGCGCCTGCGCCAGCTGCAGCCGCAGCTCGTGCACACCAACTCGCTCAAGGCCGGCGTGTACGGAAGCCTCGCGGCGCGCGCGGCCGGCGTGCCGCTGCTGTGGCATGCGCGCGACCGCATCGCCGCCGACTACATCCCGCGGCCGGCCGTGATGCTCGTGCGCGGCCTCGTCCGCCAGCTCGCCGACGGCGTGCTCGCCAACTCCGCCGCCACGCTCGCCACGCTCGCCGGCGCCGAGCGGGGGCAGCCGCGCCTCGTGATCCCCGACTCGGTCGAGCTCCCGCCCCGCACGCGCGCGCCGGGCTCGCGCGCCACGGTGTTCGGGATGCTCGGCCGGATCGCGCCGTGGAAGGGACAGGACCTGTTCCTGCGCGCGTTCGCCGAGGCGTTCCCCGCGGGCGGCCAGCGCGCCGTGATCGTGGGGACGCCGATGTTCGGCGAGCACGACTACGAGCGCGAGCTGCACGAGCTGGTGGCGCGTCTGGGCCTCACCGAGCGCGTCGAGCTCCGCGGCTTTCGCGAGGACATCTGGAGCGAGCTCGCGTCGTTCGACGCGCTCGTGCACGCATCCGTGATCCCGGAGCCGTTCGGCATGGTCGTGCTCGAGGGCATGGCCGCGGGCCTCGCCGTGATCGCGCCCGACGAGGGCGGACCCTCCGAGGTGCTCGACGACGGGCGCACCGGGCGCCTGTTCGCGAGCCGCGACCAGCGCTCGCTGGCGACCGCGATGCGCGAGCTGAGCGAGGACCCCATCGCGCGCGAGCGCCTCGGCGAGGCCGCGCGCAGCGCCGTCGCGGACTACCGCCCCGAGGCGATCGCGGCGCGGATCGAGAACTTCTACGAGGAGGTGCTGCGCGACCGGCTCCGGCCCGACGGCGGGGCCGGAAGCGGAGGCACAGACGGGGTCCACTGACGATCGTCCGGCGATCGCTCAAGGATCGGCGCGCCGCTGCCGATGCACCCGCGAGGCCCGAATCCTCGAGTCGGGCTCGGCTCCACATGTCAACCCGCAAGCGGCCAACCTCCTTCCACCCCATCGGACTGCGCGCGCTGCTCGGTGTCCTCGCGCTCGCAGCCGGCCCCGCGCTGCTGGCGCCCTCCGGCGCGGCGGCGAGGCAGCTCAGCGAACGCGCCGCGCGCCACCACAGCGAACGCGCCGCCGAAGGCGCGGCCGAAGCCAGCGCCGAAACGCCCGGCGAATCCGGCTCGGGCACCCCGAGCGGATCCGGCAGCGGCACGCCCGGCGAACCTGGATCTGGCGAAACCGGCGAATCGGGCTCGCGCCACGGCCGCGGCTGGGAAAAGCGCGCCGCACGCCGCGCACGCTGCACCGTCGCACTGAAGGTGCCCGCCGGCCCGCTCACCGCCGGCGAAACGGCGACGCTCACGGGCGTCCTGGTGTGCCCGGAAGCGGCGAGCGCCGCGGAACAGACCGTCACGATCTACCGCCACACGGCGCACGTGCCCGGCTACGCCACGGCCGGCACGACCACCACCGAAGCCGACGGCACGTACCAGTTCACGACCGAACCGCTCGACGGCAACGGCGCCTTCTACGCGAGCGCCACCGGCAGGCGCAGCCGCCACAGCGCCATCAAGGTCACGCCGCTGCTGACGATCAGCGGGCCGCCGCAGGGCAGCGAACTAGCGATCGCCGGCCACCACGCGAGCCAGAGCGCGACCGCCAGCGACGCGCCGGCCGGCCAAGGAGCCTCCACCCCTTCCGACACGCCCGCCCTCGGCAACACCGTGACCTTCACCGGGACCATCAGCCCCGACGCCACCGGCGCACGCGTGATCCTGCAGCGCGAGAGCGCCACCGCGACGGAAGACTGGCACCGGATCGGCATCGGCACGGTCGGCCCCGGCGGCGAATACTCGATCACCCACACCTTCGGCATCCCCGGCCAGGCCACGATCCGTACGCTGGTGCGGGTTCGCGGCGCGCTGCCGGCCGCCTCCGAACCGCTCTCCTACGAGATCGCCCAGCGCCAGAACCCGCGCCTGACGATCCACGCCTCCGCGCAGCCGCTGCCGTACGGCCAGTCGGTCACGCTCAGCGGCGTGTCCGCCGCCGGCTCAGGCGAACAGCTGACGCTGCTCGCGGCCTCGCGTGGCGGCAGCTTTGAAACCGTCGCAACGGTCACCCCGGAAGCGAGCGGCGACTACGAATTCCCCGCCCAGACGCCGCTTCGGAGCACCTACTACAAGGTGCGCAGCGCGCGCACCAGCTCGGCCAACCTGTTCGAGGGCATCAAGCCGCTGCTGACCGCCACCGTCTCCGCCACCAGCATCGAGTCGGGGCAGGTGCTGACGTTCTCCGGCACGATTGCCCCCGACCACACCGGCCAGGTCATCTACCTCGAGCGCCAGAACTCCTCCGGGATCGGCTTCCACGTCGTGGCGCAGGCGACCGTCGCCACCGGGTCGAGCTTCGCGATCGAACACACCGTCGACGGCGTCGGCCCGCAGGTCTACCGCATCAAAGTCCCGCGCGACGAGGAAAGCCAGGCGACTGCGAGCGAACTGCTCGAGGTTGAAGTAACGCCGGCGACGCCGGAGGTGCTCGAACCGGAAGCGCCGCGATCGGGCTCGCCGCCACCGGGCGAATACTGACTCGGGTGCCTTCACATTTAGACAGGCTTGGAGCACGCCGGCCCGCGAACGAGACGGGTGGCTCAGGCGGGCGTGAGCATCCTGGGGGCGTTGACGTGGTCATCTTCACTCTCGTGCACCGCCGCAAGGTGCGCGTCGAGGATCATGGGAGGATCCTTCAGCCCGGCGTCGCGCAGCGCCTCACCGAGCGCCTTCGACAGCGACGAGACATCCCCGACCGGATCGGACGCCGTGAACGCGAGCATCACGGTCAACGTCCCGGTGGCCTGGTTGTGAGCAAGCGCCGGGCCAGCATCTGCGTGGCGCTTCAGCAGGATCGTGAGCAGTCGGTCAGGCATCTCCGGAACGTGGCCCAGCTGGGCAAACTCGATGGTCAGCTGATAGTCCATGATCACCGTCCCTTCCATTCAAAGCCGTACCGGCGCATCAGGCCGATCAGATTGCGCAACGCGCTCGGCTTGCTCGGCGTGGAGCCCGTCGTAACTATGTTCTCACCATCAGGAGCATAGAGCTTGTAGTGCCCGGATCGCTGCAACTCGACACGCCATCCCTGCCGCTCGGCGGCATCCAGGATCGCCTTCAGATCCTTCCTCAAGCTCACTGCCCGTGCCTCTCACCAACAGGCCAGCGGGACGCGAACGCGACATGGCATGAGATAGCAGCCGGCCCACAGGAGAGATCGAACACATGACCGCGACGCTACCGCTGGCTTGGGACGGGAAATTCCTTTGGCCGGGTTAAGCCGGCGCGGTCCACGTCGTCTGACGCGCCCGCTCATCGCCGCAGCTCCTCCAGCCAGTCGCTGCCGCCGCGTTTGATGCGCTCGAACATCTGCTGGGACTGGCGGATGTGGCGCCGCTGCGTGGCGCGTTCCCAGGCGCGCCAGCGCAGCCCGTTGACGAGGTTGCGCGCCGCGCGCGCCAGCGGGTTGCGCGGCACCGGCAGCGGCCTCGGGGCGGCGGCGCGGTGCGCGGGGCTCAGTTCGCCCGTACGGAAGCCCGCGCCATGGTGGTAGATGGGCCCGTACAGCGCGAAGTACAGCGGGTCGATGTCGCTGGCGTTGCTGCGCAGCACCTGCACCCACGGCGTGTCCGTCAGCTCCAGCTTGCGCAGCAGGTTGCCGCCGACGTCGCTCGTGGGATTGCCGTGCGGCCCCGTCCACGTCCGCCCCGCCGTCCAGTCGCCCGGCAGGCTGCGCCAGATCCCAACGGTGGTCACGCAGAAGCACGGGTGCGGCTGCGGCTCATCCGCGTTCTCGGCACGGCGTACCGCGAGCAGCGGCGCGCGCTCCAGGGCGTCCTCGATCAGCGGCATCGGGTCCGCGATCGGGAACGCGTCGCCGTCGAGGAACATCAGCAGGTCGTCGTCGTCGGCCACGTGCGAGACCTCCATCGCGAGGTGGTTGAGCTTCGCGGCGTGGCTGCCGCGCTGCTCCAGCACGTGGTCGAAATAGCTGCCGTAGGAGGCGTCGATGCCCTCCAGCGACGTCCACGTCTCATACGGGACCGCGATGTTCTCGCGCAGGTGGCGCGTCTGGATCTCGATCCACTGCGGCGAGCGGAAGTGCACGGTGACGATGTGCAGCATGCGCGGATGCTCGCTCATATCGCCGCCCACAGCTCGTGCGCGCGGCCGAGGATCTCCAGGAAGCCGGCGCGCTCGCTGGCGAGGTCGCGCCGCGAGAGCTCCTCGCGCGCGCCCGCCAGCAGCGGCTCGAGCTCGTCCGCCGGCGCCGCGAGCGCGGCGAGCGTGGCCCTCGCGATCGCGCGATCGCTGCGCTCGGGCACGATGCACGTCTCGCCGTCGCGGCAGAACGAGCGGTTGCCGATGCAGTCCGGGCACACAACCACAGCACCAACCGCCATGCTCTCCAGGGCGGGGATGTAGGCGCCCTCGATCACGACCGGCAGGTGCACCGCCACCCGCGCGCGCGCCATCAAGGCGAGCAGCTCCTCGCGCGGGACCGGGCGGTCGACCAGCGTCACGCGATGGCCGCGCGCACGCACGCGCTCGGCGATCCGCCCGCCCAGCGGGCGGTCCTTGACCGCCAGCACGACGCAGTCGATGTCCCGCTCCTCGCCTACGCGGGCGACGGGCATCCCCTCGAGGTCGATGCCGATCGGCACCGTGAAGATCGGGCCGCGCACGCCGAGCTCCTGCAGCGCGTCCTGCACCTCGGCGCCGATGCAGATGCGGATCGCAGGGCGCGCGAGGAACGCGCGGGTGGGATCGTCGGCGCGCGTGTGGCGAAAGCCCTGGATCAGGTTGAGCGTCGGCACCGTCGCGTCCTCGCGCCGCTGTGACTCGCGCCAGCGCCAGTCCATCCCGGCCAGGAACAGCACGTCTGCGTAGCACTCCTCGCCGGGCGCGATCACGCTCTCGCGCAGCGTCGCCCAGGGGTTGCTCGCGTCCCACAGCGAGTCCGGCGAGAAGCTGATGCGGGCGTCATAAGAGCCGGAGGCGCGCACGTGCTGAAAGTAGTGAAAGACCTTCAGGTGACCGCCCTGGAATCGCTGAAAGTTGCGATGAAAAACCACGGTGGGCATCAATCATCAGTACAGGTTCGGGGTGCTGCTGCGCCGGGGTCTCGCGACTCAGTCGAGTCGGTCGTAGCCCCACAGCGCAACCAGGTCGCGGTCGAGATATTCACTCAAAGCGACGACCTCCGGCTTGAAGCGACGGCGCAGTTCCAGCATCAGCCGCTCGTCCGCCGGCGGCGCCTCACCGAGCACGCCCCGGCGTCGCAGCAGCGTGAAGCTGTTGCGACGCAGCTGCCGCGGCGCCAGCGTCTTGACCGCGGCGCGCGCCGCGCGCGCCGGCGCGGAGCCTCCCTGCGTGACCGAGTACAGCACGTCGTCGAGCTGCTGCGAGCGCATCGTGCGCGTCGTCTGTTTGACGTGAATCAGCTCGATCGGCTGCTCGTCGTCCACGTCGAGGAAGCGCAGCACCCTGTGGATCGTGGCGTCGTTGTCGGCGCGGAAGTCGTCGTAGATCAGGACCAGCACCTGCTCGGGCGCGAACAGCGCGTGATAGCGGCGCAGCTGCTCCGCGTAGCGCACGTGCTCGGAGTACTGCAGCAGCTGCGGGCGGTGCGAGCGCCGCGGTATGCGCCTGCCCTCGCGTCGGGCCTGCTCGAACGACAGCGCCTTCGCCAGATCCTTCTGCGTCTCCACGTGGCTGCGCAGGAACTGCAGGTGAAGCGAGCGCAGGAACGCCGCCGGCTCGCGCAGGATCGCGATTATCCGCGCGCCCGGCTGCACCTCGGCGATGCGCCCGGCGGCGGTTTGAGACCAGAGGTAGGAGGGCGATGCCTCGCCGACGCGCTGCTCGGGACCGGCGCCACCGAAAAGTGACAGATACTCCTCGAACGTCTCGGGCAGCGTGTGACTGCGAGGTGTGGGGAAGCGCGAGCGCATGTCACTCGCGAAGTACCGCGGCTCCTTGATCTCCGACATGAAGATCTGCGGGTGGCGCCGCAGCATCTCGTACAGCGCGGTCGTGCCGCTCTTGTGGTGGCCGACTATGAAGAAGTCTGGAACTCTCCCCGGTGCGGCGCGCGCGCCAATCGGTGACTCCGTCGGCGCCGTCATTTCACACGAGTGTACCAGGGCCGATGCGGGCCGTGGGACAATGGGTGAGCCGTATAATCCGGCCGACTCGCCGATGAACCGCAGTCGTCCACGCAGCCTGCCGGGCCTCCCTCGCATCCTGCGTCGCGGCTCGCGCGTGCTCGCGCGGCCCCGCGAGCAGGAGCGCCTGCAGCCGCGCCTGCGCGTGGACGCGGGCGCGCCGGAGCTGGTGCTCTCGCCCCACTGGGACGACGCGGCGCTCGACTGCTGGAGTCTGTTGGCAAGCGATCGCGAGTTGAATGTGGTGAACCTGTTCGCTGGGATCCCCACGGCCGCCAAGGCCGGAGTGTGGGAGGCCGTGATCGGTGCAAGCGACCCCGCCGAGCGCGCACGCAGGCGCCTGCGGGAGGACGCGCAGGCGCTCCGGGGCGCAGGCCGGGAGCCGCTCAACCTGCCGCTGCTCGACGCCTCCTACCGCCGCCAGCAGTCGATCGCGGTCGGCCTCGACGAGCTCGATCGGGCATTGAGCGCCGCAGTGGCGGCCGCCTCGCGCGTGTACGTGCCGGCGGGCATCGGCGGTCACGCCGACCATCTGCTGGCGCGCGGCTACGGGCGCGCGCTGCTTCGCGCCGGCATGCCGGTGAGCGTGTACGCGGAGCTGCCGTACTGCATCTTCCACGGCTGGCCCAGCTGGGTCGACGGCGGCGATCCTCAGCCCGACCGCGACGTCGACGCGTACTGGCAGTCGTTCCTACGCGACGTGCCGGAGATGCCGGCGCTGCGCACCGGCGAGGTGCAGCGCCTGGACGCAGCCGCGGCGCAGGCGAAGCTCGAGGCGATCCGCTGTTACCGCACGAGTCTCAATCACAGCGTCCGCCAGCTGCTGTCGGACCCCGCGTTTCACGCCCTGGAGGTCCGCTGGGCGCTCGTGTCAAGGGTTACACTCTGAGCCAGATGTCGGCCTCCGCCGCCCAGCCGTCCCCCGCGCCCGCGACGGACCCGCGCATGCCGGATTTCTTCATCGTCGGGCACGCCAAGTGCGGCACCACCGCCCTGTACGAGATGCTCGGTCGTCACCCGCAGATCCACATGCCGGAGTACAAAGCGGGCTTCGGCAAGGAGCCGTGGTACTTCGCGCGCGACAACCCGAATCCGCAGACCTCCGGCGAGCGTGACATCTCATTCACAGGTAGAACCGTGCAGACGCTCGAGGATTACCTTTCACTGTTCGACGACGCCCGCGAAGGCCAGCGAATCGGTGAGGCGTCGACCTCGTATCTGTGGTCGCGCACAGCTGCCGCGCGGATCGCCGCGGCTCGTCCCGACGCGCGCATCATCGCGATCATCCGCGAGCCCGCGAGCTTCCTGCGCTCGCTTCACCTGCAGCTGCTCGAGAATCACCACGAGGTGGTGACCGACTTTCGCGCCGCCGTCGAACTCGACGACGAGCGGCGCCACAACCGCAACATCCCCGCGACCTCCTATTGGCCGCAGGCGCTGATCTACTCCGACCGCGTCCGCTACGTCGAGCAGCTGCGCCGCTACGACGCGGTGTTCCCCCCAGAGCAGATGCTCGTGCTGATCTACGACGACTTCCGCGACGACAACGAGGCAACCGTGCGCCGCG
>DATHPS010000031.1:0-29193 GCA_035483545.1 Solirubrobacteraceae bacterium | reverse complement strand
CAGGGAGTGGTACCGGTATGAGCTCGGTGTACGACCGCGTGCGCAACGCGCAGGCGGCCACGGCCGCTCGTGCAGGGGCATCGGCGAGCGACTTCGGCGCGTTGCGCCGGCACAAGTACGCCCTGCTCGTCACCTATCGTCGCTCCGGCGAGCCGGTGCCCACGCCGGTGTGGTTCGGGCTCGACGGACCGGAGCGCCTCTACGTGCGCACGGGCGCCGACGCGGCGAAGGTCAAGCGCGTGAGGGCGAACCCCCGCGTTCTTGTCGGTCCCTCCGACGCCCGCGGCAAGCCGCTGGGACCCCTCTGTCGCGGCGCCGCCCGCCTCGTTCCGGCCCCGGAGCGAGATCACGCGGAGTCGGTGCTCCGCGCGAGCTACGGCCTCGGCCGCCGCCTCTACGAGCGCCTCCTCGGCGAACGCTCTCCCAGCACCTACCTGGAGGTCACACCCGCATGAGTCTCGAGGACCCCGTAGTCATCACCTGCTCGATCTCGGGCGCGATCGCCAACCGCGATCAATGCCCCGCGATCCCCTACACGCCCGAGGAGTACGCCGCCGAGGCACGGCGGATCGTCGACGAGGGCGGGGTGCACATCCACATCCACGCCCGCAAACCGGACGGCACACCCTCGTATGAGGTGGAGGACTTCGCTGCGATCACGGAGGCGATCCGCGCGGAGGTCGGCGACGCCGCGATCATCAACTACTCGACCGGGACGATCGAGGTGCCGGTGGCGAAGCGCATCGAGTACCTCAGGGCCTGCCGTCCCGAGGTGGCGGCGCTGAACATGGGCTCGATGAACTACGCCAAGTACTCGCGCTCGCGCAAGGCGTTCGTCTTCGACATGGTGTTCGCAAATCCGTTCTCCGAGATCATCGAGCTGCTCGAGGCGATGAACGAGCTCGGCATCAAACCCGAGCACGAGTGCTTCGACGTCGGCCACGTCGGCAGCCTCGAGCCGCTGATCGACATGGGCGCGCTGAAGACGCCGCTGCACGTCGACTGCGTGATGGGCGTCGTCGGCGGCATTCCGCCTACCGCGCGCAACCTCGCGGCGATGGTCGAGAACATCCCCGACGGCTCCCACTGGGGCGTGATCGGGATCTCGCGCGAGCAGTGGATGCTGGTCGCCGCTGCGCTGACGCTCGGCGGCTCGATCCGCGTCGGGCTGGAGGACAACCTCTACCTGCCGGACGGCACGATGGCGAGCTCCAACGGCGAACTGATCGCCAAGGCCCGTCAGATGACCGAAGAGATCGGCCGGCGCCCGGCCACCGTCGCCGAGGCGCGGGCGATGCTGAACGTGCCGGCCAGGCCCGCCGTCGGGAGCCCGGCGTGACGCTCCCCTTGGAGGGCGTCAAGGTCCTCGACCTCTCGCGGCTGCTGCCGGGCGGCTTCTGCTCGCTGCTGCTGGCCGACTTCGGCGCGGAGGTGCTGAAGGTCGAGGACACCGGCATGGGGGACTACATCCGCTGGTCCCCACCATACGTGGAGGGCGCACAGGACAGCGCGAAGTCGGCGCTGTTTCTCTCGCTGAACCGCAACAAGCGCTCGATCCGCATCGACCTCAAGAGCGAGCGCGGGCGCGAGGTGCTGCTGCGCCTGGTGGCCGACCACGACGTCGTCCTGGAGTCTTTCCGCCCCGGCGTCCTCGACCGCCTCGGCGTCGGCTACGAGCGCATGCGTGAGGTCAACCGGGGGATCGTGTACTGCGCGATCACGGGCTACGGCCAGACCGGGCCCAAGCGCGACGCGGCGGGGCACGACATGAACTATCTCGGACTCGTCGGCCTGCTCGGGCTCACCGGCGAGCGCGGCGGGCCGCCCGTGCAGGCCGCCGGGCAGATCGCCGACATCGGCGGCGGCGCGCTGATGGCGGTGATCGGCATCCTCGCGGCGCTGCGCGAGCGGGACGGGGGGACGGTCGGGGGATGCGCCCCCCCGGGCTCGGCCACGGCGTCCTCGGGGTCGGGCTCGGGCACGGTGTCCGCGGGCTCGGGCGAGGGCCAGATCGTGGACGTCTCGATGGCCGACGGCGCGCTGTCGTGGCTGGCGATGGTCGCGGGCGCGTACTTTGCCGACGGAAGCGTCCCCCACCGCGGCGGTCTGCCGCTCGCGGGCTCGCTGATCTGCTACCGCCCGTACGAGTGCGCGGACGGCTGGGTGACACTGGGCGCGCTGGAGCCGAAGTTCTGGCAGGCGTGGTGTCGCGGCGTCGCGCGCGAGGACCTGATCGAGCGCCAGTTCGAGGGGCCGGGGTCCGAGGCGCACGGGCAGGTGGTCGAGCTGTTCAAAGCGCGCACGCGTGCGCAGTGGCGCGAGTTCGCGGCGCAGCACGACTGCTGCTTGGAGCCGGTGCTCGATCTGGACGAGGCGCTCGACTCCGAGCTGGTGCGCGCGCGGGAGATGGTGGTCGAGCTCGACCAGCCCGGGGTCACGGGCGGCGTGCGCCAGCTCGGGATACCGGTGAAGCTCACGCGCACCCCGGGCGACCACGCGCGGCTGCCCGGTCCGGCGCTCGGGGAGCACACCGAGCGCGTGCTCGCGGAGGCGGGCTACGGCGCGCAGGAGATCGCGGCGCTGCTGGAGGCCGGCGCGGTCGCGGGGTCCGCGAGCGTCGCCGGTCAGGGCGCGACATTCAGGGCTTGAGGTCCGCTGCGGGGCGTCTTTGCTACCAGTCGATGAGCGTGTCGACCGCAGCGTCGCGTAACTCGAGGATCGCCGCGACCCACGACCCCTCGAAATCGCGGTGTCGGCGGAGAGCCGAACCCCTCGCTCGGAGGCAATCCGCTTGAATGCGTCGCTCAGTGTCGGTACGGCACCCACGCGATTTGCGATACGGATGGCCTCCGCGAGGTCTTCCGCGAGCATTTGCTCGTGAGGTCCAGCATCTTCTGTTGTCTGCTGCTGCCTCGCGCGAGATGAGTTCTTGGCACTCGGGTCGTTGTCCACAGGTTCAAGCAACTGCTCGCCCAGGGTATTGGCCTCTTCTGGCTTGAGATGCGCGACTGCAAATAGCTGGTCGCTGTCATTTGTGGGGTCCAGTACAGCGAGCTGACACGGTGTGACCGTGGCTTCCTTGTCTGCTTTGCGTGCGACCTCAATCACGCGGATCCAGTCAGCGCCGAGACGAGCGAGTTCATCTAGGACGCCGGTGTGGTACTCGCTGACGTATCGGAACTCGACATCGCGCTCCACATATTGTGCGTCGGGAAACCGCGGTATATAGGCGATCAGCTCGGCTTCGGCAGCCTCGTTTGCTGCGTCTGGACTGGAGGAGACTGCGCCGAAACGAATCGAGGCCAAATAGGCCTCCCGCCCAAATCGCGGCGCCCGATCAGGTTCATCGCCGCGGCGAGGGTCTCGTCGGGATGACATTCAGATGGCGAGGGCCTCGACGCGATATTCGGAGCCCGCGCGCCTGACTGCCTGACGTCCTTCTTCGACGGTTGCGCTTGACCCCTACTCTATGTGGATGTCCCCACTCCCACCCGGACCGTCCGAGCCGCCGCTGATCCAGACGCTGCGCTGGATCGCGCGGCCGATCGCGTTCATGGAGTCCTGCCGGCGGCGCTATGGCGACGCGTTCAGCGTGAGCTTCGTCGGCTTCCAGCGCCCGATGGTGATGCTCGGCGACCCGGAGGCGATCAGGGCGCTCTATACGGAGTCGGCCAATGGGCTGCCACCCGGTCGCAAGCTCTCGCTGCTACCGATCCTCGGCGCGGACTCGGTGCTGTTGCTCGAAGGCCGCGAGCACCTCGCGCGGCGGCGGCTGATGCTGCCCCCGTTCCACGGGGAGCGCATGCGCTCGTACGAGACGATCGTGCGCGAGGCGGTGCAGCGCGAGCTCGCCGGCTGGCGCGAGGGCGAGGAGCTCGCGATCCATCCGCGGATGCAGGCGATCACGCTCGAGGTGATCCTGCGTGCGGTCTTCGGCGTGACCGACCCGCAGCGGCGCGCGCAGCTCAGCGAGCGCCTGCCGGCGCTACTCGACGGGACCGCGTCGGTGGGGCTGCAACTGCGGATGCTGCTCGCGCCGCGTCTGACCCGCGCCGACCCGCTCAAGGAGATGAAGCGGCAACTGGTGGGGATCGACGAGCTGCTGTTCGCCGAGATCGCCGAGCGCCGCGCCGAGGGCGACTCATCGGGGCGCGAGGACATCCTCTCGCTGCTGATGGCGGCGCGCTTCGAGGACGGCAGCGCGATGGCGGATCGCGACCTGCGCGACCAGCTGCTGACGCTGCTGCTCGCGGGCCACGAGACGACGGCGACCGCGCTCGCGTGGACGTTCGATCTGCTGCTGCGCAGCCCGGCGGCGCTCGCGCGGCTCACCGCGGAGGTCGACGCGGGGGAGGACGACGAGTACCTGCGGGCCGTCATCTCCGAGTCGCTGCGGCTGCGCCCGGTGGTGCCGCTCGCGGGGCGCCGTCTCGCGAGCGAGCTCGAGGTCGGCGGCCTCACGCTGCCGCCCGGCACCGACGTGACCCCCTCGATCTGGCTGACGCACACTCGCGCGGACCTCTACCCGCAGCCCTACGCCTTCCGCCCCGAGCGGTTTCTGCAGAGCGCGCCCCAGACCTACGGCTGGATCCCCTTCGGCGGCGGCGTCCGCCGCTGCCTCGGCGCGGCGTTCGCGGAACTCGAGATGCGTGTGGTGTTGGAGACGGTGCTGCGCGAGCGGGCGTTGGCGCCCGTGAGCGCTCGCGCGGAGCGCGTCACGCGGCGCAACGTCACGTTCTCGCCGCGCCACGGCACGCGCGTGCGGGCGAGCGCGCGGGTCGCTCAGCCGCGTCGCGCGCCTGAGCCGGTTGCGGCCTGATCCCTCGATCTACCAGCGCGCGCGGTGGTGCTCGACGACACCCAGTCCATGCGCGAGCTCGACGCCCCCCGGCAGGACGCCGCTGAACGTGCCGAACGGCGCGCGGTACTCGCTGCGCACCAGCAACAGGTTCTCGCGGCGGCTTCGCTGCGCCTCCGCGGCGAAGTTCAGCTCGGAGCCGTCATCGCCGACGATCCGCGAGAGGTCCGGCGCAAAGCGCACCGGCGCGACCTCGCGCGGCGCGCCAGCGATCCATACCGCGCGCTCACTGCCTCGCGATGGGTCGTTGACGCCCGCCACGAGGTTGAACGCCAGCGGCGCCCCGTTCGGCCCCACGCCAACGCCCGCCGCCCAGCGCCACTCGGTCACGCGAGCGTGGTAGCCCGCCGTGTCGTCGATCACCGCGCGCGCCTCGATCGTGCGCGGCGGGCCGCTGTCCAGCGCGATCGTGCCCCGCGCCGCGACTCCCGCCTGCTTGCGCGTCCAGACATGGGCGTTCCCGTGCGGGCAGACGACCTCGATACCCGCGTCTTCCGCGAGCGCGAAGTCGAGCATCAGATTCCGCTCGCGTATTCGCAGCCGTCCCGCCGTCAGCTCGACCGTCCCCCGTCGCGGCAGCAGGCGTGTGCGCTCCAGAAGGCGCGGCTCCGATCGCGACCCCGACCCCACCGCCTCGCCGCGCAGCAGCACCGCCCAGAACGTCTGCTGCGCCGGCCCCACCTGCACGACCGCCGCGCACGCCATCAGCTCCTCGCAGAAGATCGCCACGTAGCGCCAGCGCTTGCGCGGGCGCATCCCGCGCCATAGCGGCATGCGCGCCGGCGGCACCGGTGAGAACGTCCGCGCTCTCCTCCCCGCCGCCGCGCCGCGCGGACCGGCCCCCGGTCCACCCGCCGCTATGCTTGGACGAGTTGACTGACTAGTCAATCGACTGTTTGAAGGGACGCTCACAGGAGGAAACGCGCTTTGAAGGTCGCGGCAGTCCAGTTGAACTCAACCGCGAACAAGGCCGCAAACCTTGCGACGGCCGATCGCCTCACACGCGCCGCGGCCGCCGACGGCGCGCGCCTGATCGTACTCCCCGAGAAGTGGAGCGTGCTGGGGCGCGACGACGACCTCCGCGCCGGGGCCGAGTCGCTCGACGGCCCTGCGATCTCCTGGGGGCACGAGCTCGCGCGCGAGCTGCGCATCGACCTCGTCGCAGGCTCGATCGTCGAGCGGCGCGGGGGAGCCGCGTCGATCCCCACGCCGCGCGAGGTTGGCTCTGGCGCGCCCGCCGCGGCGCTCGCGAACACCGCCGTGCACATCGACCCCCGCGGCGAGCTGCGCGCGGTCTACCGCAAGCTGCACATGTTCGACGTCGAGATCGAGGGCCGCGCATACCGCGAGTCCGCCGTCACCGCGCCCGGCGCCCAGATCGTCTCCAGCGTGACCGCCGACGGCGTCGAGCTGGGGCTCGCGATCTGCTACGACCTGCGCTTCCCCGCGCTCTTCGCCGCGCTCGCGCAGCGCGGCGCGCGCATCGTCACACTGCCCTCCGCCTTCACGCTGCCCACCACGCGCGACCACTGGGAGATCCTCGTCCGCGCCCGCGCGATCGAGAACGAGGTCTTCGTGATCGCCGCCAACCAGGTCGGCGCGCATCCCGGCGGCAACCGCTCCGGCGGGCGCTCCCTGATCGTGGACCCCTGGGGCACCGTGCTCGCGCGCGCCGCGGAGGGTGGCGGCTCGGGCGACGACGACTCGATCGCCGCCGACGGCAACGGCCGGATCGGCGAGGCTCAGATCGACGTCCACGGCGAGGGCTGGATCGCCGCCGAGCTCGACCTCGAGCGCCAACTGCAGATCCGCGCGCAGCTGCCAGTGCTCGAGCATCGCCGCCACGACGTCTACGGCCCGGTCGGGGGAGCAGTCGCGTGAGCGCATCCCGACCCCCCGTCGCGCGCGCCAAGAACGGTCCCGACAAGCGCCGCATGATCCTCGACGCCGCTGTGCGCGTCTTCGCCAACCAGGGCTTCCACGCGTGCCGCGTCTCCGACATCGCCGACGAGGCCGGCGTCGCGTACGGGCTCGTCTACCACTACTTCGCCTCCAAGGACGAGATCCTCGACACGCTCTTCCTCGAGCGCTGGGCCGTGCTGCTCGCGACGATCCGCCACGTCGACGCCGAGGAGACCGAGCCGCGCGCGAAGCTGCACGCGATCGCGTCCTTCATCGTCGACAGCTACAGCCACGACCCCGACCTCATGAAGGTCATCATCGTCGAGGTCACCCGCGCCGCGAACTCCTTCGGGCAGACCCACCTCGCGCAGATCCGCGAGGCCTACGACCTCATCGCCGCGATCGTCACCGCCGCGCAGGCCGAAGGAGCCTTCAAGGCCGACATCGACGCCGAGTTCGCCGCGCTCGCGTTCTACGGCGCGATCGAGCAGATGCTCACCGGCTGGATCTTCGGCCTGCTGCCCCGCGGCGAAGAGCACTATGAGCGCGCCAAGTGGCTCGTCGTCGAGACCGTCTGCGGTGGATTGGAGACGACCACCGCGGGGAATACACTCCCCCGATGATCGAAAACGAGATGGTCAAGCGACTGATTTGGTCCGGCCTGCTAACCGCCTTCGGCGCGCTCGCCAGCATCGCCACCCAGCGCGGCGCCGCGCTGGTCTGGCGCAAGGTCTTCGACGAGGAGCCGCCCGAGTGAGCGACGCGCCCCGCAACGGGGGTCGCGCAGACGGCCCCGCGAGCGGGCCCCAGAACATCGCCACCGCGATCACCGACGTCACCGAGCGCTTTACCGTCCTCATCCACGAGGAGATCGAGCTCGCCAAGGCGGAGGTCGCCGAGAAGACCACCAAGCTCGCCAAGGGCGCCATCGTCGCAGTCGCCGCCGGCGTCTTCCTCGTCACCGCGCTGTTCTTCGTGTTGATCGGGCTCGCGTTCCTGCTCTACTACGTGTTCCCCGTCAACGCCTTCGCGTACTTCTGGGGCTTCTTCGCGATGGCCCTCATCCTCGTCGTCCTCGGCGCCATCGCCGGCCTCGTCGCCGCCAAAGTCGTCAAAAAAGGCTCCCCTCCCGTGCCCACCATGGCGATCGACGAGGCCCGCAAGATCCGCGAGAGCGTGAGTGGCGCGGGGGAGGCCTCCTAGCGATGGCCCAGCGCAGTCCCGCCGAGATCCGCGACTCGATGGAGGCCAACCGCGCCGAGCTCGAGGTCTCCCTCGCGCGCCTGCGCGGCGAGGTCGCCGAGCTCACCGACTGGCGCGCCCACGTCGCGCGCCACCGCCGCGAGATCCTCATCGGCGCCGCCGTCGTCGGCTTCATGCTCGGCGCCCGCGGGTTGCGCCGCCGCCGGCGCCGCTAACGCCGCTCACCGGTATTCCCTGTTCAGCGGCCTCCCTGTTCGGTCGGATCCCCCTCTTCGGCGGGCGGAGGACGTTCTATTTCGCGAGAATCTTGCTCTCGAAAATAGTTCCTTCCCGGAAGGAACTCCTTAAATAGATGTACAAGTTCGCGGCCGGGAGGTGCGAACGTGTCAGGCCAGCAGCGCGCGCGGGATGCCGCCGACGCCGATCAGCCCAGGCCCGACGTAGGTGCCGATCACCGGGCCGACCTCCGAGGAGAACAGCGGCTCGGAGCCGTAGATCTCGCGCCCGCGCTCGATCAGGCGCTGCGCCTGCTCGGTTGCCTGGATGTGCTGCACGACCCACGCGTCCGAGCCGGCCTCGCGCAGCTCGTGCATGTACTGCACCATGCGCTCGAACGCGCGTCCCGCGGTGCGCACGCGCTCGACCGGGGTGATCTCGTACTCGAGCGAGAGGATCGGCTTGATGCGCAGCGTGCCGCCGAGCCAGGCCTGTGCGCGGCCGATGCGCCCGCCGCGGCGCAGGTACTCGAGCGTGTCGATGCAGAACCAGATCTTCAGCGCCTTGCGTGCCTCGCGCACGCGCGCCGCGACCTCGTCCTTGCCGGCACCGCCGCGCGCGGCCGCGGCGCCCGCGAGCAGCACCATCCCCATCCCACCGCACGCGGTTTCGCTGTCGATCACCTCCACGCGCTCGCCGAGTCCGCGCTCGACGAGCAGGCCGTGCGCCTGGCGCGCCGCGTCGCAGGTGCCCGAGATGCCGCCCGCGAGGTGCACCGAGACGATGTCCGAGCCGGCCTGCAGCAGCGGCTCCCAGACCGCGAGGAAGTCGCCGATCGAGGGCTGCGAGGTCGTTGGCAGATCGCGATCGGAGCCCAGGCGCTTGTAGAACTCGTCGAAGCTCGTCAGATCGATCTCACGCTGCAGGCCGACGTCCGACCCGTCGCGCTCCCAGCCGACGTACAGGCTGACCTGGTGGATTCCCTGACTCTCGGCGAGGGCGCGCGGGAGGTAGTGCGTGGTGTCGGTGACGATCGCAACGGATTGCATGGCGCGCGGACCCTATCGGAAGGCTGGCGAGGGGTGTGTGCGGCGATGGCCTCTACACTGCGCCGCGGTGGCCAAGACCCTCGTGACCGGCGGAGCCGGCCTGGTCGGCTCGCGAGTGGCGCGCCTGCTGGCGCGGCGCGGCGATGAGCTGCGCCTGACGGTGCGTGAGCATACGCGCCTGGACGACCTCGACTTCGAGTACGAGCCCGCGCGCTGCGACATCCTCGACCGCCAAGCGGTGCGCCGTGCGCTGCGCGGCATCGAGCGCGTCTTCCACGTGGCCGGGCTCACGAGCCTGCGCGCGCCCGCGCGCGAGGTCTTCCGCGTCAACGCGGAGGGCACGCGGATCGTGCTCGAGGAGGCGCTGCGCGCGGGTGTGGAGCGCGTCGTGCACACCTCCTCCGTCGCCGCCGTCGGACCGGCGCCGCGCGGCGCGGTCGCCGACGAGCGCCAGCTGTTTCCCGCGGGCGGCTGCGCGATCCCCTACGTCGATGCCAAGCGCGAGGCCGAGGTGCAGGCGCTGCGCCTCGCCGCGCGCGGCCTGCCGGTTGTGATCGTCAACCCCGCGTTCGTGCTCGGCGCGGGCGACTTCGGCAACTCCTCGACGGAGCTCGTGCGGCGCTTCTTGCGGCGCGAGATCAACGCGTACGTGGACGGGGCGCTGAACGTCGTCGACGTCGGCGACGTCGCCCACGGGCACCTGCTCGCCGACGAGCACGGGGAGGTCGGCGAGCGCTACATCCTCGGCAATCGCAACTTCACGCTCGACCGCCTCTTCGCGGATCTCGGGCGGCTCTCCGGCGTGCAGCCGCCGCTGGTGAAGCTTCCGCGCCCTGCCGCGCTCGCGCTCGCGCGCCTCGTGGAGGGCTTGCCCGGCACACCCCCGGTCACGACCGCGGAGGTGCGCGCCGGCTCGCAGTGGTGGGCGTTCAGCAGCGCGAAGGCCAAGCGCGAGCTCGGCTACGACCCCGGCCACCACGAGGATCCGCTGGCGAGCACGATCGAGTGGTTCCGCGCGCACGAAGACCGCCTCGCGCCGCCCGGCACGCACCAGGCGCTGCCGCTGCGCCTCGCCGGCTTCGCCTTACGCCAGGCCGGCGACCTCGCGCGCGGACTCGGACTCTAGCGCGACCTCTACCCGATCACCTGATGAGCGCGCTCGACGACGCGCTGCGTCTGCACCTGGCGCTGTAGCCCTAAAGGCGGTTCTCGATCTGCAGGCCGCCGGCGACGGCGCCGTCTGCGGTGAGATCCTCGGCGGAGCCCGCGCCCTCCAGGCCGAGCGTCTGCGCGAGCTCACCGGACTCGTACATCTCGGTGACGATGTCGCAGCCCCCGATCAGCTCGCCGTTTACGAACAGCTGCGGGATCGTCGGCCAGTTCGAGAGCGCGGAGAGCTCCTGGCGGATGCGCGGGTCGGGCAGGATGTCGACCGCCGCGAAGCGCGCGTCGAGCGCCTGTAGCGCGCCGACCGTCGCGCGCGAGAAGCCGCACGCGGGCGCCTCGGGGGTGCCCTTCATGAACAGGATCACCGGGTTCTCGGCGATCGCCTGCTCGATCGCGGCGCGGATCGGGTTGGTCGTGCCCTCGGAGGGGGCGGTGATCGGATCGATGCTGTGCATGGAAGGCTCCTTGACTCTCGCGCGATGCAGTGGGGTGTGGGGGAGGGGGTGTGGCGGCTGGGGGGGCGGGCGGTTGTGGTGGCCAGGCGTCGGATGGTCGGGTCGCTCAGGCGGCCTCGGTCTTCAGCGACAGCGCGTGGATGGGGCCGCCGATCTCCGCGCCGAAGACGTCGTAGACGAGTCGGTGCTGCTCGATGCGACTGCGCCCCGCGAACGCCGCCGCGGTGACCGTCGCGCGGAAGTGGTCGCCCCCACCGGTGTAGTCCTCGACGTCGGCGCGCGCGCCGGGGATCGCGGCTTCGATGCGCTGTTTGATTTCCTCGGGAGTGGGCATCTCGAAGATCTAGGATAGCCGCCGCCGTGCAGCGCTACACTTTCGATAGTGATGATCTCCTTCAGCGACAAGGGTGCCGAGAAGGTCCGCGAGTTTCTCGCGGCGCAGGACGCCGACGTGGCCCTCGCGGGGCTGCGCGTCGGAGTGCGCGGGGGTGGTTGCTCGGGCTTCCAGTACCAGCTCGCGTTCGACGAGCAGCGCGAGAGCGACGCGGTCTTCGAGAGTCACGGGCTGAAGCTGCTCGTCGACAACGAGAGCCTGCCGTATGTGCGCGGCGCGGTCATCGACTACGAGGAAAGCCTCCAGGGGGCGGGCTTCAAGGTCAACAACCCCAACGTCGTCGCCGCCTGCGGCTGCGGCTCCTCGTTTAGAGTGGCCGAGGAGGAGCAGGTCTCCGCCGTTTGATGTCGCTTGGATGATCTTGGTTGGGATGAAGTAAATCATCTTGACAAAGATTATCTTGTAAGACATAATTGAAGGGTGGCGCGTGGTTCGGGCACCCCGACCAATCCGTTTCGCTTCGGCGCGCTGGCGCTCGACGAGGCGTTCACCGATCGCGAAGACGAGATCCGCGAGCTCGCGGCCGATGTCCGCAATGGGCAGGACGTCGTGCTCTTCGCGCCGCGGCGCTACGGCAAGTCCTCGCTGATCTGGCGCGTCGCGCAGCAGCTCGTGGGAGAGGGGGTGCTGGTCGCGCAGGTCGACCTGATGCGTACCCCGACCAAGGAGAAGCTCGCGGAGAAGCTCGCGAAGACGATCCACGATGAGATCGCCTCGCCGCTGTTCCGCGCGCGCGAGCGGCTGCGCATGTTCGCGGGCCTGCGGATCGCGCCGACCGCGACGATCGACCCCGAGGACGGCTCGCTGTCGTTCAGCTTCGATGCGCGCGCCGGGCACGCCGACCTCGACGCCACGCTCGAGGGACTGCTCGCACTCCCCGGTCGCCTCGCGGCCGAGCGCGGACGGCGCGTGGCGCTGGTGCTCGACGAGTTCCAGGAGGTCGTCGAGATCGACAGCGGCCTGCTCAAGCTGATGCGCTCGGTCTTCCAGGAGCAGCCCGAGGTCGCGCACGTCTATCTCGGCAGCGCGCGCCACATGATCGAGCGGATCTTCAACGACGAGCACGAGCCCTTCTGGCGCAGCGCCAAGCAGCGTGAGCTCGGCGCGATCCCGCGCGCGCCATTCGAGCACTACGCGGTCGCGGCGTTCGCACGCACTGAGAAGGAGCTCGACGCTCAGGTCTGCGCCGCCGTGCTCGACGTCACCCACGGGCATCCCTACGCGACGCAGGAGCTCCTGTACTTCCTCTGGGAGGAGACTCCCGTCGGGGAGGCGGCGACGAGCGATCGCCTGGCACGCGCGCTGACCTCGACCTTGCGCTCGGAGCACGCCCATTTCAGCCTGCTGTGGTCGCGCGCGGCCGCGGCCCAGCGTCGCGTGTTGCAGGCGCTCGCCGCCGAACAGCCCGGGCGGCCCCTGAGCGGCGAGTACCGCCGGCGGCATTCGCTGCCCGTCGCCGCGACCGTGCAGACCGCGCTCGCCGCATTGAGCGCCGCCGAGCTGGTCATCAGGATCGGTCGCGGCGAGTACCGCATCGCCGAGCCGTTTCTGGCCGAGTGGATTGAGCTCAACGAGAGCTAGGGTACGCGTCGTGCGCATCGCGACGTGGAACGTCAACTCGGCCAAGCAGCGGCTTCCCCGCCTGCTCGCTTGGCTCGACGAGCGCCGACCGGACGTGGTCTGCCTGCAGGAGACGAAGCTCACCGACGACGCGTTCGACGAGCTGCTCGGCGAGGAGCTCGCGGCTCGCGAATACGCGGTCGCACGCCACGGCGAGGCGGCGTGGAACGGCGTCGCAATCCTCTCCCGCGTCGGCCTTGACGATGTCGTAATCGGCGTTCCGGGGGCGCCCGGCTTCCCGCACGCGGAGGCGCGCGCGGTGTCGGCGACTTGCGGCGGGATTCGGGTGGTGTCGGTGTACGTGCCGAACGGGCGGACGCCCGACTCCGAGCACTACCGCTACAAGCTCGCGTGGCTCGCCGCGTTGCAGGCGATGCTCGGCGCCGCGCCGCGGGATGCCGGTGCCGCTTCGCACGGCGCGCGGGATGCCGGTGCCGCTTCGCACGGCGCGGGGGATGCCGGCGCCCCCTCGCGAGCCGCGCGGGATGCCGGCGCCGCGACCGGAGGCGCGGTCGTGTGCGGCGACATGAACATCGCGCCGGCCGACATCGACGTGTTCGACCCCAAGGCCTACGTCGGCCAGACCCACGTGACGCCCCCGGAGCGCGCGGCGCTCGCCGAGCTCCAGGCGGGGCTGAGCCTGCGCGATGTCGTGCGCGAGCACTGGCCGACCGAGCGGGTCTTCACCTACTGGGACTACCGCGCCGGGATGTTCCACCGTGACCTCGGGATGCGCATCGACTTGGTGCTGGCCACGCCGACCGTGGCCGGCCGAGTCCGCGCGGCATGGGTCGACCGGCAGGCGCGCAAGGGCAACGGGCCCAGCGATCACGCGCCGGTGATCGTCGACCTGGACGAGGCGCCGGACGGGGACATCGGGCCGGTCGTCCCGCCGCCGTCCGCTCCGGCAGCTGCCAAACGCCGAGGTGGCGGTGCCTACGTCGGCTCGTTGTCGAGCGAGCGCCACAGGTAGCGGCAGGCGAGCGTGCGATGCGGGCGCCACGGCGCCGCGATTCGCTCCATCGTCGCGGCGTCGGGGATCTGCTCCAAGCCATAGGCGCGCTCGATCGCGTGGCGGATACCGAGGTCGCCGACGGGCAGCACGTCGGGGCGCTGCAGATGGAACATCAAGAACATGTGCGCGCTCCACACGCCGATGCCCTTGACCGCGACGAGCTCGGAGATCACCTGCTCGTCGGGCAGCTCGTCCAGGCGCTCGAGCTCGAGCTGGCCGGAGAGCGCGTGCTCGGCGAGCGAGCGCAGGTAGCTGACCTTCGCGCGCGAGAGGCCCGCGGCGGCGCGCAGCGCTTCGGGCTCGTCCGCGAGCACTTGCTCGGGTGTCGGGGTGCGTCCGTCGAAGCGCGCGGTCAGGCGTAGGAAGATGCTGCGCGCCGCCTTCGTCGAGAGCTGCTGGCCGACGATCGCGCGGATCAGCGCGCCGTAGTGGTCGGGGGGCCGTCCGTCGCGCGCATCGGGAAGCTTGGCGCCGACCGCGTCGATCAGGCCGGCCAGGACGGGGTCTGCGCGCAGCAGATGCGCCAGCCCGCGGGGCCGTGAAGTGCGCGGGGCCGGAGTCGGGGCGCGCTCAGGCAGAGCGCAGCGCCGTGGTCTCGAGCGCGACGGGCTCGCCGTCGAGCGCGTTCAGCGCGCGCGGCAGCGAGGCCGCGATGCAGGTGAAGCTCGGCGTGTCGCGGATCGTGTAGCGCGAGGCCTCGGTCGTGCGCAGACGCTGCACGAGGTCGAGGAACGTGCCGACGTCGTCGGTGTCGAACGCGACCACGAACTCCTGGTCGTCGAGGCCGAAGGAGTACGTCGTGTGGTTGTCGACCCCCGGGTATTCGCGCCCGACGGCGATGTGGCCCTGCATGATCCGCCAGCGCTCCTCGGCGGGCAGCGCGTACCACTCGCGCGACTTCACGAACGGATAGACGAAGACGTACTTGCCGCGGAAGCCGCGGGGGGTGGTGCGGAGGTCCTCGGAGTACTCCGAGCTCTTGCGCATCCCCAGGAACGAGTAGGGCGTCTGCGCCCAGCGCATCAAGCCGCTCTGCGCGAGCACGACGTGGAACTCGTGGATGCGATCGAGGTTCTCCGCCTCGGAGATCAGCAGCAGCTCGGCGTCGCCGCGCGTGCCGACGAGCGAGAACGCCTGCAGCAGGTGTCCGTCAGCGAAGTCCTCGCACGCGGCCACGAACTCGCGCTTGTCCTGCGCGCGCTGCTCGGGCTCGGCTCGGCGCCACGGGGACTCCATCTTCAAGAACGTGTACTTGACGAAGTGGCGCTCGCTCATACTGAGTACAGGCTACAAGCTCGCCTCGCCGCGCCGGCTACGCGGCGCTTGGCGGGAGCGGATCGATCCCGGTGGCGAGTGGCTAAAGTCTACGTGTGCGGATCGCGCTCGTCTCGCCGTACTCGTGGACGTACCCCGGCGGGGTGACGCGCCACATCGAGGCGCTCGCGGAGGAGCTCGAGGCGGTCGGGCACGAGACGCGCGTGCTCGCGCCGTTCGACCCCGACGATGCGCTCGCGCGGCGCATGCATCGCGGCGCGCGGCCGCAGCCGATGGAGATGCCCGCGCGGCTCGTGCCGCTGGGGCGGACCGCCGGGTTCCCCGCCAACGGCGCGATCTCGAACCTCGCGCCGACCGTCGACGCGGTGCTTGCGCTGTGGCGCGAGCTCGCAACCGGGGGCTACGACCTCGTGCACGTCCACGAGCCCGTCGTGCCGCTCGTGGGTCGCTACGCGGCGAGCTGCGCCGGCGACATACCGATCGTCGGCACCTTCCACTCGTTCTCCGAAAACGCCTTCACGAACGGGATCGGCAACGCGCTCGGGGCGCGCCGGCACATCAATCGCCTGCACGCACGGATCGCCGTCTCGGAGGCCGCCGCGTGGACCGCGCAGCGCTTCTTCGGGGGCCGCTACACGATCGTGCCCAACGGGGTGCACCTGCGGGACGCGTGGGATAGTCTCGGAGGTTGCCGGTCGCCGACGGCCTGCGATGGCGACTCTGTTTTTGGAGATCTTTACATCGAGCAATCGTTACACGATCAACAGATCTCTAAAAAGGAAAGCCACAATCCGCACTCGCCGCAGCCGCTGCGCGTCCTGTTCGTCGGCCAAGCGGTCGAGCGCAAGGGGCTGCCCGTGCTGCTGCGGGCCTTCGAGGCATTGCGCGAGCATGTGCCGGCGACGTTGACGCTCGTCGGCGCGAGCGCGGAGGAGATCGCGCCGCTGCTGCTCGACGATCGCGGCGTAAGCGCGCTCGGCAAGGTCTCCGAGGAGCGCAAGGCGGCGGAGCTCGCGCGCGCGGACGTGCTGTGCGCGCCCTCGCTCGGCGGGGAGAGCTTTGGGATGGTCTTGACAGAGGCCTTCGCCGCGGGCACGCCGGTCGTGGCATCGGACATCGCGGGCTATCGCGACGTCGTGCGGGACGGGATCGACGGAGTGCTCACGCCGCGCGGAGACGCGCGCGCGCTGGCGGAGGCGCTGCGCCAGCTGGCGCTCGCGCCGCAGCGGCGCGTGGAGATGGCACGCGCGGCACGCGAGCGTGCAGAGCGCTTCGCATGGCCACACGTCGCGGCGGAGGTGCTCGAGGTCTACGAGCAGGCGCGCGCCGTTGGCCGCGCACCCACCCGCACGCGGCAGCTCGCTGTTCGCAGCGGTCTCGCACCGGCCGACTTACTTCCGCGCGTACCGGCACAGCGCTTGCCAAGCCCGGAGCCCGCGCTCGCGGGCGCTACGGCGCGCGGGGTTCTGCGCGTGGCTCGCCGCGGTGCGCTCGCGGCCGTCTCGCTCGCCGGCCTCGGGCTGGCGCTGACGGCGCTGCAGCGGATTGGGCTCGGTCGCGTCGCGGCGAGTCTCGTCGCCTCGAGTCCGGGGTTGATCGCGGCGGGCTTCGGGCTGATGTGCCTCGCGATGGTCGTGCGCGGCTTCGCGTGGCACGCGATTCTCAGCGCCGCACCGACGTGGCGTAAGGCGCGGCGCCGCGACGCGCTGCAGGGTACGTTCATCGGGGTGCTGATGTCCGCGACGCTGCCCGCGCGCCTGGGGGAGCCCTCGCGCGCGCTGATCGTCGCGCGGCGCATCGGCCGCGCGCGCGAGACGCTGCCCATCGTGCTCGGCACGATGGTCTCGCAGACGCTGCTGAACCTGCTCGCGCTGATGCTGCTCGGGGTGGCGATGCTCTGCGGGGCGCCGCTGCTGCACGGTCACGGCGGGGCGCTGCTCGCGCCGGCGCTGGTGCCGCTCGGCGCCTTGATGCTCGTGCTGCTGGCACCCGTGCTGCTCCCGCACGGGGCGGAACGCTCGCATGGCAGCCGCCACGCGGACGGGCTGCAGGCGCTCGTATCGGGCATGCGACGCACGCTGCTGCTGGTGCGCGAGGGCCTGCGCATCTTCGCTGCGCCGCGCCAGGCGGCGCTCGCGACGGGCGCGCAACTCGCCGCGTGGGCGCTGCAGTGCGCATCGTGCTGGCTGCTGCTGGTGGCGCTCGGCCTCGATCATCGCGTCGGGATCGCGGGCGCCGCGGCGGTGCTGTTCGCCGTCAACGTCACCGCCGCGATCCCCGCCACGCCCGCCAACGTGGGCGTCTTCCAGGCCGCCTGCGTCGCGGTGCTCACCGGCGCCTACCACGTCTCGACCCCCGACGCGATCGCCTACGGGATCATCCTGCAGGCCGTCGAGGTCGCGACCGCGATGCTGATGGGGATGCCGGCGCTCGTCAAGGAGGGGCTCTCCTGGAAAGAGGTCCGCCTGCGCACGATGCACGCGGCGCCGGTCCAACTGCCGGCGCTGCCGAACGGCAGCGAGGTCGCCTCGCGCGCGTGAGCGACGCCTGGGTCTACATGCTGCGCTGCCGCGACGGCTCGCTTTACACCGGCTGGACCAGCGACCTGGAGCGACGGCTAGCTCGTCACCGCGCGGGCAAGGCAAGCCGCTACACGGCGAGCCGGCTACCGGTCGAGTTGGCGCTGGTCCTGCCGATGGTCGATCGCACGGCGGCGCGCCGGGAGGAGGCGCGGATCAAGCGGCTCGATCGGGCGCGTAAGGAGCTTATTTGCAGGGAGTTCGGCGTTGATCCAAATTGATCCAAATTTATCCAAGCAGTTGGATGGAGATGCTAAGATCCAAGAGCTTCGTTTGATTTGGAGCAATTTGGACTATCTATGTACGTCGCCCCAGCACCTACCGCACAAGAACTATTCCTGAAGTTCGAAGGCGAACGACTTTTCGAACTCATACGGGCGGGTATTGCCGACGACGGTCACCGCTACCTGCACTGGGACAAGCTGCGTCAGCTCGACCCGCCCGCGAACGTAACCCATGAGGAGTGGTGGCTGCTCATCAAGCTCGCACGGCAGCCGCTTTTGCGGCGGCTGCCGCTGACCGATGCCGAGGGGCTGCCCTTCAGCTATGCCATCCCCGATCTGGTGGCGCGCGCCCTCCACTACATAGATCAACGTTGCAGCGGCGAGATTGCGATGCCCGAGGTGGTGACCGCCGACGATCAGGCGCGGCGGCATTACCTCGTCGACTCTCTGATGGAGGAGGCAATCAGATCAAGTCAGCTCGAGGGTGCGACAACCACTCGGCGCATCGCGAAGGAGATGCTCGAGACGGGGCGGGAGCCCAAGGACCGTAGTGAGCGCATGATCCGCAATAACTATCTCGCGCTGCAGTACATGCGCGATCAGATGGGCGAGACGCTGACGCCGGCCGCCGTGCTCGAATTGCAGCGGATCCTGACCGAGGGTACGCTGGAGCATCCGGACGCGGCAGGCAGGCTGCAGCGTCCGGGAGAGATTCGTGTCTCGGTAGTAGACCCGAAAACCGGCGAGGTCGTACATACACCACCTCCGGCCGACCAGCTTCCCGGGCGGCTCCAGACGATGTGTGACTTTGCGAACGAAGGCGAGTCGCCCGATAGATTCATTCACCCGGTTGTGCGAGCGATCCTGCTGCACCTCTGGCTCGCTTACGATCATCCGTTCGAAGACGGCAACGGCCGGACGGCTCGGGCGCTGTTCTACTGGTACATGAGGACGCGCAAGTATTGGCTCATCGAGTACTTGTCGATTTCACGGATCCTGCGCAGCGCGCCGTCCACGTACAGCCGGTCATTCATGCTCACCGAGAACGACGAGCTCGACGCGACTTACTTCGTGGTCTACCAGCTCGAGGTCATCCAGCGCGCGATAGATCAGCTGCACGATTATCTCCGACGCAAAATCAGGGAGGTCCGCGACGTCGAAGCGCTGCTCAGGGGATCCACCGACTTCAATCATCGTCAGCTCGCGCTGCTGGGAAGCGCTCTCCGAGATCCCGAGGCGAGCTATAGCTTCAAGGGCCACGCGGCTTCCTACAACGTGACGCACGAGACGGCGCGAAACGACCTGCTTCCACTCGTGGACCGCGGCTTGCTCGAGCGTCGGCGCCAAGGGCGAGGCTTCATTTTTACTCCGCTGGCCGATCTAGCCGATCGTCTGCGCGCCGCTGGCATGCCGTAGATATCCGTCACCCGGCCATCGCCGGCTCGCCTGTCCCCGTGAGGGGGTCCTCTTCTTCGACCGCGCCGTCCGGCGGGTCCTCATCCCCAAGCGAGGGTCCGTCGCCGCTCTTACCGAACAGGGACGGGTCGCGGTAGGACCCCTTGATGAGGTCATCGGGCGAGCCGTTCTCCAGCAGCCGCCCCTGGCGGGTGCCGAAGTAGATCGCCTGCGGGTGGTGCGCGACGAGCGCGAGCGTGGATTGCTCGGGTTCCGGCGCGTAGCCATCGGTGATGCGCATGCCAATGTCGCCGAGGCCGAGCAGCCGCTCGACCTTGAGGTGCTCGGCCTGCTCGGGCACCGCGGGGTAGCCCCACGAGTAGCGCCGACCCTGCGCGGCGGGGATCCCGAGCATCGCACGGGCCTCGGCGTGCAGCCACTCGGCGAGCCCCTCGGCGGTCTGCACGCCGAGGCCGTGCACGAAGAGCTGTTCGGCGAACTCGCCGTCGGCCTCGAGCTTGGCCATCAGCTCCGTCACCTCCGCGCCGACGGTGACGGCTTGCACGGCGATCACGTCGAGCTCGTCCGGCGGTGAGCCGTCGGGCTTTGCCGGTCGAAAGAAGTCGGCGAGGCAGATGCGGTCGCCCTTGGGCTGGCGCGGGCAGACGAAGCGCGTGAGCTCGGCGGCGGGGTCGGCGGGGTCCAGCGCGGGGGCGCGATAGGTCGAGCCGGGGTCGGCGGGATCGGTCGCGCCGGCGGGCTCGGCGACTGCGGGATCCAGCACCACGATCTCGTTCCCCTGCGCGTAGCACGGGAAGAACCCGAGCAGCGCGCGGGGGTGCAGGTAGTCCTGCTCGCGCCACATCCGCTCCAGGCGCGGCTGGAAGTCCTCGTCGAGGAGCTTGCGCCAGGCCTCGCCTTTGACGCCGCGCCCGCCCCAGTGCAGCTTGAAGAGGACGTGGGTGTCGAGGTGGCCGAAGAGCGCGTCGAGGTCGACGGGGATCTCGCGCACGCCCCAGAACGGGGGGGTGGGGACCGGCGCGTCGGTGCGCGCGGCGGAGCGCACGGAGTCGTCGGCGAGGTTGACCTCCTCGACCGGCGCCTCGCCCTTGGCGCGGAACGCGGAGGCGTCGGCGCGCAGCTTTGCGACGAGCGCGGCGTGGGCGTCGGCGTCGACGAGCTGGTCCATCACGGCGAGCCCCTCGAAGGCGTCCTTGCAGTAGAAGACGCCAGGGTCGTAGACCTCCTCGGACTCCTTACCGCCGGGGTAGAGCGCGCGGAAGCTGAAGGCGCGGTTGATCGCGGCGCCGCCGATCAGGACGGGGTAGTCGAGCTGCTTGGCGTGCAGCTCCTGGATGCAGGCGGGCATCTGCTTGGAGGTCGAGACGAGCAGTGCGCTCAGCCCGATCGCAGTCGCCTCGTGCTCCTGGGCGGCGTCGAGGATCGTCTGGATCGGTACCTGCTTGCCGAGATCGACGACGGTGTAGCCGTTGTTCGTGAGGATCGTGTTGACGAGCGACTTGCCGATGTCGTGCACGTCGCCGAAGACGGTCGCGAGCACGACGGTGCCCTTCGTGTAGCCCTCGATCTTGTCGAGGTATTTCTCCAGCTGCGCGACCGCGCGCTTCATGACCTCGGCGGACTGCAGCACGAACGGCAGGATCAGCTCGCCGGCGCCGAACTTGTCGCCGACCTCTTTCATCGCGGGCAGCAGCACGTCGTTGAGCGTCGGCACCGCGCCGATCTTCTCGACCGAGCGATCGATCCAGACCTCGACGCCGTCCTTGCGGCGGCGCAGGATGTGGAAGTGCAGCGCCTGCTCGGGCTCCATGCCCTCGGTCGGGTCAGCGGGGGATCCGGTCCCGCCCGCCCCGTCGTCCTCGCCCTTGGTCTCGAAGTGCGCGATGAAGCGCTCCAGCGCGTCCTCGCGGCGGTTGTAGACGAGATCGTCGGCGAGCTCGCGCTCGGTGTCGGGGATCTCGGAGTAGGGGGTGATGTGGTTGGGGTTGACCATCGCGAGGTCGAGCCCGGCCTGCACGCAGTGGTGCAGGAAGACCGAGTTCAGCACCGCGCGCGCGCCGGGCGAGACGCCGAAGGAGACGTTCGAGACGCCCAGCGAGGTCTTGACGTGCGGGATCTCGGCCTTGATCCGCTCGATCCCCGCGATCGTCTCGACCGCCGACGGGCGCCACTCCTCGTCGCCGGTCGTCAGCGTGAACGTGAGGCAGTCGAAGATCAAGAGCTCCGGGTCGAGGCCGTGCTCCTCGCAGCAGAGGTCGCGGATGCGCTGGGCGATCTCGACCTTGCGCTGCGCGGTCTTCGCCATCCCGACCTCGTCGATCGTCAGCGCGATCAGCGCCGCGCCGTGCGCCAGCGCGAGCGGTACCACGCGGTCGAGCTTGTCGCGGCCGGCCTCGAGGTTCACGGAGTTGACGATCGCGCGCCCCGGGATCTGCTCGAGCGCGGTCTCGATCACCTCGGGCTCGGTCGAGTCGATCTGGATCGGCGCGGGCTGCGTCAGCGAGATGCGCTTGACGACCCGGCGCATCTGCTCGTCCTCGTCGGCGCGCTCGGTCAGCGCGACGCAGACGTCGAGCACGTGCGCGCCGCCGGTGACCTGGTCCTCGGCGATCTGCGCCAGGCCGTCGTAGTCATCGGCAAGCAGCAGCTCCTTGGCCTTGCGCGACCCCTGCGAGTTCACGCGCTCGCCGACCATGCTCGGGCGCGGCTCCTGCACGAGCGGGGTGGCCGTCATCATCGATGAGAGGAGCGGCGGCCGCGCAGCGCGATCTCGCGGGGCGGGCGCAAGCCCGCCGATCCTCTCGACGATCGCGCGGATGTGCTCAGGTGTCGTGCCGCAGCAGCCGCCGACGATGTTGACGCCGTAGCGCTCGACGAACTCGCCCAAAGCGCTCGCGAGCGGCTCGGGCTTCTCGGGGAAGATCGTCTCGCCGTCGGGCCCCTGCAGCGGCAGGCCGGCGTTGGGGATGCAGGCGATCGGCAGCGGGCTGTGTTCGCCGAGGAAGCGGATCGCGTCGCGCATGTCCTCGGGCCCGGTCGAGCAGTTCAAGCCGATCACGTCGACGTTCAGCGCGGAGAGCGTCGTGAGGACCGCGGCGATGTCGGTGCCGAGCAACATCTTGCCGCCATTGGGTAGCAGCGAGACCGAGGTGTGGATCGGCAGTGTGCGCCCGGTGCTCTTGAACGCCTCGCGCGCGCCGAAGATCGCGGCCTTGACCTCGAGGATGTCCTGCGCGGTCTCGATAATGATCAGGTCCGCGCCGCCGTCGATCAGGCCCGCGGCCTGCTCGGAGAAGACCTCGACCAGATCGCGGAAGCGGATCTGCCCGAGCGTGGGGTCCTCGGAGGCCGGCAGGAAGCCGGTCGGCCCGATCGAGCCCGCGACGAAGCGGCTATCGCCGGCCGCTTTGCGCGCGATTTCCGCTGCCTTCGTGTTGATCTCGATGGTGTAGTCGGCGAGCCCCCACTCGCCGAGCTTGATCCGCGAGGCCTGGAAGGTGTCGGTCTCGAGCACCTGCGCGCCCGCATCGAGCATCGAGTCGTGCACGCCCGCGATCACGTCCGGGCGGTTGAGCACGAGCGCCTCGTGGCACTTGCCGGGCAGGCCGCCGTAGTCCTCGGCGGTGAGGTCGAATTGCTCGAGCGTCGCGCCCATGCCGCCGTCGTAGACGACCACGCGGCTCGCGAGCGCCTGCTGGAAATCGCGCATCTCCGAGATCCTAGCAACGGGCCGGACAACATTGACACGGTCGTGTGAATGTTTACCGCTCTTCACACATTTGTCGGCGCGCCCGACAGTCGCTGCCCGCCTCGAACGCGTCAGCGAGCCAAAGGGACGACGCGCGTGTAGGGCCTTTCGGGACGGGCTTACATCAATCGTCCATGTGGCGTGAAAGGCACCGCGCAACCGTCCATCCTGCACGGCCATCACCGCTTGACAAGCCAGGACGACCACGTCGAGTCAGGAGACCTACCATGTTCACCGCATCCCAGGTTCGGGTGATCCCGTGACCCCGCAGCTCGCCCTCGAGGCGCCTACCGCAGCCCCGGCCTCCGCCGCGGCACCCCCCACTGCCGCCCCCGCACCGCGCCGCGCCAAGCGCCGTGCCAAGCAGACCGGCCACACCGTCGTCGCCGTCGTGGGGCTCGGCTACGTCGGCCTGCCGACCGCGATCGCGCTGCGCAACGCCGGCTGCCGCATCGTCGGGATCGACATCTCCGGGGACCGTCTCAGTGCGATCCGCGGCGGGCGCGCCGAGCTGCTCGACAGCGAGCAGCGCGATCTCGCCGGCCACCTGCAGAGCGACGGCTTCGTGCTCACGAATCGCATCAAGGCGCTCGACGCGGCCGACCTCGTGCTGATCTGCGTGCCCACGCCGGTCGACGAGCAGCTGCGCCCCGACCTGCAGATTCTGCGCGACGCCTGCGCCGAGGTCGTGCGTCACGCGCGGCCCGGCCAGACGCTCGTGCTGACCTCGACGACGTACGTCGGCACCACGCGCGAGCTGCTCGTGCAGCCGCTGGGCGAGCGCGGGCTGCGCGTCGGCACGGACGTGTTCGTCGCGTTTGCGCCCGAGCGCATCGACCCGGGTGTCACCGACCACGAGCAGCTGCAGACCCCGCGCGTGCTGGGCGGCGCCACGGCGGAGTGCACCGAGCGCGCCGCCGCCGTGCTGCGCCACACCTGCAAGCACCTGCACCACGTCTCCTCGCCCGAGGCCGCCGAGCTGGTCAAGCTCTACGAGAACACGTTTCGCGCGGTGAACATCGCGCTCGCGTTCGAGCTCGCCGAAGCCTGCACGAGTTATCAAATAGACCCGATCGAGGTGACCGAGGGCGCCGCGAGCAAGCCCTACGGCTTCCTCGCGCACTACCCCTCCGCCGGCGTGGGGGGGCACTGCATCGCGGTCGACCCCTACTACCTGCTGCACGACCTGCGCGAGCGCGGGCGCCCCGCGACGATGGCCGAGGAGGCGCTGCGCAAGGTCTCCGGCCGCCCGCGCCACATCGCCTGGCGCGCGCACGAAGCGCTGGTGGAGCTCGGCCGGCCGCTGCCCGAGGCGCGGGTGCTGGTCGTCGGCGCCTCCTACAAGCCCGGCGTCGCCGACACCCGCGAGGCGCCGGCGCTGGAGATCATCTCGCGCCTGCGCTCCGAAGGCGCGCACGTCGACTACCACGACCCCCTCGTCGCGACGCTCGCGGTCGCGGGCGAGGTGCTGAGCGGCGTCGAGCCCGATCCCGAGAGCTACGACCTCGCGATCCTCGCGACGCTGCACCCCGACCACGACTACGACTGGCTCGCGCGCTGCCCCGCGGTGCTCGACTGCACCTACCGCCGTCCCGACGCCGGACAGCAGCGCTTCCTGCCGTGAGCCGATGAGCCCGACGCCGACCCACGAGCCGATGAGCCCGAGGCCGACCCGTAGCCGCGGCGTGCACCGCATCCTGAAGGTCCTCGCGGGCCTCTACCTGGTGCTGCTGCTTGCCGCGGTGATGGCGTACAAGGCCGCGTTCGCGGGGCTGCTGTTCTCGAACGTCTTCTTCGGCGTCTACAGCGTCTGCGTCGCGACGTACATCGTCTCGCGCTTTCTGTTCAGCCTCTTCTACCGCACGCGGCCCGACGCGGGCCTGGAGCCGCACATCGCGATCGTGATGCCCGGCTTCAACGAGGAGGAGGCGATCGCGCACTCGCTGCGCTCGCTGCTCGCGCTGAACTACCCCGAGGAGAAGCTCGAGCTGGTGGCGGTCAACGACGGCTCGACCGACCATACCCTGGCCGAGATGCAACGCGTCGCGGCCGACTGCCAGGGGCGCGTGCGCGTGATCAACTTCCCCGAGAACCGCGGCAAGCGCGCGGCGATGGCCGCCGGCATTCGCGCGACGACCGCGGCGGTGATCGTGTTCGTGGACTCCGACTCCTCGGTCGAGCCCGATGCGCTGAAACTGCTCGTGCAGCCGCTCGCCGACCCGCGCGTGGGGGCGGTCTGCGGCCACGCCGATGTGCTCAACGTCCGCGAGAGCTGGATCACGCGGATGCAGGCCGTGCGCTACTTCGTCGCGTTCCGCGTCGTGAAGGCCGCGGAATCGGTGTTCGGCGCCGTCACCTGCTGCTCGGGGTGCTTCTCCGCCTACCGGCGCGAGGCGATCATGCCGCGCCTGGAGTGGTGGGAGAGCCAGACCTTTCTCGGCGTCGAGTCCACCTTCGGCGATGACCGCTCGCTGACCAACTGCGTGCTGCGCGACTGGCGCATCGTCTATGAACGGCGTGCGGTCTCGCACACGATCGTCCCCACCACGTTCCGTGCGTTTCTGATCCAGCAGACACGCTGGAAGCGCTCGTGGACGCGCGAGTCGCTGCTGGTCGCCAAATTCATCTGGCGCAAGCACCCGATCGCTGCGGCCTTCGCCTACATGAGCATCGTCCTGCCGCTGCTCGCGCCGATCGCCGCGCTGCACTCGCTGGTGTGGGCGCCGCTGCACCACCACGGCGCCCTGCCGCTCACCTACCTCGCGGGGATCTACGCGCTCGCGCTCGTCTACTCCTTCTACTTCCTGCTCTTCCAGGACCGCTACAACGTGCTCTGGCTGTACGGGATCCTGTTCGTCTTCTTCTACCTCGCGATCATGCTGTGGCAGACGTACTACGCGATCTTCACCTGCCGCACCGCCGCGTGGGGCACGCGACCCGCGACCGCCGGCACCGGCGGCGATGGGAGCGGGCCGTGAGTCTGCACGTTCCCATCAAGCGCACCTTCGCCGCGTTGCTGCTGCCGGCGTCGCTGCTGCCCGTGCTGCTGCTCTCGCCGTCGCTCGTGCGCGCGCCCGCCACGCTCTGGCGGCACACCGCGCACGCGCTCGCGCCCGCCCACCCGCGCGTGGTCCATCGCGAAGCTCCCGGGCCCGCCTACTACCTGATCGGCCCCGCGCGCCTGGAGATCGACGTGCTCGAAGCCGGCGTCGCCGGCAAGCTCACGCCGAAAGTCGGCTACTCGCCGCTCGCCGAACCGGAATGGGCCGCGCGCGCCGCCGCCGGGCTGGATACTCCGGCTCGCACGCCGATCGTGCTGATCGCGCGCGGGCGGGAACTGACGACCGCCTCCGGGCGGCCGCTGATCCTCGCAGCGCGTCCCGCGCGCACCACCGCCCGTCGTCCCGCGCACAAACGATGAGCCCCGCACCTCGCATCCTTGCCGCGGTAGCGACCGCGGCCTTCGCGGCCGCGACGCTCGCGCCGGGCGCGGACGCGGACGTTCTGCTCGCACCGCTGACCGCCAGTCCGCTCGCCTCCGCTGCGTCCGCGGGCCCGAGTGCAAGCTGCGCCGGGCGCGCTCCGCAGGCGCTGCGTCTCACCCGTCTGCGCGGCCCGCGCGTGCGGCTCAGCTGGCGCGCGCCCACCGCAGTCGCCGGCTCACCGACTGCCGTCACCGGCTACCGCGTGCTGCGCTCCGGGCGCACCGTCGGCCAGACCACCGCGACCGCGATGACGCTTGCCGTCGTGCTCGGGCGGCGCACGACGTTCACCGTCCAAGCGCGCTACGCTCAGCCGCCGCTCGTCTGCGCCGCGCACATCCAGAGCCGGCTCGCGCTGCGTCCTCCGGGTCGCGTCGCCGGCCTGCGCATCATCAGCCAGAGCGCGACCGGAGTGCGCATCGGCTGGCGCCGCGCGAAGCCCGGCGACGCCCCCGTCGCCGGCTACCGCATCTACCGCGACGACGCCGTCGTCGCGCAGACCCGCGCGCGCAGCTTCGCGCTCAAGCTCAGCGCGGCCGCCGCGCACACCATCGCCGTCGCCGCGGTGGACACCCGCGGGCGGGTCGGCCCGCGCAGCCGCGCGCTGCGGATCGCGGCGCGGCCGCGGGGCACGCCGAAACGGGCCGCCGCCGGCGTCGTTCTGCCCGGCGCGCCCGGCGGGCTCAGCGTCTCCGAAGTCGACGACACCGCGGCCACGCTCTGGTGGACCCCCGCGAAGGCCGGCTCGGCGCGGATCATCGGCTACCGCGTCTACCGCGACGGTGCTCTGCTCGGGCAGAGCACCGCCGACTCGATGCGCCTCACCCACCTCTCCTCGACGCGCACCTACAAGCTCGAAGTCGCCGCCGTCGACGCCAACCACCGCGAGGGTCCGCGCACACCCGCGCTGAAGCTCACCACGACCCACACCCCGCCCGAGGGCCCCGCGCTGATCTCGGCGCTGCGCGTCACCGACACCTCCGCCACCCTCTCCTGGCAGGCGGGGGCGGCCAACAGCGGCACCCTCGTCGGCTACCTGCTCTTCCAGGACGGCCAGCCCAAGCGCGTCGTCAGCGGGCAGGTCACGACGGTGACGCTCGCGTCCGAGCGCAAATACACGTTCACGGTGCGCGCGCTCGACTCCTACGGCTACCTCAGCGCGCCCGCGCCGAACCTCACGGTGCTGACCACGCACACGCCGCCCTCGACGCCCGCGAACCTCCACGCCGGCGAAGTGACCGCGAGCTCCGCGGCGCTCGGCTGGTCGCCGAGCGCGCCCGTCAGCGGCACGATCGTCGGCTACCGCGTCTTTCGCAACGAAATCCCCGTCGGGCAGACCTCGAGCCCGGGCATGACGCTCGCGAGCCTCGCGCCCTCGACCGCGTACAAAGTGACGGTCGTCGCGGTCGACTCGCTCGGCGCGATCAGCGCGCCGACCGCGCCGCTGTCGCTGGAAACCGCGAACCCGACGCCCACGCACGGCCACGTGCAGGCGTTCCTGCTGGCCTCGACCGACCAGAGCTTCTTCGACCTCGAGGCCCACTACCAGCAGGTCGGCGTGGTCTACCCCACGTACTTCGACTGCGGCGCCGGGGGCGCGGTCAGTGGCAGCGACTACCCGCTCGTGACCGGCTGGGCCGAGGCGCGCCAGATCGCGGTGATGCCGCGCCTGAACTGCCAGAATCCGAATGACGAGAATGAAATCCTCAACAATCCGAGCGTCGGCCAGCACACGATCGAAGCGCTCGCCGCGCTCTGCCGCGAACACGGCTATCAGGGCATCCAGGTCGATTTCGAGGGGGCGCAGCCCGCCGAGCGCGAACCCTTCACGGCCTTCATCACCGCGCTCGCCGCGAAGCTGCACGCGCAGGGCGACAAGCTCTCGACCGTCGTCACTGCGAAGTACTACAACGTCATGAGCGGCCGCGCCGCGATGTACAACGACGCCGCGCTCTCCGGTCCCTCCGACTACATGTTCGTGCTCGACTGGGGCCTGCACTGGACGACCTCCGCGCCCGGCGGCATGGACGAACTGTCGTGGTTCAAACGCGTCGCCGAATACACCGCGACGCTGCCCGAAAAGAGCAAGTACATCCTGGGGATGCCGATGTACGGGATCGACTGGCCCAACGGCGGCGGCGGCGCGAATCCCGGCACCCCGCTCGAGTTCAACGACGTGATGGCGCTCGCGAGCCAGTACGGCGTCACCCCGGAATGGGACGCGGAAGCCGCCGACCCGCACTTCTCCTACACCGATGGCAACGGCGTCCACCACGACGTCTGGTACACCGACCAGCAGTCGATCGCGGTCCGCGCCGCGCTCGCCGAATCGCTCGGCCTCGGGGTCGGGCTGTGGCATCTCGGCAGCGAGGACCAGAGCATCTGGGAACTGCCGCAGCTCGGCGGCGGCAGCTGAGAGCCGGCTCCCGGACCGCCCAACGCGCGTAGGGGCTTGACAATTGTTTCATGGTGCGGTACCGTGTGTGCTGGTTCGGCTGTGTGGCCGGCAGACATAGATTCTCGTTCGGGTCATCCTGGGCATGGTTGACTTCAGGCGCGCTTTGTGTGTAGGGTTGGGGGAGAGGGGCTT
>DATHPS010000030.1:0-12776 GCA_035483545.1 Solirubrobacteraceae bacterium | reverse complement strand
AAGCCCCTCTCCCCCAACCCTACACACAAAGCGCGCCTGAAGTCAACCATGCCCAGGATGACCCGAACGAGAATCTATGTCTGCCGGCCACACAGCCGAACCAGCACACACGGTACCGCACCATGAAACAATTGTCAAGCCGCTGCGGGTCCCGGCCCCCGATAGGAACGGCGCGGTCTACTGCAATGGGCCCGCCTGGACTCGAACCAGGGACCGACGGATTATGAGTCCGCTGCTCTAACCAACTGAGCTACAGGCCCGCCCCGCGCGCGGGCGCGCGGTGAGGCAGACGCTACCAGCGGCCCGCGCGCTGCGCCGGCGTCGGCGCGAGGCGGCGCGCAGCGCGCGGGCGGCGCGGATGCTTTGATTCGACGCGACCACGACGAGGAAAGAGGGCGCAGATGGCAGAGCGAGCGGCGATCGTGACGGGGGCCTCCAGCGGGATCGGCCTGGCGGTGGCGCGGGTCCTCGCGGAGGAGGGCTACGCGGTGACGATGGCGGCGCGGCGCGCGGAGAAGCTGCAGGACGCGGTCGCGGGGCTCGCGGCCGAGGGCTTCGACGTCCACGGCGTCGCTGCCAACGTCTCCGACGAGGCGGAGATCCAGCGGGTCGTCGCGGCGCACCGCGAGCGCTGCGGGCGCCTGGACGT
Source organism: Solirubrobacteraceae bacterium (assembly GCA_035483545.1). Lineage (GTDB taxonomy): Bacteria > Actinomycetota > Thermoleophilia > Solirubrobacterales > Solirubrobacteraceae > Palsa-744. Next base: position 12,127 of record DATHPS010000030.1, on the reverse strand, counting down.
GCTCGTCAACAACGCCGGCGTCGGGATCGGGGCGCCGCTCGGAGACATCCTGACCAAGCACCTCGACATGCAGCTCGACGTGAACCTGCGCTCGATCGTGATCTTCTACCGCGAGTGCCTCGATCTCCTGCAGGCCGCGGGAGCGGAGCACCGCAACGCGCTCGTCGTCAACACCTCGTCGATCTCGGGCAAGCGCGCGGAGGCGTGGCTGTCGGTGTACTCGGCGACCAAGCACGCCGTCGTCGGCTGGACGGAAGCAATGAACAAGGAGCTCGGCCAGCAGGGGATCAAGTCGACCGCGCTGTGCCCGGCGTTCGTGGACACGCCGATGACGGACTTCGTCAAGGGCCAGGTCAAGGCCGAGGAGATGATCCGCCCGCAGGACATCGCGGAGTCGGTGCGCTACCTGCTGAGGACCTCGCCGGCGTGCGTGATCCCGGAGATCATGTTCACGCGCCCCGGCGACGCGCTGTAGCGCGGGCGGCGCAGCGGCGAGCGGACGCGCGGCTTGAGTCGCCGCGCCCGGATCTCCCCGCGCGGATCTATGATCTCGCCCAGCGAACGGCTGCCTTCGCGGCGGCGGCGCGCGGCCTCACGCGATGCGCGCCAATCGCGCAGCTCGACGGTCTTGCGGTGCTCGGCAATCGCGCGCCCGAGGTCCGGCGCGGCGTCCTGGAGCAGGCTTGCCTCCAGGTGCGCTACGAGCACACCGAGCTCGCGCGGCGTGGCGCGTCGCGGCGCGCGGCCGACCTCGACGAAGCGGTCCCAGGCGCGCGCGAACGCGAGCATGTCGGCGCGGGCGCCGCGGCGGTGCGCGGCGAGCATCGGACAGACGCCGCCCTCGCCGTCGACGTAGGCGCCGGCGACGATCGGCGTCTGCGGATCGCGCGCAGCGGCGAGCATCGCTTCGCGGGTCGCGACCGGCAGGCAGTCGATCGCGAGACGCAGGTCGGCGATCAGCCGGCCGCGGCCGCGGACGCTTCGGGCATGGAGGGGGAGCAGTCGCATAAGCTGTGCTCGGCGGAAGCATCCCTGCTCCCGCCGCACCGATCGCCAGACCGGATGTCATCCAGCGTAGGGAACGCGGTCGCGTCCCACAACCGTTTCCCTCCCGATGAAAGGTAAGTTGCATACGCCATGAAGCTCGGAGTCCACATCGGCTACTGGGGCCTCGGCCTCAGCTCGCAGGACCAGCTCGGCATCGTCCAGGAGGCGGAGCGGCTGGGATACGACTCGGTCTGGACCGCGGAGGCCTACGGCTCGGATTCCGCGACCGTGCTCGGCTGGCTCGCCGGGCAGACCTCGAAGATCCGCCTCGGCTCCGGCATCTTCCAGATGCCGGGGCGCTCGGCGGCGATGACCGCGATGACGGCCGCCACGATCGATCAGCTCTCCGCGGGGCGCATGATTTTGGGGATCGGGTCCTCCGGACCCCAGGTCGCGGAGGGCTGGCACGGCCAGCGCTTCGCCAAGCAGCTGCAGCGCACCCGCGAGTACGTCGCGGTCGTACGGATGGCGCTCGCACGTGAGCGCGTGGAATTCCACGGCGAGACGCTGCAGCTGCCGCTGCCGGACGGCCCGGGCAAGGCGCTGAAGCTCACGATCGGCACCGTCCAGGAGCGCATCCCGATCTACCTCGCCGCGATCGGGCCCAAGAACACCGCGCTCGCCGGGGAGATCGCCGACGGCTGGATCCCGACGCTGTTCTCGCCCGAGCACGTCTCCGAGCTGCGCCCCCTGCTACAGGAAGGCGCGGCACGCTCGGGCAAATCGCTCGATGGCTTCGACATCGCGCCGACGGTCAACGTCTTCATCACCGACGATCTGCGCGCCGCGCGCGACGCGACGCGGCCGTTCATCGCGCTCTACGTCGGCGGCATGGGCTCGCGCAAGCAGAACTTCTACAACAACCTCGTCCAGCGCTACGGCTTCGAGGCCGAGGCCAAGACGATCCAGGACCTCTACCTGGAAGGCAAGCGCGAGGAGGCGATGGCGGCGATCCCCGACGCGTTGATCGACACGGTCTCGCTGTGCGGGCCGAAGGACTTCGTGCGCGAGCGCCTCGCGGTCTACCGCGACGCCGGCGTCGGCACACTCGGGATCACGCCGCTGGCCTTCGACGCCGAGGGCCGCCTGAACCAGATGCGCCTGCTCGCCGAGCTGGCGGCCGCCTGAGCGGGGCGCCGAGGCGCCGGGCGGAGTGCGCCGCACCGATGAATACGCCGCCGATGAGTGCTCCGCCGCCGCCGACGCGAGGCCGCCGATGACGACCACCCGCCGTCGCGTCCTGCTCGGCGCCTTCGGCGATCCCGGGCACGCGTTTCCGACGATCGCGCTCGCGCGCGGGCTGGCGGCGCGGGGGCACGACGTGACGGTGCAGACCTGGGAGCGCTGGCGCGCGCCGATCGAGGCCGAGGGCCTCGGCTTCGCGACGGCGCCCGAGTACCAGGCGTTTCCCAACGGCCCCGAGCCGCTCGACTTCTACGAGGCGGTCGTGCACGCGACGCGCGACACGCTGCCGCTCGTACGGGAGCTGCAGCCCGACGTGGTGGTCGCGGACATCCTCACGCTCGCGCCGGCGCTCGCGGCGGAGCTGCACGGCATCCCCTATGCGACGCTGATTCCGCACGTCAACCCGCACCCGCCCGCGGGCGCGCCGATCTACTCGATCGGGGCCCGCCTGCCGCGCACGCCGCTCGGCCGCGCCTTCTGGCAGCGCGCGTCGCGGCCGGTCGAAAACGGCCTGGAGCGCGGGCGGCGCGAGCTCAACGATGTGCGCGCGCGCCTGGGCTTGCCCGCGCTCGCGCACGTCCACAACGGCACGAGCCGCGCGCTCGCGCTCGTCGCGACCTTCCCTCAGCTCGAGTACCCGCGCGCCGAGCCACTCCCTCACGTGCGCGTCATCGGGCCGCTGCTGTGGGAGCCCCCGACCGTGGCGGTGGAGCTGCCGCGCGGCGAGGACCCGCTCGTGCTGGTCGCGCCCTCGACCTCGCAGGACCCCGAGCACCGGCTGCTGCACGCGGCGCTGCGCGCCCTCGCGGACGCCCCGGTGCGCGTGCTCGCGACGTGGAACCGGCGCCTGCCCTCCCGCCCGCTGCCGGTGCCCGCGAATGCGCGCGTCGTGGAGTGGGTCTCCTACGCGCAGAGCATGCCGCACTGCGACGTCGTGGTCTGCCACGCGGGGCACGGCACGCTCGCGCGCGCGCTCGCCAGCGGCTGCGCCGTCGTCGCGTGCCCCGTCGCGGGCGACATGAACGAGAACGCCGCGCGTGTCGATTGGGCCGGCGCGGGTGTGCGCCTGCCGCGACGCTTCATCGCGCCGCGACCGCTGCGGTTGGCGGTCGAGCGGGCACTGGAGGATGGTTCGATTCGCGCGCGGGCGCGGGAGCTGGCGGATTGGGCGGCTGCGCACGACGCCGCTGCCAGCGGCGCGATCCTCGTTGAGGGCCTGGCAGAACGCTCTTCCAAAGGCGTTGCGACCAGCGTCTCCGCCTGACCATCACGGCGTCTCCGCATGACCGCCGCGGTGCATCTCAAGCTCCGGGGGTGGGACTCGAACCCACAACCTCTCGATTAACAGTCGAGCGCATCTGCCAAATTGAGCTACCCCGGATCGGGCTACCCCGGAAGGGTATCCAGCTCGTGGGCACAGTTTAGGGGAGAGCAAGCACCCCAGCCTCGACCTCGGCATGGCAGTTCGCACAAACCAAGATGCACTTCTCGGCCTCGACACGAGCGCTCGCCAATGAGCGTGCCACGCCTCGATGGCTCAGTGAGAACTTCTTCTCGTCCGGGTTGACGTGATGGAACTCCAACGCAGCGATGCAGCGGTGATAGCCACAACCGATGCACTTACCGCCAGCCTCCTCGACGAGGATCTGCTTGACCTTGCGCCGACGGCGAGAGACAGCGTCGGAGCGACATTTGAGACACCGATATCCGCCATCGGCACGAAGTTGGAATGCGGTTGTGCCGTGATGAGGACACGCGAGCATCGTCTGCCCGGGCAGTTCACCCGCCGCCAATTGCGCGGCACGCACCTCACGCAGCGCGCCGCTGCCGGTCTTCAACCCGTACTCACGCAGCCAATGACGAACCGTCGCCTTGCTTCGACCAACAGCAGTGGCAATCTGCGCAATCGACAAGCGACAGGCCCTCTCCGAGCATCTGCGCCAAAGAATCCCGATCCATGCACTGCATTGTCTAACACCCATCGGACGGAAACCGAACAAGCGTTCCCCCCTACCCCCCGGTCTGCTCGAGCGCGCGCTCGTAGGCGCGCTCGAACTCGCGCTTGACCTCGGCGCGGCGGTGGGCAAGCTCGCTTACCTCGCCGGCGCCCTTGGCGCTTGCACCGCGGATGCGGCGGTCGAGGCGGGCGAGCTCGAGCTGCATGCGCTGGACTTCGAGCATGGCGGGCACGGGGAACTCGCGCCCGGCCTGCACGACGAGCTCGGCGAGGACGCTGGTGAGCTCGGGGTCCTGCTCGTCGATCGCGGCCATCGGTTCGGGCAGGCGCCCCTCGCGCAGGTGCGCGGCGGCGCGGCGCAGGCGGTCGCTGGTGAAGTGCTCCTCAGGATCGAGCGCGTGCAGCGCGCGGGCGCCGTCCTCGGGGGAGGCGATGCAGAGCGCGAGGAACGTGCGCTCGGTGTCCTCGCGACGGCCGAGCGCGCCCGCGCCGAGCTGCGCGCCCCCGCGAGACGAGGGCTCATTGGAGGCTCGACGGGCGCCCGGCGCGCCTCGGGAGTCCCCCGCGCCAGACGCGGCGGGGGCGCGGCCGGCGCCGGACCCCGGAGCTTGTGCGAGCAGGCTCTCGGCGAGGCTCTCGGGCAGCTCGAGGCGCCCGGCGACGAGCCGGGTGAGCTCCATGCGCATCGCGCTGGGGGGGAGCGTGGCGAAGACGGGGCGCAGCTCGTCGATCATGCGATCGCGGCCCTCGGGGCTGGAGTGGTCGCCGGCGGCGAGCACGCGCTGCACACGGAAGCGCACGAACGGCACGGACTCCGCGACGGCGGCCTTCATGGCGTCGACGCCCTCGATCTGGACGAGCTCGGCGGGGTCCTTGCCGCCGGGCAGCGTGACGACGCGCAGCTCGAGGTTGCGCTTGGCGGCGAGGCGCGAGGCGCGCAGCATCGCGTCCTGCCCGGCACTGTCGGCGTCGAGCGCGAGCAGCACGGTCTGCGCCATGCGCGCGAGCTCGGCGACCTGCTCGGCGGTGAGCGCGGTGCCCATCAGGCCGACGGTGTGCGGCAGGCCGGCTTGGCGCAGCGCGATGACGTCGGTGTAGCCCTCGCAGAGGATCACCTGCCCGGCGCGCGCGGCGTGCGCGCGGGCGAGGTCGGCGCCGTAGAGGTGCAGCCCCTTGTGGTAGATGTCGTTGTCGGAGGTGTTCAGATACTTCGGCCGCTGCTCGTCGCGCATCGCGCGCGCGCCGAAGCCGAGCACGCGCCCGCGGATGTCGGCGAGCGGGAACATGATGCGACTGCGGAAGCGGTCGTAGGGGCGGCCGTTCTCCTGGGAGCGCTGCGCGAGCCCGGTCGCGTAGAGCTCGGCCTCGCTGAAGCCGCCGCGGCGGGAGGCGAGCAGCACGCTGTCCCAGGCGCTCGGCGCGTAGCCGACGTGAAACTCGCGCAGGACCTCCTCGCGCAGGCCGCGAGTGGCGAGGTAGTCGCGGGCGCGCGCGGCCTCGGTGGACTCCCAGAGGTAGCGCTCGTAGTAGGCGGCGGTGCGCGCGAGCAGCGCGAGCAGACGCTCGCGGCGGCGGCGGCGCTCGGTGGCGCGGGGGTCCTCCTGTTCGAGCTGCAGCTCGATCCCGTAGCGTTCCGCGAGCAGCTCGAGCGCGCCTTTGAAGTCGAGGCCTTCGGTCTCCTGGACGAACGTGAACACGTCTCCGGAGGCTTGGCAGCCGAAGCAGTAGTAGACCTTCTTAACGGGGTCGATCCCGAACGAGGGCGTGCGCTCGTCGTGGAAGGGGCAGAGCCCCTCGTAGCTGCTGGGCCCGGCGCGGCGCAGCTCGGTGCGCGCGGAGACGAGCTCGATCATGTCGACGGCGTCGCGCACGCGATCCTTGGACTCGCTGGTGTAGAGCGCCATCGGCGAGCCTACGCTAGCGGCTCGAAGGCGCGCGGGACCTGCAGCTCGGTGTACTCCCGGATGCAGTAGCGGTCCGTCATCCCGGCGATGTAGTCGGTGACTTTTTGAGCAAGCTCGGGCGACTGCGACCCGACATCGGCTGCCGGGGTACCGCGGGCGTCGGGGGCGCCGGGCAGCAGCTCGGGGTGCGCGACGTAGTGCTCGAACAGCCGCCGCACGACGCCGGCGATGCGCTCGCGCTCGGCGCGCACGGCGGGCCCGAGGTAGACGTGCGCGAACATGAAGTCGCGCAACGCGGCCATCGCGCGCGCGGCGCGCTCGCCCTGGACGATCTCGCCGGCGCGCGCGGAGTGCTCGACCATGTCGTGCACGAGCGCGTCGATCCGCTGCGAGCCGCCGCGTCCGAGCACGGCGATCGGCTCGGCGGGGAGGTCGCGCTCGGCGAGCAGGCCGGCGCGCAGGGCGTCGTCGATGTCGTGGTTGATGTACGCGACGCGGTCCATGACGCGCACGATCCGTCCCTCTTGCGTGCGCGGCGCGGGCGCGCGGCTGGAGTGGCGCGCGATCCCGTCGCGCACCTGCTCGGTGAGGTTCAGGCCGGCGCCGTCGCGCTCGAGGCGCTCGACGACGCGCAGCGAGTGCTCGTAGTGACGAAAGCCGCCGCCGAAGCGCTCGCGCAGGCAGTCGTCGAGCACCTCCTCGCCGATGTGTCCGAAGGGCGGGTGCCCGAGGTCGTGTCCCATGCCGATCGCCTCCACGAGATCCTCGTTGAGGCGCAGCGCGCGCGCGACGGTGCGCGAGATCCCGGTCACCTCGATCGTGTGCGTGAGGCGCGTGCGGTAGTGGTCGCCCATCGGCGCGACGAAGACCTGCGTCTTGTGCTTGAGGCGGCGGAAGGCCTTGCTGTGCACGATGCGGTCGCGATCGCGTTGGAAGGGGGTGCGCAGCGAGCAGTCGGGCTCAGCGCGTGCGCGCCGCGCGGGGTAGGAGCGCGCGGCGGCGGGCGCGAGGATCCGCTCCTCGAGCTCGGCGCGGCTCGCGGCGAAGGCGGCCCCTACGGTCTCGACGTCGTCGACTACGGCCATACCTCGATTGTGGCAGCGAACGGGGCGGCTTACTTCTCGTGATGCCAGTCGCTGCGCCCGGTGAAGCGGTGGACGTAGTGGCGCCACTTCTCCTGCTTGGAGGGGTCCTCGTCGTAGACCGGCGCGGCGTGCTCGGGCCCGGGAAGGCCGGCGGCGGTGGGCGCGTCGATGCGCAAGTCGACACCGTGTTCGTGGATCGAGGCGATGACGTCGGCCGCGGCAAAGCGAATCCCGCCGTGGGGGGTATCGATCAGCAGCCCGTGGAAGACGTCCTCCTCGGGAGCGGCGAGTACGCTCGTGACGGTGCCGACCTGCGAGCCGTCGCGGGCGAGCACGGGGACGCCCTTGTCGAGCAGCGTGTAGGCGATCGGCAGGCCCTCGTCCATGCTGTGCACGATACAGGCGAGGCACCGCGACGGCCTCAGCGCGCGCACGATACAGCCGGGACGCCGCGGGCCCCTACCGCAGCGCGCCGCACGCCGGGACGCCGCGGGCCTCAGCGCGCGCGCGCGACGGCGGGCATGAGGCGCACGTGGGCGTGGTGCTCGAGGGTCTCCGATAGCGCGCGCTCGACCTGCCCGAGGACCGGTTCGGAAGCACGCGGCGTCTCCGCGAGCGAGCGTCCGAGGGCGTCGGCCATGAAGCCGTGAGCGGCCTCGCCGAGCGCGAACGAGCCGGCCTCGCAGGCGCCGCAGACGACACCGCCGGCGGCGCCGGAGAACCCGACGAGATGCTCGCGCTCCCCGCATACCGCACACGCGCCGAGCTGGGGAGCGAGGCCGGCGGCGTGCAGCAACTTCAGGCGAAACTGCAGCGCGGCGGCGCGGCCTGTCGGGGACGCGGCGGCGAGCGCTTCGTCGAGCAGGCTCAGCCGGCGGCAGAGCAGGTTGAAGACCGCGGGATGCGGCTCGGGGGTCTCGAACAGTCGCCCGACCGCATCGCAGGCGCGCGCGGCGGCGTCGAGCGCGCGCGCGTCTTCGCGCAGGCGGGGATAGCCCTCGACGGTCTGCGCCCCGGTGACGGTGAGGATCTCGCTGCGTCCCTCGTGCAGCTCGAGGCGCAGGCGAAAAAACGGCTCCAAACGGCCGCCGAAGCGGCTGCGCGCGCGACGCACGCCCTTGGCGATCGCGCTGACGCGTCCGCGATGGGGGGTATAGACGTGCAGGATGCGGTCGGCCTCGGCGTAGCGCATCGACCGCAAGACGACCGCCTCGGTCTTGACGGGGCCGGGCATACCTGTCGAGTCTAGGATCGCGCGCGGCGGACGCGGCCGGCCGGCGCGATCCTCGGCGACCGTGAGCGCGCGATCGTCCGCGAGCGCAACCGCGACCCGAGCGGCATGCGGCGAGGCTCTACGCTGCGTGTGCCGAGGGACTCGCCTCCCGGAGCCGCGGCCCCCGGCGGTTCACCGCTGCGCGGGGGCCCAAACTTGACCTGGCAGCTGACCCTTTGCAAACCGACCCCCCAGCGACGCCGTCCGCCAAGGACAAATTGTTGCTATACTTTGTGAAGTAATGAGCAAAATCACTGTTTATACGACCGAACCGTGCGCGTTCTGTGCGCGCGTGAAGGGTCTCTTGCGAGCGCGCGAGCTGGAGTTCGCGGAGATCAATCTCTCGAAGGACCCCGAGGGCCGCGCGGAGCTCGCGCGCAAAACGGGGATGATGACCTTCCCGCAGGTGCTCGTCGAGGGCGAGCTGGTCGGGGGCTTCAACGAGACGCAGGCCGCGCTGCAGAGCGGGCGCTTGGACGAGTTGCTCGCCGCGTAGCGCGCGGGCGCGGCCGCGGCTGGCAGCGCTCGCAGACGTAGGTCCCGCGCCCGCCGACGACCATCTTGACGATCGTCGTCCCACACGTCGGACACGGGTCGCCGGCGCGGCGGTGAACGCGAAAGCGGTCCTGAAAGGAGCCGCGAAAGCCGTCGACGTGGCGGAAGTCGTCGATCGTCGCGCCGCGCGCGTCGATGCCTTCGAGCAGCGCGGCGAGGACCGCGTCGCGCAGTTGCGCGTACTGCGCGCGCGTGAGCGCCCCGGCGGGCCGCAACGGGTGCACCCGCGCGCGGTGCAGGGCCTCGTCGGCGTAGATGTTGCCGACCCCCGCAACGGCGCGCTGGTCGAGTAGGAAGGCCTTGATCGGCGCGCTGCGCCCACGCGCGAGCGCTTGCAGGTACGCCGCGGTAAAGCGCTCGTCGAGGGGCTCGATCCCGAGGCGCGCGGCGAAGAAGCGCTCGAGCGCGGCGGCGCCCAGCACCAGCTCACCGGTCCCGAAGCGACGCGGGTCGATGATCACGAGCCGCCGACGCCGACGCGCGGGCCCGAGCTCGATCCGCACGCGGACGTGGGCGGGCTCGGGCCGGGGCGCGCAGAGAACTGCGCCCGTCATGCGCAGATGCTGGACGAGGTGGACCTCGTCCTGAAGCTGCCAGATGAGGTACTTGCCGCGACGGTGCAGACGCTGCACGCGTCGCCCGCGCAGCGCGTCGGCCAGTTCGTGGGGCTCCAGCGGACGCGACCAGCGCGCGTCGAGGATCTCGATCTCACGCAGGATCTGGCCCTCGACCAGCGGCGCGAGTTGACGCCTAACGGTCTCGACCTCGGGAAGCTCGGGCACGGCGATCCAGCTTAGAGCGGTCGCGTCCGCGCGTGCATCTCTACTTTTTAGAGATCCTTACATCTATGAACTGTTACCGAGAGGAAAGAACTCCAAAAAGAGAACGACACATCCGCGCGGCGGGGAGGCCGGCGCGAAGCGCAAGGCCGGCGCGAAGCGCAAGGACCGCGCGAAGCGCAAGGACGGCGCCAGCGACTCAGCGCGATGCGCGCGGGTGCGCACTGAAATACACCTCCTTGAGACTCTCGGCGGACAGATGCGTGTAGACCTGCGTCGTCGCGAGATCGGCGTGACCGAGCATCTCCTGCAGCGAGCGCAGATCGCAGCCGCCGGCGAGCAAGTGCGTGGCGAAGCTGTGACGCAGCGTATGCGGGCTCATGCGCTCCTGCAGGCCGGCGCGACGGGCATGCCCCTGGACGATCTTGTAGAGACCCTGCCGCGTCAACGGTCGCCCGCGATGGTTGAGAAACAGTGTGCTTTGCACCGGGCCTAACGACGAGGCCACCCCATCCTTCCGCGCCCCTTTCCCCGCCGAGGCCACCCCACCCTTCCGCGCCCCTTTCCCCGCCGACGCGACCCCACCCCTCTGCATCGCTGCCCCAGCCGAGGCCGCGGCGCCGAGCACAGCGGGGCGCCCGTGCGCGACCCACGCGCGCAGAGCGCGAACGGCGTGGCGGCCGACGGGGATCAGACGCTCCTTGGAGCCCTTGCCACGCGCGCGCAGCATCCCCTCCTCGAGGTCGATGTCCTGTAGCTCCAGCGCGATCGCCTCCGAGGCGCGCAGGCCGCAGGCGTACATCACCTCCAGCAGCGCGCGGTCGCGCAACGCGAGCGGCTCAGCGCCGCGCGGCTGGGCCAGCAGGGCGGCGACCTCCTCGCGGCGGAGGACCGCGGGCAGGCGCTGGGTGCGCCGGGGGCCGCGCAGATCAGCGGTGGGGTCGTGCGTGAGCAGTTCCTCGCGGCGGAGGTGGCGGTAGAAAGAGCGCAGGCAGGCGACCTTGCGCTGCAGGGTCGTCGCCGCGACCGGTGGGCGCTCCTCGCTGCCTGAGGCCAGTGTGGCAAGGAACGCGGCGAGATCGCCGTGGCGAGCGGCGAGCACGCTGACACCGCGCGTGGCGAGAAACTCGCGCAACTGCGCCAGATCGGCGTGGTAGGCGTCGAGTGTGTTGCGCGAGAGCCCGCGCTCGAGCTCCAGATACGCGAGGAAGTCGAGTATCAGGTTCGCATCGACGGACGCGGAGCCCACATCGCCGAGCGCGCTCGCACCGGTGTCGCTTGCGTTTGCCACCTCCCTCAAGCTTCGCGCACGGCGAGCGCGCGCCCTGCGCGTGCAACGCGGCGTTCAGGCCGCGGCGCCCTCGCCGTCCTCGACGTGGCCGGCTGGGCGCACGCCGCGCTGCTCGGCGACGAGCTCGGCGAGCGTCGCGCCCGCCGCGAGGGTCGCACCGAAAAACAATGGATCCTCGACCAGACCGCGTCCGGCGGCCTCGGTGGGAAGCTCGGCGGCGGCGAAAGCGAGGAGATCGAGGGGCGCGCGGCGCCAGTCGTGGCGCGCGATGCGCGCGGGACGCGCGACGTCGAGCTCGAGCTGCGCGGGCGCGTTGCGGCTCGTGCCGAAGACGGCGCCGAGCCCGGCGCGAAGGTCCGCGCCGACCGGCGATCGCAAGCCGGCGGGCAGCGCGACGGTGACCGGCTGGAGCAGGAGGTCGAGCACGGCGAGCGTCTCCGGCGAGATCCCCCGCCGGCGCGTGCGCGGCCCGCCGGAGGACATCCGCGGCACGAGCAGCACGGGACTGCCGAGCGCGAGCGCGGTGTGCGCGTCGTCTAGCGCCGCGAGACCGCCGTGCTCAAGCTCTACTCCGCCGGCGGCGCTCTGCGGGCCGGGACCGCAGACCGCCGCGTCCCAGCCGAGCGCGCGCAGCCCGTGGTAGAGCGCGCCCGCGGTCGTGAGCGCCGGCTGGCCCGCCCCCACCTGCTCACCCACCCCCGCACGCGTCGAGCCCGCCGCGAGCTGGCCGGCGAGCAGTCCGCGGGCACGCAGCTCGCGGACCTCCGCGGATTGCCCGCCCAGCCGCGCGTCGCCCGCGGTCTGCACGTATCCGAGGCGCGCACCGGGAAGGGCTTGGGCGAACGCCCAGGCGAAGGAGGGCAGCTGGCCGTGAAGCGCGAGCACGGCGACGACCCCATCCAGGGGCAGCGTCAGCTGCCAACCCTCCTCTTCGACGGGGTCCACGAGATGCTCGCTATCGCTGTCGCCGCCATGCATCGGTGCGGGACGCTACAGCGCCGCGGAGGAAACCGCGGAGGATGAGGCGGCGGGTGGCGCGGGAGCGGGCGGG
>DATHPS010000029.1:0-9833 GCA_035483545.1 Solirubrobacteraceae bacterium | reverse complement strand
GAGGGGACGAAACAGCAGCATTCAGTGGGACATCGATAGGCATGGTGCTCCTCTCTGACGAGCCGGGAGGGCTGCCCCCGCGGGGGCAGCCCTCCCAACCCGAAGTCAGGACATGCCTACACAGACCGTCGGACACTCCCTACGCCGGCGCCGTGGAGCTCCGTGACGCCTTGCGCAGGCCAGCGCCGCGCTCAGCGCACCGGCACGAAACGTTCGCGCGCCAGCGCGCGCAAACGCTCGATGTCCTCGCGGCGCGAGACCGAGAGCGGCACCGTCGCCGCGATCTCGTCGAGCAGCAGTTGCGTGTCGAGCGCGCGGTGCTCCTGGAGCGCGCGCAGCACCGCGACGATCACGACCTGCTCCAGCTCCGCGCCGCTGAACCCATCCGCCGCCGCCACGATGCGGGCGAGATCGAGACGCGAGGGGTCCTGCTTGCGTAGCGACAAGTGAATGCGCAGGATCGCCTCGCGCTCCGCCGCATCCGGCAGGTCCACGAAGAAGATCTCGTCGAAGCGGCCCTTGCGCAGCAGCTCCGGCGGCAGCGCCGAAAGGTCGTTCGCCGTCGCGACGACGAACACGTCCGCGCGCTTCTCCTGCAGCCACGTCAGGAACGAGCCGAACAGACGCCGGCTGAGCCCGCCATCCGCGTCGCCGTCACCGCTCGGCGCCATGCCCTTCTCGATCTCATCGATCCACAGCACCACCGGTGCCATCGACTCCGCGCTCGCCAGCGCACGCCGCAGGTGCTTCTCGGACTCGCCCACATACTTGTCGTAGAGGCGCCCCGCGTCCAGCTTCAAGAGCGCCAGCCGCCATTCGCGCGCGATCACCTTCGCCGCCAGCGACTTGCCGCAGCCCTGCACCCCCACCAGCATCACGCCCTTCGGCGCCGGTAGGTTCAGCGCCGCCGCCTCCGCGCCGAACGCGACATGCGCGCGCTCCAGCCAGCGCCGCAGGTTCCCGAAGCCGCCGAGCTCGAACGTGTTCTCCAGCGCCGGGAAGTATTCGAGCGGGCCGCCGTCGCGAATCGCCCGCGCCTTCAGATCGACCACGCGCCCCACGTCGTCCGCCGTCAGCTTGCCATCGTCAATCGCCACCTGCGCGACCGCCTGACGCGCCTGCTCCAACGTCAAGCCGCTCAGCGCCGCCACGAACGCGTCGTAGTCCGCCGCCCCGATCGCGACCTCCGCGCTGCCGTTCAGACGCAGCGACTCCACCACCGTTTCGATCGCCGCGCGGTACTCCTCGCGGCCGGGAAGCTTCAGCTCATAGCGCACCACCTGCGCCTCGATCTTCGCCGGCAGCTCCACCGTCGCCGATACCAGCACGATCGTCGAGCGCTGCGTCGGCGCCGCGAAGCGCTCCAGCAGTTCGCGAAACGCGCGCGACGCAGCGGGGTCCGCGACGTGCGCGTCGAAGTCCTTGAGCACGAACAAGCCGTCCACCGCGAGCTCGCCGAGCGCGGTCAACATGTGCAGCGGGTCCGTCGTGCCATACACCGCCTGCACACCCGGTCGGCGCATCAGCCCCTGCGTGATCGTCCAATCGAAGACCGTCAGTCCCGTCTGCGCCGCCACCGCCGCGAGTAGCGCATCCACACGCTCCTCCTCGCTCGTCTCGATCGCAATCGCCGGGTGCCGCGAGAGGATCAGTGTGCGCAGATCGTGCACCCCGCCCGGCTCCACCGGGCTCGGTAGGGTCGGCGCCGGCGGCGCTCCGAAGGCGGGCGTGCTCATCTGCACGAAACTTCGGCAGCGCCCGCCAAGGACTTGAGTCACCCTACTATTGGTGTCATGCGCGAGGTGCCCGCAAATCTGCCCGGCCACGAGCTTGTAAGCGCCGGCCTCGCCGATCTCGCCGCCGGCCGCGAGAGCGAAGCCTCGCTGCTCGTCACTATGGCCGCGCCCCGGCTCAGGGCTCTGGGATTTGACGTGCCCGCCGGAGAAGGCGGACGCCCTTCTCACCGCCTATACGAGTTACTGGATCGCGATGCCGGCGCGCACAGCCGCTACAACGCGCTCGTAGCTCGGATCGTCAGCTTCGCGCGCGCAGCGGAGCATGCGGCCTCCCGTTGACGAGCAGCGCCTTCGTGCCTTCGCCCGCGAGCTCGGACGCATCGCGCGGACTCCCGTCCGGATCTACCTGACCGGGGGCTCGACCGCCGTGCTCGAGGGTTGGCGCGAGAGCACCGTCGATGTCGACCTCCGCTTCGAACCCGAAGTCGACGAGCTGTTGCGAGCGCTGCCCGCGCTAAAGGAGCGCCTCGCCCTGAACATCGAGCTCGCCTCCCCACCCGATTTCATCCCCGAGCTCCCCGGTTGGCGCGAGCGCAGCCCGCACGTCTTCCGCGAGGGTACCGTCGACGTACACCACTTCGACCCCTACTCGCAGGCACTCTCGAAGATCGAGCGCGGTTTCGAGCAGGATCTCTCAGATGTTCGCACCATGATTGCTCGCGGACTCGTCGATGCCTCCCGTCTACGCGCGCTCTACGAGGAGATCGAGCCGGATCTCTATCGCTATCCTGCCATCGAACCCGCAGCGTTTCGACAGAAACTCGACGCCGCGCTGAGGTAAATCTTCCCCTCATGCCCCGCCGCGCTGCGGCAGCACCGCGCTCGCCTTGCCGCCGCGCCCGCGCGCGCCCCTCACCTGCGCCAGCAGTGCCAGTCGCAGACTGCTCACACCGTGCCAGCTGCGCGCCACGAAGCCCGCGAACAGCGCCACGTACAGCCCGCCCCAGTACACGAACGGCAGCAGCACGATCGGGCGCGGAAGCGTGCCGTTACGCAGCGCGTACACCAGCGTGCACGCCACCACCAGCAGCACCGCCGTCTGCGGCAGCGTCTGGTTCCAGTGCCAGCGCGGGTCGCTGTACTTGCGCGTCACCTTATACACCGGCTTGCGGTTCGGGCCACCCAGGATCGCCTGGATCGACGCCTTGATGAACACCGGTGCCATCCCACTCCAGATGATCCGCACCCGCCACAGTTCGCGCACCGGGTGGCGCTGACGGCGCCGCCGGTCGTTGTACGGGCGGTTGATCGCCATCAGCCACGCCTCCGTCGCCAGCACCAGCGGGAGCACGTGCGCCGCGAAGCTCGCCCCCGTCGCTCGGAACGGCACGCAGCCCAGCAGCGCGAGCACGATGCACGGGATGTACACCAGCACCGTGAACGCGTGCAGGTAGTAACAGAGCAGCTCCGCGAATTGCACCCGCTGGCGCAGCCCCAGCCCCCGCAGGTCCCCCCAGATCATCAGCCGCACCGTGTCGATCGCCCACGTCCCCCGCTGCTTGTACACGTTCGGCACGTCCTCCGGGGAGTGCTGTCCCACCGCGCCCACGATCGGCAAGTAGCAGCTGTCCCAGCCCCGCCGCAGCGCCTCGATGCCCGACTGCAAGTCCTCCACCAGGTTCCACGTCGGGAACAGCCCGATGTCCTCCAGCGCCGCCCGCCGCCACACCAGCCCCGACCCGCACGGGAACGTCGCATTCGCCGCGTTGCGCGAAAGCATCTGCCCCCGGTAGAACATCGCCTCCCTGTTGTTGAACGGGTCACCCGCGCTGACCTGCGCTTCCTTGATCGTCTGCACGTACGCCAAGCGCTCGTCGTGCTCCAACTGCCCCACCGCCTGGCGCAAGAAGCCGTTCGAGCCCAGCTCGTCGTCGCAGTCGCGCGTCTCGATATACGCGATCTCCGGGTGCCTCGCCACCAGCATCGCAAAGGCCGAGTTCAGGTTCCCCGCCTTCGCCGCCCCATCGCGCCCCGGCGCGAAGCGCGGGGGAGGGGAGTGGTAGATCACCGGCCAGCTCTGCAGCGCCAACGCCAGCGCCGCGTCGTGCCCGTCGTCGCTCACCACGATCACCATCCGCTTTCGCGGCCAGTCTTGTCTGAGGATCGAGGAGATCGTTCGCAGGATCATTCCCACCGGCTCCCCGCAGCACGGCACGATGATTCCCACCGTCGGCTCCGCGCCACGGGGGAGGGGGTGGGGCTCCGGCACCGCCCGCCACCAGTGGTTCGCCACGCTCAGGAACGTCGTCACCAGCGTGAACACGTTCGCCGCGAAGAACGGCCACGACAGCCACGGGATCTCGTGGTTCAACGCCGCATACAGCCACGGCACGTACACCACCGACGCCAGCAGGTACGCCAACCCCGCGCCCCGCACCAGCCAGTGCCGCTGAATCGGCGGGTACTCGTCCCCGAACGCCCGCGCCGCCCGCGCCATCTGGCCCTGCGGCGCGATCGCCTCGCAGAGGGGCTCGGCGGGGGAGAGGCCGTCGGCCGGGTCGCGCGGCGGAAGCGCCGCGTCCTCGCGCCGACGCAGCGGGTGCGCGCGGGCGCCCTGCGCCGCCACGGGCTCCGATGCCGTTCGGTCGATCGCAGGCCTGGAGGTGGTAGACACCACCTCGATATCGACCCCGCGCCGCCCCGTACTTGAGCCGCGCGGGCCCGCCGGCTGGGACTTGCTCCGCGGAGAGGCCCCGCGGGCGAGTACCCGCTCGCCCTACGTCGCGTCGCTCGCGAGCAGCTCCATCAGCAGCGAGTCGTGCCAGCCCCCGCCCGCTACGTCGCGCTCGGACTCGCGCATCACGCCGACCGCTTTGAAGCCCGCCTTCTCGTACGCCTTGATCGCGCCCGTGTTCGCCGTCGCCGGGTCGATCGTCACGCGGTGGTGCCCGCGCTCCTCGATCAGGTGGCGCACCACTCGCCGCACCGCCTCCGCGCCGATGCCGCGCCCGTGCAGCGCCGGGTCCAGGAACAAGTCGATCCCCGCGTGGCGGTACTTCGGCTCCTGCTCCTCCCAAAACTGGATCAGGCCCGCGATCGCGCCGTCCACCACGATCGTCATCCGCGTCGACTCCGGCTCGTCCCACGGGAAGCGCTCGTCCGGCGTGTCCCACCAGCGCAGCACCTCCGGCGTCATGTGGATCCGGCGCAGCTCCCGCTCGTCGCCCTCCGCGAGCGGCCGCAGCACGATCTCGGGTTGCGCCGCGGTCTTCGCGTCGGGATCGGCCATCGCGAAGGTATAGCGCCACCGTCGCCGCGGGGCCCGGCGGTCCGCCAGGCGCGGGCCTCGCGTCGCACTAGAGTAGGTAGCGATGACGGGCACGGCGCCAGGCTTGCCGCGGTTCGGCTTGACGGTCACGCAGGGGCCCCCGCAGACGGTGCTCGCGGTGTCCGGCGAGCTCGACTTGGCCACGGCCGCGGAGTTCGCCGCGGGTGTGCGCGAGCAGCTCGCGAGTGGGCCGCTCACACTCGACCTGCGCGCGCTGTCCTTCATGGACTCCTCCGGTATCCGCGCGCTCGACGGACTGCTGCGCGACGCCGAAAGCGAAGGCCGCTCGCTGCTGATCGACGGCGATCTGCAGGAGAGCGTCCGCAAGGTGCTCGAGCTCACGGGGATGCTCGCGACGCTGCCGCTCGTCGACGGCCTCACCGCGCCGGAGGGCCGATGACGGCGCCTGCGCGGAATCAGCGACGGCCGATGACGGCGCTCGCGCGAAACAACGTCCTCTCGAGCTGGCCGACGAGCTCGTCCGTGCCCTGCGCGACCCCGCGCAGACGGACGACGTTTGCCTGCTCGCCACGCGACTGCAGCCTGCTTGACGCGCTTGCGACGCGCCGCGCGCCAGCGACGCCACCGCGCATCACACCTCCCGCCACACCCGCCTCCGCACGCGGTCGGATCTAATCATCTATATCCGGATACAAATTAGCTTGAAATAGCATCGACTGCGATAGGATGGGAGTCAGGAATGGGCCGAGTGGGGGAGCGCCGCAAGCGACTTCGCCACCCAGCCCCGCTCTCGCCCCGCCGCCGCGGCCGCAGCGCGGCGAATCCCGCGGATCGAGACCAACAAGCGAACCGAAGGGAACGAACCATGACTCTGCAACTCGGCGACACCGCGCCCGACTTCGAGGCCGAGACCTCCGAGGGCCCGATCCACTTCCACGACTGGATCGGCGACTCCTGGGCCATGCTGTTCTCCCACCCCAAGGACTTCACGCCCGTCTGCACCACCGAGCTCGGCTACATGGCGAAGATCAAGCCCGAGTTCGACCGCCGCGGCGTGAAGATCATCGGCCTCTCCGTCGACCAGACCGGCAAGCACGAGCAGTGGGCGCGCGACATCGAGGAGACCCAGGGCCACGCCCCCAACTACCCGATCATCGGCGACAGCGACTTCAACGTCTCCAAGCTCTACGGCATGCTCCCCGCGAGCGCCGCCGGCGACTCCGACGCGCGCACCCCCGCCGACAACCAGACCGTGCGCAACGTCTTCGTGATCGGCCCCGACAAGAAGATCAAGCTGATCCTCGTCTACCCGATGACGACCGGGCGCAACTTCGACGAGGTCCTGCGCGTGATCGACTCGCTGCAGCTCACCGCTAGCCGCAAGGTCGCGACCCCCGTCAACTGGCAGCCCGGCGAGGACGTCATCATCGCCGGCTCCGTCTCCGACGAGGAGGCCAAAGCGACCTACCCCGACGGCTGGAAGACGCCCAAGCCCTACATCCGAATCGTGCCCCAGCCCGAGCGCGAGCTCCAGCCCCAATAAGCGCCGATCGCAGGAGGGACCTGCGGGCCTGCTAACAGGACAGGCCCCAGGCGCCCTCTACGCTTACCGGCGATGGACCGCGTCGCGCTCTCCTCGCCACCCACGTTCGATCCCAGCTCGTTCCGGGCCTTTCGGTTCCGCGCGCGCGAGATCGACGAGCTGGGACGCGTCACGCTGCGCTACGCGCTCGACGAGCGCATCGAGCTCGTCGAGCGCTACGAGCTGCCGATCGCCACGCCCATCGGCGCCGCCGAGCGCGCGCGCGTCGACGGACTGCTCGCATTGCTGCACTGGGTCGCCGGCGTCAGCTACTTCAAGACCGCCCTGCCCGCCGCGATCGTCTGTGAGGCCGGCGCGCCGTCGCCCGCTGCGGCTGCGCTGCTGACGGCGCTCTACTCCGAGGGGCTCGGCGAGCTCGCCTTTACCAACCGCCTCCCCGCGCTGCCCCGCCCCGTCTTTCCCGTCGCGCCGCGCGGCGAGGGGCCGCCCGTCGATGACCCGCCGCCGCTCGCGCGCGTGCTCGTCCCGATCGGGGGTGGCAAGGACTCGATCGTCGCGCTCGAGATCGCCCGGCGCGCGGGCCTCGAGGTCGCGCTGTTCTCCGTCGGGGACGCGCCGCCGATCGCGCGCACCGCGCAGGTCGCCGCGCTGCCGCACCTGATCGCTTGCCGCCAGCTCGATCCCCAGCTCGGCGCGCTCAACCGCGCCGGCGCGCTCAACGGCCACGTGCCGGTCACCGCGATTGTCTCTTGCGTCGCGCTGCTCGTCGCCGCGCTGCACAGGTTCGACGCGGTGGTCATGGCCAACGAGCGCTCCGCCTCCAACGGCAACGTGCGCTGGGACGGGATCGAGGTCAACCACCAGTTCAGCAAGAGCGGGCGCGCCGAGACGCTCCTGCGCGCGGCGCTCGCGGAGGCGAGCTCCGAGGTGCAGCTGTTCTCGCTGCTGCGCCCCGCGTCGGAGCTCGCGATTGCGCGCGCGTTCGCGCGCTTGGCGCCCTACCACCACGCGTTCACCAGCTGCAACGCGATCTTCCGCCTCGACCCCGAGCTGCGCGCCGCCTCGTGGTGCTGCGACTGCCCCAAGTGCCGCTTCGTGTTCCTGATCCTCGCGCCGTTCATGGCGCCCGCGGCGCTGCGCGAGATCTTCGGCGTGGACTTGCTCGACGACGAGTCGCAGTTCGAGGGCTTCGCGCTGCTCACCGCCACCGGCGGCAGCAAGCCCTTCGAGTGCGTCGGCGAGGAGCGCGAGAGCCTCGCCGCGATCCGCCTGCTCGCCGCCGACCCGCGCTGGCGCGAGCAGAGCGTCGTGCGCAGGCTCGCCGCCGAGGTACTGCCGCGCTTCGCCGACGACACCGACGACGCCGCCGAGCTCGACGCGATCCTTGCGCTCGGCGAGCCGCACGCCGTGCCCGCCGCGCTCCTCCCGGCCCTGCATGCGGTTCTCCGAGCTTGACCGCGCGCGCATCGGCGTCTGGGGCGCCGGTCGCGAGATCCGCTCCTTCGCCACGCAGCTCGCCGACCACCTGCCGCGCGCGCGGATCGATGTCGTCGCGCTCGACGACCCCCCCGGGGAGGACGTGCGCGAGCGCCTCGGCTTCCCCGACAGCCGTCTCGCCCTCGGCGCCGAGGCCGTCGCGGCGCTGGGCGCGTGCGAGGCGATCGTACGCTCGCCCGGCGTATCGATCTACCGGCCCGAGCTGCGCGCGCTCGCCGCGCGCGGCATCCCGATCACCACCGCCACCTCGTTGTGGCTCGCCGAGCGCGGCCCCGCCGGCGTGATCGCGGTCACCGGCACCAAGGGCAAGAGCACCACCGCCGCGCTCCTCGCCCACATCCTGCGTGCCGCGGGCCGCACCGCGCACCTCGCCGGCAACATCGGCGCGCCGGCCCTCGATCTCCTCGACGCGCCCCTCGGCGACCTCGTCGTCGTGGAGCTCTCCAGCTATCAGATCGCCGATCTCGCGAGCGGCCCCGAGATCGCCGTGTTCACCAACCTCTACCGCGAGCACCTCGACTGGCACCGCTCCGACGCCGCCTACCGCGCCGACAAGCTGCGGCTGCTCGCGCTGCCCGAGGTCCGCGCGCGCGTGCTCAACGGGCGCGACGCGCAACTCCTCGCCGCGTGTCCCGCCGGCGTCGAGGAGCCATTACTGTTCGGCACGCCAGCGGACTGGGACGCCGACGCGCGCGGCATCGTGTGGAGGGGCGAGCACGTCGCGCTCGCCAGCGCCGACCTGCCGCTGCGCGGAGAGCACAACGCCCTGAACCTCTGCGCCGCGCTGAGCGCGATAGGAGCGATCCCCGTGCCGCTACCCCCGCTGCCCGATGCCCTGCGCTCGTTTCACGCGCTCCCGCACCGCCTCGAGCCGCTGGGCGAGCACGACGGGATCCAGTGGGTCGACGACAGCATCTCGACCACGCCCGAGTCCACCCTCGCCGCACTCGAGAGCTTCCCGCAGCAGCGCGTCGTGCTCCTCGGCGGCGGCCACGACCGCAGCCAGGACTACACGCGGCTCGGCGCCGCGCTCGCCGCGCGAGAAGCCGCGGTCGTGGGGCTGCCGCCGACCGGCGCCCGCCTCGTCGCCGCCGCGCGCCGCGCCGGGATTCCCGCGCCGCGCGCAGTGCAGGCCGCGGACATGGCCGACGCCGTCGAGCTCGCGCGCGAGCTCGCCTGCCCCGGGGCGACCGTGCTGCTCTCACCGGCCGCGCCCAGCTACGGCAGCTACCGCAACTTCGAGGAGCGCGGCGAGCACTTCCGGCGGCTCGTCGCGGAGTTGCGCGTGCGCTGAGCGGGTCGGCCCGCGTGCGCTGAGCGAATCGCGCCCACCGGCGTGCGCCTGAGGCGCAGGTAGGCGCCGCGCGCCCTACGCCGAGGTGCTCCCACCAGTCACGAATCGAGTTGACAGCGAACTGCGCGGTGTCGTGGTCGATCCCGACGTTCACCCAGCCCTGATCGGCGGCTATGTCGTATACCCCATAGGGGATCGCCTTGCCGAGCTGCTTGTCCTTGAAGTCGTGCACGCGCACCAGCTCGGGCTCGCCCTTGGGGCGCCACTCCCGTCCAGCGTTCTTGAAATCGCCTACCAGTTCCTTCTTCTTGCAGTCTAATGCCGCTGTGGCGGTTATGCCGACGTCGGCGGTGCGCCAGGTAGTTGGAGGAGGTTGAGATGACCTGATCTGACATAAGCTCGTTGTCGCCTAGGGGTGTGAGTCTCGTCCGGGTAGCTGCTAGGAGGCCCGGTAGCAGGCTGGCGGCTTGGTCT
>DATHPS010000028.1:0-64708 GCA_035483545.1 Solirubrobacteraceae bacterium | reverse complement strand
GCAGGCGGGGCGGGCGCTGGCGGGGCGAGGATGGAGGCGACGGCGTCGGGCAGCGCGAGCGCGACGTCGAGCATCTGCTCGAGCGCGGCGACCGCGACGCGCTCGCCGGGCTCGTGGTTGCGCTCGGTGCCATTCGCGAGGTTCACGACCGGCAGTCCCCGCGCGACGAGCGCGTTCGCGTCGGAGGCGCCGCCGCTGACGACGCGCACGGGCTCGTGCCCGCAGGCGCGCAGCGCGTGCTCGGCGGCGCGCACGACGGGCAGGCCCGGCGCGAGACGGTAGCCCGCGAAGGTCCGCGCGACGTCGATGTCGACGTCGCACTCGCACTCCGGCAGGTTCGCGGCTTCGTGGACGCAGTCGACGAGCTCGGCGAGCAGCTCCTCGGCGCGCGCGTCCTGCTGGCTGCGGACTTCCGCGAGCACGACGCAGTGCTCGGGCACGACGTTGATCGCGCTGCCCCCGGCGATCGTGCCGACGTTCGCGGTGCTCTGCTCGTCGACGCGCCCGAGCGGCATGTCCGCGATCGCGCGCGCCGCGGCGAGGATCGCGCTGCGACCCTGCTCCGGACGCACGCCGGCGTGCGCGGCCGCGCCGTGGAAGCTCGCGCGCAGGCGGTAGTGGCCGGGCGCCGCGAGCACGAGGCGCCCGATCGGCGCGGAGTGGTCGAGGACGTAGCCGAAGCCGCTGCGCAGGCGCGCGACGTCAAACGCGCTCGCACCGGCGAGCGCGATCTCCTCGCCGACGGTGAACAGCAGCTCGAGGTCGACCGCGGCGCCATCGCGGTGCACGCGCCGCGCGAGCGCGAGCAGGACGGCCACGGCCGCCTTGTTGTCCGCGCCGAGGATGCCCTGGTTGGCGTTCTCCCAGCAGTCCTCGCGCACGACCGGCTCGACGGGTGCCTGCAGCGGGACGGTGTCCAGATGCGCGCACAGCAGCACCGAGGGTCGCGGCGCCTCGCCCCCGGGGACCCGCGCGAGCAGGTTGCCGCTGTCCGAGCCCGCGGCGTCCGCGGCATCGTCCTCGTGCACCTCGATCCCCAGCGCGCGTAGCTCGGCCGCGACCCGCGCGGCGCAGGCGCCCTCACGGCCGGAGGGACTTTCGATACGGCAGAGCTCGGCGAAGATGTCGTGCAGGTAGCGCCGCTCGAGCTCGTCGGCGCCGCTCGTAGCGCTCACGAGCCGCCGGCGAGCGACTGCTGGCCCACCAAGCCCTCGGGGTTGTGCGCGCTCGAGCGGTCGGTCTCCGTCCGCTCGCCCCCCTGCGACGCACGGATCTCGGGCTGCTCGCCGTGCCGTCCGGCGTGCACGAGCGCGGCGGCCACGAACTCGCGGAACAGCGGCGCGGGGCGCTCGGGACGGGACTTGAACTCGGGGTGGAACTGCGACGCGACGAAGAACGGGTGCTCGTCGAGCTCGACGACCTCGACGAGGCGCTCGTCGGGTGAGCTACCGGAGACCCGCAGGCCGGCGCGTTCGAGGAGCTTGCGCAGCAAGTTGTTGACCTCGTAGCGGTGGCGGTGGCGCTCGTAGACGACGGCCTCGCCGTAGATCTCGCGCACGCGTGTGCCGTCGTGGAGCTTGATCGGGTCGGCGCCGAGGCGCATCGTGCCGCCGAGATCCGCGACCTCCTTCTGCTCGGGCAGCAGGTCGATCACGGGATAGGGCGTCTCGAGGTCGAACTCGGTCGAGTTCGCGCCCTCCATGCCGGCGACGTGACGCGCGAACTCGGCGACCGCGATCTGCATGCCGAGACAGATGCCGAGGTATGGGACGCTTCGTTCGCGCGCGACGCGCGCGGCGGCGATCTTGCCCTCGATCCCGCGCCCGCCGAAGCCGCCGGGGATGAGGATGCCGTCGGCCTGCGCGAGCAGCTCCATCGCGGCACCGCCGGCCTCGAGCTGTTCGGAGTCCACCCAGTCGATCTGCACGCGCGCGTCCTGCAGCGCGGCGGCGTGGCGCAGCGCCTCGCAGACCGACAGGTAGGCGTCCTCGAGTTGCACGTACTTGCCGACGAGCGCGATCCGCACGGTGCGCTGCGCGTGCTCGGCGCGTTCGATCGGCTCCTTCCAGCGCACGAGGTCCGGTGCGGGGGCCTGGAGGCTGAAGTGGTCGAGGATGAAGTCGTCGACGCCCTGCTCGCGGAACGTGAGCGGGACCTTGTAGATGTTGTCGACGTCGCACGCCGAGACGATCGCGCTCGGTGGGAGGCTCGCGAAGAGGGCGATCTTCTTGCGGATCTCCTGCGAGAGCGAGCCCTCGGAGCGACACATCAGCATGTCGGGGGCGATCCCGATGCGGCGCAGCTCGTTGACGGAATGCTGCGTGGGCTTGGTCTTCAGCTCGCCCGCGTGGCCGATGTAGGGGACGAGCGTCAAATGGATGAACATGCAGCGCCGGCGCCCGACGTCGACGGGGAACTGACGGATCGCCTCCAGAAACGGCAGCGACTCGATGTCGCCAACGGTGCCGCCGATCTCGGTGATGACGAAGTCGACGTCGCTGAACTGCGCGATCAGCGCGATGCGCTGCTTGATCTCGTCGGTGATGTGCGGCACGACCTGCACGGTGCCGCCGAGGTAGTCCCCGCGACGCTCGCGGCGGATCACGGTGTCGTAGATCCCGCCCGCGGTGACGTTCGAGGCGCGGCCGGTGTTGGCGTCGGTGAAGCGCTCGTAGTGGCCGAGGTCGAGGTCGGTCTCGGCACCGTCCTCGGTGACGAAGACCTCGCCGTGCTGATAGGGCGACATCGTGCCGGGATCGACGTTGATGTAGGGGTCGAACTTCTGCAAGCCGACCGTCAGGCCGCGCGCGACGAGCAGGCGCCCGATCGAGGCCGCCGCGATGCCCTTGCCGAGAGAGGAAACCACGCCTCCGGTGATGAAGATGAACCGCGTCTTGGCGGGAGCGTCGGCCGGTCGGTCGGGGAGGTGCGAAGTCATGAAGGGCTGCCTAGGAAGTCTAGACGGCCCGGCGGCGGGTACAGGGATTCGTGATCGATGCTGGGCTTTGGCCCGCGTCGCGCTCAAGCGGCCTTGCGCAGCTCACGCGCGTGACGGCGCGCGGTGACGTCGTCCTCGGGCGCGCCGAGCATCCGCACGAGCTCGGCGACGACGTCGGGCTCACCGAGACGCACCACCTCGGTGCGGGTCGGCTTGGCGCTCGTGTCCTTCACGACCGAGAAATGACGGTCCGCGAGCGAGGCGATCTGAGGCAGGTGGGTGATGCACAGCAGCTGGCGCGCGCCGGCGAGCTCGCGCAGGCGCTCGCCGACGGCCCGCGCGGTGTGCCCGCCGATGCCCGCGTCGACCTCGTCGAAGACCAGCGTCGCGCGCTCGGACCCGGCGGACCCCGCGCCGCCGAGCTTTGACCCCGCGCGCGCGAGCTTCGCCCCGTCGTTCCCTGCGCGAGACTCCTCGCACCCCACGCGTGCGCGCGCGCCGCGCTTCGGCGCCTTGCGCGCCGCCGCCGAGGCGCCGCCATCGGCGACGGCGCTCAGCGCGAGCATGATCCGCGACAGCTCCCCGCCGGAGGCGATCTCGCGCAGCGGACCCGGCGCGACACCCGGGTTGGAGGCGATCAGGAACTCGACGCCCTCCCCCCCGCTCGGGCCCACCTCGCACGGTGTCAGTCGCACCTCGAAGGTCGCCTCTGGCATCGCCAGGGATGCGAGCTGCTCAGCGACCGCGCGCGCCAGGCGCGGGGCGGCACGGGCACGCGCGGCGCGCAGACCCTCGACCTGGGTGTCGAGCGCGACCTGGGCGCTCACGCGACGGGCGCTCGCGTGCTCGAGCGCGACCTCCGCGCCCAATAGCTGCGCGCGGCGCTCGCGGGCGCGCTCGGCGTAAGCGAGCACATCGACCAGCGCGCCGCCGTACTTGCGCATCAAGCGCTCAAGCAGCGCGAGCCGCTCTTCGACGGACTCCAGCGTGCCGTCTTGGGCGGCGAGCGCCTCGCCGTAGCGGGCCAGCTCCCCGGCGACGTCCTCGGCCTCGATCTGCAGCGCCCGGCAGCGCTCGGCGAGCGCGTCGAGCTCCGCGTCGACGCCCGCCAGCGCGTCGAGACGCCCCGCCGCATCCGCCAGCAGCGCGCCGGCGCCGGGCGCGTCGGGCATTGCCGGTGCGAGTGCCTGCGCGCTGAGGCCCGCGGCGGCGCGCAGGCTGTCCAGGCGCCGCAGGCGCTCGCGGTCGCCGGCGAGGCGCTCGGCCTCGCCCTCCTGCAGCGCGGCCTGCTCGATCTCGGCGAACTCGTACTCCAGCAAGTCGAGCTCGCGCTCGCGCGCACCGGCGAGCTCGCGCAGATCCTCGAGCTCGGCGCTGACGGCGCGCAGCTCGCGGTGCGCGGCCGCGCAGGCGCTGCGGCGCGCGGCCTGCTCGGGGCCACAGAAGCGGTCGAGGATCTCCAGCTGCGCGGCGGCCAGCGTGAGCTTGCGGTGCTCGTGCTGGCCGTAGAACTCCAGCAGGCACGTACCCAGCCGACGCAGGTCGGCAACCGCGGCCGAGCGGCCGTTGACGTAGGCGCGAGTGCGCCCGTCGGTGCCGACGCGGCGCGCGAGCACGATCTCCTCGGCGTCGGCGGCGAGCAGCTCGCCGCGCTCGTGGCGCAGCGCGTCGGGCAGCGCGAAGCTGCCCTCGACGTAGGCCTCGGCGGCGCCGGGGCGCACGATGCCGCTGCGGGCGCGCCCGCCGAGCAGCAGGTCGAGCGCGTGCGCGAGCACGGTCTTGCCGGCGCCGGTCTCGCCGGTGAGGACGTTCAGCCCAGGCGCGAGATCGAGCTCGGCGCGCTCGATCAGCAGCAGGTTCTCGACTCGCAGCTCTTGCAGCACGCACGCAGGTGTATCAGCGAGTGGGGACGGATCGGGCGAACCACACCCGCGGATGCGCGGCGAGGACGACGCGAGGGCGAGGCATAGACTTCCGTTGATTGGGTGTCATCCCGACGACTGCCACCCCCACCTCGTCTGCCCGAAGGCATGGCTGCCAGCGACCGCAATAGCTCCACCGGCTCCCCGCAGGGGGGCGCGCTCGAATACCTCTCCGCGCTCGCGCTGGAAGCGCGTGTGCGCGAGGAGGTCAACCGCGCGGCGCGGCACGGGACGGCGCTGAGCTGCCTGCTGCTCGACATCGAGGACCTCGCGGAGATCGAGCGCACGCACGGCGCGGAGCTGGCGGAGCGGGCGCTTGCGTATGCGGACCTGGCGCTGCGGCGTGAGCTGCGCGGCTTCGATCGCGTGGGGCGCCCGAGCGAGGGCGAGCTGCTGGTGGTGCTGCCGGGCGCGGACGGGCCGCGCGGGGAGATCGTGGCGCGGCGGATGCTGGCGCGGCTGCGCGCGATCAAGCTAGAGGTACACGGCGAGCGGCGGGCGCTGCGCATGGCGGTGGGCCTCGCGGCGTGGCGCGAGGGGATGAGCGCGGAGGCGCTGCTCGGGCAGGCGCGCGCGGCGGTGAGCCGCGAGCGGCTAGGTTTCCGGGATGCTCTCCGGCTCTGAGCTGTGGCTCTTACGGTTGATGGCCGACCGCGGCCTGGCGCTGCTCGACGCGAGCGCGCTGCTGATGGTGATCGAGGAGCGTCGCGAGCTGCGCGTGGCGGCCTCCAGCGGGGAGGGCTCGGTGCGCCTGCGGGTGCTGCCGGTCGAGGGCAGCGCGCTGGGCGCGCTGTACCTGGCGGGACAGCCGGTGGCGCTCGACCGTCCGCGGGGCCGCGACGCGGCGTGGCTGCACGAACTCGGAATGGAGGCGCGCGCGGCGCTCGTGGAGCCGCTGAGCATGGAGGGCCAGGGCGGCGGCCTCGTGATCGCGCTGCGCAGCGACGCGGGCTTTCGCGAGCCCGACCGGCGTGCGCTGGCGGCGTTCGCGGCAAGCGTCGCGCAGCGTCTGCAGGCGGAGCGCTCGGTCGAGATCGAGCGTCTGCGCTACGGGATGGAGGCGCAGGAGCGCGAGCGTACGCGCTGGGCGCGCGAGATCCATGACGAGGTCGTGCAGGGCCTGGGCGCGCTGCGGCTGAAACTCGCCAACGCGCGCGACCGCCACGACGAAGCGGAGCTTTACGGCGCCGTGGACGACGTCCTGGAGGGGCTCGGGACGGAGATCGATGGGCTGCGCCACCTCATCACCGAGCTCCGGCCGGCAGCGCTCGACGATCTCGGCCTGGCGGCGGCGCTGGAGGCGCTCGCGCGGCGCGCGCAGGCGATCGACGGGCTGGACGTGCAGACGGAGATCGCGCTCGACCCCGAGCACGAGCGCATGGACGCGGAGCTCGAGAGCACGATCTACCGCGTCGTGCAGGAGGCGCTCACGAACGTGAGCCGCCACGCGCAGGCCACGCGGGCGGTGGTGAGCGTCGCGGCAAGCGCGGACGGCTCCGCGGTGGTCGTCGCGGTGACCGACGACGGACGCGGACTGCCGGCGGGCGGCCCGTCGGGCCCGCGCGGCGACGGGCTGGAGGGCGGCTTCGGGCTCTCGGGCATGCGCGAGCGCGCGGAGCTCGTCGGCGGTGAGCTGACGCTGGCACCGGCGCCGGGCCAGGGCACGCGCGTGCGCCTGACGATTCCGCTCGCGGGGCGTCCGGCGGCTGTCTGAGCACTTCGCTGCTAGGACGTGCTCCGGGCAAGCGATGCAAGGACGCAGCAGCGCGCCGCTCGGAGCGCGAGCTAGTCGACGAGGCCGAGGCGGCGCGCGTAAGCCGTGATCTCGGCGCGCGAGGAGAAGCCGAGCTTCTCGATCGCGCGGGCGCGGTAGGTCTTGACGGTGCGCTCGGCGACGTGCAGCTGCTCGGCGATCTGGGGGTTGGTGTGGCCGAGGGCGATCAGGCGCACGACCTCGCGCTCGCGGTCGGAGAGGGCGATCCCGTCCTGCTGGGAGTCCCCGCCGGCGACCATCAGCGCGCCGAGGCGGGGGTGCAGATAGTTGCCGCCCGCGACGGCGAGGCGGAAGGCCTGCAGGAGCTCGGCGGGCTCGGCCTCCTTGAGGACGTAGCTGCGCGCACCGGCGCGCAGCGCCTGGCGCGCGTACTCGGGGTCCTCGCGCATCGTGAGGATCGCGACCGCGAGCGAGGGATGCGCGACGAAGCACTGCGGTAACGCCGCGAGGCTGGAGCCGCCGGGCATCGAGAGGTCGAGCGTGAGCAGGTCGGGCTTGTGCGCGCGGACTTCGCGGATCGTCGAGGGCACGTCGGCGGCCTCGGCGACGACGCGGAACTCGTCGGCTTCGCGCTCGAGGACCGTGCGGATGCCGTCGCGAACGACCGCGTGGTCGTCGGCGATGATGACCTCGATCGGCCGGTCCACACCCGAGGTGGCACCGTCTTGCATGGCGCACACCGTAGCGAGCCCGGCAGCGGCAGTGCCCCCGCGCCTACTGGGAGGACCTTCCGGGACGACACAGATCGGCACCTTTGGGACGACAAGATCGGCACCCTCCGCCCGACAGACAAACGGCTCCGGAGGGCGCATCATGTCGTCTTGTAGGGAAACGTCAATCGGCCCCCGCTCCGGGCAGCGACTTCTGGTAGGTGCGGATCGGCCGGCAAAAAGCGAAAAGGGCAAGGACCGACATGCGGATTCCACGGACGGAACCGAAACTGACAAGGAGTGAGCACCAATGAGCTTCGCGGGCATCATTCTCGCCTGCTGGTTGGGCATCGCCGGAATCGCGTTCCTCGCGCTCTCCGGACTCGGGCGCCTGGCGGCGCGCGGGGACGTCGAGGCCAACCTCGGCATCGTCGGCGACGCCGAGCTGAGGATGTTGGTGGGAGGCCGCGAGCAGCCACGCCCATCGCAGCGGCGTCCATCGCTGGAGACACGACTCGCGCAGCTCGGCGTGTCGGGTGCACCGGCGGCGTGGGGCGTGTCGGGTGTACAGGCGGCGTGGGCGAGCCGCGAAGACTGCGGCCGCGGCACGGCGCGCCACGCGAGCGCGGGTTACACGACATGAACTTCCTCGGCACATCCGATCACAGTCGCGCGAGCGCGCACCGGCCGCATCTGCGGATGCTGCGCGGCGGCTCGCAGCCGCATCGCCAGACGCCGAGTCCCGCGCCGCGGACCGGCGGGGAGTCGCTCGCAGCCGAGCGCCGCACGCTGGCGGCGGAGCGCTCGCGCATCCTCGTCGCCGGCGCGGACCCCGCGCGGCGCGCGGCGGTGCTCGCCGACCTGAGCGAGGCGTTGCCGGCGGATACCCAGTTCGGCGAGGCGGGCGCCGCGTGGGAGGTGCTCGAGCAGGCCCCATCGAGCGGTGTCGTAATGCTCGCAGGCGACCTCGCCGAAGTCACCGCGGAGTCGTTGATGCACGTGCTGGGACACCGCCATCCGAGTCTTCCCGTCGTCGCGCTCGGCCTCCTCGCCGACAGCGGACCGGCCGGCGGCGCCGTCCAGCGGACGGCGTCTACCGCTGGGTGAGGGGCTCTGCGCGGCGGCGCACCCTCCCCGCTGGGTGAGGCTCTGCGCGGCGGCGCACCCTCCCCGTTGGGCCGCGATCGCGAGCACGACCGCCGTAGCCTCGACGAAGCTTCCGCCGACGACGGTCTCGCCCACGCGTTAGCGTGGCGGCGTGTCCGTGCTGCCCTCATCGCCCCGGCTGCGCCGAATCCTCACGGCGTATACGGCCAATCAGCTCGGAACGTGGTTCGGCACGGTCGCGCTCTCGGTCGCGGTATACGACCACACCCACAGCGCGATCGCGGTCACGGCGCTGTTCGTGGCGCGCTTCCTGCCGGCGCTCGCGGTGCCCGCGCTGGTCGCGCGCGTGGAGGCATCGCCGCGCCGGGGGCGCCTCAGCGCGATCTACGCGATCGAGGCCGCGAGCGCCGCGGCGCTCGCGGGCTTGGTGTGGCGATTCTGGCTGCCGGCGATCCTCGCGCTGGTCGCTCTCGACGGAGCGGGCTCGCTGACGGCGAGCTCGCTGCTGCGCGCCGAGGCGGCGCGCGCGGATCCCGAGCCGGCGCGAGCGGATCCCGAGCCGGCGGCGCCGAGCGCGCACGGCGCGAACGCGGCGCTGAACCTCGCGCTGTCGGTCTCGGTCGTCGTCGGCCCACTGCTCGCGGCGAGCGCGGTCGAGGCATTCGGCGCACCGATCGCGATGCTGATCGACGCCGCCTCCTTCCTGATCTGCGGCGCGCTGCTGATCGACCTGCACCCCTACATCGAGGAACGCATCGGGACCTCCGTCGGTGCGCGTCTCAGAGCGGCGTGGGAGTATCTGCGCGAAACGCCTTCGCTGCGGGCACTGCTACTGACCGAGGCCGCGGCGCTCGTCTTCTTCGAGACCGGCGCCCCGGCCGAGGTCCTCTACGCGAAGGCGACGCTGCACGCGGGGGATCTCGGCTACGGCAAGCTGCTGAGCGCGTGGGGCGTGGGAATGGTCCTCGGCAGCTTGCTGTTCGCGCGCGGCGGCAAACGCTCGCTGGGGGCGATGCTGACCGGCGGCACATTCGCGGTGGGCGTCGCGTACGTCGGCTTCGCCGCGGCGCCCTCGCTGGAGCTGGCCGCGCTGGCGGCGCTCGTCGGCGGCGTCGGCAACGGCGTGCAGTGGGCGTCGCTGATCGGCACAGTGCAGCGGCTCACGCCGCGGCGGCTGCATGGGCGCCTGATGGGCACAGTCGAATCGATCGGCGCGCTGTGTCCGCTGATCGGCTTGCCGTTGAGCGGACTCGTCCTGACGCTGAGCTCGCCGCGGATCGCGTTCCTGATCTTCGGCCTCGCGGCGGCCGCGGCGACGGTCGGCTTTTTGCGCCTCTGGCTGGGCTGGCGTGCGGCGAGCGCCGACGCGGCCTCCGCCGCACCGTTGGCCTCCCTCGAGCATCCGGGTACATCGGACAGCGGCCTTTAAGTACTACGCGGGATCGGTCGTTAAGGACGACAGAGGTACGTCCACGATGCACGCTTCCAGGCTGACCAGAAGACTCTTCATGCTCGCCGAGCTGCTCGCGTTCGCGGGCGCAGTGGCGGTCGCGGTGCTGACCTCGCACGCGCAGGACTGGGCGCCGCTGAAGCTCGTCGCACTGCTGCTCGCGCTCGCGCTCATCGGCCAGCGCCTGACGGTGGAGATCCGCGGGCAGCGCCTGACGGCGGCGTTCGTGGCGTGGGTGCTCGCGATGAGCCTGCTCGGGCCGGCGCCGGCGGCGCTGTTCGGCATCGCGATCACCGCGATCACGTCCGTGCCACGGCGGCTGCCGCTGAGCTCGTGGCTTACGAACCTCTCCACGGTCGCGGTCTTTCCGGTCGTCGGCGGGATCATGGTCCGCGCGCTCGTCGGCGACGTCCACAATCCGAGCGAGCTGCACGAAATCCAGAGCATCACGTTCGGACTGGTCGTGTTCGCGGTGTTCATCGTCACGAACGCGCTCAACTTCGCGATGGTCGCGTTTGACAACCGGATCCTCGAGGGCCGCGCGCTGCTGGGGCAGGTGCGCGATCTCTTCATGCCGCTGCTCCCCGGCCAGGTCGCCGCGGGTGCGCTGACGGCGATCCTCGCGGTCGCCTACACGAACCTCGGTTTCCCGGCGCTGCTCGGCGCGGTGATCGTGCTGCTCATCTTCCAGTCCCTCGCCGTCGCGCTGCTGCGCTCGGAGGACCGCGCCGATCAGCTGGAGGCGCGCTCGATGCACCTCGCCTCGCTGCAGCTCGGTGTGCTCGTGACGCTCGTCGAGACGCTCGCCCTGCGCGACCGGATGACCGCGCGCCACGCCGCGGCCGTCGCGCGCTACGCGCGCGCCCTCGCTCGCGAGGCCGGCTGCGACGAGGCCGAACAGGACATCGCGCACACCGCGGGCCTGCTACACGACATCGGCAAGTTCGCGCTGCCGGACCGCATCTTGAACGCGGAGGTGCTCTCCGACGAGGACTGGGCGCTGATCCGCCGCCATCCGCAGGACGGCGCGACGCTCGTCGGACGCCTCGACGGCTACGGCCCGATCGCGGACGCGATCCTCTACCACCACGAGCACGTCGATGGCAGCGGCTACCCCGCGGGGCTGATCGGCAACGAGATCCCTCTGATCTCCCGCATCCTCGCGATCTGCAGCGCCTACGACACGATGACCTCGCGCGACTCCTACCGCTCGCCGAAGACGCCGCAGGACGCGATGGCAGAGCTGCGACGCACCGCGGGACGCCAGTTCGACGGAGAGCTCGTGAACAGCTTCATCGCGATGCTCGAGCGCGACGGCCCCGTGACCGCGGTCGACGGCGAGGACGCGGACTTCGAGGCCGAGCTCGCCTTCGAGCGCCGCGCGCGCGCGATCGCGCAGCCGACCTCCAGCCGGTAGCCGCTCGCACCCCCGACGCGCACGCCGCGCCGCGCGACCCGCATCGCGAAGGACACGCCGCGCCGCGCGACCCGCATCGCGAAGCACGCGCCACGCCGCCCGGCGCCCGTTAAGCAAAGAGCGCCGCTCCCTCAGCGGCGCTCTTGCGGCAGGGCATCCCTACGCCCCGCAAGAATCTCGTGCTCTGCTTGCGCAGAGCGAATCTACTTCTGCCAGTGCATTCTGTTCTCCTTCGCTCGGGCCAAAGGCCGCGGAGGCGCACGACCCCTGGCTCCGGTCCTCCCAGGAAAAGCCGTACGAATGAGTAGGTTTGCACAGGATAGTACAGATCGAGGGCGAATTGTCCATGTTGCACAACTATTTGCAAGTTCTCATGCAAATAGGGGCCTTTTAGTAGGCATGGGCGTCCAACGACGGGCTCCCGCTCAGGTTTTTCGCGCGCGCTGTCGATCAAACGTCCACAAACGTGCGCTGCGCTCGGCTTGCCCCCACATCCGGCCGAATCTCGACGCAACGGGTGCGCCTCCCTGGGGCGCAGTCGCCCGCCCGCAACCCATCGCCCTCCAGAGGCCCACACGCGGCCGCACACGAGAGGAACCACCCACATGGCCTTCCCCCCCAGCCTCAATCACGCCGACCGTCAGCTCGTCTTCACGAGCTCCCAGGCGGCGCGCTACCTCGGCGTCTCGCTCGCCACGATCCGCCGCTGGGCCGACGCGGGCCATCTCGGCTGCTACCGCACCCCCGGCGGCCAGCGTCGCTTCTCGCGCGAGCAACTCGACGGCTTCGTCGACTCGCTGCAGCGCACGAGCGACCTCGGCGCGCACAGCACGCGCGCGGCCTGAGCTGCGCGCGGCTCAGCGCGCGAGGCGTCCGAACTTCTCGCGCAGGCGGCGGTAGAAGGATGAGCCCGGCAGCTGCGCGATCGTGCCGACCGCGTCCACGAAGCGCGCCGTAATCGCCGCGCCCGCCGCCAGCTCACACGCGGGGCGGCCGTCGACCGCGACGTCGAGCGCCTCGCGCGAGCGATTGTGGATCGTGATCATGTCCGTCGGCGCCGCGACCAGCGCGCGCGCCGTGATCGAGTGCGGCGCGATGAACGAGACCACGAACCCCTCCACGCCCCACGCCATCACCGGGCCGCCATTGGCGAGGTTGTAGCCCGTCGAGCCCGCCGGCGTCGCGATCACGAGACCGTCGCAGCGCACGCTGCCGACCTCCTCGCCATCCAACGCGTACGCGAGCTGCGCCACGCGCTCGCCGACGCGGCGGTGGATCGCGACGTCGTTGATCGCGGCCTGCTCGCCGTTCGGCGTCTCGAGCACGATCGCCGGCAGCCGCAGCAGCTCGAAGTCGCCGCTCAGCGCGCGGCGGATACCGTCCTCGAGCTCCTCCGGTTCAACCGTCGCGAGGAACCCGATCTCGCCGAAGTTGACCGCGAACACCGGCACGTTCGTGCCCGCGTAGCGCCGCAGCGCCCGCAGGATCGTGCCGTCGCCACCGAGCACCACGCACAGCTCCTCCGCGAGCGCCGCACCGCCATCCGAGGGCTCGCGCAGCGACGGCGCGACTTCCACCCCAGCACTCGCCGTGAGGCCGTGCTTGCGCGCCTCCTCGACGTCGAAGCGCAGCGCGATCCCCTCCGCGCGCGCACACTCGATCAGCCGCGCGAGCGCCGCGCCGGTCTCCTCCGTGCGCCCGTGCGTGAGCACCGCAATGCTCCGCGCGCGGGTTCCCCGCTCGACGACCGCACCCACCGGTGCCACGCCGATACGCCCCTGCCCAGCACCGCCGCCGCTCACGGCTCGACCTCGCGCGCCAGCCGCTCCACGTCCTGCGCGCTCGCCGCGGGCCTGCTAGGCGCCGCTGCGCCCTCGGCGCGCCGCGCGACGCGCGTGCCGCGCGCCAGCCACACGAACGTCTCGCGATTGCCCTTCGGCCCCGCCAGCCCCGAGGAGCAGAAACCGAGCACCACCGCGCCCAGCTCCCGCGCCGCGAGCCCCACCGCGACCAGCGCCTCGCGCCGGTCGCCGCTATCGCGCACCACACCCCGCCCGACGCGCTCGCGACCGAGCTCGAACTGCGGCTTCACGAGCGCGAGCAGCTCGCAATCCGCCGCCAGGCAGTCGAGCACCGCGGGCAGCACCTTGCGCAGCGAGATGAACGACACGTCGACGACCGCGAGATCCGGCCGCTGCGAAGCCGGCGCGCCGCCCACGACTCCGGCGAGCGCTTCGCGCACGATCTCCGGCGTGAGGTTGCGCGCGTTCGTGCGCTCCAGCACCCGCACGCGCGGATCGGTGCGCAGCGCATACGCGAGCTCGCCGTAGCCCACGTCGACCGCCACCACCTCCGCCGCGCCGCGCTGCAGCAGGCAGTCCGTGAAGCCGCCCGTCGAAGCGCCGACGTCAAGCACGCGGCGGCCCGCCACCGCGACGCCGGTTCCCGCGAGCGCATTCTCCAGCTTGACCCCCCCGCGCGAGACGAAACGCGCGCGCTCCGCGACGCTCAGCGCCGCGTCCGCCGCGACCATCTCCCCCGGCTTCTGCGCGCGTCTGCGCTCCGCGCCCACGCAGACCTCGCCGGCCATCACCGACGCAGCGGCGCGGCTACGCGAAGGGAACAGGCCACGCTCGGCCAGAAGGGTGTCAAGACGCTGCTTGCGCATCGGTCCGCCGCCGCAACGGTAGCCGCTTCGCGCTCCCCAAGCCCCTCCTGACACGCGCCACCCGCCCAAAAGAAACGGCCCGCTGGGGAGGCGGGCCGTTTCGAGGGAGGAGGGATGCTGCTGTACTTCGGGTCGAGAGACATAGTGCGCCATCTGAGCCGCCTTGTGTGTGAGTGTGGGCACACATGGGTAGCGTGTATGAGCCGTCGCGCCCAAGCCGCCTTGCGGGTGCTAGCCCCCCGCCGGGTTCTGCCCCTTCACCGGCCGCAAACGCGTGACCTTCGCCACCGGCTCCACGCGCCCGCCCGAGAGCTCGCCCACGGCGCGCTCCAGCGCACCGATGCGGCTCGAGAGTCCGCCGATCGCCTCCGCGATCGGGTCCGGGAGATGGATCCAATCCGCGTCGGGGCCCTCGGGGCGGCGACCGTCCACGCGCACGGGGTGGCCCGGGTTGCCGACGACCGTCGAGTTGGGCGGGACATCGGTGATCACGACCGTGTTCGCGCCGATCTTCGCGCCGTGCCCGATCGTGATCGGGCCGAGCAGCTTCGCGCCCGAGCCGATCGTGACGTTGTCTTGCACCGTCGGGTGGCGCTTGCCCGCGGCGAAGCCCGTGCCGCCGAGCGTGACGCCCTGGTAGAGCGTCACGTCGCGGCCGATCGTCGCCGTCTCCCCCACCACGACGCCCGCGCCGTGATCGATGAACAGGCCCGCGCCGATCTCCGCGGCCGGATGGATCTCGATGCCCGTCAGCGTGCGGGTCACCGTCGCGATCGTCCGCGGCGCCAGCGGGACTCCCGCCTCGTACAGCGCGTGCGCGATGCGGTGCGAGAGCAACGCGTGGATCCCCGGCCACGTCGCCACGATCTCCGCCGGACCGACCCCGCGCGCGGCGGGATCGCGGTCGCGCGCCGCCGCGACATCGCGGCGCAGCTCCTTCGCGACACCCGCGATCGTGCCCAGCCCGAGCATGCCCCCAGGGTAGCGTCAGGCGGGAGCGAAGAACGCCTGCGAGACGTAGCGCTCGCCGGAGTCCGGCACGATCACGACGATTCGCCGCCCCGCGGACTCCGCGCGCGCCGCGACCTGCAGCGCCGCCCACAGCGCCGCGCCGCCCGAGATCCCCGCCAGCAGGCCGGTGCGCCGCGCGCAACTCCACGCGGTCTGGATCGCGTCGTCGTCGGAGACCGCGAGCACCTCGTCGAGCAGCTCGCGGTCGAGCACCGGCGGCACGAAGCCCGCGCCGATGCCCTGGATGCGATGCGGACCCGCGGGCGCGCCCGAGAGCACCGCCGAGCTGGCCGGCTCGACCGCGACGATCCGCAGGTCGGGGTTGCGCTCGCGCAGGTACCCCCCGGTGCCCGTGATCGTCCCGCCCGTGCCGACGCCCGCGACGAGCACGTCCGGCGCGCCCTCCAGCGCGCGCTCGATCTCGGGGCCCGTCGTGCGCCGGTGCGCCGCGGGGTTCGCCGGGTTCGAGAACTGGTCCGGCAGGAACACGTCGTCACCACGCGCCAGCTCGCGCGCCGCCGCCACCGCCTCGCTCATCCCGCCGAGGGACTCCGTGATCCGCACCTGCGCCCCGTACAGCCGCAGCAGGCTCTCGCGCTCGCGGCTCATCCCCTGCGGCAGCGTGAGCACCAGCTCGTAGCCCTTCGCCGCGCACACGAACGCGAGCGCGATCCCCGTGTTGCCGCTCGTCGCCTCCACGATCGTCGTGCGGCCCGGCGCGATCTGGCCCCGCGCCTCCGCCGCCTCGATCATTGCGACGCCGATACGATCCTTCACGCTGCCCCCCGGGTTGCGCGACTCGAGCTTCGCGAACAGCTGCACCCCCGCGTCGCGTTCGCTCTCGAGCAAGCGCGGCAGGCCGACCAGCGGCGTATCCCCGACAAGCTCCGCAATGTTGATCGGGATTCCGGCCATACCTACCCGGACAATAGTGGCCCGCGCTCTGCAAGCGCGCGCCCACCGCCCTCACGCCCGGCGCGCGAGCCGCCGATGAGAGAGCATGTCGGCTTCGCCGCACGACGCCCTCGACGAGCGCCAGGCCGCGCACTCCGCGGCCGCGCTGCGCGAGCTCCCCGAGGCGCTGATCCTCGTCTTCGACGACGAGCTGCGCTTCGTGCTCAGCGCCGGCCAGGCGCTCGCCCGCAGTGAGCGCTTCTCCGCCACCTTCCGCGCCGGACAGCCGATCGCCGACGCCTTCCCCGCGGACCTCTGGCGGCTAATGGAGCCGCTCTGCCGCTCCGCACTGCACGGCGAGACGCGCTCGCGCGAGCTCTGGAGCACCGACGCGCGCCACGGCCTGATGGTCGACATCGGCCCGCTGCGCGCCAACGGACCCGCCGTCCGCGCACTCGGCGCCGCATCGTCCCCGCAGGGGGGGCTCGTCACCGGCGGCGTCGCCGTCGTCCTCGACGTCTCCGCGCGCCGGCGCGCCGAGGACGGTGGCCTCGCCGCGCGCCACCCCCACGAGCACCTCGCGCAGGTCTTCGACCACGCCCCGATCGGCATGGGCCTGCTCGATCAGGACGGCCGCTGGGTGCTCGTCAACCACGCCCTCTGCGACATCACCGGCTACACCGCCGCCGAGCTGATCGGCAGTCGCTTCCACGATGTCGCGCACCCCAAGGACGCCGACAACGACGTCGCCCAACGCCGCCAACTGCTGTATGGCGAGATCGCCGCCTACGAGACCGAGAAGCGCTACTTCAACGCCGCCGGCGAATCGATGTCCGCGCTGCTCGCGATCTCGCTCGTGCGCGACCGCGACGGCGCGCCCCTGCACTTCATCGTCCAGCTCCAGGACATCTCCGAGCGCAAGCGCCTGGAGGAGCGCCTGCGCCACCTCGCCGATCACGACCCGCTCACCGGTCTGCGCAACCGCCGCCTCTTCGAAGCCGACCTCGAGCTCCAGGTCGGCCGCTGTCAGCGCTACGGCGAGAGCGCCGCGCTGCTCGTCATCGACCTCGACGGCTTCAAGGCAGTCAACGACCGCCACGGCCACGGCGTCGGTGACGACGCCCTGCGCGCGCTCGCCCGCACCTTGACACGTCGCCTGCGCGCCACCGACCTGCTCGCGCGCCTCGGCGGCGACGAGTTCGCCGTGCTGCTGCCCCACATCGACGCGCCCAGCGCGCAGCGCGTCGTCGCCGATCTCACCCGCGTCATCGCCACCTGCACCGTCGACGCCGGCGACACCGTCCTGCACCTCTCCGGCAGCATCGGCTTTACCCTGATCGACCGCGAGGCCCGCGACGACGAGCAGATCCTCGCCGAGGCCGACCGCGCGATGTACGCCGCCAAGCGCGCCAAAGCGCTCGGCGCGCAGGTGCCCTGAGCGCCGCGCGCACTTTTACGAACCGCTTCAAGAACCGTTAGCTCGCGCTTTAGCGAGCGCGCGACCCTCCTGTCATGACAAACACCACCCTCCCCCACCCACGCGCCCCGACCGCGCACCCGCCCTTCTCCCGGCGGCGCCACACGCCGGGAGCGATGCTGCACTGTCCCTGCTGCCACCTCAACCTCCGCCAGCGCCACCCGCAGGTCTCGATCGACTACTGCCCCCGCTGCATCGCGCATTCGCGCGAACTCGTGCCGCTGCTGCCCGCGCCGCCCGGTCTGAGCGCTGCTCAGATGTAATACATGCTCGCGCCGGCCTCGCGCGACTCGCGCTCGATGACGTCCGCGATCGTGGTCGCCGCGAGCACCTTGCGCGCCGCCTGCGCCGCATCCGCGAACACGCCCTGGGAGTCGCGCCCGAGCGGTCCGTCGAGCAGCTCGACGATCTCGAGCACGCTGACCGTCGCGGGCTCGCGCGCGAAGCGGTAGCCGCCCTTGACCCCGCGCTGCGAGCTGAGGATCCCCGCGCGGCGCAGCACCGCGAACAGCTGCTCCAGGAACTGCACCGGCACCTCGCGCCGGCGTGCGAGCTCGCCGATCGGCACCGGCTCGGTGCCCGCGCTGCGACCGAGCTCCGCGAGCGCCAGCACCGCGTAGGGGGACTTGCTCGTGATCGAGATCATGCGACCCCGATGCTACGGACCTACAACCAACCGCGCTCCGTCGCGATCAGGACCGCCTGCGCGCGATCGACCGCGCCGAGCTTGCCGTAGATGTTGTGCAGGTGGGTGCGCACGGTGCTCGTCGAGAGCGTCAGCTCGTGCGCGATCTGCTTGTAGACCTTGCCTTCGGCGAGGCGCTGCAGCACGCCGAGCTCGCGGCCGGAGAGCGGGCACGGGTCCACGTGGCGCTGGCGCTGGCTCGTCGGATTGGGTAGTTCGTACATCACGCGCCGCAACTCCTCGGGGCCGAGGCCCACGGTCCGCGCGCACTGCAACATCTCCGCGGGCGAGACCTGCGCGCCCTGCGCGTAGTGCGCGAGCATGTCCGCGAGCCGCACGAACGCCGCCTCGCCGACCGCGTCTTGGCTGTGGTGGCGTTCGATGACGCTCGCCACGGACACCGGCAGGCCCCAGCGCCGCGCCAGCACACCGCCGACCAGCGCGTGGTCGACACCGAGCTCGCGGCGCTCCTGGTGGATGCGCGCCTCCGGGGTCTGCGCGCCCTGGTGGACCTGCCCGGGATAACCCGGGTAGGCGTGCATCAGCACGAGCTT
Organism: Solirubrobacteraceae bacterium; assembly: GCA_035483545.1. Lineage (GTDB taxonomy): Bacteria > Actinomycetota > Thermoleophilia > Solirubrobacterales > Solirubrobacteraceae > Palsa-744. The sequence continues at coordinate 46,161 of DATHPS010000028.1, read as the reverse complement.
GCCGATGTCGTGCAGCAGGCTCGTGACCGTCAGGCGATCGCGATGCTCGTAGCCGATCTCCGCCGCGAGCTGGTCCGCGGCGTGCTGTGTCGCCAGCGCGTGCAGGCGAAAGCGCTCGGGCGCCGCGTCCCACACTGTCGCGCGCTCGAAGAAGTCGAACGTCCGCACCTTGCCCGCGAGTGCCTGCACGGTCTGCGGGGAGAGCATCTCGACCGCCGCGACGACGGTGTCCACGCGCCCCCGCGTGCCCTGTCCCTGGTTGGCCATGCGCAGCACGGCCGTCACGAGCGCCACGTCGGACTCGACGGCAGCCACGACGTCGGCGGTCGCGACGTGCTCCTTGGACATCACGCTCAACAGCCGCTTGCGCGACTCCGCGAGCGCCGGGAAGGCCTCCAGCGCTTCGAAGGCCTGCGTCAGACGCCGGCCGTGGCCCTCGTTCTGATGGCGCGTTCCCGCCGGGGCCGAAGCTCCGTTCTGCTGGCGGCTTCCCGCCGGCGCGGCGGCGCCGCGTTGTGCGGGTCGTTGCGCTGTCGCCGCCGTCGGCCGTTCCATGGCCTTCGGCTGCCGCTTGGTCGCAGTGCTCTGCATTGCTCTCGGCCACCAACCTTGTGGAGTCGCAGACGGCCAGTCCATTGGGCGTCTTGGTCCTGGCTCCTATCGGCAGGCATGGACGAACGGTTGAGGCGGTTGGCCGCATATCCAGCAGGTAGTACCCCGTATCGATCGCTCAGGCGGCCTGCGCGAGCGCCGCGTCGACGCGGCGCAGCGTCTCCTCACGCCCCAGCAGCGCCACTGTCTCGAAGATGCCCGGCGAGATCGTCGCGCCCGCGAGCGCGACGCGCAGCGGCTGGTAGATCTCCCGCGGCTTGACCTGCAGACGCTGCTGCAGCGCGAGCAGCGCCTCCTTGACGTCGTCCTCGTCGAAGCGCGGCGTTTGGGCGAGCGCGGCGCGCGCCTGCCTCAGCGTGTCGATGCCGCGCTCGTCCAACCAGCGCGCGCGCGCCGCGCGCGCGGCGTCCGAGCTCTCCGCGGCGGCCGGCCCCGTGAAGAAGAACCCCGCGAGCGGCCAGAAGTCGGCGAGCGTCTGGATCTTCTCCTGGCTGATCGTCGCGGCGCGCTCGAGCAGCTCGCGGTCGAGCGCGCGCGCGTCGCGCGGGCCCTCGTGCTCGAGGTAGTCGGCGAGACGATCCGCCAGCTGCGCTGGCGCGAGCTCGCGGATGTACAGACCGTTGAGCCAGCGCAGCTTCGTCTCGTCGAACTGCGCCGGGTTGCGGCTCACGCGCTCCAGCGCGAAGCGCCGCGCGAGCTCGTCGGTGGCCATGACAGTGCTGTCGTCGCCCGAGCCCCAGCCGAGCAGCGCGAGGTAGTTGCGCACGGCCTCCGGCAGGTAGCCCGCGACGCGCAGCTCGCCGACCGAGGCCGCACCGTGGCGCTTGGAGAGCTTCTTGCCGTCGGGGCCGTGCAGCAGCGGCAGGTGCGCGTAGAGCGGCTGCGGCGCGCCGAGCGCCTCCAGCACGAGCAGTTGCTTGGGGGTGTTCGAGAGGTGATCCTCGCCGCGCACGACGTGCGTGATGCCGGCGTCGAGGTCGTCGATCGCGACCGCGAAGTTGTAGAGCACCGAGCCGTCCGCGCGCGCGATCACGGGGTCGTCGAGGTGCACGTGCTCGAAGCTCGTATCGCCCCTGATGACGTCGTGGACGATCGTCGCGCCGTCATCGGGGACTCGCAGGCGCACCGCGCCCTCTTGTCGATTGCCCGCCCGCCCCTCGCCGCGGAAGCCGCGCTCGGCACCGTGGCGCTCCTTGTAAGCCTTGACGTCCTGCGCCGTCGCCTGCGAGCGATACGCGTGGCCGTCCGCGAGCAGCTGCGCGAGCGCCTCCTGGTGGCGCGCGGCGCGCTGGGACTGGAAGATCGGCCCCTCGTCCCAGTCGAGCTGCAGCCAGCGCAGCGAGTCGACGATCTGCTGCACGTTCTCCGGCGTCGAGCGCTCGCGGTCGGTGTCCTCGATGCGCAGCACCAGCTCGCCGCCCGCACCGCGCGCGAGCAGCCAGTTGAAGAGGGCGGTGCGCGCGCCGCCGATGTGCAGGGCGCCCGTGGGCGATGGTGCGAAGCGAACGCGCATAGGATCCGCGCCATGCTAATCGGAGCGCACGTCTCGCCGGCCGGCGGTCTGCCCAAAGCCGTCGAGCGCGGCACCGAGCGCGGCGCTCGCGCGATCCAGATCTTCAACCAGTCGCCGCGCATGTGGCGCCCCAGCAACTACCGCGAGGAGGACGTCGCCGCCTTCCGCGAGGCGCTCGCCGACAGTCCGATCGACGCGGTCCTGATCCATGCCGTCTACCTATTGAATTGCGCCAGCGACGATCCCGACATCCGCGCCAAATCGCTCGCATCGCTGACGCACTCGCTGCGCGTCGGGCAGCGCATCGGGGCCGCCGGTGTGGTGCTGCACCCGGGATCGGCGAAGACCGGCCACGTCGGCGAGGCGGTCGCGCGCGCCGGCGCCACGATCGCGGAGGCGCTCGCCGAGAGCGAGGGCTGCGAGCTGCACCTGGAGAACACCGCCGGCGCCGGCGGGACGCTCGGGCGCTCGTTGCAGGAGCTCGCGGCGCTGATCGAGGCCGCCGGCAAGCGCGGCGCCGCCGGCGAGCGCCTCGGCGTGTGCCTGGACTCCTGCCATCTGCTCGCCTCCGGCTATGACATCCGCACCGCGACGGGCATGAGCGCGGTCCTGCGCGAGGCGACGCGCGCGCTCGGCCGCGGGCGCATCCGCTCGCTGCACCTCAACGACTCGCAGACCCCGCTCGGCTCAAACCGCGACCGCCACGCGAACATCGGCAGCGGCGAGCTCGGCGAGGAGGGCTGCGCCGCGTTCCTCTCCGCGCCGGGCCTGCAGAAGCTGCCGTGCGTGCTCGAGACCCCCGGCGAGAACCGCGAAGGCCCATCGCGCAAGGAAGTCGAGTACGCGATCGCGCTGCGCGAGCGCGGGCTGCGGGCGCGCAAGCGCAAATAGGGCCGCAGCCAGCCCTCCCAGCGGGGCGAGAGCGCGCGTCAGGCGACGGCGAGACAGGCGGGGGCCAGCACTTGCTCGAGCTCTGCGCGCAGCGTCGAGGTCGGCGCGACGCGGTAGGCGTCGCCGAGGCGCAGGTGCCGTGGCCCGGTGGTGGTGTCCATCTCGAGCACGACCTCCGCGGGACCGGGGAAGTTGCCGATCACGTGCTTGAGCTCATCGATCACGCTCGCCGGCAGGCGCGTGGCATCCACGCGCAGGCGCACCGGCCGGGTCTCCGCGACCGCGGCGCGTGCTGCGGCGGATGACTCGAGCTCGGCGCGCTGGCACTCCTCGGTGGTGGGCTCGAACAGCTCTGCGGACTGCACCACGAGGCACGTCTTGCCGGCTTCCTTGTGATCGACGCGGCCGCGCACCAAGATCACGCGGTCGACCGCGAGCACCGCCTCGTGCTCGGCGAGAGCCTTGCCGAAGACCAGCAATTCAACCGAGCCCTCGAGATCGTCGAGCGTCGCGAACATCATGTAATCGCCGCTGCGCGTTTTGATCCGCTTGGCTTCGGTGACGATGCCGCCGACCGTCACCCAGTCTTTGTCGCGTCGCTCGGCGAGCGCCGCCAGCGCGCAGTCGCTGCGGGCACGTAGCGCCTCGCGTACCGGCTTCAGGGGGTGGGCGGAGATGAAGAGCCCGATCGCTTCCTTCTCGACCGCGAGCAACTCGGCCTGTTCGAACTCATCGGTGGGGATCGGGAGGTGCGGCGTGCGTCCACCGCCGAACCCGCCTGCCGCGAGGCCTACACTCGCGACCGCCTCCGCAGGCGCATCCTCGCCGCCACCGTCCAGGTCGAAGATCGAGCCCTGCCCGATCTGCGCGTCCTGCTGGGCCTTCTGGCCCGCGCCCTGGGCCTGCTCGAGCACGGCGAGCATGCCCTTGCGGGTGGCCCCGGTGGAGCCGAGCGCGCCGCACTTGATCAGCGCCTCGATCGCCTTCTTGTTGACCGCGCGGTTGTCGACGCGCTCGCAGAAGTCCCACAGCGAGAGGAATGGTCCTCCCTCCTCGCGCGCGCGCTTGATCGCCTCGACGGCCTGATAGCCGACGCCCTTGACGGCGTCCAGGCCGAAGCGCACGTTGCCCTGCACGACCGTGAACTCGTGGTCGGAGAGGTTGACGTCGGGTGGCAGGATCTCGATGCCCATCTCCTCGCAGCGCGCGACGAAGAACGGCACCTTGTCCTTGGTGGACATCACCGAGGAGATCAGCGCCGCCATGTACTCGGCGGGGTAGTTGGCCTTCAGCCAGGCGGTGCGGTAGGAGATCAGCGCGTAGCAGGCGGCGTGGGACTTGTTGAAGGAGTAGTCGGCTGACTTTTCGTTGGTCTGCCACAGGAACTCGACCACCTCGGACTTGGTGCCCGAGGCGCGGCAGCCCGCGACGAACTCGGGCTTCAGCGCGGCCATCGCCTGGCGGTTCTTCTTGCCGATCGCCTTGCGCAGATCGTCCGCCTTGGCGCCCGAGAAGCCGGCGAGCTCCTTGGAGATCTGCATCGCCTGCTCCTGGTAGAGGATCACGCCCTTGGAGGACTGCAGGATCGACGCGAGGCGCTCGTCGGGGTAGGCGATCGCGTCGGGGTTGCGCTTGCCCCTGGCGTAGACCGGGATCTGGTCCATCGCGCCCGGCCGGTAGAGCGCGCCGAGCGCGATCAGGTCGTTGAACTCGTCGGGGCGCACCTTCTTGAGCGCCTCGCGCATGCCCTCGGACTCGAACTGGAAGACCCCGATCGCGTCGCCGCGCGCGAGCATCTCATAGGTCTTTGCGTCGTCGAGGGGGAGCGTCGCCATGTCCAGCCGCCCGGAGCTCGCGGGGCCGCTGCCGTCGGCGGCGCGCGCGGCGCTCGAGCGCTCGATGATGTCGAGCGCGTCCTCGATCACGTCGAGGTTGCGCAGTCCGAGGAAATCCATCTTCAGCAGGCCGATTTCCTCGATCGGCTTCATCGAGAACTGTGTCACGGTGCGGTAGCTGCGCTCGCCGTCATCGCCGGTGCCGGCGTCGGCGAGCTGCAGCGGCACGATGTCCGTGAGCGGGCGGTCGGCGATCACGACGGCCGCGGCGTGGATCGAGGAGTTGCGCACGATCCCCTCCAGACCCTTTGCCACGTCGAGGATCTGCTTCGCCGTTGGTTCCTCGTCGTAGGCCTTGCGCAGCGGCTGACCGGGCTTCAGGCATTCCTCGAAGGACGGCGAGCGACCCATGATCGGGTCGGGGATCAGCTTCGCCAGGCGATCGCCGGTGCCGTAGTCGAAGCCCAGCACGCGTGCCGCGTCACGCGTGGCGGCACGCGGGAACATCTTGCCGAAGGTCACGATCTGCGCGACCGACTCGCGCCCGTACTTCTCGGTCACGTAGCGCATCACGCGCTCGCGCCCGCGCACCGAGAAGTCGATGTCGATATCCGGCATCGAGACGCGCTCGGGGTTCAGGAAGCGCTCGAACAGCAGCTCGTAGCGCAGCGGATCGACGTCGGTGATCTGCAGGCAGTAGGCGACGATCGAGCCCGCCGCCGAGCCGCGCCCGGGGCCGACGGCGATGCCGTTCTCCTTGGCGTACTTGACGAAGTCCCAGACGATCAGGAAGTAGGCGTTGAAGCCCATGCGGTCGATCACGCCGAGCTCCATCTCCATGCGCTCCAGGGCCGCCGCCGGCGGCGGGTCGCCATAGCGCACGCGCAGCCCGTCTTCGACGCGGGCGCGCAGATACTCGCGCTCGGGGAGCTCGTCGGGAGTCGGGAAGCTCGGGATCAGCTGCTTGCCGAGCTCGATCTCGAGCGAGCAGCGCTCGGCGATCTCCAGGGTGCTGGCGAGCGCTTGCGGCCACTGCGCGAACGCGCTCGCCATCTCGGCGCTGTCGCGCAGATAGAACTCGTTGGTGTCGAAGGTCATCTTCGGCGCGGCCAGCGTGCTCTTGGTCTGCACGCACAGCAGCGCCGTGTGGTGGTCGTAGTCCTCACGCCGCAGGTAGTGCACGTCGCCGGTGCCGACGAGGCTGCCCCCGAGTTCGCCGGCGATGCGCTCGATGCCCTCGTTGCACTTCTCCTGCAGCGGGATCCCGTTCTTCTGCAGCTCGAAGTAGACGTTCTGGGGACCGAAGATCTGGCGCAGGTCGTCGGCGTGGGCGCGCGCGTCGTCGAAGCGGTCTTCGCCGAGGCGCTGGCAGAAACGCGAGGCCAGGCAGCCGGTCAGCGCGATCACGCCCTCGGAGTGCGCGGCGATGCGCTCGAGGTCGACGGTCGGCTTGCCGCGCTGCAGTCCCTCCAGAAAGCCCACCGAGGAGAGCTTGACGAGGTTGCGATAGCCGCTGTCGTCGGCGGCCAGCAGCGTCAGGTGGTTGCGCTCGACCTTTGCGCCCGGGCCCGCTCCGCCGCCGCCGGGCGCCGTCGCGCGGGCCCGCTCGGCGAGGTAGATCTCGCAGCCGACGATCGGCTTGATGGCGTGCTTGGCGCACGCCTTGTAGAGCTCCACCGCGCCGTTCATCACGCCGTGGTCGGTCAGGCCCAGCGCGGGCTGCCCGAACTGCGCGGCGCGCGCGGCGAGCGCCTCGATCTTGCACGCGCCGTCGAGCAGGGAGTACTCGGAGTGGACGTGCAGGTGGGCGCAGGCCGGGGTGGTCACCGCACTGGATACTAGGCCCGCGAGCGGCGGAGGCTCGCCGCCGCGGAGGATCTTCCCTGGGCGCGGTCGGACCAGGCGATCAGCAACTCCAGGGGATCCATCGCTCCTTCGACGAGCACGCGCTCGCCGGCGGGCAGCGGGGTGCCCGCGAACATGCACGTGAAGGCGCGCTCGCCGAGGCGCACCGTCGTGGCGGGCTCCTCGCGCGGCGTGGAGGTGACGCCCAGCGGGGCCCCGTCGCGCGCCTGCACGTACAGCGCGGCGTTTTTGGGAGCCGGCGGGGACTCCTCGATCTCGAAGACGATCGTGAAGCGCTCCCCAACGCTCCAGCGCGGGTCGATCGCCTCCGCGAGCGCCAACAGCAGCAGACCGGGCCATACGTCGATACCGGCGCTCGCGAGGTCCCACAGCGCCAGTGGGCGCCGCCGAGCGCGACGCAGGACGCGCAGGCGACGGCGGCTGCCACGCACCGCGATCCTCGGTAGGCGGCGCCCGAGGCCCCCGGCGGCGAGCTCCGCGAAGTCCGCCGCGCGACCCTCGAGCTCGAAGTCCAGCCCCGAGCGGTCCGGGCCGGGCAACGCGCCGACGTCCGCGCGTCCCTGCCCGACGCTCACCCCCCAGCGACTCTCGAGCTCGGCGATCCGCAGCCCGTAGCTCAGCGAACGCTCCACGACGAGCCGCTGCGCCGGCAGCAGCTCCGTGACGAGCTCGGCGGCGAGCTTCGGGTCGCGATGCGTCGCGACCCCGCGAATCGCGGCCGCGAGCCAGGGCTCGCGATCGGTGGGCGGCGGCAACTGGCGCGGCACGACCTGGACAGCCGTGGGTTGCTCCGCGGGCGCCGGCTCCGCGGGCGCCGGCTCCGCGGGCGGGGGCGGCTCGGCGGCGGCCCGCTCCGCAGGCGTTGGCTCCGCAGGCGCGAGTGGCTGGGAGGGCATCTTCGATGCCGCATTGCGTTGCTCCGCTTCGTCTGGCTCCTCGGCGACAGCCACGCGCGCGCGCAGGCGCTCGACGGCGGCGGCAAGCGCGCCGGCCATCTCCTCGCGCCGCGCGGCCTCGGCGACGCCGGGATCCGGCTTGCTCGCGGGACCGAGCGCCCGCTCGAGCTCGCGCACTCGTGCGTCCGCGGCCGCGCGTTCGTGCTCGAGCTCGCCGATGCGCGCGCTCGCCGCGCCGCGCTCGGCCTCGACCTGCGCGATCCGCGCACTGGCGGCCCGGCGCTCGGCCTCGACCTCCGCGCGCAGCGTCGCGGTGGCACCCTCGAGCACGAGCATGCCCTCGCGCAGGCGCGCGCAGCTGTCGTTGACGCTCGCTAGGCGCGCCGCGAGGCTCGTGCAGCGCTGCTCGGCCAGCACGCGTTCGCGCTCGACTCCCGCGAGCCGGCGCTCGGCGTCCTTGCGCCGCCGCTCGGCCTCGTCGCGCTCCTGCTGGGCGCGCGCGCGTAGCTCTTCGGCGCGCTCGCCGGTGCTCTGCATCGAGATCCGCGCCTCCTCGACGTGACGCTGAAGGCGATCGAGCTCGGCGCGCTGGCGGCGGCGCAACCGGGTCACGTTCTCCTCGGCCTCGACGCGCAACTGCTGCTCGGCGTACTCGCGTTGCTTGACGCGGCGCAACTCGTGCTCGCGATCGGTGAGCTGCTCCCTGGCGCGCTCGCGCTCGTGCTCGGTCTCGAGCTGCTGGCGACGGAGATCCGTGAGCTGGCGCTCGAGCTCCCGCACGGCCACCTCCGCGGTTTCCGCCTGTTTGAGCTGCGCGCTATCGCCGGCGCCCGTCCGTCGGGCGCGCCGCTCGGCGAGCACGTCGCGTTCGAGCTCGCGCGAGCGGCCCTCACCGACTGGTGTCTCGTCGTCTCCTTCTGCGATCACGGCACCGCTCAGCGTATGCGCGCGACCGGACGTTCAGGGGAGGCGTCTCCTACTCGTTGCGCAGGCGCCAGGCCATGCGCGACTGCAGCGACCACAGCTCGATGAAGCCGGGCGAGGCGGTCTGCGAGAAGAGGCCGCCGGACTGCTCGAAGGAGGCGAGCGCGGCATCATAGACGGCGTTCGGCGACTCGCGGGTGACGACGCGCGCGTGGCCCTTGTAGAGCTTGAGGGCGATCGTGCCGGTAACGCGCTCGTTGACGCAGTCCATGTAGGCGTCGAGGTCGCCGCGCAGGGGCTCCCACCAGAGGCCGGCGTAGACGAGGTAGGCCCATTGGCGGTCGAGCTGCCCCTTGAACTGGTTCTGGTGGATCGTGCCGACGAGCCGCTCGAGCTCGCGGTGGGCGGGCAGGATCAGCGCGGCGGCGGGCGCCTCGTAGATGTCGCGAACCTTCAGCCCGACGATGCGGTCCTCGATGTGGTCGACGATGCCGACGCCGTGGCGCGCGGCGACCTGGGCGGCGCGTTCGATCAGCGCGACGAGCTCCAGGCGCTCGCCGTTCAGGGCGACGGGCACGCCGCGCTCGAAGGCGATCGCGACGGTCTCGGGCTCGTCGGGAGCCTCCTCGGGGCGGGTGACGAGCTGGAAGACGTCGTCCTCGGGCGCGTGGCTCAGGTCCTCGATCCAGCGGCCCTCCGAGGAGCGGCCCCAGAGGTTGTCGTCGATCGAGTACGGGGTCCGCTCGGTGCCGGGCGGGTGGGATTCTTTAATTGGGATGCCGTGCTCGCGGGCGTAGGCGACCTCCTCCTCGCGCCCCATCTGCCAGGAACGCACGGGCGCGATCACCTTCAGCTCGGGGCCGAGCGTCGCGACGGTCGCCTCGATGCGGACCTGGTCGTTGCCCTTGCCGGTGCAGCCGTGCGCGATCGTGTCGCAACCGCTCGCGCGCGCGTGCTCGACGGCGAGCTTGGCGATCAGCGGGCGCCCGAGCGCGGTGAACAGCGGGTAGTCGCCGTAGAGCGCGTTGGCCTTGATCGCGGGAACGACGAAGTCGCGGGCGAACTCGGCGCGCGCGTCGACGACGTGGCACTCGATCGCGCCGAGCCGGCGCGCCTTGTCCTCGATCACCGCGTAGTCCTCGCCGGGCTGGCCGAGGTTGACGGTCAGGCAGACGACCTCGGCGTCGTAGCGGTCCTGGATCCACTTGAGCATCACGCTCGTGTCGAGGCCGCCGGAGTAGAGCAGCAGGACGCGGTTGACGTGCGCGGGGTCGGCCTCGTAGGAGGCGGTGCGGACGGGAAACTGGGTGTCCTCGGGAGCGGCCACGGGCGCAGAAGGCTACTGCGTGGCCGGCGCTGTCGCGAGCGCGGCCCGCAGCCGTCCCAGCGCGTCCTCGACGTCGGCATCGGAGAGAACCAGCGGCGGCAGCAGCCGCAGCGTGGTGGGCCCGGTGGCGTTCACGACCAACCGCTGCTCGAGCAGCAGCCGCCGCACGAGGTCGGGGGCGGGGATGTCGAGCTCGCAGGCGAGCATCAGACTGCGGCCGCGCACGGCGAGCACGTGCGGTAGCTGCTCGAGCTCGGCGGCGAGCCGCTCACCGAGCGCGCGCACGCGCGCCAGCAACGCGGCGTCGTCGAGGATGTCGAGCGCGGCGAGCGCGGCGGCACAGATGACGGGCCCGCCCGCGAAGGTGGACCCGTGGTCGCCGGGCGCGAGCACGTCGGCGAGGCGCGCGCCGGTGACGAGCGCGCCGATCGGCAGGCCGCCACCGAGCGCCTTCGCGGCGGTGAGCGCGTCGGGGACGACGCCGGTCTGCTCGTAGGCCCAGAGCGTGCCGGTGCGCCCCATGCCGGTCTGGATCTCGTCGAAGAGGAGTGCGGCGCCGTGCTCGTCACAGGCCGCGCGCGCGGCGCGCAGCAGCTCCTCGGAGAGGACGTGCACGCCGGTCTCGCCCTGAATCGGCTCGAGCAGCACGGCGGCGGTGCGCGCGTCGACGGCGGCGCGCAGCGCGTCGGGCTCGGGCGCGACCGCGCGGAAGCCGGGCACGAGCGGCGCGAACGGCGCCTGCTTGGACTCCTGGGGCGTCGCGGAAAGCGCGCCGTAGGTGCGCCCGTGGAAGGCGCCGTGCACGACGACGATATCCCCGGCGGGGCGCGCCTTGCGCGCGAGCTTGAGCGCGGCCTCGTTGGCCTCGGCGCCGGAGTTGCATAGGAACACGCGCCCGCCGAGGCTCGATTGCGAGAGGCGCTTGGAGAGGCGCATGGCGGGCTCGGTGTAGTAGAGGTTGCCGACGTGCATCAGCCGCGCGGCCTGGTCGCGGATGGCATCCACGACCCGCGGGTGACAATGACCGGCGTTGGTGACGGAGATGCCGCAGAGGAAGTCGAGGTACTCGTTGCCCTCCGCGTCCCACAGGCGCGCCCCTTCGCCGCGCACGAACTCGACCGGGAAGCGCGCGTAGGTGCGCATCGCGTGCTCGGCCTCGATCCGCTGGAGCTCGGCGAGCATGGTTAGGATTGGGCTCCGCTTCGCTGCGCCCCGCGGGTTCGCCCGCGGGGATTCGGTCGGCTCGCGCGAGTCACGGCGCCGCCACGACCTTCGTCCCGATCCCGGCATCGGTGAACAGCTCCAGCAGCAGCGAGTGCGGGACGCGCCCGTCGATGATGTGCGCGGAGCCGACGCCGCCCTGAATCGCCTCGAGGCAGGCCTGCAGCTTGGGACGCATCCCACCCTCGAGCGTCGGGAGCGCGTCGCGGACCTGCTCGGCGCTGGCTTGGCCGATCAGGCTCTCGGGCTTGGCGGGGTCGGCGAGCCAGCCGGGGACGTCGGTGAGGAAGATGACCTTGTGCGCGCCGAGCGCGCGCGCGACGGCGCCGGCGGCCTCGTCGGCGTTGACGTTGTAGGAGTGCCCGTCGCGGTCGGCGCCGACGGAGGCGATCACGGGGATGTAGTCGCTGGCGATGTGGTGCAGGACGTCGACGCCGACGCGCTCGATGCGCCCGACGAAGCCGATGTCCTCGCCACCGGGCGCGGCGCGGCGGGAGACGCGAAACAGCGAGCCGTCGTCGCCGCAGAGGCCGACGGCGGGCTGGCCGTGGCGCGCGAGGCGGGCGACGATCTCCTTGTTGACCTTGCCGACGAGCACCATCTTGGCGACCTCGACGGTGGCCTCGTCGGAGACGCGCAAGCCGGCGACGAACTGCACGGGCAGGCCGAGGCGCTCCATGTAGGCGGTGATGTCGGGTCCGCCACCGTGGACGACGATCGGGTTCAGGCCGACGTACTTGAGCAGCACGACGTCGCGCGCGAACTCCTCGCGCAGCTCGTGGTCCTCCATCGCGGCGCCGCCGTACTTGATCACGACGGTGCGCCCGTGGAACTCGCGGATGTAGGGCAGCGCCTCGAGCAGCGTGCCGATCGATGTGCCGCGGTCGCTTGAATGGGCCGCGGGCTTCGCTTCGCTCATCGCGCGCTCCTCACGTCGTGTACTCCGCGTTGATCGTCACATACTGGTGTCCGAGGTCGGAGAAGAAGACCTCGGTCTCGGCGCCATCGCCTGGCAGCGCGATCTCGTACTCGATCTCGCGTGCCTGGACGGCCTGCGCGAGCGCGTCCTCGTCGTAGTCGATCGCGGCGCCCGCCGAGCAGACGAGGGTGCCCTCGATCGAGAGGTCGACGGCGAGCGGAGCGGGGAAGCGCGGATGGCCCGCGAGGGCGGTGCCGACCGCCTGGATCAGCCGTCCCCAGTTGGGATCGGCGCCGTGCAGCGCAGTTTTGACGAGGGGTGAGTTGGCCACTGCGCGCGCGACGAGCTCGACGGGCTCGCTCGCGAGGGCCCTACCCGCTGGGCTGTCGCCGGCTGCTTCGCTGAGAGCGCCGGCGGCACCGCGGACGACGACGCGCGCGATCCGCCCGGCGCCCTCGCCGTCGGCGACCATCATGATCGCGAGCTGGCGCAGCAGCGCGTCGAGGGCCTCGCCGAAGCGCAGCTCGTCCTCGCTCTCGGACTCGATCCGCACGCCGCTCGCGCCGGAGGCGATCAGGATCGCGGTGTCGTTGGTGGAGAGCTGGCCGTCGACGGAGCAGCGGTCGAAGGAGCGCTTGACGCAGACCCCGAGCAGCAGGTCGGCGGTCTCGGCGGCGAGCGCCGCGTCGGTCTCGATGAAACAGAGCATCGTCGCGAAGTTCGGCGAGATCATCCCGGCGCCCTTGCACTGCGCGCTGAGACGGACGGTGCCGGATGGCAGGGTGAGCTCGAGGTTGGCGCGCTTCTCGAAGGCGTCGGTCGTCTGGATCGCCTGTTGGAGGTCGCTGTCGCCCTCGCGCCGCAGCAGCGGAGTGGCCTCGAGGATCCCTTTGAGGAGCTTCTCGACGGGCAGCAGGTGACTGATGCCGCCGGTCGAGGCGAGCGCGACCTGCTCGGGCGCGAGGCCGAGGGCGAGCGCGGCGGCGCCCTGGGTCTTGGCGGCGTCGTCGAGACCGCGCTGGCCGGTGGCGGCGTTGGCGCAACCGGAGTTGACGAGCACGGCGCGCAGCGCGCCGAGCTCGCAGCGGTCGCGGCTGAGCAGTACGGGCGCGGCGGCGGTCGCGGTCGCGGTGAAGCGCGCGGCGCTGCTGGCCGCGGGTGACGCGGTGTCGCAGATCAGGAGACCGACGTCGGGATTGCCGCTGGGCTTGATCCCGCAGGCGATACCGGCGGCACGAAAGCCGGCGGGCAAGCCGGCATCGGGGTCCAGCTCACGCACATGCGCGGGCGCTGCGACCCAGCGCGAGTCGAAGAATGGCCGCGGTGGCCCGTCTGATGCCCTGTCGCCCCAGACGTCGCTGCCGGCACTCATCTCGATCCTTTCCTCGCGCGCGTCTCGATCCCGGCGCTCACAGGAGGCCCTCGGTCTCGGGAAGGCCGAACATCAGGTTCAAGTTCTGGACGGCCTGCGAGGAGGTGCCCTTCCAGAGGTTGTCGATCGCGGAGAAGACGAGCAGCTTGCCGGTGTGGGCGTCGGTGGCGGGGAAGATGCGGCAGAAGTTGGTCTCGCAGACGTCGCGCGTGCCGGGAGGCCGCTCGACGACCTCGATGAAGGGCTCGGCGGCGTAAGCGTCGCGATAGAGCTCGCGCAGCTCGTCCGGCGCGACGGGCGTGGTGGGCGTGACGTAGCAACTGGCGAGCTCACCTTGGTCGAGCGGTACGAGGTGCGCCTGGAACTGGATGGCGAGGCCGGGATGGGCGGGATCCAGAGCGTCGAGCTGCTCCTCGATCTCAGGTGTGTGGCGGTGAGCGGCGACCTTGTAGGGGAGGATGTTCTCGCCGGCCATCGAGAGGTGGGTGGTCTCGTCGAAGGTGCGCCCGGCACCGGAGATGCCCTGCTTGGCGTCGATGACGACGTCCGCGATCAGCCCAGCGCGCGCGAGCGGCGCGAGGCCGAGCACGGCGGCAGTCGGGTAGCAGCCGGGGTTGGCGACGATTGCGGCGCCCGCGATGCGCGCGCGGTGCAGCTCGGTGAGCCCGTAGACGGCGTCCCCGAGCAGGTCGGGGCGGGGATGCTCGCCGTACCAGCGCTCGTAGGTCTCCAGCGCGGTGAGGCGGAAGTCGGCGGAGAGGTCGACGACGCGCGCGCCGCGCTCGCGCAGCGCGCCGACGGTGGGCGCGGCGGCGGCGTGCGGGTAAGCGACGACAGCGGCGTCGAGGCCGGCGGCGTGGCGGTCGAGGTCGAGCTCCTCGATCGCGAGGGGGACGCGGTAACGGGGGTAGAGGTCGGCGAGTGTGCGGCCCACCTCTGAGCGCCCGGTGACGGCGGTCAGCTCGAAGCGGGGGTGGCGCCAGAGCAGGTGCGCGGCGAGCGCGCCGGCGAAGCCGGTGGCACCGGCGACGAACACGCGCGGGGAGCCGGCACCGACAGGCTGCGCCGGGCCTGGGAGAGCCGCCGGAGTGTCCTGCTCAGCCACGTAGCTCACCTCCGAGCTGCTCGCGCAGCGCGGTGAGGATCCGCTCGCGAACGGGCGCGACGTCGGTGTCGGCGAGTGTGCGGTCGGGGGCGCGGTAGGAGAGCGCGAGCGCGAGCGAGCGCCGGCCCTCGCCTACCTGGGGGCCGCTGTAGACGTCAAAGACGCGCGCCTCGTGGAGCAGCTTGCCGGCGGCGTCGCACACGACCGCAATCGCCGCGGCGGCGGGCACCTCGACGGGCAGGATCACGGCAATGTCCTGGCGCAGCGCGGGGAACGAGATCAGGTCGCGGTAGCGGCGCGCCTGCACCCCCTCCTCAGCCGCGGCGATCAGGCGGTCGAGGTCGATCTCGGCGACGGCGGCGCCGTCGAGCTCCCAGCCCGCGACGAATGGATGCAACTCACCGAGCCAGCCGATCGGCTGCTCGCCGGCGAACACCGCGGCGGCGCGCCCGGGATGCAGGAAGGGATGGAGATGCTCCTCCTCGTGCGCGCGATCGGTCGCGTCACCGTCAGCGGAGCCGGCGGCCGGTCGGTAGTCGAGCGGCACGCGCAGCGCGTCGCCGAGCGCTTCGAGGATGCCCTTGACGGCATAGAGGTCGGCGCGCGGGGGATCGGGCGCCTGCCACGTCGCCGGCGTGACGCGTCCGCTGAGCAGCACGCCGAGCGCGCGGTGTTCGTGCACGCCGGCCACACCGAGCGGCCCGCGATCGGGGCCGAAGACCCGCGTGAAGGGCTCGCTCGAGGTCGGATCGGGGGGGCGCGGCTGGGGCCTGCTGGCGAACACCGTTCCGACCTCGAAAAGACCGAGGTCGCGCTGCCCGCGCGCGGCGTTGTGCGCGGCGCTGTCGAGCAGCGAGCCGAGCAGCGTGGTGCGTAGCAGCGCGTGCTCCTCGGAGAGGGGGTTCTCGAGGGCGACGGCGCCGGCGCGGCGGGGGTCGGTGGGCGCGAGGCGCAGCTGCGCCAGCGTGGCGGGCGCGGTGAAGGTCCAGCCGACGGTCTCATAGAGTCCGCGTCCGACGAGCGCGTCGACAGCGCGGCGGCGCAGGCGCTGGGTGGGCGCGAGTCGGCCCGCGGGACGGCGGGGGGGCAGCGTGGCGGGCAGCTTCTCGAGGCCGTCGATGCGGGCGACCTCCTCGATCAGGTCGGCCTCGCGTGTGATGTCGGCGCGGCGCAGCGGTGGGACGGTCACGTCGAGGCCGTCGTCGCTGTCCTGCGTCTGGAAGTCGAGCGCGTGCAGGATCTCGCGCTGACGCGCGCGCGGGACGGGCACGCCGAGGATCGCGTGCACGCGCGCCTCGCGGAGGGGCACGTGCGGGGACGGGAGCTGCTCGACGTCTGCCTCCGGGCTGGTGAGGTCGATCGTGCCGGCAAGTACGGTGGCACCGCAGAGGTCAATCAAGAGGCGCGTGGCGAGCGCCTGCGCGTAATCGCACTGTGCGGGGGCGAGGCCCTTCTCGAAGCGCGCGGAAGCCTCGCTGCGCAGCCCGAGCGCCCAGCCGGTGCGGTGGATGTTGGGCCCATCCCACGTGGCGACCTCGAGCAACACGCGCGTCGTGCCCTCCCCCACCTCCGAGCGTGCGCCGCCCATCAGCCCGGCGATCGAGGTCGGCCCCTCGGCGTCCTCGATCACGACCATCTGCTCGTCGAGCGTGCGGGTCTGGCCGTCGAGGGTCTGGACCTGCTCGCCGTCATCGGCGCGACGCACGGTCAGGCGCGCGCCGGCGACGCGGTCGAGGTCAAAGGCGTGCAGCGGCTGAGCGGTGGCCAGCATCACGTAGTTGGTGATGTCGACGACGTTGTTGATCGGGCGCTGCCCGGCGGCGGACAGACGCGCCTTCAGCCACGGCGGGGACTGGCCGAGCGTGACGTTCTCGAAGACGCGCGCGGTGAAGCGCGGGCAGAGGTCGGGGCACTCGACCTGGACCACCGCGGGGGGCGCGCCGGTGGAAGGCGCCCCGGCGTCGGGCACACCGGCAGCAGACCCGGTGTCGGGCGCGGCGCGCAACGGACCGCCGCTGCCGGGATCCTGCTGCCACGGCGCCGGCGTCAGCGGCGCGCCGGTCGCGGCGTGCAGCTCGCGCGCGACGCCGTAGACGCCGAGGCAGTCGGGTCGGTTGGGAGTGATCTCGAGCTCGACGACCTCGTCAGCGAGCGGCAGGACCTGCGCGAGCGGGGTGCCGGGCGCGGGCAACTGCCCGCCCGCGATCTGCCCGTCGCGCAGCAGCTCGTCGAGCACGATGATGCCCTCGCGCCCGTCACCGATCGCGAGCTCGCGCTCGGCGAGGATCATGCCCGCGGAGGCGACGCCGCGCAGCTTGGCGCGCTTGATCTTGGTGCCGTCGGGCATCACGGCCCCGGGACAGGCCACGGCGACGGTCTGCCCAGCGGCGACGTTGGGGGCGCCGCAGACGATCGTCGCGGGCCCGTCGGGCGCGGCGCATCCGAGATCGACGGTGCAGACGCTGAGGCGATCGGCGTCGGGGTGGCGCTCGCAGGTCAGGACGCGCCCGACGACGAAGCGCTCGGGCTCGCGCACGCCGTAATGGTGGATCGCCTCGACCTTCGTCCCGGTCATCGTCAGGCGCTCCTCGATCCCACGCACGTCGAGATCGGGGTCGCAGTATTCGCGCAGCCAGCCGAGCGGAACTCTCATCCGAACTGCTCCAGGAACCGCAGGTCGTTCTCGTAGTAGAGCCGCAGGTCGGGGATGCCGTGCTTGAGCATCGCGATCCGCTCGATGCCCATGCCCCACGCGAAGCCCTGCACGCGCTCGGGGTCGTAGCCGGGCTCGTTGCGCTCGCTGGTGGGAATGTGCGCGTAGACGTTCGGGTCGACCTCGCCCGCGCCAAGCACCTCGAGCCACCCCTCGCCCTTGCACAGGTAGCAGCGCGCACCGTCGGCGAGGAAACCGTTGCCCGAGCAGTGAAAGCAGGAGACGTCGACCTCGACGGAGGGCTCGGTGAAGGGAAAGAAGTGGGGGCGCAGTCGCACGTCGCGATCCTCCCCAAAGACCGCGCGCGCGAACGCGAGCAGCGTTCCCTTGAGGTCGGCGAGGGTGATGTCGGTATCGACCGCGAGCCCCTCGACCTGGTGGAACTGCGGGGTGTGCGTCGCGTCGCTGTCGGGCCGGTAGACGCGCCCGGGAATCACGACGTAGAGCGGCGGCGGGTGCGCTTCCATCGCGCGGATCTGCATTGGCGAGGTGTGGGTGCGCAGGACGACATCCTCGGCTACGTAGAAGGTGTCGGTGCGGGCGCGCGCGGGATGCGTGGGGCTGTGGTTGAGCGCGTCGAAGTTGTAGTGGACCGTCTCCACCTCGGGACCCTCCAACACCGTGAAGCCGAGCCCGACGAAGATGTCCTCGAGTTCGCGCCAGGTCGCGGTAAGCACGTGCAGGCGGCCGACCGGCTGCGGCGGGGCGCCGGGCAGCGTGACGTCCAGACGCTCGTCGCGCAGGCTCCGCACGAGCTGGTCCTCGGCGAGCTGCGCGGCGCGCTGCGCGATCAGCGCCTCGAGCTCCTGGCGGGCCTCGTTGGCGGCCTTGCCGACAGCACCACGCTCGGCGGGCGCCAGCTCGCGCACCCCCCGCAGGATCTGCGGTAGCTCGGCCTTGCGCCCGAGGTAGCGCACGCGCAACTCCTCCAGCGCCTCGCCGCCCGCCGCGGCGAGAATCGCGCTCTGAGCCTCGGCGCGTAGCTGCTCGATCCGCTCGGTCATGACGCGGCCACCTTAGACGGTGGCGCCGCCGGCGGGACGCCGCTCATTTCGTAGAGCGCGATCGCAGCGGCCATCGCCGCGTTGAGCGAGTCGCCGGCGATCGGGATCTGCGCGACGCGCTCGCACGCCGCGAGCACCGCGGGCGGAAGACCCTCGCGCTCGGCTCCGACGAGCAATGTCAGCGGTGCCGCGTCCCCGGGGCCGCCGAGCGTCTCGCGCACGCTGCGCAGCGGCTCGCCGGCGTGCGCGACCAGCGCGATCCGCTGGCCCGGCAGCTGCGCGATGTCCGTGACGCGCGCGAGCGCGACGGTGAAGATCGCGCCCATGCTAGCGCGGACGGCCTTCGGCGAGAACGGGTCGGCGCAGTCGGGGCCGAACGCGACGCCGCTCGCGCCGAACGCGTGCGCGGCGCGCAGGATCGCGCCGACGTTGCCGGGATCGGCGAGGCGGTGCAGGTAGACCCACAGCGGTCCCGCGAGCTCCGTGCTCCAGCGCTCCGCGTAGACGCCGATCGCGCGCGTGCCGGATCCGAGCGTGGAGACGGAGGCAAGCGCGGCGGGCTCGACGTCGAGAAAGCCCTCGCCGATCGCGCTGCCCGCAGCACGAAAGCCCTCCAGCGGCTGCCACCCAGCCTGCGCGGCGGCCGCGATCAGGTCCTCACCCTCCGCCAGGAAGCGCCCGCTCTGTGCGCGCTCGCGCCGGCGATGCAGGCGCCGCAGCCCTTGCAGGCGCGGGTTCTGGGGGGAGGCGATGGCGGTCACTGTTCGAATCATCCTTGTTGCTTGGGACACAAAAAAGGCGCCGTCCCTTTCGAGGAGCGGCGCCCGGGAGGCTTGCGATGTCGGTTGCCGGTGACTCTAGGCAGCCGACGCCTCGCGGGCGACCTCGGCGAAACGTCGAAAGGACTCGGCGTCGCGGACGGCGATGTCCGCGAGTACCTTGCGGTCGAGCTCCACGCCGGCAAGCGTGAGGCCATGCATGAACTGCGAGTAGCTCATCCCGTTCTGACGCGCCGCGGCGTTGATGCGCGTGATCCACAGGCGCCGGAAGTCGCGCTTGCGGTTGCGCCGATCGCGGTAGGCGTAGGTATCCGCCTTGATCAGCGCCTCCTTGGCGCGCTTGTAGTTGGAGTGCGCCTCGCCGCGGAAGCCCTTGGTCAGCTCCAGCGTCGCGCGACGCTTCTTGCGCGCGTTCAGCGAGCGCTTGACGCGGGTCATTTGCCGACTCCGAGCATCCGCTTGATGCGCGGCGTGTCGTGGTCGGAGATCATCGCGGGCGCGCCGAGCGTGCGCTTGCGCTTGGGCGACTTCTTCTCGAGGATGTGGCTCGTGAAGGCGTGCCGGCCGCGCACCTTGCCGGACGCGGTGACTTTGAAGCGCTTCTTCGCGCCGGAGTGGGTCTTCATCTTGGGCATCGCGAGCGGGGATTATGACAGAACGCCCCGCGTGCGCCACACCAAGCGCCCGCGCAGGTCGCGCGCGCGGCTCCTCGCGCGCCCCGCGGCTCGTCCAAAGGCTTCGGCAGCTGTCATGTAATGGCGGCCACACGCCGATTACACCAAGGATGGATCGAGCCTCGATCGCAGACCTGGACGGCGCCCCGCACGGGCGTCTCGCCGACGATGCGCCGAGCGCGATCGCGCACGCACTGCGCGAGATCACCGAGGCCGCCGCGGGCGACGCCGAGCACGCCCTGGACCTGGCGTGCGAGCGCCTGGCGCAGTCGATCGCAGCGACCGAGCGCCTGCGCGGCGAGCTGCGCGTGCAGCGCGGGGAGCTGCGGGTCTTGGAGAACCGCATGCAGGTCACAACCGAGATGCTCACCGAGGGCGTGCTCGTCTTCGACCGCCACGGCCGCGTCGTCTACGCCAACAACGCCGCGGGGCGCATCCTCGGCATGAGCCACGACCAGCTGCTCGCGCGCCACGTGCGCGACCGGCGCTGGCGCTTCCTGCACGAGGACGGCTCGACGTGGTCCCTGGCGAGCCACCCCGCGGCGGAGACCCTGCAGACGGGGCGCACCCAGCGCGGCGTAATCATGGGCGTGCACAAGCCCGGCGGCGCCGTCGCGTGGCTCTCGCTGAGCGCCCGCACCGCGCCCGACGAGCAGGGTCGGCCGTGCGGGGCGATCGCGACGTTCACGGACATCAGCGAGCGCCGCACGATCCTCGAGCGCCTACAGCACCAGGCGCATCACGACCAGCTCACGAACCTCGCGAACCGCCGCCTCTTTCACCAGGAGCTCGACCGCGCGATCTCGCGCGCCGAGCGCCACGGCTGCGCGGTGGCGCTCGTCTACATGGACCTCGACGGCTTCAAGCGCATCAACGACACGCTCGGCCATCGCTCCGGCGACCAGGTCCTGCGCACACTCGCCCAGCGGCTCACCGCCGCGATCCGCGAGGACGAGCTGATCTCGCGCTACGGCGGCGACGAGTTCGTGGCGCTGCTCAGCATGCTGCCGAACCCGAGCCGCGAAGTGCGGGCATTCATGGTGCGCATGAGCGAGACCGTCAACGAGCCGATCCAGCTCGAGGCGGGCGCGGTCCGCGTCGGCGCGAGCCTCGGCGCGAGCACCTACCCGCACCACGGGCGCACCGCGGAGCAGTTGCTGCACCACGCGGACGCCGCGATGCTCGCAATCAAGAGCGCGCGCGCCGGCTGAGCCGGTCCGCGTCGAGAAGCGCCCCCGCCGAGGAGCGCCCCCGCCGAGGAGCGCCCCCGCCGAGGAGCAGCCCCGGCTTCAGGAGCGCCCCGCCGAGTGGCGTCCGCGCCGGTGCCCCCCGCGCCCACCAGCTTCGGAGGCCATTCTATTTTTCCTGAAGCTTGCGCTTCACAATAGTTCCGAACCGTAAGGAACTTTCAAAAAACATATATAAGCTCGTCGAGCTAACCGAGCAGCCGCGACTACTCAGCGGCTGCCGTCTCCTGCGGAGCACTCTCGAGCGGCTCGCTCTCAGCCGCGCCCTCGGTGCGGACCGGCGCGGTCGCGGCAGGACGCTCAGCTCCGTTTTCCGCCGGCGCATCCGACGCATCCGACGCGGGCGTAGGAATCTCCGACGATGGGGGCGCCGACGCCGATGCCGACGAGTCCGACGCCGACGACTCCGACGCCGACACGGGGGAATCCGACGACTCCGACGCCGACACGGGGGAATCCGACGCCGAGGCCTCCGAGACGGGGGACTCCGACGCCGGGGCCCCCGACACGGAGGGCTGCGACGCGGCTACCTGCGGCGCGTCCTCGGGATGAGCTCCGTCGGGGGAGCCATCCACACGCCCGGCGAGCACGGCTTTGGAGGGCGCGAGCATCATCGTCATGTTGCGGCCCTCTTGCATCGGGCGCTGCTCGACGACGCCGAGCTCGCCGAGCTCCTCGGCAAGGCGGTCGAGAATCATCGTGCCGCGCTCGGGGTGCGTAACCTCGCGTCCGCGGAACATGATCGTGACCTTGACCTTGTCCTTGTGGCGCAGGAAGCGTTCGACGTGGCCCTTCTTGGTGTCGTAGTCGTGCTGGGCAATCTTGGGGCGGAACTTGATCTCGCGGATCGTGATCTGCTGCTGGTGCTTGCGCGCCTGCTTGACCTTCTGGGCCTGCTCGTACTTGTACTTGGAGTAGTCGAGGATGCGGCAGACGGGCGGGCGCGCCTCGGGTGCGACCTCGACGAGGTCGAGTTCGCGCTCTTGGGCGAAGCGCAGCGCGTCGGGGGTCTTCAGGACGCCGACCTGATTGCCCTCGTCGTCGATCAGACGCACCTCGGGGACGCGGATGCGCTCGTTGATCCTCGTGGTGTCCCGCTCAGGCGGGCGCCGGTCGAACCTGCGAGGTACCGCCACTAGTTGTCCCGACCGCGCGTCAAGCTGTGACTGGGCGCGGCGACAGTGATTGGGTGCTGGCGTTCAAGGCGGCCGAGTATAGCGGCGCGTCGGCGCGGCGCAAGTGCCTCGCACTCGAGCGCGACTAATCGGCCGCCGGCTGGAGCCGCGCTGGGTTCGAGCTCACGCGGGTACCCGCTCGGACTCGCGCAGCACGCGCGCGAGGAGCTCCTCGACGGGAACTCCGTTGCCGCTGTCTCCAGCTCCGCGCCGGCGCACGGAGACCGTGCCCTCGCCAGCCTCGCGCTCGCCCACGACTAGCATGAACGGGATCTTGCGTTTTTCGGCGTCGCGAATCTTGCGCCCGATCGACTCGCCGCGATCGTCGAGCTCGGCGCGCAGGCCCGCCGCGCGCAGCTGCGAGTGCACGGACGCGGCGTACTCGCCGAAGCGCTCGGAGACGCTGAGGACGATCGCCTGCACTGGCGCGAGCCACAGCGGCAGCTCGCCGGCGTAGTGCTCGATCAGGATGCCGATGAAGCGCTCGAAGGAGCCCATCAGCGCGCGGTGGATCATCACGGGGCGGTGCTCGGCGTTGTCAGCGCCGGTGTAGGCGAGCTCGAAGCGCTCGGGCATCGAGTAGTCGAGCTGCACGGTGCCGAGCTGCCAGGAGCGGCCGATCGAGTCCTTCATGTGCAGGTCGATCTTCGGGCCGTAGAAGGCGCCGTCGCCGGGGTTGAGTTCGTACTCAAGGCCCTCGGCGCGCAGCGCGCCTTCGAGCGCGCCCTCGGCGCGGTCCCACATCTCCTCGCTGCCGATCCGCTTCGCGGGCCGCGTGGAGAGCTCCAGGCGCGGCTCGAAGCCGAACAGCTCGTAGAGGTGGAAGCCGAAGCGCAGGCACTGCACGACCTCCTCCTGGACCTGCTCCTCGGTGCAGAAGATGTGCGCGTCGTCCTGAGTGATGTGGCGCACGCGCAGCAGTCCGTGCAGGACGCCGGAGGGCTCGTGGCGGTGCACGAGGCCCTGCTCGGAGTAGCGGATCGGCAGGTCGCGGTAGGAGCGTCGCGCGTCCTTGTAGATCTGGATGTGCGCGGGGCAGTTCATGGGCTTGAGGCCCATCGGGCGCTCCTCGACCTCGGTGAAATACATGTTCTCCTTGTACGTCGCCCAGTGCCCGGACTGCTTGAAGAGCTCGACGTCGTAGAGGATCGGCGTTTTGACCTCGCGGTAGCCGCGTGCGCGGTTCTCCTCGCGCCAGAGCTCGGAGAGCGCGTTCCAGACGGCCATTCCGGCGGGCTTCCAGAAGGGCATGCCGGGCGAGAGCTCGGAGAACTGGAAGAGGTCGAGCTCGCGCCCGAGCTTGCGGTGGTCGCGCGCGCGTGCCTGCTCCAGGCGCTCCAGGTACTCCTGCAGCTCGGCCTTCGAGAAGAACGCGGTGCCGTAGATGCGGGTGAGCATCGTGCGCGTGGAGTCCCCGCGCCAGTAGGCGCCGGCGACGGACTGCAGCTTGAACGCGCCGACGGTCTTCGTCGAGGGCGCGTGCGGGCCGCGGCAGAGGTCGGTGAAGGGGCCGTTGGTATAGAGCGAGACCGTCTTCAGGTCCCCCTGCTCCCCGTCCGTCCGGGACTGGGCGGCGCGCACGAGGTCGTCGATTAGCTCGACCTTGTAGTCCTGGCGCTCGGCGAGGAAGCGAGCGCGGGCGTCAGCGACGGGGACGTCCTCGCGCACGAAGCTCTCGGCGGCCTTGATGTGCGCGCGCATGCGCTCTTCGATCGCCGGGAAGTCGGCTTCGGTCACGGTGACGCCGGCTGGGAACTCGAAGTCGTAGTAGAAGCCGTGCTCGATCGCGGGCCCGATCGAGATCTTCACACCGGGGTAGAGCTCCATCACCGCGGCCGCGAGCACGTGCGCGGCGTCGTGGCGGATCAGCGCGAGCGGCTTCTCGCCGTCGCTGCGCGCGGTGAGGATCGCGATCTGCGCGCCGTCGGGCAGCGGCCGTGCGAGGTCGCGAACCTCGCGCTCGCCCTCTCGGCCGTCGCCCACGAGCTCCACGGCGAGCGCGGCGCGCGCGAGGCCTGACCCGATCGCGGCGGCGGCGTCGGCGCCGGTGGCGCCGGTGGGCAGCGGCAGCGCGTTGCCGTCGGGGAGAGTGATCGTGATGGTCATGTGGGAGAAGCGGTTGGTGGGAGAAGCGGTTGTGGAAGAAGCGGTTTGTGGGAGAAGCGGTTGTCGGAGGCGTGGTTCGGCGGCACGCGCACGGGCGGCGTCGCGCTAGTTGCACGCGGCGCCGTAGGGCCTGGAGGCTACCCTCCCGTCGGTGAGCGCGACGGGCAGGTGGGTGGCGATTGAGCATGTGCCCTTCGAGGGGCCGGGATCGATCGCAACCGAGGCGGCGCTGCGGGGGACGCCGCTGCGCGTGGTCCGCCCCTATCGCGGAGAGCCACTGCCCAGCGTGGATGAGCTGCGCGGGCTGGTGGTGATGGGCGGCCCGATGGGTGTCTCCGACACCGCCGCCCACCCATACCTGGTAGGTGAGCTCGCACTGCTTGCGCGAGCGGTCGCCGCGGGCCGTGCGGTGCTTGGCGTGTGTCTCGGCGCGCAACTGCTGGCGGCGGCGCTCGGCGCCGAGGTCTCGCGCGGAGAGCACCTGGAGATCGGGCCGGGCGCGGTAGCGCTGAGCGAAGCTGGGCGCGCGGATCCGGTGTTAGGCGCGGCGGGGCGCGGTGAGCTGCCGGTGGTGCACTGGCACCAGGACACGTTCGCGCTGCCACGCGGCGCGGTGTGCCTGGCGAGCAGCGCGCTCTATCCCAACCAGGCGTTTCGCGCGGGGACGTGCGCGTACGGCCTGCAGTTTCACGTCGAGGTCGATGGCGCACTCGCGGCCGGTTGGCGCGAGCACCTGCCGGCGGGAGTCGAGATCGAGGAGTCTCGGCGGGTTGAGATCGAGGCCGTCGGTCGCATCACGCTCGCCGCGTTCTTCGACTGGGCCGAACGCGCGAGCGCGGGGCGGTAGCGCGTGAGCGCGGGGCCGCGGGGCGCGAGCGCGGGGCCGCGGGGCGGTAGCGCCCCGAAGGGCCGGGCGCGTAGCGGTGGCGAGGCTCAGGCGGCCTGCCAGAGAGCGTCGCCGCCGAGTGGCGTGCGCCGGGCCGACCCGGCGCCGACGAGCGCGACCAGCGCGCGCTCGGCGGCGGCGCGATCGGGCGGGTCGTTGCCGACGGCCATGATCGCGGCGACCTCCTGGGTCACGAGACCGTCGGGAAAGCGCTGCAGCGCTACAAGCGGACTCTCCGGCGGCGGCTCGCGGCGCAGTGTCGAGTCGAGGTTGGCGATCAGCACGTCGTAGGCCTCGACCGTCTGAAAACCACCGGCCTCCAGCCGTCGGGCGGCGGCGGCGCCCTCGCGGGCGGTGAAGACGAGCGAGGGCGCGGAGTAGCGCACCGGCCCGTCGGTCTGGCGGGCCTTGCCCTGAAAGTGCGTGGGCCCGCCCTCGGCGTCGCGGGTCTCGCGCTTGTCGGCCTCGTAGGCCTCGCCGACGCGGGGATCGTCGAGCGCGGCGACGATCCCGTGGGCGTCGAGGCCCGCGACGGCCTGCAGCGCCTGCGTGAGGCCGGCGTCCTCGTCGAGTAGCAGCGTGGTGTTGAACCACGCGAGCTGCAGCGCGCGCAGGACCGCAAACTCGCGCGCGGGGTCGAGCAGACGCGTGGCGACGATCGCGCGGCACGCACGAGCGGTGGCAAGCACGCGCTCGCGCGGCGCGAGCGCAAAGGGCATGCCGTAGCGCTCGCGAAACATGATCTGCCCGGCGACCATACGCGTGGGCGTGTAGCCGGCTTGGGCGTAGCGCTCGGTGCTCTCGGCAAGTCCGATCGTCACGAGGCGCCACTGCAGCTGCGAGCCGTAGCGCCAGCGCAGGACCGCTAGCGCGGGACTCTCGGAGTAGCCCCAGGGACAGCCGGGGTCGTTGAAGAGGGTGACCTCGATCGTTGCCACCGTCCCAATATAGGAGTCCATCGGGCTAGACCCTCGCATCGGGATGTGACCGGTTGCCGCGACCCGCGCGCGCCCCAGCCGCACATCCCTACCGGGCGAGGTTCTTGTCAGCCGAAGAGTAGAAACCACGCGAGCCGGGTAAGCAAGTCGTGCTCAGTGGTAACCAGAATGACTCTGGCAGGAGAGGAGGAACACGCTCATGAGGTTCCCCAGCGCGGGGATCGGGCCACGGCGTGGCCTGATCTCGCTCGCCCGCACGATGCTGCTCGCCGCGTTGCTTGCGGGCTCATGGCTCACTCTCGTCGCACCGGGAGCGCGGGCGGCGCTCAGCGTCGAAAAATGGGAAGCGGGAACCTGCAAGGTCTCGAGCTGCGGCATCACCTCTGAAGATCCTTCGGAATTCTATACGCAGGCCGCGGGGCATCCCAACTTCGGGATCACGAACTTCGCCTTCAAAACGCGCGAAGTGGCGGTAGACGCGAGGGAACCGGAAGGCAAAGTCAAGGACGTACGCGTGGATCTGCCCCCCGGCCTGGCCGTGAATCCGGAAGCGGTGGAAGCGTGCCCCGAAACGGTCATCGAAAAATTCGAATGCCCTGCGGCGAGCCAGGTGGGCGAAGAGGAAGCGATCGGCACCGCGGAACTCGGGTTTGGCGGTCTGAGGGCACTCAGCATCAAGACCACGGTAACGGAACACTTCGGTGTCTACAACGTCCAGCGCAAGCCCGGCGAGGCAGCGCGCTTCGGCGTCGAGGTGACCAGCTCGACGCTCGCGCTGGCCGAAGGCCTAACCGGACACAAGCTCCAGAGCGTGATCTATCTCGAAGGCGGCATCAGCTGGCACAGCGAAGCTGCGGACAGTGAAAACAACGGCGTTCAGAGCGGTGACTACCACGAGTTCTTCCGCATTCAGAACATTCCTCAGGAACCGGAAATCGTGCAGTCGAAGCTGATCTTCTGGGGCGTTCCACACGAACACGAGGCGGCAGCCAAAGACGACGCATTTCTGACAATGCCGAGCTCCAAAGATGCTTGCGAACGCCCGCAGACGACCTGGCTGCACGTCGACTCCTATGAAAGCCCGGGCAGCTTCATCGCCGACCCAGTGGAAACGGTCTTGCAGAACAAAGCGCATACGGTGCTCACCGCGACGGGCTGCGGCGATCTCGCATTCGAACCCACGCTCTCCCTGACGCCCGAAACGAGCCAGTTCGACCAACCCGATGGGGCGAGTGTCGACCTGCACGTCCCGCAGACGACAACTGAACCGTCGAAGCCAAACTCACCCGATGTCCAGACGGCCGCAGTATCCCTGCCGGAAGGCATGACGCTCAACCCCTCAGCCGCCAACGGACTGCAGGCCTGCAGCAACGCGCAGGTGGGGCTCGGCACCGACAATCCCCTCGGCTGCCCGGTGGCCTCGAAAATCGGCACCGTCACCGTCGATGCGCCTGGCATCCCCAACGGATCGCTCACCGGCAGCATCTACGTCGGCGCCCAGGAAAGCCAACTGCCTGAATCGGGCGAGGAGTACAGGGTCTTCCTCGTCGCCGAAGCGCCCTCCTACGGGGTGGGCGTGCGGCTGGAAGGCAGGGTCGCGGCAAACGAAAAGACCGGCCGGCTGACCGCGACCTTCGCTGCGAACCCGCAGGTCACCTTCGAAGACATCGTCTTGAAGTTCAACGGCGGTGCGCGCGCGCCGCTGGCCAATCCGCTGAGCTGCGGCGCCGCGACGCCGACCGCGGCGATCGCGCCCTATAGCGGGCCTTCACCAAATGCCAAGACGACGGTCGCGGGCTTCACCGTCGGCAGTGGCTCCTCCCCGCCCTGCCCGGCTCCCCTGCCCTTCACCTTGAGCCAGAGCACCCAGGATCACCCGAGCACGGCGGGGGCGTTGAGCACCTTCACCTTCAACCTCGCCCGCGCCGACGGCCAGCAGTACCTCTCGCAGGTCAGGACCGTGCTGGCGCCCGGTCTGCTCGGAGCGATCCCCTCGGTGACGCTCTGCCAGGAAGCCCAGGCGAGCGCCGGCGCCTGCCCGGTGGCCAGCGAAATCGGCACCGCGACGGTGACGGCCGGGGCGGGCCCGGAACCGTATCCATTCAGCGGTCACGTCTACCTGACCGCCTCCTACGACGGCGCGCCCTACGGGCTGTCGATTGTGGTGCCCGCTGTCGCGGGTCCGTTCAATCTGGGCACGGTCCGAACCCGGGCGAGGATCGGCGTCGAAACCTATACCGGGCAGGTGGTCGTGACGGCGGCGGTGCCGACGATTCAGGGAGGCGTGCCGGTGCGCTTGAAGACGCTGAGCGTGGCGGTCAACCGTCCGAACTTCCTCTTCAACCCGACCGACTGCGGCGTACTCGCGACCAACTCGGGGCTGGCCTCGATCTTTGGCGCCTCGCAGAGCCTCGCGACGCCGTTCCAGGTCGGGGAATGCGCGAAGCTACCCTTCAAACCGAGCCTCAGCGCCTACTCGGGCGCGAAGACCACCCGCGCCAACGGCGCGAGCCTGGAAGTCAAGATCGCGCAAGGGCCCCACGAGGCGAATATCCGAGAGGTGCAACTGCAGCTGCCCAAGCAGCTACCGGCGCGCCAGTCGACGCTCAAGAAAGCGTGCCTGGCGGCGAGCTTCGAAGCCGGCAGCCCTCCCGGCGCGTGCACGAGCGCGTCGAAGGTCGGCAGCGCGACGGTCAACACGCCGGTGCTCCCGAATGCGCTCACCGGCGACGCCTACCTGGTCTCGCACGGCGGCGAGGCGTTCCCAGATCTCGACCTGGTGCTCAGCGGCGACGGCGTGAAGGTGGTGCTCGTTGGGCACACCCACATCTCGAGCACGGGGATCACGACCTCGACGTTCGAAACACTCCCGGACGTGCCGATCTCGAGCGTGGTCGTAAACCTGCCGGTCGGGCCGCAGTCGGTGCTGAGCGCGAACGCGAACCTGTGCAAGTCGCCGCTGACGGCGCCGACGACGATCGTTGCCCAGAGCGGCGCGAAGCTCACCCAGCAGACGCCGATCGCGGTCCGCAACTGCCCGTTTGCGATTGTCGGCCACCGGACCGCGCGCAGGCGGGCGATCCTCAGGGTCAGGGTGCCGGGGGCGGGGAGCGTCACGCTCAGCGGGCACGACCTGCGCATCGTTCGCCGCCGTGTCGGCGACGCCGGCACGTTCAAGCTCTCGATCCGGCTGACACGCGCGGGCAGGCGGGCACTGCGCATACACCGGCGACTGCGGGTCAAGCTGCACGCGAAGTTCGCTCCCCGCTCGGGGCATCGTGCGAAGGCGTCGGTCACGCTCGTGTTCCGCGCCTGAGCGACGCACGAACGCCGCGCCGATGTTGGCGGCCTCGCGATCGCTGTTGAGCCGCGAGAGCGCCACTGCACTGTGCGATGGCGCACAAAGCCGGCAGCGCGATGTTTGAGGAGGACTCCGGGAGGGGCATAGCGAGGACACCCCAAACTTCGGAGGTCGAACCCATGAGCCAGGCAGAGCGGAAGATCGTGCAGTATCTCGAGGAGGCGCACAGCGCCGAGCAGGGCTTGGTGCGCGTGCTCCAGGCGCAGATCGCGATGACACCGAGTGGGCGCCATCGCAACGGTCTGGAGGCGCATCTGGAGCAGACCAAGGGCCACGCCAAGAAGCTGCAGGCGCGGCTGGGCGAGCTCGATCAGCCGAGCAACCCGCTGCTGATTGGAGTCGGCCTGCTGCAGAGCGTGCTCGGGCAGGCGCTCGCGCTGAGTCAAGCCCCGCTCGATCTTCTGCGCGGCACGGGCGGCGAGGAGAAGGTGCTGGGGAACGCGAAGGACGCCTGTGCGGCCGAGGCGCTGGAGATCGCTACCTACACGGCGCTCGAGCGCCTCGCGCGATCGATCGGTGACACCGAGACCGCGGAGCTGGCGGCTTCGATTCTCGCGGACGAGCAGAAGATGTTCGATCGCGTGCTGGGTGAAATCCCGAAGCTCACGGACGCGGTCGTGGACGCCGACGTTCACGACCGGCCCTCCTACGAGGTCTCGAAGACGGGCGCGGCGGACGCTGTGCGCAGCGCCGGCGAGACGGTCAAGAAGACCGCGCGCCGCGGCGAGGCAAGCGCGAAGCGCACCGCGCGACGGGCGCGCAAGGTCCCCGGCGTTGCGCGGTTCGAGGGCCAGGTAAAGGGAGCGGTGGCATCCGAGGGCGATCTGCCACTCAGCGACTACGACCATCTCAGTGCGGCGGAAATCGTCGAGCGGCTGCCGGGGCTCTCGCAGATCGACCTCGCAAAGATCGACTCCTATGAGCGGCGAGGCGAGAATCGCACGACCGTTCTGAGCCGCATCACGAGCCTGCGCACGGACGAGCCGTGGCCCGGCTATGACGAGCTAACGGTGAGCGAGATCCGCACGGCGCTTGGCAATGGGGACGACGGCGAGCTGGCTCGCCGCGTGCGCGCCTACGAGCGTGCCCACAAGGACCGCGCGGGGGTCTTGGGCGCGACCGAGCGCGACCTCTCCCACGCGTAGACCTGCGTGACCGCCGCAGCCGGCGCTGCGGCGGTCATTGCCGCCACCCGCAGTCAATCTCTGGCTCCGTGTCAGCCGGTCTGCTGGGTGGGCCGGATCAGCAGCTCGTTCAGCGCGACGTGGCGGGGGCGCGTGAGGATGTAGCCGATTGCGTCGGCGATGTCGGCGGCCTGGAGGCGGTCGATGTCGCCGAAACGCTTCATCATCTGCTCGCGCACCTCGGGACGTAGGTGGTCTGGCAGCTCGGTCTCGACCGCCCCGGGCTCGACCAGCGAGACGCGAACGTGGCGCTCGGCGAGCTCCTGGCGCAAGGACTCGCTGAACGCGCCGACGCCGTGCTTGGTGAGGTTGTAGACGCCGGAGCCCGAGCGCGCGACGCGCCCGGCGACTGAGCTGATATTGACGAGGTCGGACACTCGGCGCGGCGCCTGTGCGGCCGCGTCCAGGAGATGCGGCAGCGCGGCGTGCGCGATGTAGAGGACCCCCTGGAGATTGAGCGCGATCATGCGCTCCCATTCCTCGATCGGCGCGTCGAGGATCGGCCCGAGCAACATGACGCCGGCGTTGTTGACGACCGTGTCGAGGCGACCCCACTCCGCCACCGTGCGCTGCACCGCGGCGCCCGCCTGCTCGCGATCGGTGACGTCGGTCTCGATCGCGAGCGCGCGCCCGCCTCCACGCTCGATCTCCCGCGCGAGCTCTTCCAGACGATCCCGGCGGCGCGCCGCCAGAGCGACCGCCGCGCCCTGCGCCGCCAGCGCCCGCGCCGTCGCCTCGCCGATGCCGCTGCTCGCGCCCGTCACGAGCGCGACCGTGCCCTTCAACTCGTCCGTCATCGCCCTTCCTCCGATCCGCGGCTGGTTCGCCGCACGATGTGCGTCTCGCCTCACCGCGACGCGGCGGCTCGGCCCCGATCTGGCGTCGCGCAGCGGCGACGCCAGAAGCGCTGTACCCACCTCGGGGCGTACCGATGCACGCGCTCGACGCTAGCTCACGAAGCAGGTGGGGCGGGCGACGCGTACGCGTCGACCCAGGTCTTGACCCATCCGGCGATCGCTTCGACGCGTGTGAAGACGGAGGGCCGCCGTGTGGAGCAGTGCCCGTATCCGTGGACGACGACCCCGATCTCGATGACTTCCTGCTGGGGACCCTCGTGGACTAGCAGCGGCCCGCCGCTGTCGCCGTTGCAGGCGCCGGTCTGGTAGTTCGGTGGATCGATCGCGCAGATCTCGTTGCGCGCGTAGAAGGGCGGCGCGTTGAGCGCGCACCAGCGCCCTGCCTGCACGACCGTGTCGGCCCAGTACAGCTGCGGTGTCGGAGCCTGCTGTTCGTAGCGCGTCTTGCCCCAGCCGGCCACCGTCGCGCGCATACCGGCGTGCACGCGTCGCCGCTCGGCGGCGGTGGCCAGCCTGATCGGCGGAGCGGTGGTCGCGGTCGCGAGGACCAGCAGGGCGGCGTCACCGTCGTCGACGCGGCGGTGGAAGTCTTCGTCGACGATCACGCCGGTGACCGTCGAGATCTGGCGTTCGCCGGCTTCCTGGACGCCGCCGGTGAGGACCCTGTAGCCCGCGGCCTTGTCCATGATTCCCGTCTCGACGTCCTCGGCGCAGTGACCGGCGGTGAGCACGAGGTGCGGCGCGACGACCGTCCCGGTGCACTGCCCGACGATCTTGCCGCGAAAGTCGAGAACCTCGGCGACCGACGCGAACGTGCCGGCCGGCGCGGGTGAGCCGCCGATCACGGCGGCGTGGGCGCTTGCGGCGCGGCGAGGGACGCCGTGGCGATCGATCGCGGCGCCGACTACCGGCGCGAGGACCAGCACGCAGCTCAACAGCAGCGCCGCGAGTCCGGCCAGGATGAGGGCGACGATCGAATTGCTCATGACATCGGTTGTATATCCGCGACCCCATCGGTTGTATATCCGCGACCCACGGGCGCTTTACAGCGCGTTATCGACAGGAATCGCCAGTAGCTTGATCGATCTCCGCCCCGTGTGAGCGACGAGCCGGCGCCACCCGTGCGGGGCGTGCCAGGGTGGATTGCCAAGCGCGCTCGAGCTCGCGAGCGCCGATATCGGAGACAGTGGCGAGACCGACGGTCACTGTGCGCCTCGCATGAGAATCGGACGTTTGACGGCTAAGTCGAAGCATGCAAGTGTTTCAAACTCTTCTCCAAACGAGCCGTCGACCGGCATCCGGCCGCGGCATTCGTGCAAACGCCGGGCGCAAACCCAACGAGGCGGGAGGACGCCCGGCGCTCAACCACTACGTCCCGCATGGGTGGGACGACGGAGGTAGGAACATGTCGAGAGTAAAAGCCATCATGCTGTGCCTGCTGGCGGCGCTCGCCGTGAGCGCGACCGCGACGTCGCTGGCCGCGGCGTCACCCTCGTGGTGGGTCTTAGGCAGCTTGCTCAAAGGAACCGCGGCCGTCGCGGAAACGACCAATGTCACAAAAGCGTTCGAGATACAGACGAGCGTCATATCGTTCGAATGCACAAAAGCCAGAGTCAAAGAAGGCCTCACCGAAGCCCCAAACAAGGTGAGGGATCAATCCGAGATCTTTGAAGGATGCTCGACGAGCGACCCCGAATGCACCATCGGAACCACCGATAGCACGCCGCTGAAGGCTACGCTTGAAACGATCAGCGAAGCGACCAAGCTAAAATTCGAACCACAATCGGGAACCACACTCGCGACATTCAAAATCAGCGGAGCAAGCTGCGCGCTGGAGGGCACGTACGCACTCATCGGGACCATGATCTGCAATTACCCCGGCGTGGAAGTCGAATCGCTGGAACATCCACTGGAATTCACACCCTTATCTGGGAGTAAAGTCAAAATCAACTCAGAATCCGCCGTCTTCTCCGGAACGGACAAGGTGTCGCTCTTATCCAAATTCCTATGGTCTGCCCGGTAGCCGCAGCCGCGCGGGCGGCGCGCTAAACGCAGCTCGGCGCGTCGCGCCTGCCAGGCGACGCGCCGCGCAGCGCCAGCCGGGGCCGCCTGGGCTCCTGGGCTCCTTCACTCGCTGCGCGTCGGCTGCGTCGACCCGCGTCGCCGTTGCCGGGCGCTCAGTCGATCTCGACGGTGTAATCCCACGCGACGAGCGCCCTGCCACCGGCGGGCGCCCAGGTCAGACCGCCGTCGCCGGTGGGCAGCACGTCGTGGAGCTTCAGCGACACCGTCTGACCGCGCGCGATCGAGCGCGGCGGCGGCCCCCCGTCGATCGCGGTGAGGCGCGGATGGTGGACGTGGCCGAGGTCGTCGCGAAAGGCGAACGCCGCGGGGCGCAGCGCGATCGTGCCCGACGCGGAGGCGAACGTGACGATGAACGTACACGGAGTGCTGGCCGGCACCGGGAAGCGCCCCTCCTCGGGCACTTTGGGCCCGACCGCCGTGGCGAGCAGGTGGAGGCGCGGGAGCTCGACCGCGACCGTCTCACCCTGAATCGAGAGCGCCGGGTGCGCGGGGGTCGCGGTAAGAAGGCGGTTGACGCGCACCTTCGGCTTCGGCAGCCAGCTCGGCAGCCCTCCATATTTGCCTGCGGTGTCCGATGCGCTCGCCGCCGCAGCCGCCGCCGCTCGTGTGCGAGCTCCAGTCGCGATCGGCCATCGCGACTGCGCCCCGCTCGAGCGATGCGCTCCCGCCGGGACACCGCCCGAGCCGAGCGCGCCGCTCAGCGCTGCGACGAGTACGAGCACGAGCACGACGACGGCCACGGCGAGCGCGGGAGGAACGCGGCGAGTGGCGCCGCGCGCGGCCCCGCGGGGGCCGAGCCCGACGGCTCGGCCCCCCGTGCCAGTCCTGGCCGGCTCGGACATCAGCGGTGTTCTCTCGCGGGTCCCTTTGGATCGGTGAACACGTCCGGTCCGAACGGCGCCAGACCGCGCTGGGCGGCGTAGCCGATGTGGCCTTTGCGATCCAGACCGGGCGAGGCGTTCTTCACGGCGAAGAGATCCTCCATCGTGCGCAGCCAGCTGTAGTGGTTGTAAAAGACCGTGCTGACGCTGCCGGGCGCGATGTAGGGGCTGATCAGCACGCTGCCGGTGTCGCCGCCGCCGGTCGTGGGGTCGGTGGCGTCGAACAGCGGATCGCTGGCGGGGGTGCGCGCGCCGAGCGTGATCCCGCTCACCGCACCCGTGCTCGCCAGCGGTTCGCCGGCGGCGTTGACCAGCGCGAAGGAGCCGGTATCGACGAAACCGCCGCTCTGGTTGGGGGCGGTGGCCGTCACCGGCGTGTCGCTGACGGCGCCGACGAGCGCCCCTTCGGGGATACCGGCGCCGCTCACCGAGCGACCCGCGTCGGTCGCGACGATCGAGTTGTCGGCGATCGTCGTCGCTCCCGCGGGCGCGCTGGCGGCTTTGTCGGTGCGCGCACCCGGCACGTGGCTGGCACCACCGAGGATGCAGGTGCCCGCGGGCTGCGAGGGGACGGTCTGTTCGACGCAGTCGCTCGGACGGTCGAGGTAGGCGTTGTCGCCGGGGCCCGGGTAGAGCTCTTCGCCGTGTTCGTTCTTTTCCAGCGGCGTGTTCGGGCCGGTCGGCTCCCAGTTGAGGCTGTTGCCGAACAGCGTCTCACCCGCGGAGTCGTCTTCCACCGACGTCGCGGCGTCGGGCGCGACGAGCGTCGAGTTGGCGAAGCTGTTGCCGCTGTAGGTGAACGGCGGGAAGCCCTCGTCGAAGGTGACATCGATCAAGCCGCCTTCCTTGAACGCGGGCGACTGCTCGATCTCGGGGATCACGTGTTCGAGGAACAGGTCGGCGGAGTACAGCCCGCCGGTGTAGTTCACGGGCGCGTTCGGCGTGGTCGGGCCGGAGAAGCCGCCCGAGAGGTTGTTGCCGTGGCAGACGGCGTCGTGGCCATCGCTGCAGTTGTTCGGCGAGATCCAGCTGAATGCCGGGGTCGTGGATGGGCTCTGCAGGTCGTGGTAAAGACCGTTGGTCGTGCTGAAGAGGTTGGCGATGTGCTGTTCGTTGCAGTCGCCCGCGGCACGGATCGATTCAAACCACGGGAAGGGGAAGTGCTTGGGCACGTACTGGTCGGTGCCGTTGGCGCTGCCCGGGTTGGGGAATGCTTTGCTGCCCGTCGCGCCCGGTTCGGCGTAGGGGGCGCCGCAGTATTCGGTGCCGGCGTCGTGCACGGGCCCGCTTTCGTCGGGATTGCCGAGATCCTGGGCGTAGCCCTTCCAACTGACGCCCGCGGCGTCGAGCTGGTTGAACAGCGTCGGGACGCTGGCCGGGTAGACGCAGCCGTTGGAGCCCGCCGCCGCGTTGGGGCCCGCGGCCGATTCCATCTGCCCGTAGTTGGGGTTGGTCTTCAGCTTGCCCGACATATCGAGCGTGCCGGAGAATTTGTCGTAGTAGGGGCAGTCGTCCTGCGTGTCGGGCTGGGTCGCCTGACCGCTGACCATCGAGACGTAGTTGTCGAGGCTGAAGTGCCCGGTGCCGTAGTAGTTCTTCAGCAGCACCCCCTGTTCGGGCAGCGTCTGCCACAGGTAGGTGTTGTTGTTCAGGCCGGTGAAGGTCGCGTCGTAGGACTTGTTCTCGAGGATGATCAGCCACACGTGCTTGATCTTGCCTTTGCCGATGCCGAGGCCGTCCCCATACACTTTGGGCGCTTCGCCGGCGCTGGCGCCGGCGGAGACCATCATCAGGGTGGCGGCCAGCGCCGCTGCGATCGCTATTGCCGTCAGGGCTCCGCGACGGCGAGGGGACTTTGCAGTCATCGCTCGGGTCATCTCCTTGTGCGCGTGGTGATCTGATACCGCTCGTAACTGCGAGTTTTTCCCGCCCGCCGGCCGCCCCTGTAGTCATCTCGTGACCCCTCGGTGAACAAGTCGAGAACGGCGCCGCTCGTTCGCTTACTCGCGCGGCACGATGCGGGCGCGGTGCGTCGCCTCCGCGCGCCCGCCCGCGGCACCGCGGCACCTACGGCGCGAGGCGGAACGGCGGGTAGCGATCGGTCACCAGCACCTGGGCGTAGGCGATCACGCGGTTGGTCCAGCGGCCGACGCCGACGAGGAAGTCGAACATCCCGCGCGGGAAGCGGCCGGTGATGAGGATCGCGAACCAGGCGGCGATCACGACGAAGAACGCGGCGATGTAGAGGAAGAACAGGACGATGTAGTGCGGGATGGCCAGCAGCCACTTGACCAGCGGCAGCCAGCGGTTGAGCTCGTTGCGCGCGTCGGGGTAGGGAAACTCGAGGTGCACCGCCTGGTGCTCGTCGGTGGAGGGATAGCGGTCCTCCATCAGCGCGAGATAGACGCCGACGCGGGCGGAGAAGCGCATCAGCTCGAGGTTCCAATCAAACCACCAGCGCGGGTACTTCTGGCGGAAGAGGATCAGCAGCAGCGTGGGCAGCACGACCAGGCCGGCAGCGCCCGCGGTCGTGGTGGCTCTCCCGCCGGCGTAGGCGTAGCCGCCGCTCTCGATGAGGAGGAGCACGATCGCGATCGGAACCACCATGAACGCGCGGAAGAAGGTGCTCAGGCGGTTCAGCGGCCGGTCGGGGTAGTCGACGGAGTACTGGACGGGATACGGGGTCTCGGGATTCATGAGCTGCCTCTCTGTAGCGGTGTACGTCGTACACTCGTGCGAGAGACTATAGGTGTACGTTGTACACTTGTCAAGGGCGATGATGAAACAGATGACTGCGACCCGAAAACCGCTGAGCCGCGCGCGTGTGCTAGCGGCCGCCGTCGCCCTCGCCGACGAGGCGGGGCTGGAAGCGTTCAGCATGCGGGGGCTCGCCCAGGAGCTCGGCG
The DNA here is from genome assembly GCA_035483545.1 of Solirubrobacteraceae bacterium. Lineage (GTDB taxonomy): Bacteria > Actinomycetota > Thermoleophilia > Solirubrobacterales > Solirubrobacteraceae > Palsa-744. The sequence continues at coordinate 8,884 of DATHPS010000028.1, read as the reverse complement.
TCGTACCGATGGCGCTCTACAAGCACGTCGCGAACAAGGAGGAGCTCCTCGACGGCATGGTGGACATCGTCTTCAGCGAGATCGAGCTCCCCCCGGAGGACCTCGACTGGCGGCCCGCGATGCGGCGGCGGGCGATTTCCACACGCGAGGCCCTGAGGCGTCACAGCTGGGCGATCGGGATGATGGAGTCGCGGCATCCGGGGTCTGCGAATCTGCGAAACCACAACGCGGTGATGGGCTGCCTGCGCAAGGCGGGCTTCTCATTCAAGCTCGCGATCCACGCCTATTCGGTCCAGGACGCCTACATCTACGGTTTCGCCCTGCAGGAACGGGATACTGGATTCGAGACCCCCGACAGCGCCGGGAAAGCCGCGCAGAGCCGGGCGCAAACGATCGGCGGCGCGCTCGAGAGCTACCCCTACCTCACCGAGATCGCCAGGAAGCTCCCCGAGTCCGCGTACGACAATGCCGCCGAGTTCGCGTGGGGGCTCGATCTCATTCTTGACGGGCTCGAGCGGCTTCTTCGCTAGCGATTGAGCGACTTGGGACTGACCACAGGCGATCTGTGGGACAGGGCGCCTGCCCTGAATGCGCCTCGCAATGCCCCGGCGCGGCGGGCGCCGATCGGCGGGCAGCGGGGCCGCCCAGGTGGTATCTCAAGCAGGCATGTTGCCGAGCGACGAAGCCCTGCTTGACAATCCAGCGTATGCGTCGCTGTGCGGAGCTCACGCGCGGCTTGCACAGGTACACGGGCGCGCTCGCCGATATCCGGACGACGTGGCGCCGTTCCTCGCTCTGCCCTCGCCACCTTCCGTGCAGGACTGGCAAGACGCCGCCGGTCTGGTCGCACCGGGAGCCTACGTGGCCGGCCGCTACGGCGGGGCTGAGCTGCCAAACGGCTGGCGGGCGGTTCAGGCGTTCGAGCTGGTGCAGATGATCGAGGAGCGCGTCACCGGCGTCGATTGCCCGGAGGCGATACAGCTCGGCGCAGCCGATGTCCCCGAGATGCTCGAGCTCGTCGCACAGACCGAACCGGGGCCATTTCTGAAGAGGACGATCGAGCTCGGCGATTACCTCGGTATCCGGCACCGCGGTGCACTCGTAGCGATGGCCGGCGAGCGGTTTCATCCGGATGGCTGGACCGAGATCAGCGCCGTCTGTACCAGGCCGGACCACCGTGGCCAGGGACTAGCCACGCGGCTCATGGGCGCTTTGATCGCCGCCATCCAGCGGCGCTCGGAGCGCGTATTCCTGCACGCGATGAGCACCAATACCGGGGCGATCGGCCTCTACGAGGAGCTTGGCTTTCGCGTGCGCCAAACCGCCACGCTCACCGTCGTGACGCGCGAACCGTTACGCCACGCTCAGCCTGAATCCGCCGCATAACTTCGTGGAGGGCGTCGATCGGGGGGTTGGCGGCGTGCATCGGGGGTGAGGGCGCCGGGCTGCGGTGCTGGTGGCTGTTGTTGGGGCGCGGGTGGGGTGTCGGACGGGCGCGAAGTGTTGTTTTCGCCCAGCCGTGGTTGGCCGGGGCTGCTGGGCGGGACGCTGCGGGGTATTCGGTGTGGCCGGGGGTGTTCAGGTCGCGGCTGGGAGCGCGCGGATGCGCTTCAGCGCTTCGGTGAAGTGTTGCTGCCAGGGCCAGCGGGCGGGTAGGTGAAGCGTCCACTGCCGGGCGGTGCGGGTCAGCCGGCCGGGGATCTGGAATAGCCTGCGGCGCCGGGTGGCCGCAGTGCGCCCCACTCGGTCGGGCAGGCCGATCATGGAGGTCCAGCGGCCGAGATTGTGCGCCAGCGCGGCGATCACGCACCAAGCGCTGTTGGCGTGAAACTTCCCGGAGGGAAAATGCGCGAGCGCCTGGTTCTTGAGGTCGCGGATCGCGAGCTCCCGCTACCGCGAACGCGGCGATCTTCCGGATCGTGGCCGATCGTCATCGTGACCGGCTGATCGAGCTGCTCGGCCCCGACTTCCAAGGGATCGTGACCTCCGATCGCTGGTGGGCGTATGACCACCTGGACCCCGAGCAACGACAGGCATGCTGGTCACATCTACAGCGCGACTTTCGCTTCCACAGCGAAGGACTGGCCCTCCAGAAAGAGTTCGGGCAGGCCGGCCTGGCTCTGACCGACCGAATGTTCAATGCCTGGCACGCATTCGGCGAGCACCAAGACCGTGAGCGCCTGACCCTGGAGATGAAACCCATCCAGGACGAGTTCTTCGCGCTGCTCCAGCACGCCGGCAAGAAAAGCAAGCGCCACCGTCTGCACCGCCGCTTCGCTAACAACCTCCTAAAGATCTGGCCCGCGCTCTGGACATTCCTGACCATCCCCGCCCTCACACCAACCAACAACGCCGCCGAGCGTGCACTCCGCGGACCAGTCATCCACCGCAAGCTCAGCCACGGAAACCAGTCCAACGCCGGTGAACGATTCACCGAGCGATCCCTCTCCGCCTCCGTCACCTACCGACTACAACACCGCAGCCTCCTCGCCTACCTCCGCGACCTCCACACCGCCCACCAAACCGCCGGCGCGCTCCCAGCCTTCCTTCTGGTCGACCGCGGCTCGGCGTTCGTCTCTTCGCAGCTTTTGCGGGCGTGCGCTGTGCTGGGGGTGAAGCTGATTCACGCGAGCCCCAGGGCGGCGACGACGAAGGGGAAGATCGAGCGGTTCTTCCGAACGGTGCGCGACCAGTTCTTGGTCGAGATCGACGATGGTGTGGACCTGCGCGAGCTGTTCTCCGACAACGCGATCGGCCTGAGCCACGAGGTCTCCCGTGGCCTACCGCGCCAAGTGAACAACCTCGCGCTCGCGTCGCTGATCGCCGCGTTCACCTCAAAGAAGGCGATCGTCGATGAGTCCGCCGCTCGCGCCGCGGTCGCCGAGATCTCTACCGAATGAACGAGCAAACGGCCCTGCCGCTGGCAGGCCAGTCAGCAGATAACGACCCGCAGCCAAGCGGCGCGCTGAGGCTCCCAGCCCCCGAGGGCTGGCCAGCACCACCACACCCAGCCGTCTATCACGGGCTCTGCGGTGAGATCGTGAACACGATCGCGCCGCACACAGAGGCCGACCCGGTCGCGATCCTCTCCCAGCTACTGGTCGCGTTCGGCGCCGCAGTCGGCCGCGGCGCATGGTTTCAAGTCGAGGCGACCCGCCATCACCCCAACGAGTTCCTGGTCTTGGTCGGCGACTCAGCTCGCGCCCGCAAGGGCTCCTCCTGGGATCACGTGCAGCGGCTCCTCGAGGGTGCCGACCCGGCAATCACCAGCCGGATCCTGACCGGGCTCAGCAGTGGGGAGGGCCTGATCTGGGCAGTCCGTGACCCCCACGACCAGGACCCCGGCGCGTCAGACCGCCGGCTGCTGGTGATCGAGCCCGAGTTCGTCAGCGTGCTGAAGAACGTCAGCCGCGAGATCTCCACGCTCTCCCCGACCCTGCGCTGCGCGTGGGACGGGCGGCCCCTGCAGATCCTGACCCGCAGCGCGCCCGCGCGTGCTACCGACGCGCATATCTCGGTGATCGGTCACATCACCGCCACCGAGCTGCAACATCACATCAACCCCCTCGAGCTCGCCAACGGGCTACTGAACCGCTTTCTGCTGCTCGGCTGCCGCCGCGTGCGCCTGCTACCCGAAGGCAGCGACCCCGACCCGCTGGACGACACCGGCCTGGAGAGCCAACTCGCCAGGACTCTCGCCGCCGCACGCCACACCGGGCGACTACGCCTCTCAGCCAGCGCCCGGCACGCCTGGAGCGAGGCCTACCAGCAGCTCGCCGAACCGCAGGCCGGGATCGCCGACGCGATCAGCGCCCACGCCGAAGCGCACACCATCCGCCTCGCGCTGATCTACGCGCTCCTCGACAACAACCAGCAGATCCAGCCAGAGCACCTGGCCGCCGCGCTCGCGCTCTGGGACTACTCCAAGCGCTCCGCCACCTGGGCGCTAGAGCGCACCACCAGCGACCCCCTCGCCCGCCAGATCCACGCCGCCCTGCAACACGCACTCCCCGACGGGCTCACCCGCACCCAGCTACGCGACCTACTGAACCGCAACCCCACCACCACCCAGCTCGACCACGCACTCGCCGCGCTCACCCACGACGCCAAGATCACCAGCCAGCGCGTCCTCACCGCCGGGCGCCCCGCCCAGCTCTGGAGCGCCACGCACCCCCCACAGCTCGCCGCCCGCGAGACGAGCACCCCGCGCGCAGCGCAAACCTAATAGCCACAATCAGCGAAGCGGAGCGGGCCAGTCAAGGGCGGCCCGCCAGGGCCAAGCGCAGCGAGCCACGCAGCGGCGCCCTTTACGGAACCACGCAGCGAAGCTACCCCCGCCGGCCACCCTTTAAACATTTCAACGTTCGCGCGTCAAACACACCGATCACGACGCACAACGACACCACCATGCCGAAACACAACGGCGCCCAACACGGGGTCGCGGTCATAGCCGCCGCGTGACACGGCCTGGCTGACTTCTCTCGCGGCGCTCGCCAGCTCGCGCAGCAAGCCACGACGCAACAACGCGATCACCTCACCCGAGAGCAGGACCGACACCAAGCCCGGCGCCGGCTCGACGCGCGCGTCCTCCAGGAACACCGAGATACAGACAATGTTCTGTCGCGCGTCGTTGCACGCCGGCCTGTCGTCGACCGCGGACGCCTCAGCCATGCGCTGCCGTTCGACCCATTCACACTCGCGTAGCGCCGCGACGATCCCCCCACCCCGGCCGCTGAGGATCGTCTCCCGTGCCAGCCACTCCAGACGCACCGCCTGCGACGTGCTCGCACCCAACATCACTCCCACCCCCACGCCACACGCTGCCCGGGCTCGCCGTGTGATTCGCAGCGTGCGCGTGGGCTGCGGCGATCCTGCGCCTCCTCAAGGCCCGCACTGGACATGAACTCTTCGATTCTCGCCGCGCAGCGCCGCGCTCGCGCCGCGTCCACCGACCACACGAGATAGCGCTCGCAATCGCGCCGCCACCGCAACACACTCACCAGCGCCCACCGATGCACCAACAAATCGACCCGCACTGGCGCCCCGGGACTGTGCCCTGCAACCCGAGCACCTCCAATAGCGCCCGGTAGGCGTCGAAGCGCTGTAGCGGACGGCCGTCCAGGCCGCCGGGGTGCTCCCGGCCGTCTTCCTCGATCTCCCCAGCACAATCCGCCAACGCACTCACGAGCCCCTCGCGCAGCAAGCCCACCAACGAAGCCGGCAGCACCACCATAACCGCGCTCGCGTCCGACGCGTCCCTGACGCGCGCGGCGAGCTCCGCCAGTAGCCCTTCGCGTGTGAAGGCCTGCGCGCGCTGCTCATCGCTCGCCTCGGCGTCGCCCTGCACGCTGCGCTCGGACGCCATCCGCATCGAGATCGCACCCAGCAGCACCTCGCGATGCCGCGACACATCGACTTCGACCGCCTGCTCACCCGCCATGTCAAGCCAGCCCAGCGCGTCCAACAACGCCCGCGCCTCCCCAACGTGGTCGAGGCCCGCCTCGACCACAGCACGGATGTCCTGCCTGCCGCGCGAGCGGATCGCGCCGTCGATCTCCTCGAGACGGCCCTGCAAGTCGAAGTACAGCCCATCGCGCACAAGCGGGACAAGCTCCGGAAAAATCGTCATCGTGGTCATGGTGGGCTCCAATCGGGTTCACCCGAAGAAACCGCCCGCAAGCCAAAGACCAGCCACCGCAGCCCTCGACGGCTACGGTTTCGCCCGTGGCATCCGAAGCTAGCTCTTCGGTAGTCACAGGCCGGGCGGGTGCGTCAACGCCCGTCCGGCCACATATTCGATTCCGCACGAGCCACCAGCAGCCCCGAGGGCGCCCCCTTTCGTGCGGGGCGCAAGACACTAGGCCGTAGAGCCCTCCCACGTCAAGGGGGCCCGAAGACCGGCCCTGCCGCCCGGCGATCCGCCGAGACCGACCGGCCACCCCGGCGGACGGCGATATCGAGACGCGCCGGCCAATCTAAACGGCGGCATCCGCACCAACCCGGAGCAACTTGTAGTACCACCGAAGTACCACGAGCGCTTCCGAAACCAGAAACACGCTGCAAATCCGCACTTTCCGGCAGTGGGCGATACTGGGCTTGAACCAAGTGACCTCCGCCTTGTCGATTCGTCCGGTGGGGTCGGGCGAAGTGCCTGCAAATACGCGGAAACCGTTCGTACGACAGGGAAAAGTCGGTGTCCGGTGCTGCCCGCGCTGGACCGCTGAAACCCGCCTGAATCCGCTGGATGGAGGACGCCAGGAGGACGCGGCCCTATCGATACCTCGCCCCGGCATGCCGTGGCTTCGAGGCTTTGCCCGTCCGCCGTCGTCGTCGGCCCTTCCGCTAGCGTCCGTGGACGTGGACGTGAACATCGAGCGCGCCGCACGCATCCTCGCCGAGACGGCGGGCTCGCCCGTGCGGGTCATCTTGTTCGGCTCGCATGCCCGCGATGACGCGCGTCCGGGTAGCGACCTCAACTTCCTCGTGATCGAGCCCCACGTCCCCGACCGGCACGCCGAGATGGTTCGCCTACGCAGCGCGCTCCACGACCTCCGCAGACCGATCGACGTGCTCGTCTACAGCAACGCCCAAGTCGAGGAATGGGGCGACGCGCCCGGCACGGCGCTACATGCGGCGCTCACCGAGGGTCGGGTGCTTGTCGAAGCGTGACGCACTCAATGTTGCTCACGCGCTGCTCGCAGGCCGCGATGGCGTTCCCGATCACGTCGCAGGCTTCCTCGCCCAACTCCCCTCCTACCGCGAGGGCGCTACTCCATGACGTTCGGTCGCTGTCCTAGCCGAGGGCTGCGGCCAACGCTCCGGCCTCGACGCGGACGGCGTGTGGCAGCGTGATCGTGAGATGCCCGTCGCGCTCCAGTAGCCATCTGGCGTTGATGATCGTCACCCCGATCACTTGACCGTCGGTGTCGTAGCGGACGCCGTGGCCCTCGGGCGTGAGCGCGGCGTCGGCAGCGACGTTGGACTCGCCTCGGGTGAGATAGAGCACGTCGCCGTCCGCGTCGTAGTTGGCGCGGTCGAATACGAGATCGTCGATCTTGACCTTCATGCTGTCCATTCGCTTGGTGATCGTCCGTGTCCGTAGCCGAGCGCAGTCACGATCCGCGCCGGGTCCTGCCCAAAGTCTACGACCACCATCAGCCACCGGCTAGGACCGGCGTGCTCCTTGAAGAAACGCTCGCGCGTAGGTCGTGGGTCCGGTTCGCGATGATCGGAGTCGGTGAGGGCACTCAGAACCGCGTCGAGATGGCCGTCCAGCTCTGGATGGCCTCGCTGGCGATCGAGGATATGTCCAAGCCAGGTGTCCTCGAAGAGCACCACGCGCATACCCTCCGGGGTTGCAGTCTCGGCAAGAATCGGACGGTCGCTCACGACGCGCCCACCGGCCCCGCCCGCCCGCACTCAGGAAGAGATGACGTCACAGTGGGTCGAGACTAACGTTCCAATCGGACCGGCAAGCGCTCGATCGACCGTCCAGCCGGCACACTCAGCGCGGGGGCGTCGCTCTATCCGATCCGCTACCTGGAGTACGCGCGATCCTCTCCAACGCGTAGAGCGTTGGGGCTACCGAGGGGACGCACCGGCCTTGAACGTGGCGTCTTCGTAGCGTGCGATCGTCGGAATGCCCTGTCATCGTGATGGGATGCCGTTCCAGCCAGGCGATCATCTACGCGATCACCGACGCCGCGTTTGCGTGCCATATACGCACCATGCGATCAAGGTCCACGACGGGCAGGTCATCGAGTTCGGTGGTTCAACTGCGGATAAGGGCGCTATGGGAATCAGGCCTGCGCCATATGAGGGCTTCGCTCTCGGCCAGGTTGACGTGGTGCCCCACGATGACCACGATCCTGAGTTGGCTGTACGGCGAGCCGAATGGCTTGTGTCATGCCCACCTCCGCGCCGCTACAACGGGATCGGCTTCAACTGCGAGCACGTCGCCCGATGGTGCGCGACCGGCTGGGAAACCGAGAGCCTCCAAATACGCTACCGCATCTTCGGTGGGAAATCCGTCTTCGTCGGACTACCGCTCATGTTCTGGCTCGCATGGGCACAGCGGACGAATCGGCAACTGCCCGGATGGGCGTGGCTGATCGTCGGTGGCAACATTGCAGCGACGATCGTCACGCAGTACCTCTACCACGGCGGTTCAGCGCTTTTGTTCTGCTCATCCAGTCGGGCCGTCAGCTCCGCGAGAGCTTCTCTGGCGTCGTCAGGTGCGATATTCGGAAGGTCTATTGTCCGAGGTTGACGAGACGCGGTTTGGATCGCTACGTAGCCGTTCCCGGCGGAGGCTGCCTGACTCGTGCGGTGGGAGGCATTGACGGTGGTCAGGACGCCACCGAAGGCTGCTGATATCAGCGCAAGGATGCCAGCAGCAATCCGTCCCGTGGTCGCCGCCAACGCCGTCGCGCCCGAGACCGCCGCCAGCACACTTGCGGGAAGACCGAGCCCAAGATTGATGCCGCGCCAGTGCTTGGCTTGCTCGAATTGCATCTGGGCGCCATACATCGCGCTCTCTTCAAGACGTCGCAACTCGGCTGCGATCGCCTGCTTGCGGCTATCAGAGAGGGTGTCCGCGCCGCCCATGGCACGCATGCTAAGCAAGGCCCAAGACGACTAATCGGGAATGCCAGCCTGCCCTGAATACCTGGCTGGAGGACGCCAGGAGGACGCGGCCCTATCTGAGCCCTCTCCCCGGCGGCGCTGCGGGCATGAAAAAACCGTAGCCGTTCAGTTGGGTTGGGGGACATAATCCCGGGGCGTCGAATTCCTGTGCGTGGAGCGCGTTGAGGCTGAGGCGATCTATGGGCAGGGCCGCGAGGCGGTGGTGGAGGTGCTGTTGGCTGTCTCGGCCCAGAATGAG
>DATHPS010000027.1:0-15605 GCA_035483545.1 Solirubrobacteraceae bacterium | reverse complement strand
GCTGAAGCGCGCGGGGATCATCCACACGGTCCTCAACGCCAAGTACCACCAGCAGGAGGCCGAGATCGTCACGAGGGCGGGCCTGCGGGGCGCCGTAACGATCGCGACCAACATGGCCGGCCGCGGCACCGACATCAAGCTGGGCGGCAACCTCGAGGCGGAACTGGCGGCGCTGCCGCCGGAGACGGATGCCGCGACCGTGTCGCGACTGCGGGCGGAGTGGCAGACGCGTCACGATGCGGCCGTGGCCGCGGGCGGTCTGCACATCGTGGGCACTGAGCGCCACGAGTCGCGGCGCATCGACAACCAGCTGCGCGGGCGCTCCGGTCGCCAGGGCGACCAGGGTGAGAGCCGCTTCTTCCTCTCCGCCGAGGATGACCTCGTGCGCCTGTTTGCGGGCGATCGGATCTACCGAATCCTCGACAAACTGGGCGGCGTCGATGAGGAGGGCAACGAGGAACCGATCGAGGCCGGGATGCTCTCCAAGCAGATCGAAAAAGCCCAGCGCAAGGTCGAGGAGCAGAACTTCCTGATCCGCAAACGCGTGCTCGAGTACGACGACGTGATGAACGAGCAGCGGCGCGTGATCTACGCCTACCGCGACCAGGTTCTGGAAGGCGACGCGATGGGCGAGCAGGCACGCACCGAGATCGGCCACGTGATCGAGCGCACGATCGAGGAGTACACGCAGGGCGACTACCTCGAGGACTGGGACCTCGACGGTCTCTTCAACGCGCTCTCGCAGTTCTTCCCGATCGAGCTCGGACCCGGCGACATCAACCCCGAGGCGCTCGACCGCACCCATCTCGGCGAACGCGTGCTGACGGCCGCGATGGAGCGCTACGACGCGCGCGAGCAGGAGCTCGGCGAGGAGCTGATGGGCCAACTCGAGCGCTACCTGCTGCTGCAGACGATCGACGACCGCTGGCGCGAGCATCTCTACGACATGGACTACCTGCGCGAAGGCATCGGTCTGCGCGGCATCGCCCAGCTCGATCCGCTGATCGCGTACAAGAACGAGGCCTACGATCTCTTCGGCGATCTCGTCAACACGATCTGGGCGGACTACGCGCGCATGATCTTCAACGTCCAGGTCGTCGTCGAGGGTCCCAACGGTGGCGGGGCGCCTCCGGCTCCGGCCTTCGCCGCCGCCGGCAACGCGACGCGACCCGGCCGCGTGTCGTACTCGGGCGGCAGCGCGCCGATGGGCGCGGGCGCGATTGCGGCCGCCGCTGCGGCCGCGGGACCCGCGGGTGTCGCGCAGGCCGCGTACGCCGAGAACGGCGAGGACGGCGAGCTCGCCATGCCCGTCGTCGAGCAGCGCGTGCTCGACACCGAGCACCAGGTCGGGCGCAACGACCCCTGCTGGTGCGGGAGCGGTAAGAAGTTCAAGCGCTGTCACGGAGCGTAGGCCGGCCACGCTGATAGCGTGGGGCGATGCCTACCAACGCTCCGCCCGAGTCCACGCCGCAGCGCTTAGCAGCGATACGCGACCAGCTGAAGCTGCTCGCGGACTATCTTTGACCCGGCTGCGCTGGGCGAGCGAACGCAGGCGCTCGCGGGGGAGATGGAAGCCTCGGGGTTCTGGGACGACTCCGAGCGTGCCGCGAAGGTCTCCGCCGAGCACGCGCGCGTCACGCGGCGCTTGGAGATGTTCCAGGCGCTAGAGCGCGACGTCGCGGACCTCGACGGGCTCGTCGAGATGGCCGCCGAGGACGCCTCGCTGGAGGTGGAAATCGACGAGCAGTTCGCCGGGGTCGAGGAGCGCTTGGCGGAGCTCGAGGAGCAGCGCCTGTTCGCGGGCCCCTACGACTCCGGCGACGCGCTCGTGGGGATCAACGCCGGCGCCGGCGGGACCGACGCGCAGGACTGGGCCGAGATGGTGCTGCGCATGGAGATGCGCTGGGCGCAAGCGCGCGGCTTTCGCGTCGAGCTGCTCGAGGCGAGCGCCGGCGAGGAAGCCGGGATCAAGTCCGCGACGTTTCGTGCGTCCGGCGAGAACGCCTACGGCCTGTTCGGCGCCGAGCGCGGCGTGCACCGCCTCGTGCGGCTCTCACCGTTCGACTCCGCGCATCGCCGCCAGACGAGCTTCGCGGGCCTCGAGGTCGCACCCGTCGTCGCCGAGACCGGCGAGATCGAGATCCTCGACGACGACCTGCAGGTCGACACCTACCGCGCGTCCGGCGCGGGCGGCCAGCACGTCAACAAGACCGACTCCGCCGTGCGCATCACGCACCGTCCCAGCGGGATCGTCGTGCAGTGCCAAAACGAGCGCTCGCAGTCCTCCAACCGCGCCACCGCGATGGCGATGCTGCGCGCGAAGCTGCTCGAGCGCCAGGAGCGCGAACGCCAGGAAGAGATCGCGCGCGAGAAGGGGGAGGCCCAGGACGTCAACTTCGGCTCGCAGATCCGCTCCTACGTACTGCACCCCTACACGCTCGTCAAGGACCACCGCACCGGTTACGAGATGGGCGATGTCCAGCGCGTGCTCGACGGCGATCTCGACGGGTTCGTGCGCGCGTACCTCCTGAAGTCCGCGGGCGGCCCGTGAGGCTCGCGGGGTCGACGCGTGTAAAGCCCGTGAGACTCGCGGGGTCGACGCGTGTAAGGCTCGCGGGGTCGGCGTGCGTAAGGTTCTTTTTTTCGAGTTTCTTTCATGGTGTAACTATTGATGATTGAAAGGAACTCGAAAAAAGAATTACAGCCCGCAGCCGCGCGCGACCTTCTGCTCGACCTCGTGCGCCGCGCGCTCGAGGAGGACGTCGGCTCGGGTGACGTCACGACTAACGCGACTGTGTCACCCGCCGCTCGCGCCCGCGCGACGATTACGCAGAAGGCGCCCGGGGTCGTCTACGGCCTCGACGCAGCCGAAGCGGTCTTTTCGCAGCTCGACCCCGCGGCGCGCTGCGAGCGGCTCGTCGCGGAGGGTATCTGGCGCGAGGACGGCGGTCCGGTCCTCGCCGTCGAGGGACTCGCGCGCGCGCTGCTCACCGGCGAGCGCACCGCGCTGAACTTCCTCGGCCACCTCTCGGGGGTCGCGACAATGGCCGCGCGCGCCGCGCGCGCCGTCGAAGGGACCCCGGCGCGGGTGCTCGACACGCGCAAGACCACACCCGGGCTGCGCGCGCCCGAGAAGGTCGCTGTCGCCGCCGGCGGAGCGAGCAACCACCGCGCCGGTCTCTACGACGCGATCCTGATCAAGGAGAACCACATCGCCGCTGCGGGCGGGATCGCGCAGGCCGTCGAGCGCGCGCGTGCGGCGGCCCCCGAGTTGGCCGACGCGCTCGAGGTCGAGGTGCGCGACAGCGAGGAGATCGAGCAGGCACTCGCCGCGGGCGCGCCGCGCCTGCTGCTGGACAACATGGACGACGCCGAGCTCCGCGCCGCGGTCGCGCAGGTGGACGGTCGCGCCCAGCTCGAGGCGAGTGGCGGGGTCACGCTCGCGACGCTCCGGGAGCGCGCGGAGACGGGGGTAGAATGGATCTCGATGGGCGCCCTCACGCATTCCGCGCCCGCCTTGGACCTCTCCCTGATCCTCTGGAGGCTCTGACATGACCCTCTCCCTGCCGCTGGCGCCCTCGCAGGCGCAGGCCACGCCACTCACCCCGCAGGAGATCGTTGCGATGCAGGCGGAGGTGCGCATGCTCGCCGCTGAGCGCGGCGCGGTGATCCTCGCTCACAACTACCAGGTGCCCGAGGTCCAGGACGTCGCCGACTATGTCGGCGACTCCCTCGGCCTCTCGCGTCGGGCGGCTGCGGCCGACGGTGAGACGATCGTCTTCTGCGGCGTGCACTTCATGGCCGAGACCGCGTCAATCCTGTGTCCCGAGAAGACCGTCCTGATCCCCGACCTCGACGCTGGCTGCTCGCTGGCGGCTTCGATCGACGCGGAGCAGCTCGCGGCGTGGAAGGCCGAACACCCCGAGGGTGTCGTCGTGATGTACGTCAACACCACCGCCGAGGTCAAGGCGCTCACCGACTACTGCTGCACGTCGGCCAACGCGGAGCAGGTCGTGCGCCACATCTACGAGACCCACGGCGCGGACACCGAGATCCTCTTCGGGCCCGACATGTGGCTCGGCGCGTACGTCGAGAAGCGCACCGGTCGGCGCATGCACGTCTGGGACGGCGAGTGCCACGTGCACGCCGGGATCCGCCCCGCCGACATCGCGGCCACGCGCGCCGCGCACCCCGACGCCGACTTCCTCGTGCACCCCGAGTGCGGGTGCACGACAAGCGTCATGGAGTACGTCGCCGCCGGCGACGTCTCCGCGGAGGGCGTGCACATGCTCTCGACCGGGGGCATGCTGCGATACGCCGAGGAGGCCGAGCGGCTTGCCGGGGGGAGTACCGAGGAGGAGCCCGGACATCAGCTCGAGGAAGCTGGGCTGCCGCTCGGGAACAACGGACACTCCTCCGCACACGAGGTCGTCGTCGCGACGGAGGTCGGGATGCTGCATCCGCTGCGCATGGCCGCCCCCGACGTCGAGTTCATCCCCGCCAACGCCGAGGCGAGCTGCGTCTACATGAAGATGATCACGCTCCCCAAGCTGCGCGACGCGCTGCGCGAGATGAAGTACGAGGTGCGCGTACCCGCCGAGATCGCAGAGCGCGCTCGGATACCGATCGACCGCATGGTCGAAATAGGCTAGAACTCGTCGGCGGTGTGCGGGCCGACGCAGGCGATCGCGAGCTCGTCGGCGACGCCGGCGGCGATCTCGCGGACCTCTGCGAAGGTGACCGCGTCGAGCGCGGCGATCGCGGCGTCGGGGTCGATCGGCTCGCCGTAGACGATCGACTGGCCCGCGGCGTAGCGTGCGACGGCGTTCGTGTTCTCGAACGCCAGCACGAGACGGCCGGCGGCGTAGGCGCGTGCTCGCGCGACCTCCTCCTCGGTCGGCCCGTCGCGGCGCAACTCCGCGACGATCTCGCGCATGCGCGAGTAGGCCTCGATGCACTTGCTCGAGTCGAGGCCCGAGCCGAGCTGCAGGATCGGAACGTCCGCGAAGGAGTGATCGAGCGCGTACACCGAGTAGCAGAGGCCTCGTTTCTCGCGGATCTCGTCGAACAGGCGCGAGCCCATCGAGCCGCCGAGCAGCGTCGAGTAGATCGCTAGCGCCGCGCGCTGGCGGCGATCGGCGACGTCGATCGCGGGCCGGTAGATCATGCGCAGGTGCGACTGGTTGGTCTCGCGCTGCTCCACCATCCGCTGCGGCGCGAACGCCGGCGCCGGCACGTACGGCTCGGGCTCGGAGAGCGCCGGGAAGCGCCCGAACAGCTCGTGTAGAGCCGTCTCGTCCGGCAGGTGATCGATGTTGCCGACCAGGAACGCACCGCCGCGCGCGCCCGACCAGCGGCGCTTGCGAAACGCGACGATCGCCTCACGCGTGAAGCCGCGCAGATTCTCCTCCGGTCCCAGCACCGTCCGCCCCAGCGGATGCTCCCCGAAGGCCGCGCGGTCGATCAGGTACTCCGCGATCGTCGACGGCTGGTCGTACGCGCGGTTGATCTCCTGAATCACGACCCCGCGCTCGCGGTCGAGCTCGTCGGCGTCGATGCGCGGGCGCCCCACGAAGTCGCTCAGCAGATCGATCGCCTGCGGCGCGGACTCCGCGCGGACCGTGATGTGAAACGCGACGAGATCGTGGCTCGTATACGCGTTCAGCAGACCGCCGAGGCGCTCCGCGGTCTCGTTGACGTCGGTATACGTCGGGTACTTCTCGCCACCCTTGAAGACGAGGTGCTCGAGAAAATGCGCCATCCCGTTCTCCTCGGGGCGCTCGGTGCGTGCGCCCGCGTCGAACGCGACCAACGCGGTCAGCGCGCGTGTACCCGGCACCGCGATGCGGTGCACCGGCAGTCCGTTACCGGGAACCGTGGTCGTCGCTACGTCGGCCATGCGCCTCACCATATCCACAAGCGGCCCCGCGGCCGGCTTCGGTACCTCTGCGCACGGGACGGAGGGAGGCTGCGCGCCTCTGTGTCGCTTCGCGCGAGACGGATCCGTAGGCTGGGGGCGTGAGCCCGCCCCGCCGAAACCCGCTGGTCGCCGTCCTCGGGCTGCTGCTGCCGGTGCTGCTCGTAGTGGGCATCTGGCTCGGCGGCCATCCCGAAGATCTCCCCGCCTTCGCGCGCGGCGCGTTCGTCGCGGACCACAACACGCGCGTCGTCAACGAAGCGCTCGGGAGGATGGCGAAGGATTACTACCGCCCGCTCAGCGAAGCGCAGCTCGCGAACGCTTCGATCGCGGGCGCCGTCGCGAGCCTCGGCGATCGCTTCTCGCACTACCTCACGTCCTCCGAATACCACAGCTTCGGCGAGCCCGCGAGCTTCAGCGGCATCGGCGTCGAGGTCGGCCCCGACCCGCGCGGCCTGCGGATCACACACGTCTTCAACTCCTCGCCCGCCGCGCGCGCGGGGCTTCAAGCCGAAGACCTGATCGTCGCGGTCAACGGACGCAGCCTCGCCGGGCTCTCCGAGGAGAAGGCCACCGAGCTCGTCAAAGGCGCCGCCGACACGAACGTCACCCTGCGCGTCGAAGAGAGTCGCGCGGGACGCAAGGCGATCCACACGCTCACGCTCACGCGCGCGACGATCGCGGAGCCGGTCGTCGCGTCGCTGACGCGCACCGTGCACGGCGTCAAGCTCGGCATCGTCGCGCTCGCGACGTTCAGCGAGGGCGCGAGCAGCGAAGTGCGCGAAGCCGTCGAGGGCGAGCTACACAACGCGCACGCGCGCGGGATCGTCTTCGACCTGCGCGGCAATGGTGGCGGCCTCGTCGAAGAAGCGCGCCTGATCGCAAGCATCTTCCTGCCCCGCGAAGCCGTCGTCGTGACCACGCGCGGACGCACCCAGCCCACGCAGGTCCTGCGCGCCGCCGGCGACCCGATCCCCGCATCGGTGCCGCTCGTCGTGCTCGTCGACCGCGACACCGCGTCGGCCTCGGAGATCGTGACCGCCGCCCTGCAGGATCACGGGCGCGCCACCGTCGTCGGCACGCACACCTTCGGCAAGGGCGTCTTCCAGGAGGAGCAGCCGCTCGCCAACGGCGGCGCGCTCGACATCACCGTCGGCGAGTACTTCACGCCGAACGGGCGCAACCTCGGCGGCGGCGGCGTGCGCGAGGGCGCCGGGATCACGCCCGAAGTGCAGGTCCCCAGCGGGATCGACGGATCGCGCGGCCTCGAAGTCGCGCTGAACACGCTTGCCGCGAAAGTCAAGTGAAGGGAGCGTCGCGCGGAGGCCGCGGCGGCGCGCGCGGCACAGGCGGCCGCGGCGGGGCCGGCGGCAAGGGCGCGCGCGGTCCGCGCAAGCCGAAACTATCCGCGCGCGGGGGCGAGACGCGCGTCGCGTGGCCGCCGCAGCAACGCGCAAGCGCGCGCGAGGCGATCGAGGGGCTGATGCGCGAGCGCGGGCTCGCGTGCCGCTTCGAGGGCGCCGTCGAGCGCGCCGCGCGCAAGGCCGCCGCGCGCGGGTTGGACGCCGGCTCGGGTGACGGTCCGCCGCGGCGCGACCTGCGCGACCTGCCGACGTTCACGATCGACCCCGTCTCTGCGCGCGACTTCGACGACGCGGTCTCCGCCGCATGGATCGACGCGGGCCGCGCGGTGCGCGTCTGGGTGCACATCGCCGACGTCAGCGCCTACGTCCGCGAAGGCGCGCCCGTCGACGTCGAGGCGCGGCTGCGCGGCACGAGCGTCTACGTGCCCGGCGCGGTGGAGCCGATGCTGCCGCACGCGCTCTCTGGCGAGGCGTGCTCGCTCGTCCCCGGCCACGACCGCCTCGCGGTCACGGTCGAGATGGAGGTCGAGCTCGCCGCGGCGCGCACGATCGGGGAGCAGTCGTTTGAGCCGCTCCTCTATCGCTCGCTGATCCGCTCCGACGCGCGCCTGGACTACGACCGCGTCGATCGCATCTTCGCCGGCGCCGAGAGCGCCGCCGAGCCCTGGGCGGAGCCGCTGCGCGCCGCGCGCACCGCCGCGCGCGTGCTCGGGGAGGCCCGCGCCGCGCACGCGGGCGCGCTCACGCTCGATTCCGAGGAGCCCGAGTTCGAGTTCGACGAGCGCGGCGAAGTGCGCGCGATCCACGCGCGCGCGCAGACCGAGTCGCATCGCCTGATCGAGCACCTCATGATCGCCGCCAACGAAGCCGTCGCGCGCCACCTCGAGCGCGCGGGCGCGCCGTGCCTGTATCGCGTGCACGAGCGCCCCCTGCCCGAGAGCGCCGAACGTCTCGTCGACCAGCTCGCCACGCTCGACGTCCCCACGCCGCCGGTGCCCGACGGGCTCTCCCGCACCCAGGCCGCCGCGCTCGTCGGCGAGATCTCGCGGCGCGTCGAGGAGCACGTGCAGCGCACCCTCGCCCGCGCCCGCAGCGGCGACCCCACCGCCTCGCCCCGCGGCGGCCGCCGCGCGCTGAGCGCGCTCGTCCTGCGCGCGCTGCGCCAGGCCTACTACGCCCCCGTCAACCTCGGGCACGCCGGGCTCGGCTCGGCCTGCTACTGCCACTTCACCTCCCCGATCCGCCGCTACCCCGACCTCGTCTGCCACCGCGCGCTGCTCGCGAGCCTCGGCTATCCGGTGCGCGCGCCGCGCGCGGGCAGCATGCAGGAGCTCGGGGAGTGGTGCTCCGAGCGCGAGCGCGACGCGATGAAGATCGAGCGCGACGCCGACGACGTCGCGCGCTGCTTCGCCCTGGAGCGCGAGCTCTTCGACCGCGACCCCGACCGCGCTTTCGCTGGTGAGGTCGTCGGATTGATCTCCGCCGGCGCCTTCATCGCGTTCGGCGACGACCCCCCGGCCGGCGACGACCCTTCGGCCGGCGACGACGCCGCGGCCGGCGCCACGCCCGCTGCGTTGGACTACGAGGGAATGCTGCCCGTGAGGGTGTTGGCGGCCACGACGACTGCGACCCGCCGCGACTGGTGGGAGCTGAACGAGGAGGGCACGATCCTGCGCGGCGAGCGCTCCGGCAGCGCGCTGCGGCTCGGAGACCCGATCGCCGTACGCGTCGCGCGCGTCGATGCCCCGCGCGGCCGCGTCGACCTCGTCCCGGTCGAGTCCGAGGAGGGCGCGCCGCGCGCGAGCACCCCGCGCAAGGGTCCGCGCGGGCGCCGCGCCGGCTAGGCTCGGTGGATGTCCAAGCAGAAGGGCGCCAAGCGCAAGGTCGGTGCGGGCGATGTCGCGAGCAACCGCTACGCCTCCTACCGCTACGAGCTGCTCGAACGCGTCGAGTGCGGAATCGCGCTCGCGGGGACCGAGGTCAAGGCGCTGCGCACCTCCGGCGCGCAGCTCAAAGAGGGCTACGTCGCGATCCGCGCCGGCGAGCTCTGGTTGCACGGCGTGCACATCCCCGCCTACGCGCCCGCCTCGCGCGAGAACCACGAGCCCGAGCGCGACCGCAAGCTGCTCGCGCACCGCTCCGAGATCGCGCGGCTGGAGGCCCGCGTCGCCGAGCGCGGCCTCACGCTCGTGCCCACGCGCATCTACTTCAAGGACGGCCGCGCCAAGGTCGAGATCGCGCTCGCCCGCGGCAAGGACCTTTATGACAAACGCAACACGATCCGCGATCGAGAGGTAAAGCGGGATATGGAACGCGCGATGAACGTCCGACGCTGAGGCCCTAGCGAGGGCGCGTCAGAGCCGGAAGCTGTGGCCGGCGCTCGCGAGGACGTGCGTCTCGGACATCCCGAAGGCGAGGCCGATCGCGAGGCCGATGTAGACCGCGCCGACGAGCAGGCGGTGGCGCGGGGCGACGCGGTAGTACGCGGCCTGCGCGAGCGAGCCGGTTTTGCGCGCTTTCCAGCGGCGGTAGAGTTCGAAGCCGCCGAAGAGCACAATGATCAGCAGCACCGGGTTCGGCGGCAGCGTGAACACGAGCACGAGCAGCGCGCCGAAGCCCACGAACCACATCCACGGCGCCATCGCCGCCATCGCGCGGCCGCCGTCGAGCGGCACGACCGGCAGCAGATTGAAGAGGTTGATCAAGAAGCCCACGTAGGCCAGCGCGATCAGCATGTCGCTGCCCGTCAGCTCGCCCGCCACCGCGACCGCTCCCGCCGCGAGGCTACCGAGGATCGGACCCGCGAGGCCCACGCGCGCCTCCGCGAGCGCGTTCTCGCCGAGCGAGCGCGAGGTGATCACGGCGCCCATGAACGGGATGAACATCGGCGCGCTCGACTTGATGCCCTCGCGCCGCAGCTGGATCACGTGGCCCATCTCGTGCAGGAACAGCAGCACCACGAAGCCCGCCGCGAACTCCCAGCCCCAGAAGAGGCTGTAGAGCGCGACCGATACCAGCGCCGTGCCAGCCGTCGTGAAGATCTTGATGTTCGGCAGCGCCACCAGCAGCGCCTTCAGCGCCGTCGCGAACTTCGCCGCGAGCGCCGCGATCCCCGCGAGCGCGCTGCCGATTCGCTTGCGCAGCCCGCGACGCTCCGCGCCGAACGGCTGCCCGTCGAGCTGCGCCGCGCCCGGCGCGCCCTCTACCGCGGGACGGACGGCCAGCGGCATCGCGACCCCCGGCGTCGAGCCCCCCGGTGCGGTGGTAGTTGCGCCGTGCGATGGATAGGCGCCCGGGTAGGGCGCGGGCACGATCGGGGTCTCATCCATGACACCTCCATTGTGGCACCCGCGATAAGCCGAGCCTAAGAACCCGCGTCCGTTCGAACCCGCGTCCGTTGCGAGAGCCACGCGTCCATCGGGGCGTTCCCCACAGCGGTCCCCGATGTCGTCGCGCTTGTTTTTCTCGGAGCGAGCGGGGAGAGCGCGAAAATGGGCTTGCAATCGCGGCGCGATCGGCGTAGCTTGGATTCAGACGCGGAACCGAGCCGCTGAAGAGCGAGGCCAACGAGGTGTGAGGCCGCGCCACCCGAAACGCCGAGCCCTCGGGCGCGGCGCCGAAGGTTCCTCGAGAGCGGCCCGGAACCGCGTCGCTTTCGTTAAAGATCGCGCGTGGCCCTCGCGCTGGGTCGGCGCGCCACGCCTAATCGTGCGCCGATGCCGATCGCGCGCCGATGCCGATCGTGCGCCGGCTACAATGGACGGGCAACATCCCCGGGGACGACAGGCTTCGACGCGGTCGGTTCGTGGGGGTGGTCGCGAGCCGAGGTCCCGGGAGGCCTCGTAAAACACCCGGGAAAACCATAAGTGCGGACTCACACGAGTACGCCCTCGCGGCCTGATTAGAAACCAGGCATGAGGTCTCGGCCCCCGTTAGCCTGCGGTGGGGATAACCGGGATCAGATAGCAGGCTAACCCGGCGAGGTCCGCCTTCGCCGAACCGGGGACATCTTCAGGAGGCTGGCCCCCACAACCCCGCCGGCGAGGCGAGCGGGAGGCGAGATCAGAGCGCCGGCTACGCTCGTAGACGCCGCCCTTTCACGCGATTGCGGACGTGGGTTCGACTCCCACCGTCTCCACTCCCAGGCGCTGACCGGCGTGTCGTCGGCCTCGCGGTCGATGCCTTGAAGCTGGCGGCAGCCAAACAGAGCGACTTGACGCCGCTGCAAGTAGGCGGCTTGGTAGCGGGTGGTTTGGTCTTGCTGCTACTGATCGCTGTCAGCTAGAACGAGAAGAAGCAACCCGTCCGGCACTAGGATCGGTGCGGCAGTGCTTCTCTTCTACCCACCACCTATCGAGCACGCGTTGACCTGGCGGCGTCTGTACGCCGAGGGCGCATTTGCTCAGCGCGAGCTGATCGTCAGCAGCATGTTCAACTCGCGAGCCAAGGATCGCGGAACGGGACTGAGCGTCGGCGATGACTCCCTCATCTATCTGCACGAAGTGGGTGCGTTGCGTCCGGTCGCGTTTTCGCGGGGTCCGTACTGGAGCGGCATGGAGGTGCCGGCCGAGTCGGCCGATCAAATGGTGTTCTCGGACGAGGACCCGAGCGGCTCTTGGAATAACTACGAGTACGAGCTACACGGACGCACGGAGATCACCGCGCTCTACACGCCGTGGCAGCAACTGACCCTGATCGACGCGGTGAGCGCGGGGACGTTCGCCGTCCCCCTCTGGGTCGTCGCTGGCGACCCAGACAAGGGCGCTGGAGCGCTGGATCAGATGCGAAGCTGGGCACAGGCTCAGGACGAGCGGTGGCGGGAACTCGACAGCGCATGGCAACCGCTGCTGCTCGCGCTCGTGCGGCTACAGAACCGATACCTGCCCGAGCTGACCAACCGCACAACCCTTCTGTTTGACGTCGAGAGTGGCCAGCGCGTGGACCCGTTTGTCGCGGAGTGCGAGACGTTCGATCCCAAGGCCGTATTTGAGCGGGACTTCTGTGAAGACCGCGACGGACTTCTTGCCGCCTACCACTTCCTGGTCGACCGCGGGCTTCGGCACGATCCGCAGGACGGTCTGACGATGCTACGCCGAGCTCGGCCTCGCGCCTTTCACATCCGCTGGCGCGGTGAGCCGCGTCGTGCGCAAGATCACTTCGACGCGGCCGACCTTCTGCGACGTTTCCTTGCCGACGTCGATGGTCGCCACCCGCCCCAAGCTGACACGATCCCGCTGGATGGGCGCCAAGACGAGCGCGCCGAACTCTTTGAGCGCGGTCCTGGAGCCCCTTGGGATGGCAGCGAGGTCGTCGCTGCGCTCCAGAATGCCGACCTTTATCCACACGGCGTCCATGTTGTTCATGAGGGCGACAGCGAGCAGATCGTCGTCGAAATGCTCATCGCCTCGCTCCTCGGGTCCGGTGTCCTCGAGGAGGTCAACTGGACCGATCTCCAAGGTGCCGGAAATACCAGCGTCGTCGCTGACCTTGTCGGCTCCTTGGACGGCTACGCGCGGCGGGTGGTTGTGATCCTCGATAACGAGGCCAAGGCCAGGGACCACGTCGAGGCGCTGATCGCCTCAGGTGGAATCTCAGCCGATGACGTCCTGCTGTTCGACACAAGCTTTGAGGAGGCCAACGCCAACGACGACGAGCTCGCGGCAATCGCGACAGATTTGGCCGCCGAACACGGTGTATCAATTGAGATCAGCGGTAAGGATCTCCGCGATTTTCACGACGAGCGTGTTCGTCGCGCACGTGACCGCTGCGCTGAGGCTCCTGGGCTGGCGACATCGTTTGGGCAGGTCGTGAGCAGGGCTTCCTCGGGAACCTGGCACCTACGCAAGAGGGACCTGGTCGAACGACTGGCAATCATGATCACCGAAGAGATGCAAGAACTTCCACAGGAGGAGTGGAAGCGTCCCGTCGTCTCTTTCGTCCTAGAAAGGATCGTGCCGCCGCTCAACCGACCGATCCCCGTCGACGCCCGAGACTGACCGCTCAAGCGCGCCTTGCGTGCTTGTGAACAGCATGACCGATAGAGAGCGAGACCCTATGACTTCAGAAGATCGGCCCGAGAGCCTAGCGAGCCGCGAACTTGCGGCGGCCCGACGCGATCCTCGCCTCACTCACGGTCGCGATGCTGTCGTGGCGGACTGGTGGGCTGCGATGGGCGCCGCCGAGCGCACGCGCAAACTCGCCGACTGGGGCATGCAAGAGTTGATCGAGTCCGAGGCTCACGAACGACATCGACTCCAAGCTCAGGGGTCAACCGAGCGCGACGATCCTCAGCGCGCTGCTGCAATGTGTGCGGCACACGAGCGTGCCGAGCTAGCCCGTGCGGAAAAGGACAACCAACTTGTCGAGCACAACGCAGTGACGCTGATTTCGATGGTCGGCGCACTGGATGCACTCGTTGAGGAGCTAGCGCCCCGTGCCCGCGACATGCTGATAGCCCACCAAGCACATATCCTCATGGAACGAACACGGGAACAAGTCCCCGAGGCGGCAGCCAAACTCGATGAGTCGGCCCTCCGCGCAATCGAGCAGGCTACGCGGGATCTGCTAGCCGAGCGGTTCGCCGACTTCGACCCTGAGGATAGACACTCGACGTGGACCACTCGGTGATCACGGTATGAGGGGGTCTGGGCATCCCTCAAAAGCGGGCCGCAAGCCTTCAATGCACGACGCCTTCGCCCAGACGTTGCGATACGCTGGATGCGTGGCCACATCGCTCGACAAGGACAAGCTGCATGACGTGCTCGACCAGGCAGTGATCGTGATCGACGAGCGGGACTTGGAGCGCTCGCGTAATGACCCGCGGGTGCGCGCCTTTCATGAAAGCTCCGCGAGCCTGATGGCCGAACTCGAGGCGGAAGGCGCTAACTACGACTGAAGGCTGAGCCACTGCCGGCGCAGCCGGCCGTTGCCGGGCACTGGCTGCTCAGAATCCTGGAAACCGAAGCGCTGCCGCCACATCTCGGCCGTATCGCTGTCGAACGGATCGACTACTAGCACGGTCGCGCTGACGTAGCGCAGCGCGCGTTGCGCGATTCGGTTGGCGTGCTGAAGCATCTCCTCGCCGATCCCGGGTGAACCGTTCGCACGCGCGAACTGCGCGAGCAGGATCGCCGGCTGGGTGCGGTAATGCACGCCGCCGAGCTGGGCGCGCTCCTCACGGCTGAGCGCGACCTGCGCGGCGCACAGCGCGTACACGCCCGCGACTTTGCCGTGGCTGAGCCGTACGCGGACGGTCGCCTCCTGCGGCTCGCTCAACGCCCGCTCCGCGAGCCATTCGGCGACGCTCTCGCCGGCGGGGCCTGGCACGGGCTCAAACGAGCGGGTCGCCTCGCCCAGCTCGGGCAGCGCCGCCACGATCCGCCGATCGACGCGCACTACGCGCGTGCGCGCTCCAGCACGTCGCGCGAGGGTGGCGGGTCCGGGAAGCCCATAGCGGCATGGAGCGTATCCATCGCCCCCGTCGTCTCGGATGCATAGCACCACCCGTCTCAGGCTGTCTGTGGAGGCTCAAGAGGGCCATCAACATGCCGATACGGTTCCGGGATGCTCCGCTCGGACAACAAAGCGCAGTTGGTCAAGCTGCCGTGGACGCTAACCCGGATGCTTTCGGGTCGGCGCTACGCGGTCGAGTCTGGACGCAAGGTCATGGAGTTGCGTTGGTCGAAGGCTCAGATGGGAGCCGCTCAGCAAGCGCAAGCAACAGAGCCCGTGCATCTGTGGCGTGATGGACGACGGAACCTCTGGCAGTTCTCGGATGGCTTCTACTGGGACGATGACGGCTTGGACGCCGAGGACATCAAGGCCCTCGTCTTGCAGCGCAAGCGCCGCCTTGAGCAAAAGCTGCAATCGGCGCGAAGCCTGATGCGGGCTGAGGAGAATGGCCGCCCAACCCGCACTCACATCTCGGACGAACTGCGGCGCGCGGTCTATGAGCGCGACGGAGGCTGCTGCGTGCAGTGCGACAGCAGCTTCAACCTCCAGTACGACCACATCCTGCCCGTGGCCCTCGGCGGGGCAAGGACACTGGAGAATCTCCAGCTCCTATGCGCTGAGTGCAACCGACGCAAGAGCGACTCTATCTGATCACCTCACCGCTACGCCACGCTCAACGGCTCGCCCGCACGACCACGGGGTTTGCGCAACGTACGGTCCTCTCCACTTTAGTAGCCGTTCAGTTGGGTTGGGGGACATAATCCCGGGGCGTCGAATTCCTGTGCGTGGAGCGCGTTGAGGCTGAGGCGATCTATGGGCAGGGCCGCGAGGCGGTGGTGGAGGTGCTGTTGGCTGTCTCGGCCCAGAATGAG
>DATHPS010000026.1:0-44261 GCA_035483545.1 Solirubrobacteraceae bacterium | reverse complement strand
GGTTCAGAAGAACGGTCTCTCAGAGCAGGACAAGTGCAACGAGGGGATCGTCAAGATCGCACGCGAGATGGGCGGCAGGCTCGTCGGCACCGGCGACGTGCACTACCTGCGCCGTGAGGACTACGACCATCACACGGCGCTGCTGTGCGTGCAGACCAAGAGCACGCTCGCGGCACCGAAGATGACCTTCGAGACCAACGAGTTCTACCTGCGCGACAGCGCCGAGATGGCAAACGCCTTCGCAGAGTGGCCAGAGGCGATCGCAAGCACGCTCGAGATCGCCGAGCGCTGCTCGGTGAAGCTCGAGCTGGACAAGCAATTGATCCCCAAATACCCCACGCCGGAGGGCATCTCCGAGCGCGACTATCTGCGCGAGCAGGTACGGCTCGGCCTGAGCGTCCGCTACGGCGACCCACCGCCCGCGGAGGCGCTCGAGCGCATGGATATGGAGCTCGGGGTGATCGATCGGATGGGCTTCAACGCCTACTTCCTGATCGTGTGGGACTTCGTCAAGTTCGCCAAGGAGAACGGCATCGCGGTAGGTCCCGGTCGCGGCTCGGCGGCCGGCTCGATCGTCTCCTACTGCCTGTCCATCACCGACGTCGACCCGCTGCGCTACGACCTGCTGTTCGAGCGCTTCCTGAACCCCGAGCGCGTATCGATGCCGGACATCGACATCGACTTCTCCGTGCGCGGGCGCGAGCGTGTGATGCGCTACGTCACCGACAAGTACGGGCGCGAGTCGGTCGCGCAGATCGTCACCTTCGGCAAGATGTTCCCGCGCGCCGCCACGCGCGACGCGGCGCGCGTGCTGGGCTTCGACTACGGCGTCGGCGATCGTCTCGCGAAGCTGATCCCCGACCCGATCATGGGCCGCTCGCCCTCGTTCGAGGAATGCCTGAAGAACGGCCAGCCGCTGCGCAAGGCCTGCGACGAGGACCCGGCGGCGAAGCAGATCGTCGACGTCGCGCAGGGCCTGGAGGGGATCGTGCGCAACTCCTCGATCCACGCCGCCGCGGTCGTGATCGCCGACCGGCCGCTGACCGACATCGTGCCGCTGCAGCTCGCCGACGCCGGCACCGACGAGTACGGCGAGCGCGTGTTCCGCACGGTCACGCAGTTCTCGATGAAGCCGATCGAGGAGATCGGCCTGCTGAAGATGGACTTCCTGGGGCTGCGCAACCTCGACGTGATCGAGGACGCGCTCGACATCATCGAGCGCTCCAGCGGCCAGCGCCCGGACATGACGACGCTGCCGCTCGACGACGTGCGCACGTACGAGATGCTCGCGCGCGGCGACTCGATCGGCGTGTTCCAGTTCGAGTCGGAGGGCATGCGCGAGGCGCTGAAGAAGGTGCGCCCCGACGAGTTCAACGACCTCGTCGCGCTCAACGCGCTGTACCGCCCCGGCGCGATGGACCAGATCCCGGTGTACGCCAAGGGCAAGCACCATCCCGACGCGATCTCCTATCCGGACGCGCGCCTGCGGCCGATCCTCGAATCGTCCAACGGCGTGATCCTCTACCAGGAGCAGGCGATGCAGATCTCCAAGGAGCTCGCCGGCTTCTCGGGGGCGAAGGCGGACGACCTGCGCAAGGCGATCGGCAAGAAGAACCGCCAGGCGATGGCTGCGCTGAAGCCGGAGTTCGTCGAGGGCTGCCGCGCGTCGGGCACGAGGGCGGAGGTGATCGAGTTCCTGTGGAACACCAACGAGAAGTCCGCCGACTACTCGTTCAACAAGAGCCACGCCGCCTGCTACGGGCTGATCGCCTACCGCACCGCCTGGCTGAAGGCCAACCACACCGCCGAGTACATGGCCGCGCTGATCTCCTCGGTGATGTCGACCAAGGACAAGGTGCCGTTCTTCGTCGCGCGCTGCGAGGAGATGGGCATCGAGATCAAGCCCCCCGACGTGAACCTCTCAGACCACGAGTTCACGGTCGGCGTGGGTGGGCGGGAATCGGACAAGCCGGGCGGCATCGGCAGCATCCGATTCGGCCTTGACGCCGTCAAGGGCGTCGGCTACCAGGCGGTCGAGGCGATCAAGCGCGCGCGCGAGGACGGCGGCCCGTTCGACTCGATCTGGGACTTCTGCGAGCGCGTCGACAGTCGCACCGTCAACAAGAAGGCGATCGAGGCGCTCGTCAAGTGCGGCGCGCTCGGCTCGACCGGCGCCACCCGCAAGGGCATGCTTGCAGTGCTCGAGAAGGCGCAGGCCAAAGGCCAGCAGGTCCAGCAGGACGCGCAGATCGGCCAGGGCTCGATCTTCGACCTGCAGGAAGACGCCCACGGCCCAGGCGCGGCCGGCGCCTCTGCGATGAGCGCGTTCGCCGCGCCCGTGCACGCGCCGATACCCACGGAGGAGTTCGAGCAGCCCGAGCTGCTGGCCGCCGAGAAGGAAGCGATCGGCCTGTTCGTGTCGGCGCACCCGCTCAAGCCGCTGCGCGACGCGCTGCGCGCGCGGGTCGACTGCCCGATCGCGGCGCTCGAGGAGCGCCGCGACAAGGACTGGGTGACGGTCGGCGGGATCATCACCGAGGCGAAGAAGATCCGCACGCGCAATGGCGACCACATGATGTTCGCGACGCTCGACGACCTCGCCGGCTCGGTCGAGATGCTCGTGTTCGGCAAGGCGCTGGCCGAGCACGAGGCGGCGCTGGCGGTCGACGAGGTCGTGATCGTCAAGGGGCGCGTCGATCACAAGGAAGCCGGCAAGACCTGCCTGGTGGTGCAGAGCATCGAGCGCTTCGCGCCCTCGCAGGAGGAGGTCGAGCGCGCGACCAAGGCCGCGCGCGCCGCCGCCGCGAGCGCCACCGCTGCGGCCGAGCCGGTCAAGCTGCGCGTCGCCGCCGCGGACCTGAGCGAGACCGCGATCGACGAGCTGCGCGAGCGCCTGGAGGAGTCGCCGGGCACGGCCGAGGTGATCGTCGAGATCGACGCCAGCGACGGCAGCACCCGCCGGCTGCGCCTCGGCGAGGAGTACCGCGTGCGCCACACGCCGACGCTGCTGGCCGAGCTCGAGCAGGCGCTGTGCGCGTCAGCGCCGCGCCGCGATCCCGCGTTCGCGTAGCTGCACCGCGAACGCGACTTCCTCGGCGCAGGCGCCGCTGCGGTTCTCGCCGGGGGTCTCGAGCACGCACGGCAGCTTCTGAAGCGTCGGCGCCGACAGGAACGCGGCGCAGCCCTCCTCGCCGAGCTCCCCGCGGCCGAGGTTGGCGTGGCGGTCGCGGTTGGAGCCGAGCGGCGTCTGCGAGTCGTTCAGGTGCAGCGAACGCACGCGCCCGCGCCCGAGCTTGCGCGTGCACTCGCGCAGCGTCGCCGTCATCCCGGCGGCGGTGCGGATGTCATAGCCGGAGGCCAGCAGGTGGCAGGAGTCCAGGCACACTCCAAGTCGCGCCCCGCCGTCGGCGCCCTCCAGCAGCTGCGCCAGCTCGTCGAAGGACCGGCCCAGCGTGCCGCCCGCGGCGGCGGTGTTCTCCAGGTGCAGCTCGCAGCCCTCGCTGTCGGCGAGCGCCTCGCGGATCGTCGCGCTCGCGCGCGCGAGCGCCTCGCCGACGTCGCCCGTCTTGGCCGAGCCCGGGTGCAGCACCACGCCCGCCGCGCCGATCGCGTGGCCGACGCGCAGCGAATGAGTCAGAGACGCCAGCGATTTGGCGCGGATGTCCGGATCCTCGCTCGCGCAGTTGAGCAGGTACACCGCGTGAATCAGCACCGCGGCGATCGGGCTGTCGCGCATCGCCTCGCGAAACGCCGCCACGTCCTCGTCGCGGTAGGAGGTCGGGCGCCACATGCGCGGCGACTGGTTGAAGATCTGGATCGCGCGGCAGCCGCGCTCGACGCCGCGCTCGACCGCCTTCGGCAGGCCGCCCGCGGGCGATACGTGCGCGCCGATTAGCATGCGCGGATCCTATGGATCCGATGAGAGTCAGGTTCGCGCCCTCGCCCACCGGGGCGCTGCACATCGGCGGCGCCCGCACGGCGCTGTTCAACTGGCTGCTCGCGCGCCACTTCGGCGGCGAGCTGGTGCTGCGCATCGAGGACACCGACCGCGAGCGCTCGACGCCGGAGAACATCGAGCAGATCATCGACGCGCTGCGCTGGCTGGAGCTCGACTGGGACGAGGGGCCGATCATGCAGACCGCGCGCTCCGAGCGCCACGGCGAGGCGCTGCAGGCGCTGCTGGAGTCCGGGCACGCCTACCGCTCGAACGCCACAGCCGTCGACGTGAAGGCGTTCAAGGACCTGTACGGAGCCGAGCGCGGCTTCCGCGGCGAAGCGGAGAGCGAGGGCGCTGTGCGCCTGCGCGTGCCCGCCGAGGGCGAGACGGTCGTGCACGACGTGATCCGCGGCGACACCGTGTTCGAGCACGTGCACCTGGACGACCCCGTGATCGCCCGCGCGGATGGCTCCGTGCTGTACAACTTCGCCGTCGCGATCGACGACCTCGACGCCGGCATCACGCACGTGGTGCGCGGCGAGGACCACCTCTCCAACACGCCCAAGCAGCTGCTCGTGCTGGGGGCCGCGCGCGCCGCCGGCTTCGGCCCGAGCACCCCCATCCCCGCCTATGCGCACCTGCCGCTGCTGCACGGCCCGGACGGTAAGAAGCTCTCGAAGCGCCACGGCGCCGCATCGGTGCAGGAGCTGCGCGACGCCGGCTACCTGCCCGAAGCGGTCCGCAACTACCTGGCGCTGCTCGGCTGGGGGGCGGGCGACGATGCGACCGTGCTCTCCACAGACGACCTGGTCGATCGCTTCACGCTCGAGCGCGTCAGCCGCAACCCAGCGCGCTTCGACGAGGTCAAGCTGCGGTGGCTGGATGGCCTGTACGTGCGCAAACTGTCCGTTGACGAGCTCACCGAACGCCTGCAGGCGTTCACCGGCCGCGACGGCCTGCGCGAGGCGGCGCGCATCAGCCAGGAGAAGATCCAGACGCTCGCCGACTTCCTGCCGCTCGCCGGCGCGCTGCTGGACGGCCCCGTGGACGACGCCAAGGCGCGCGAGCGCTGGCTCGACGAGAATGGCCGCGCGGCGCTCGCGGACGTCCGCGACGCGTTCGCGCAGGCCGCCGCATCGTCCCCGGAGGGGGAGCGGCAGGGGGAGCTCGACGAGGCGAGCATCGAGCGGGCGCTCGCGGGCGTGATCGAGGCGCGCGGCGCCAAGCCGCGCGAGGTCTACCAGCCGCTGCGCGTCGCGCTCACCGGCACGACCGTCTCGCCGGGCATCTTCGAGAGCGTCGCGCTGCTCGGCATCGACGAGACGCTGCGGCGGATCGACCGCGCGCTCGGCGACGGCTGAGCGCGTCCGAGCGCCACGGCCGCCCCGCGAGGGCTGCGTCAGACCCGCGCGATGGTGCGCAAAAGCGCTCTTTCCTGCGCTGCGCGACCCCGATTCGCCTAAACATTTGATTGAGGATGCCGATAGGAGCACATCGCCGGAGTCACCGGCGCGAAGCGTCGGCGAACCCAAGGAAGGGGTCAAGAAGCATGCAGGCTACCGCCGCAGCAAAGAAGCTGACCGCAGCAAAAAAGCTCACCGCCACGTCCAAGCGCGGCGCAGCCAAGACGTCGCCGCTCGCGAAGAATTTGACCAACGCCAGCCCGGAACGCCAAGCCCAAGCCCCAGCCGCGCGCCGCGCGGGCGCCCCCGGTGCGGGCTCCGGCGAGCGCCACCAGAACGAGGGCCACGGCCGCCGTCTGACGATGGCCTTCGAAGCGCTCGAGGCGTTCCCCGCGCTCGCGGAGTCGCGCGACCGGCTGCTCGCGGTGGTCTCCAAGGACCACGTCGCGACCGCCGACGTTGTCGCCGCGGTCGAGTCCGACGTGGCGCTGATCATCGCCGTGCTGCGCCTCGCCAACCGCTCGCAGGACGGCCGCCCGCGCGTCGACACCGCGGTGGCCGCCGTCGAGGCGCTGAGCACCCACACCGTGCAGGCGGTCGCCAACC
Organism: Solirubrobacteraceae bacterium; assembly: GCA_035483545.1. Classification (GTDB taxonomy): domain Bacteria; phylum Actinomycetota; class Thermoleophilia; order Solirubrobacterales; family Solirubrobacteraceae; genus Palsa-744. Next base: position 38,315 of record DATHPS010000026.1, on the reverse strand, counting down.
GCATGCGCACGTTCGACTTCTTCGAGCGCGCGAGCGTCTGGGATGCGGCGCCGGAGCGCTTCCGGCTGCACGCGCTCGCCACCCAGCACGCCGCCGACCGCATCGCCGCGGAGGTCGGCTACGAGAACCGCGACCGGCTGACCGTCACCAGCCTGCTGCACGACGTCGGCAAGCTCGTGCTGCTGCACGCCTACCCCGGCTACCCCTCGCAGGTGCACCGCGGAGCGCGCACGCCCGAGGAGCGCATCCACCAGGAGCGCCGCGAGCTGGGCGTCGACCACGCGCTCGTCGGCGGCGTGCTCGTGCGCCGCTGGGGCCTGCCGTCGTCGCTGGCGACGCCGATCGAGCGCCACCACAACCCCGACGTGGAAGGCGAGGCCGCGTTCATCCGCCTGGCGGACATGCTCGCCCACTACGAGCAGGGCGCGCGCGTCTCGCCCACGGAGATGATCCACACCGCGCGCAGCATCGGCCTCGGGCCCGACGAGCTCAGGCGCGTGATGTACGAACTGCCGAGCCCCAGCGGCCAGCGCCAGCGCCACGTCGACCCGTGCCCGCTGTCCGGCAGGGAGCTGGGCGTGCTGCAGCGCCTGGCCGAGGGCAAGGTCTACAAGCAGATCGCCCACGAGCTGACGCTCTCGACCAGCACCGTGCGCACGCACCTGCACAACATCTACGGCAAGCTCGGCGCGGTTGACCGCGCGCAGGCCGTGCTCATCGCCACCGAGCGCGGCTGGCTCTAAGACGGCCGTTGGGCCGCGCCGCCGGTCGTCTCAGTCGGGCATTGCGTAGCATCGCCTTGTGATCTCGATCACGAGCAAGTCCCCTTACGCGGTGCTCGCGCTGGCCGAGCTGGCGCGCAGCAGCGGCGCGGAGCCGGTGCCGATCGGCGAGCTGGCGCGCAAGCGCGACGTGCCGGTGCAGTTCCTGGAGCAGCTGTTCGCGGTGCTGCGCCGCGGCGGCATCATCAGCTCGCAGCGCGGCGTCAAGGGCGGTTACCGCTTCGCGCGCGAGCCCTCGACGATCACGGTGCTCGAGGTCGTGGAGCTGCTCGACGGCCCGCTGGGGCGCGACGCGCAGGGCATCTTCGCCGACGCCGCCGAGGCCGCGCGGCGGGTGCTCGCGGGCACGACGATCGCGGACGTGCTCGAGCGCGAGATGCGCGACGCGGGCGCGAGCATGTACCACATCTGAACACGACTACGGAGGGTTGCAAATGCTGAGGCCTACTGGCCACCACGTGATAACGGGGGAGTACGCCCGATGACGGCACGCAACGCACTGCTCGCGCGCGAGCGGGTGTCGAGGCGCGCGCTGGCGCTGGCGGCGCTCCTGTCGCTGTCGTTCGGCGCCGCGATCGTGCTGTCGGGCGCCGCGCGCGCGTCGGGCTCCCCGAGCGTGGAAGCGGCGGAACTGCGCCTGTCGCCGATGCTCGGCGAAGAACAGGAAACCGAAGGCAAGGAAGACGCCGGCATCAGTGTCGCGCTGTCGGGCGACGGCGACACGGCGCTGATCGGCGCGCCCGACGCCGCGGGGACGGGCGGCGCGGCGTGGGTGTTCACGCGCTCGGGCACCGGCTGGGTGCAGCAGGCGAAGCTTGAACTGCCGAAAGCCGCGCTGAGCGAACTGGAAATAGGCGAAACGTCGACGTGCGCGGAAGAAGGCGAAAGCGAAGAAGGCGACGAATGCGGCTTCGGGCGTAGCGTGGCGCTGTCGGCGGACGGCGACACCGCGGTGATCGGCGCCCCGCGCATGCACTCGGGCGAGGGAGCCGCGTGGATCTTTACGCGCGAAGGCTCCACGTGGACGTCCACGCCGACGGAGCTGACGAGCCCCGGGGCCAGCTCGGGGGGCCACTTCGGTCGCAGCGTGGCGCTGTCCGACAGCGGCGAAACGGCGCTCGTGGGCGCGCCCGGCGAGCTGGCCGGCAATGGCCGCGCGTGGGTGTTCACCGGCTCGGGCGCCAACACGAGCTGGGTCGCGCAGGGCGGACCGCTGACGGGCTCGGCAGAGGTGGGCGAAGGGCGCTTCGGGCGCGCGGTGGCGCTCGCGGGCGACGGCGAAACGGCGCTGGTTGGGGGTCCCGGCGACGATGGCTTCGTTGGCGCGGCGTGGGTGTTCGTGAGCACGGAAGGCGGCTGGACGGCGCAGAGCGGAAAGCTCACCGGCGCGGGCGAGGTGGCCGACGGTCACTTCGGCTACAGCGTCGCGCTGTCCGAAGACGGCGGCACGGCGCTGATGGGCGCGCGCGACGACAACGGCGGCACCGGCGCCGCATGGGTGTTCGCGCGCTCGGGCTCGACGTGGAGCGAACAGGGCTCGAAGCTGATCGGCGCCGGCGCGGAAAACGAACAGTTCGGCTACAGCGTGACGCTGTCGGCGGCAGGCGACAGCGCGATCGTGGGCGCGCCGCGCGTCGAAGACGGACGCGGCGCCGCGTGGGTGTTCGCGCGCTCGGGGGGGAGCTGGAGCGCCGCGCTGAGGGAGCTGGTGGCTGGCAAGAGCGAGGAAAGCAGGGCGCGGTTCGGCTCGAGCGTGGCGGCCTCCGCGAACGGCGAAATCGTGCTCGCGGGCGGCCCCAGAGAGCGCGCCGAGCGCGGCGCGGCCTGGGTATTCGCGTTCATGCCGTCAGGGCACGAATCCGGCCAGGAAGAAACCCCCGAACAGGGTCAGGGCGAAAACGGCAACGGGAACGGCGGCAACGGCAACGGCGGCAACAACGGGAACGGCGGCAACGGCAACAACGGCAACGAACAGGCGCCGGGCGGCAAGAGCCTGCCGGTGGGCACCGAGGAGGTGCTGGCCCTGGGGCCGACGTCGGGCCCGGTGTGCGGCGCGAGCCTGCGCAGCAAGCGGATCGCGGTGCAGGCGCACAACCGTGCGCTGTTCAAGCTGCTGGGGACGGGTAGCGGCAGCTGCGCCGGCAAGCTCCGTGTGCGCGTCAAGCTGAAGGCCGCGCACGGGCGGTTCAAGCTGAAGACGATCGGCGTGGCGGTGTTCTCGATCGCGGCCGGCAGGCACGTGTCCGTCAACGTGAAGCTGAACGCCGCCGGGCGCGCGCTGCTGAAGGCGGGCCACGGGCGGCTGAACGCGAGCGTGCTGCTCGTCAAGTCCTCGCCGGCGCCGATGCTGGCGCGCACCGCGAGCGTGCGCCTCGCGCGCCAGCGACCCAAGCCGAAGACATAGCTATTGTCGTGGCTGATGCCACGAATCCCGATCAACATTGCGGAATTGGTCGGCGGCACGCCGCTGGTCGCCCTGCCTCGCATGCTGGAGGGGACGCCGGCGGCTGACAACGGCGTGGAGCTGTTCGCGAAGCTGGAGGCGTTCAACCCGGGCGGCAGCGTCAAGGATCGCATCGGCGTGGCGATGATCGAGGCGGCGGAGGCGGAGGGCCGGATCGAGCCGGGCCGCACGACGATCGTGGAGGCGACCAGCGGCAACACGGGCATCGCGCTGGCGTTCGTGTGCGCGGCGAAGGGCTACGAGCTGGTGCTGACGCTGCCGCAGGGCATGAGCCGCGAGCGCGAGAGCCTGCTGCGGCTGTACGGGGCGCGCGTGGAGATCACGGAGTCGCTGGGGGGGATGGGCGAGGCGGTGGCGGCGGCGCGCGCGATGGCGCGCGACGACGACGTGTTCCTGCCGGACCAGTTCTCCAATCCCGCGAACCCGGAGGTGCACAGGCGCACGACGGGCCCCGAGATCGAGGCGGCGCTGGCGGGGCGCGTGGACGTGCTGGTGGCTGGCGTGGGCACGGGCGGCACGATCACGGGCGTGGGCGAGCACCTGCGCGAGCACGCCAACCCGAAGCTGCGCGTGGTCGCCGTCGAGCCGCGCGGCTCCGCCGTCCTGTCCGGCGGCGCGCCCGGCCCGCACCGCATTCAGGGCATCGGCGCGGGCTTCGTGCCGCCGGTGCTCAACCGCGAGCTGCTCGACGAGGTGATCCCGGTGAGCGACGACGACGCGATCCAGACCGCGTGGACGTGCGCGAAACGCGCGGGGCTGCTCGCGGGGATCTCGTGCGGCGCGGCGCTGTGGGCGGGTCTGCAGGTGGCCCAGCGCCCCGAGTCCAAGGGCCAGAGAATCGTGGTGATGATGCCCGACTCGGGCGAGCGCTACGTCTCGCAGGCTTTCTTCGCACCGTAAAACGATTTTTAGGACGCCCCTCCGGGGCGTTCGCGGGGTCGCGGTGCGGTGACAATCCGGTTGCGCGGTCAACCAAATGCGCTTGTGCGCGCTACGCTTTGGCAATGGCCGGTTTCGGCAAGCTCGCAGGAGTGGCCAGGGAGGTGCGGCGCGACGTGCTTGCGGCGCGGGACCGCGATCCGGCGGCGCGCGGAGTCTCGCCGGTGGAGATCCTGGCGACGTGGCCGGGCATCCACGCGCTGCTGGCCTACCGCGTGGCGCACGCGCTGAAGCTGGCGGGCGTGCCGCTGGCGCCGCGCGCGATCTCGATGTTCACGCGCGCGGTCACCGGCATCGAGATCCATCCCGCGGCGCACATCGGCCGCGGGCTGTTCATCGACCACGGCGCGGGCGTGGTGATCGGCGAGACGGCGGACATCGGCGACGATGTGACCCTTTATCAGGGCGTGACGCTGGGCGGCACGGGCTTCGCTACGGGCAAGCGCCACCCGACGGTGCAGGACAACGTCACGATCGGCTCCGGCGCGAAGCTGCTCGGCCCGATCACGATCGGCCATGGCGCCAAGATCGGCGCGAACAGCGTCGTCATCACCGACGTGCCCGCCAACTCGACCGTCGTCGGCAACCCGGGTCATCCCGTGCGTGTGGACGGGCGCCGCGTGGAGGGCCCGGACGCCGACTGGATCCACCTGCCGGACCCGATCGCGGAGGCGATGCAGGCGCTCTCCAGTCGCGTCGCGTCCTTGGAACGGCAGCTCGCCGCATCGTCCCGGGACGGGGAAGCATCCGAGGGCGAGCACCAGCCGGCGGCCGAGGTGAGGCCGCTGCGCACGGTGCGCGGGCCGAACCCGGCCGGCGGGTAGGGCTCGCGGAGCAGCCCGCTCTGGGCGCGCTTTGCCACCCGAGCGCGCATCTATGCTGGGGATCGATGCCTGAGAATCCCCACGCGGCGCACCTGCAGGAGCTGCTGGAGGGCCTGAACGAGCCCCAGCGCGAGGCCGTCACGCACGGCGAGGGGCCGCTGTTGATCCTCGCGGGCGCGGGCAGCGGCAAGACGCGCGTGCTGACGCACAGGCTCGCGTTCCTGATCTACACCGACCAGGCGCAGGCGGGCGAGATCCTGGCGATCACGTTCACGAACAAGGCTGCCAGCGAGATGCGCGAGCGCGTGGAGCGGCTGCTGGGGCGCAGCACGCGTGGGATGTGGGTGATGACGTTCCACTCGGCGTGCGCGCGCATCCTGCGCGCGGAGGCGGAGCGCCTGGGCTACACGCGCCAGTTCACGATCTACGACCAGGCGGACGCGCGGCGGCTGGCCAAGCGCTCCGCGGACGCCGTCGGCGTGGACCCCAAGCGCCACACGCCGTCCGCGATCCACAACCAGATCTCCGCCGCCAAGAACCGCTTGATCGACGCCGAGACGTACGGCCAGCAGGTGGGCTCGCAGTTCGAGGAGATGATCGCGGAGGTGTACGCGATCTACGAGCGCGACCTGCACCGCATGAACGCGATGGACTTCGACGACCTGCTGTTCCGGGTCGTCAACCTCCTGGAGCTGTTCGAGGACGTGCGCGAGCGCTACCGCAACACGTTCCGCCACGTGCTCGTCGACGAGTACCAGGACACCAACCACGCGCAGTACCGGCTGCTGCAGCTGCTCGTCGGCGGCGGGCGGCCGCCGCAGCGCGGCGGCGATCAGCCGGGCGACCGTCCCACGTACAGCGGGCCCGTCGGGCACCGCAACCTGGCGGTCGTGGGGGATGACTCTCAGAGCGTCTATAGTTTTCGCGGGGCTGACATTAGGAACATCTTGGATTTCCAGGAGGACTTCCCCGACGCGCGCGTGGTCAAGCTCGAGCAGAACTACCGCTCGACCGAGACGATCCTGCGCGCGGCCAACGCGGTGATCGCGAATAACCGCGGCGGCATCGCCAAGCGGCTGTGGAGCGAACTGGGGCAGGGCGACCAGATTCAGCTGCGCGTGCTCGACGACGAGTACGCCGAGGCGCGCTACGTCGTCGGTGAGATCCAGCGCCTGATCGACGACGGCGCTTCGCGCGCGGAGATAGCGGTGCTGTATCGCACGAACGCGCTGTCGCGAGTGCTCGAGGAAACGCTCACGCGCCAGGACATGGCCTACCAGGTGATCGGCGGCACCAAGTTCTTCGAACGCGCCGAGGTCAAGGACGCGATCGCGTACCTGTCGCTGATCGCCAACCCGGCCGACGTCGTCAGCTTCACGCGCGTGGTCAACTCGCCGCGGCGCGGCATCGGCCAGACCTCGCTCGCGCGGGTGCTCGCCAGCGCAGACGCGCTGGGCGTCCCCGTGTGGGACGCGGCCGCGCAGCCCGACCAGGTCCCCGGCCTCGGCGCCGCCGCGATCAAGGCCCTGCGGCGCTTCATGGGCACGATGGAGGAGCTGCGTACCCTGGCGGGCACCCCCCGTGGCGGAGGGCAGGCAGGCAAGCTGGCCGAGCAGGGCGTGCCCGTGGGGGACCTGCTCGAGGCGATGCTGTCGCAGACGGGCTACGTCGAGGCGCTGGAGGCCGAGCGCACGATCGAGGCGCAGGGGCGCATCGAGAACCTCGAGCAGCTGGTTGAGGGCGCGCGCACGTTCGACGCGATGGCGGCGGAGGGGGAGGACACGCTCGCCGCCTACCTGCAGGAGATCGCGCTGGTGGCCGACGCGGACAGCCGCAGCGACGAGGGCCTCGTGACGTTGATGACGCTGCACAACGCCAAGGGCCTGGAGTACCCGATCGTGTTCATCGCCGGCTGCGAGGACGGCGTGTTCCCGCACTCGCGCGCGATCGAGGAGGGGGGCCTGGAGGAGGAGCGCCGGCTGTTCTACGTGGGGATCACGCGCGCCATGCGCCAGCTGTATCTCACCCACGCCCGCCGGCGGGCGGTGTTCGGCGCGCAGAGCTACGGCATGCGCAGCCGCTTCCTCGACGAGATCCCGGTCGAGCTGTTGGAGGAGCCGTTGCAGATGGGGGTCCGCTCGCAGACCAGCTGGTCGGGCGGCGCGCCGCCCGCGATCGCCGCCCGCAGGGGCTCGGCGGGTGGCGGCGCCATTGGCCGCGGCGGCGGTGCGGGCAACTGGGGCGCCGGCGGCGGGCGCGCGGCGGTGCGCGAGGAGCGCGAGACGCTGCCGGCGGCCAGTCAATTCCACCTCGGCGAGGACGTCGCGCACGCGGCCTTCGGCGACGGCGTCGTCACCGGCGTGGAGCCCGACGGCGTGATCGTCGTGCGCTTCGCGGGCGACGGCTCCGAGCGCAAGCTGATGGCCGAGTACGCGCCGGTTACCCGGCGCTGAAGCTGGTGCCGGTGCGGTCGGCGCAAACGCATAGCATCAGTGCCATGAGCGCCACGATCATCGACGGCAAGGCGATCGCAGCGCGCGTGCGCGCGGGAGTCGCCGACGAAGTCGCGTCCTTCACCCGCGAGCACGGCAGCCAGCCGGGCCTCGCGACCGTGCTCGTCGGCGACGACCCCGCGTCGGCGGTGTACGTCGGCGGCAAGCAGCGCGCGTGCGCCGAGGTGGGGATGGTGCCGTTCGACCGGCGGCTGCCCACCGACGCCACGTTCGAGCAGGTGGCAGAGGAGCTCGACGCGCTCAACGCCGATCGCGCGGTGAGCGGCGTGCTGCTGCAGCTGCCCGTGCCCGAGCACCTCGACGGGCCGTCGCTCACCGCGCTGATCAGCCCCGACAAGGACGTCGACGGCCTCACGCCCGTCAACGCCGGGCTGCTGTCGCTCGGGCGTCCGGGGCTGCGGCCGGCGACGCCGCTCGGGGTGATGGAGCTGCTGGACGACGCCGGCGTCGAGCTCGAAGGCGCCGAGGCGGTCGTCATCGGGCGCTCCAACCTGTTCGGCAAGCCGATGGCGCAGCTGCTGCTGCAGCGCAACGCCACCGTCACCGTGTGCCACTCGCGCACGCGCGACCTGCGCGAGGTGTGCGCGCGCGCCGAGGTGCTGATCGTGGCGGTCGGGCGCGCGCGCATCGTCAAGCGGGACTTCGTGCGGCCGGGCGCCGTCGTGATCGACGTCGGCATGAACCGCCTCACGCCCGAGGAGGCCGGCAACAGGAGCGGGCTCGTCGGCGACGTCGACTTCGCCGCCGCCGCCGCGGTCGCCTCCGCGATCACGCCCGTGCCGGGCGGCGTCGGCCCGATGACGATCGCGCTGCTGCTGCGCAACACGCTGCAGGCCGCGCGCTACCAGGCGCAGCTCGAGTCGATGCTCGCCGACATCGACAGGGACATGCTGTGAGGCGGCTGCGGCTGGGGGAGCTGCTCGCGCTCCTCGGCGCGATCTGCGTGCTCGTGTCGCTGTTCGTGCGCTCCTACTCGGGTCCCGCCGGCAACCTCGACGCGTGGAACACGTTCGGTCCCGGCGTCGCGCTGGAGCTCGCCGCGGTGTGCGCTGCGCTCGCGGTCGTGATCACCGCGCTCACCGAGCGCGGCCCCGCGCTGCCGGTGTCGAGCGCCGTGTGGTGCGTGCCGCTCGGGCTGGCCGCGGTCATCGCCGCACTCGTGCGCGCGCTGGAGCGCCCCGACCAGGCGACCGATGTCTGCTTCGGCGCGTGGCTCGCGCTCGCCGGCGCCGTCCTGATCCTCATGGGTGCGTGGCAGGCGCTGCGCGACGAACGCCCGTCGATGTACCCGCCGGCACGCCCCGAGCCGCGCCCGCGGCCGTAGCCGCCGGCGTCGGGCCGACCGGCGTCGCGCCAATACAATGCGCGGTTGTGATCGACCGCGATCAGGTGCTGCACGTCGCCCGGCTCGCCCGTCTGGCGCTCGCCGAGGACGAGGTGGAGCCGATGGCGCGCGAGCTGTCGGCCGTGCTCGACCATGTCGCCAAAATCCGCGAGCTCGATCTCGATGGCGTCGCGCCGACCTCGCACGTCGTCGAGGTCACCGGCGCGCTGCGCCCCGACGAGCCGCGGCCCTGCCTGCCGCGCGAGGTCGCGCTCGCGCAGGCGCCGGCCGTCTCCGACGACGGCTTTCTGGTCCCCAGTCCACAGGCATGAGCGGAGTCCTCGAACTGACAGCCGCGGCCGCGGTGGAGCAGATCGCCGCGGGCTCGCTGTCCGCCGGCGAGCTGTTCGACGCCTATCGCGCGCGCGCCGCCGCCGACCGTGACGCGGCCGAGTCGGGGCTCAACTGCTTCACGTGGGTCGCCGACGAAACGCCCGCGCCGGCCGCCTCCATGGATGCCCCGGTTGCCGGAGTACCGCTCGCGGTCAAGGACCTGTTCTGCACTGAGGGCGTGCCCAGCCAGTCGGGGTCGCGGATCCTCGAGGGCTACCTGCCGCCGTACACCGCCACCGTCGTGCGCCGGCTGCAGGAGGCGGGCGCGGGGCTGCTGGCGAAGACCAACCAGGACGAGTTTGCGATGGGCTCCTCCAACGAGAACTCCGCGTACGGCGCCGTGCGCAATCCCTGGGACCGCGAGCGCGTACCAGGAGGCTCATCCGGCGGCAGCGCCGCCGCCGTCGCCGCCGGTCTCGCGCCGTGGGCGCTCGGCACCGACACCGGCGGCTCGATCCGCCAGCCCGCCGCGCTGTGCGGGATCGTCGGCATGAAACCCACGTACGGCTCCGTCTCGCGCTACGGCATGATCGCCTTTGCCTCCTCGCTCGACCAGGCCGGCCCGCTCACGCGCGACGTGCGCGACGCCGCGCTGCTGCTGCGCCACATGGTCGGGCGCGACGAGTGCGACGCCACCTCGCTGCATTTCCCCGGCGAGATCACGCTGCCGAGCGCCGTGCGTCTCGACGGCGTGCGCCTCGGCGTGCCCGAGGAGCTCACCGGCGAGGGCATCGAAGCCGGTGTGCTCGATGCCTTCCGCGCCGCGCTCGCGCAGGCCGAAGCGCTCGGCGCGCACGTCAGCGAGGTGCGCCTGCCGCACGCGCCCCACGCGCTGTCCGCCTACTACGTGATCGCCCCCGCCGAGGCGTCCTCCAACCTCGCGCGCTTCGACGGCGTCCGCTACGGGCTGCGCGCGGCGTCGTCATCGAAGGCGGAGGACCCCAGCGATCTGCTCGACATGTACACGCGCACCCGCCACGACGGCTTCGGCGCCGAGGTCAAGCGCCGCATCATGCTCGGCACCTACGCGCTCTCATCCGGCTACTACGACGCCTACTACGGCCGCGCGCAGCGCGTACGCACGAAGATCTCAGACGACTTCAGAAGCGCCTTCGATCAGGTCGACCTGATCGTCACGCCCACCGCGCCAACCGTCGCGTTCAAGCTCGGCGAGAAGACCTCCGACCCGCTCGCCATGTATCTCAACGACTTCTGCACCGTGCCCATGTCGCTCGCCGGCATCCCCGCCATCTCGATCCCCTGCGGGCTAAGCCAGGGGCTGCCCGTGGGCCTGCAGATAGCCGGCCCCGCGTTCAGCGAGAACCGCGTGCTCGACGCCGCGCACGCGCTCGAGCGGAGCCTCGGCTTCGATGGAGCCTCAGCCCGTGTCTGAGCCAGCGCGCACGCCGCAGCCGCCGGTAGGCGGCCCCATAGAAGACGATCTCTACGAGCCCGTCATCGGACTCGAGATCCACGTGCAGCTCGCCACCGCCACGAAGATGTTCTGCGGCTGCGCGCTGTCCTTCGGCGAGCCGCCCAACACGCGCACCTGCCCCGTCTGCCTCGGCCTGCCCGGCAGCCTGCCCGTCGTCAACGCCCGCGCCGTGCACTTCGGGCTGATGATCGGCCTCGCGCTCGGCTCCCAGCTCGCGCCGCGCTCCATCTTCCACCGCAAGAACTACTTCTATCCCGACCTGCCCAAGGGCTACCAGATCTCCCAGTACGACGAGCCGCTGTGCCTCGGCGGGCACCTCGGCGACGTGCGCATCCACCGCGTGCACCTCGAGGAGGACGCTGCCAAGCTGATCCACGTCGGCGCGAGCGGGCGCATCCACGGCTCCGACGCCTCGATCGTGGACTTCAACCGCGGCGGCACGCCGCTCGCCGAGGTCGTCACCGAGCCCGACGTGCGCTCCGCCGAGCAGGCCGGCGAGTGGCTGAAGCTGTTGCGCGTCACGCTGCGCCAGCTCGGCGTCTCCGACGTCAACATGGAGGAGGGCTCGCTGCGCTGCGACGCCAACATCTCGCTGCGACCCGCCGGCCAAGAGGAGCTCGGCGTCAAGACCGAGCTCAAGAACATGAACAGCTTCCGCTTCATCGAACGCGGGATCAAGGCCGAGATCGCCCGCCAGGAGAAGATCCTGCGCGGCGGCGGCCACGTCGTGCAGGAGACGCTGCACTTCGACCCCGCCTCCGGCGCCATCACCTCGCTGCGCTCCAAGGAGGAGGCGCACGACTACCGCTACTTCCCCGAGCCCGACCTGCTGCCCGTCGCCATCGACCAGCAGATGCTCGACGCCGCCCGCGCCGACATGGTCGAGCTGCCCGCCGCGCGCGCCGAGCGCCTGCAGTCCGAGCTCGGGCTCAGCGCCGACAGCGCGCAGCTGCTCGCGTTCCGCGGCGAGCTCGGCGACTTCTTCCTCGCCGCGCTCGACGCCGCCGTCGACCCGGCGCCGCCGGCGCAGGCGCTCGCCAACTGGGTCACCGGCGAGCTCGCCCCGCGTCTCGGCGACGGCGACGCGGATGCAGCCGGCGAGGACGACGCGGACGCCGGATCGAGCTCGGATCCAGCTGCCTCGCGCGTGCAGCCGTCGGCGCTCGCAGCCCTCGTGGGCCTCGTCGCCGCCAAGCGCGTCAGCGTCGGCGCTGCGCGCCAGGTGCTCGACAAGCTCGTGGCCCAGGGCGGCGACCCGCAGGCGATCGTCGCGGCCGAGGGGCTCGCCGCGATCGACGGCGGCGACGAGCTCGCCGGCATCGTCGCCGCCGCGCTCGCCGCCAACGCCGATGCCGCGCAGCGCGTGCGCGAAGGCAACGCCAAGGCCATCGGGCCGATCGTCGGGCACGTCATGCGCGAGACCAAGGGACGCGCCGACGGAACCGAGGTGGCGCGGCTCGTGCATGAGCAGCTCGGGGCGTGAGGGTGGGCGTGTGAAGCTCGGTGTGTAAGTCACCTCGCGAGCGCTGTATAGCCATGGTTATACGGCGCTCGTCGCCTGGCACTTAGAAGACCCCCGTTCGCCATATTTTGGACTTCGGGCCAAAGGCAAGCGCGCGCCCGCGCGCCAATATGCTGACCATGAACCGTTCAGCAACCAAATCCAGCGTTTCATCTCCTCGGCGGTTCATCCTGTTGCCCGAGGAGGCTGTGCATGCTCCGCATGACGGTCCGCGCATCCGCCGCTACCAGCTCACCAGCGTAGGGCAGGGTGGTCGTCGGCGCGCGGGTTTCAGCAACGTCGATATCGCAACGGCAAGGATTGCCCGCGGGGCACCGCGCCGTTAGGCGTGGTCCGGTCGGCTGGATCGCATGTAGTGATTCCCCCGCAGCGACCGGCGCCGGCTTCCCTCGGCCGGCGTGTTGGCGGTGCGGCCGGGCAGGGGTAGGAGTTCCTGTCCGGCCGCGCTACCATTCCGAGCGAGTGACATGAACGAGTCCACGGGCAGATCCTTCGGCCGGACCGTCGTAGCGGCGCTGGTGTTCCTCGTCGCCGCATGGCTGCTGCTCGGCGTCATCATCCACGTGCTGTCGTTTCTGTTCAGCACGCTGCTGCTCGTAGTCGCCGTCGTCGCCGTCATCTGGGCGCTTCGGGTCCTGCTGTAGCGCGCGGATCTGGTCGCGGCGGCCCATGGCGTACGTCATCATCGCCGTCGCCTTCGGCTTCTCCGGCGGGATCATCGGCAAGCTCAAGGGCAGCTCGTTCTTCCTGTGGTTCCTGATCTCTCTCGCCGTCCCCTTCATCGGGCTGTTCGCCGCCATCGCCTACCGCGTCGAGCGTGACGAGCTGCGACGCCAGTGCCCGCAGTGCGGGCGCGTCACCAAGATCTACGACGCGCTGTGCACGCGCTGCGGCGCCGAGCTCGACTTCCCCGACGTCGCGATCGCGCCCGAGTCCTGGGTGCGCGTACCCGCCGAGCGCGTCTCCGCGGAGCAGTAGCCGACGCGGCGCGCGTCCGCCGTTTGCGAGCCTGCGAGTTCGGCTGCCCTAAGGCGGATTCGGCCGGCCTAATCCGGCTTCTCGCATACGCTGTTGCGGCGATGAGCACCAACGTCAAGGCAGCGCCCCGCGAGGGCGACTCGTTCATCGGCCGGCTGATCCACCGCGCCGGCTTCGAGGACGAGCGCGACTTCGTGCTGCGCGTCGTGCAGCCGGCGCTCGTCGGCATGATCGACGGCACCGTCTCCTCGCTCGCGCCGATCTTCGCCGCCGCCATCTACTCGAGCTCGCGCACCGCGCTCGTCGTCGGCTTCGCCACCGCGCTCGGCGCCGGCGTCAGCATGGGCTGGTCGGAGGCGCTGTCCGACACCGGCGAGCAGACCGGCCGCGGCTCCGCCGTCGTGCGCGGCGCCATCACCGGCGGCATGACCACGCTCGGCGGCGTCTTCCACACGCTGCCCTTTCTGATCTCCAACGTGCACAAAGCGCTGCTCGTAGCCGGCTGCGTGGTCGCATTCGAGCTGTTCGCGATCGCATGGGTGCGCAAACGCTTCCTCGAGGTCTCGATGCGCTCCTCGCTGCTCGTCGTCACCGTCGGCGGGGCCATAGTGCTCGCGATCGGCGTCGGCATAGGGTCGTCCTAGCGGACGCAAACCCGCTGGTACACTGGCTTTTTGGCCACTAGAGGGTGGCGCAGTCGGCCGCAGGCCGACCAGCCGGGTCCCTCGTTCACCAATCGAACATAGGAAGGGAGGCGACGGCATGCGCGCAGTTGACGCGTTGATGGAATGTTTGAAGGCGGAGGGCGTGGACGTCGTCTTCGGCCTGCCCGGCGGCGCCAACCTTCCCACCTACGACGCCTTCGTGAACGGCGGCATCCGCCACATCCTCGTCCGCCACGAGGCCGGCGGGGGGCATGCCGCCGAGGGCTACGCCAAGGCCACCGGCAAGGTCGGCGTCGCGTTCGCCACCAGCGGCCCCGGCGCCACCAACCTGATCACGCCGATCTGCGACGCGATGATGGACTCCGTGCCGTGCGTGTTCATCACCGGCCAGGTGCGCACCGATCTGCTCGGCACCGACGGCTTCCAGGAGGCCGACACGATCGGCATCACCATGCCCGTCGTCAAGCACTCGTTCATGATCCAGCACCCGCAGGAGCTGCCGCGGGCGATCCACGAGGCGTTCCACATCGCCCGCACCGGACGTCCCGGTCCCGTGCTCGTGGATCTTCCGCTCGACCTCTCCCGCGCCGAGATCGACTACGAGCCCGTCACCGACGTGCGCCTGCCCGGCTACCAGCCCAAGGTCGACGGCAACCAGAAGCAGATCCGCCAGGCCGCCAAGGCGCTCGCCGCCGCGCAGCGGCCCGTGATCTACGCCGGCGGCGGCGTGGTCAACGCCAACGCCTCCGAGGAGCTGCGCGAGTTCGCGCGCAGCGACCGCTTCCCCGTCACCTGCACGCTGATGGGGCTCGGCGCGTTCCCGGCCTGTGCCCCCGAAGGGGGTGCCCCGGACCCGCAGTGGCTGGGGATGCTCGGCATGCACGGAACCCGCGCGGCCAACTACGCGATGGACGAGGCCGACCTGATCTGCGCTGTCGGCGCGCGCTTCGACGACCGCATCACCGGCAAGCTCTCCGAGTTCGCGCCGCGCGCCAAGTTCATCCACATCGACGTCGACCCCGCGGAGATCTCCAAGAACGTGCCCGCGCACATCCCGATCGTGGGCGACGCCCGGAACGTGCTCGCCAAGCTCGTCATCGAGTACCGCGCGATCGGCGCCGACCCCGCGCGCCTGGACGCGTGGTGGAGCCGCATCGACGGCTGGAAAGCCAAGTACCCGCTCACCTACGAGGACACCACCGATGCGGAGATCAAGCCGCAGTACATGATTCGCGCGCTGTGGGAGGCCACCGGCGGCGAGGCGATCGTCTCCAGCGACGTCGGCCAGCATCAGATGTGGGCCGCGCAGCTGTACGACTTCCCCGAGCCGCGCCGCTGGATCAACTCCGGCGGCCTCGGCACGATGGGCTTCGGGCTGCCCGCCGCGATGGGCGCCGCCGTCGGCAACCCCGATCGGCTCGTGTGCTGCATCGCCGGCGACGGCTCCGTGCAGATGAACGCGCAGGAGCTCGCCACGTGCGCGCAGAACAACATCCCGATCAAGGTGTTCATCATGAACAACGGTTACCTCGGCATGGTGCGCCAGTGGCAGGAGCTGTTCTGGGACGGCAAATACAGCCACGTCGATATGGGCGAGTTCCCCGACTTCGTCAAGCTCGCCGAGGCCTACGGCGTCACGGGCATGCGCTTCACCGACAAGCACACGCTCGTCGATGACTGCAAGCGCGCGATCGCCACCGACGGCCCCGTGCTCGTCGACGTGCGCGTCACGCGCGAGGAGAACACCTATCCGATGATCCCCGCCGGGCACGCCGCGCGCGAGATGGTGGGGTGAGGGCAATGGGTGAACCGGGAACCAAGGAGCCGCTCAGCCTCGAGGAGCTGGAAGCGTCCACCAACATGCGCACGGGCCGCAAGCACGTGCTGTCGATCCTCGTCGAAAACAAGTCGGGCGTCCTCACGCGGATCGCCGGCCTGTTCGCCAGGCGCGGCTTCAACATCTCGACGCTCACCGTCGGACCGACGGAGGATGTTCAGATCTCGCGTGTCACGCTGACCGTCGACGGCGCGCTGCACCCGATCGACCAGGTCACCAAGCAGCTGCACAAGCTCATCAACGTGCTCAAGATCCGCGACCTCGAGCCGGCCGACACGGTCGCGCGCGAGCTCGCGCTGTTCAAGGTCTCCGCCGACGGCGTGCAGCGCGGCGAGCTGATGCAGATCGCGGAGATCTTCCGCGGCAAGGTCGTCGACGTGACCAAGCGCGCGATCATCGTCGAGGTCACCGGCACCACCGAGAAGATCGAGGCGTTCGAGATGATGGTGCGGCCGTTCGGGCTGATCGAGATGATGCGCACGGGCGAGATCGCGATCTCGCGGGGGCGCACCGAGACCTAGCGCTTGCAGCAGACCGCCTCACGCTCCCCGTTCGCGCTCACCGACTCCGACCGCGAACGGCTCGCTGCGCGCCTCGCGCTGGCCGTCCGCCGCGCGCGGCGCTCCGGCGGCGAGGTGCTCGCGTCGATCTCGCTGCCGCTGTCGCCCGACGTCGATCCCTCCGCGGTCGTGTGCGCCTCCAGGCGGCCCGGCGAGCACTGGTTCGTGTTCGAGCAGCCCGACCGCGGCCGCGCCGCGCGCGCCGCACTGGGGGAGGCCGCGAGCCTGCAGGCATCCGGCGCCACCCGCTTCGCCACCGTCGCCGACCGCTGGCGTGCGCTGTCGGCCGCCGCCGTTGCCGCGTCGTCATCGAAGATGGACCCCGCGGACGAGCCCGCCGGCGCCGGGGTGGGTGGGGGTCCGATCGCTGTCGGCGGCTTCGCGTTCGCGCCCGACGGCGGCGCCGCGCCGCACTGGCGCGGCTTCGAGCCGGCCTCGCTCAGCATCCCCGAGGTCGCGCTCGCCCGCAGCGAACGGGGAGGGCGCACCACGGTCGGCCTAACCCTGTCGGCGATCGCGCATCCGGACGACGTCCCCGAGGAGCTGCTCGCGCGGCTGCAGCGGCGCGTGGGCGAGCTGCGCGAGGCGCCGCTGCCGCTGCTCGACCCCGCGCCCACCGGCCGCTTCCAGGTCGCAAGCGCGATGCCGCCCGAGCACTACGAACAGGCCGTCGCGCGCGCCACCGAGCTGATCGGCTCGAGCCGGCTGCAGAAGATCGTGCTCGCCCGCGAAGTGCAGGTGCACGCGGGTGGGGGGGCTCGTGCCTACGACCCCGCGGCCGTGTTCGGCGTGCTGCGCGAGGAGTTCCCCTCGTGCTTCGTGTTCTGCGTCGGACGTGGCGCCTCCACGCTGATCGCCGCCAGCCCCGAGCTGCTCGTGCGCCGCGAGGGCCACCGCGTCTCCACGCTCGCGCTCGCCGGCTCCAGCCGCCGCAGCGCCGACCCCGCCGTCGACGCGCACCTCGGCGAGCAGCTGCTGCGCGACCCCGGCTATCGCGAGGAGCACGCGATCGTCGCGCGGAGGATCGAGCGCCTGCTGCGCCCGCACGCCATCTGGATCACCACCGCCCCCGAGCCCGGGCTCGTGCGCATCGCCAACATCCAGCACCTCGCCACCCCCATTCGCGCGCAGCTCGCCGCGCCCATGGAGGCGCTCGAGCTCGCCGAGCTGATGCACCCCACGCCCGCCGTCGGCGGCGAGCCGCTGTCGCTCGCCGCCCCGTTGATCCCCGCGCTGGAGGGTCTCGACCGCGGCTGGTACACCGGCCCCGTCGGCTGGACCGACGCCACCGGCGACGGCGAATTCTGCGTCGCGCTGCGCTGCGCGCTGCTGCACGACAACGTCGCCCGCTGCTATGCCGGCAACGGCATCGTGCGCGGCTCCGACCCCGCCGGCGAGCTCGCCGAGACGGAGGTCAAGCTGCAGGCGCTGCTGCCGTTGCTGTCCGGCTGATGCTCGTGGCCTGAGTCAGGAGGCGAGCGCCGCTGACACCGCGGCCCAGACATCGCGGTGCAGCTGTACGTTGGCCGCGCGCTCGCAGCGCACGTGCACGATCGTCGAGCTGGCCGACGGCGAGAGCGCGCGCTCGAGCGCCGTGCGCAGCTCGGCACGGGTGCTGACAGGCTCATGCGCCAGCCCGTACAGGTCCGCGGCCTTCGCGAAGTCGAGGCCGGTCGGGGTTGCGATGTGGCGGGTGTAGACGTCCTCGGCGTTGATGGCCTCGGCGGTGCTCGCGTCGGGCTCGCGCCCCATCCCCGCGCCAGCCACCGGGAGGAAGTCGAAGATCCCGCCCCCGGAATTGTCGAGCAGGACGATCGTCAGTTTCAGGCCGAGGCGGGTCGCGGACAGCAGGCCGCCGATGTCGTAGGCGAGCGCGACGTCGCCGATCAACAGCACCACCGGGCCGGCGTCGTGGGCGGCCGCACCGAAGGCTGAGGAGACCGTGCCGTCGATGCCGTTCGCGCCGCGGTTGCACAGAACGCGGGGCGGATCGGGGCGCACCGGCCAGAACGTCTCGATGTCGCGCACCGGCATCGAGGACGCCACGAACAGCGTCGCTTCCGGCGGAAGCAGCACGCCCAGCTCGGCTGCCACTGCTGGCTCCGAGAGCTCGTCGCCGCCCACAAGCCCCGTGACCGCCGCGGACGCGCGCTCGTCGGCGCTGCGCCAGCGTGCGCGCCAGTCAGCTTCGGTTGGCACACGGCCGCTGCCGCCGGGGTCAGCCAGCCACATGGCCAGCCGGGTCAGCGCCGCCGCCGGCTCCACCACGAGCGAGTGGTCGAGCACCGGCGCGGGGTCCTGCCACGCGCCCTCGGGATCGAGCGCCACCTGCTGCGCGTTCGCGAGCCCAGCGAGCCAGTTGCGCAGGGGCTTGGAAACCGGCAGGTCACCCACGCGCACGACCACGTCCGGGGCCATCGCTCCCGCGAACGTCTCATCGCGCAGCAGCGCGTCGTAGTGGGCGATCGCCGCCGGGCCACGCCTCGCGCCCGACAGCGGATCGGCCAACAGCGGCCAGCCGGCGTGCTCCGCGAACACGGCCGCCGCCTCACCGAGCGGTGTGTCGCGCTCGTGGCGCCCGGCCACCAGGACGCCGCGCCGCGCGCCAGCCACGAGTCTCTGCAGCGGCCCGTCCGCCGCGTCGGCGCCCAAGCCGGCAGCCGCCGGGCGGCGTACGTACGGTGCCCAGTCGTCGCGGCCGCTCGTGTCATCGGGCAGCTGCTCCTCGCTCACCAGCGGCTCGCGCAGCGGGAAGTTGAGGTGCACCGCGCCGGGGCTGCCCTCCAGCGCCGTCCAGTAGGCGCGGCACGCGAGCGTGCGGATCCAGCGCAGCTGCTCCGGGCCGGCCTCGTGGACGCCCACCTCGAAGAACCACTTCGCGGCGCCGCCGAACAGCTTCAGCTGGTCGATCGCCTGCCCGGCGCCGTTCTCGCGCAGCTCCGCCGGGCGGTCGGCGGTCAGCAACAGCAGCGGCACGCGCGCCTCGCGCGCCTCGACCGCCGCCGGCAGCAGCTCGGCGGCGGCGGTGCCGGAAGTGCACGCGACCGCCACCGGCAGGCCCGACGCCTTGGCGAGCCCCAGCGCGAAGAAGCCCGCGCAGCGCTCATCCACGTGGGAGTAGCAGCGCAGGCGTCGCTCGCGCGCGAGCGACAGCACGAGCGGCGCGCTGCGCGAGCCCGGCGATGTGCACGCCGCGCGCATGCCGCAGCGCGCGAGCTCGTCCACGAACGCTCGCAGCAGCGTGTACATGTCGGTGGTGGGGGTCATAGGATCGTCTGATGCCGGAGAACGTCGTCCTGCTGCACGGTTTCGCCGGCACGCGCCGCGCGTGGGATGGCATGATCGCGGCGCTCGACCACGAACGCTACCGGCCGCTGGCGCTCGACCTCCCCGGGCACGGCGACGCCGCCCATGCCGAGCGCCCGATCACGTTCGCCGGCTGCGTCGAGCGCGTGCTCGCGCGCGGCCCCGAGCGCTTCGTCCTGTGCGGGTACTCGATGGGCGGGCGGGTGGCGTTGCATGTGGCGCTCGCCGCGCCCGAGCGGGTCACGCGCCTGGTGCTCGTCTCAACCAGCGCCGGCATCGCCGACACGGCCGCGCGGGAGCGGCGACAGCAGGCCGATCGCGCGCTTGCCGACGAGCTGGAGCGGATGCCGTTCGAGGACTTCATCGAGCGCTGGCGCACGCAGCCGCTGTTCGCCGACGAGCCGGCTGCCGTTGGTGCGCACGCGCGCGCGGATCATCGCCGCAACCGCCCCGCCGCGCTCGCCGCCGCGCTGCGCGGCATCGGCACGGGGGCGATGCAGTCGCTGTGGTCGCGGCTGGGCGAGCTCGAGATGCCCGTGACGGTCGTCGTCGGCGAGCGCGATCACAGGTATCGCGAGCTGGGCGCGCGCATGGTCGAGCTCATCCCGCACGCTGAGCTCGTGATCCTGGCAGGCGGCCACGGGCTGGCGCTGGAGAACCCGCTGGGCCTGAGCGACGCGCTCGCTACTGCCCGACCGAGCGCGCGATCGCCGACAGCGCCGTGAACGACGGGCGCGTCGTGTTGCTCACGTTCATGAAGCCGTAGTGGCCCGTGCTGTCGTCGTGCGACTGGTACCACCAGACGCCGCGCACGTGCGGGTCGGCGAACAGCGCGCGGAACGCGGCGCGCAGCTTGCTCGCCTGTTCGCCTTCCGAGCACGCGCCCAGGCCTTCGCCGCAGCGATCCAGGTCGTAGCCGATCTCGGTTACGTAGAACGGCGGGATCGACCCGAGCACCGCGCCCGCCACCCGTTCCTCGGCGGCCGCCGCCGCGACGCCCCACTCGTCACGGGAGTTGTGGCCCACTGCGCCGTAGGGGTGGATGGCGATGCCGTTGGCGAGGATCGCGGCGGCGAGGCCCGGCACGCCGTTGACAGCGTCGCGCAGCCAGCCGCCGCCGTTCGCGTCTTCCGACCACACGCCCGGATCGGCCCAGCTGCCCAGCGGGATGTCGCCGGTCATGTTGAACAGCAGCGGGATTCCGATGCCGGCGGCTCGCATGTCTTCGACCGCGGCCAGATACATGCGCCCGTACTGCACCGGGTCTGCGATCCCGCCCTTCAGATAGGCCTCGTTTGCCGCCTCCGCGATGCTGACGCCGGGGTTCGCCTGCAGCTCGGAGACGACGCCCGCTCCCCACACGCTGGGATCGATCACGCTGAGCGGCGCCTGATCCAGCGGGTTGTTGACGATCGCCAGGACCTTGAAGCCCGCGTTCAGCGAGTGGCGAACCGTGTCGAACGGGCCGTGGAGTTCGACGCGGTCCCAGGTGATCTGCCCGCGCAGGATCGTGCGCGCCGCCCGCGGCCCCCAGCCGGCGCCATCGTTCGTGCCGATGATCCTCCCCGTGGGCAGCGGCGGTGGCGAGCTGGCCAGGCGCCCGCGCGAAGCCGCCGCTCCGCGGCCGGCGCCTGCCGCGGTCCCGCCGCCGGTCCCGAACGCCGCCTGCAGCGCGTCCTGGCGCAGGTAGCCGCCGGAGCTCGGCAGCGCGAGCGCCAGCGCGGCGAGCCCCAGCAGCGCCGCCGCGCCCAGCCGCGCGCGGCGCCCGGCGGGCGTCGAGCTCGACGGGCGGGGCTCGCCGTGTCCGCCGCCGGCTGTCCGAGTGTGCACGAGCACACCTCGATCCTACGCGGGCTCGACTCCCAGGCCCGCAGCAGTGGGCACCAGGATCTCGCCGGCTTGCGATGGCAGCGGGTTCTCGAAATCGGCGAACAGCTCCAGTGTCGCGAGGCCGCAGTGCGGCATCGGCCCGCGCGAGGCCAGCGCGGCGGCCGCGTGCAGCGCAGCCGCGATCCCCAGCGGACCGTCGAGCGTCGAGGCCAGATAGACCTCGGCGCCGGTGGCGCGCACGAGCGTGGCGGCCGCCAGCAGCCCGGCGACGCCGCCGCAGCGGGAGATCTTCAGGCAGACCGCGTCGGCGACGCCCGCAGTCAGCGCGCCGAGCTCCCCGGCGGTCTCGTCGATCGACACGCGCACCGCCACGCGTTCGCGGATCTCGCGCATCGCCTGCAGGCCGTGCGCGGGCTCCTCCACCAGCTCGAGGCCCGCCGGCGAGAGCGCGTCGATCGTGGCGACGGCCTGCTCCACGTCCCACGCGCCGTTTGCGTCCAGGCGCAGCGCCACCGCCGGCCCGGCGGCCGCGCGCGTGGCGGCCACGCGCCCGGCGTCGTCGCCGGCGCCGACCTTCAGCTTCAGGCACGAGTAGCCCGCGCGCACCGCAGCGGCCGCCTGCTCGGCCGCGCCGCGCCGGTCAAGCGCCGTCAGCGTCGCGTTGACGGGGACGCGCGCCACAGGGTCGTCGCTCAGCAGCCGCGCCACCGGCCTACCCGCCCGGCGTCCGGCGCGATCCCACAGCGCGAGGTCGATCGCCGCGAGCGCGGCCGGCAGGTCCTCGATCACTCTGCAGGCCTCAATCACCTGCGCGCCGTTCATATCCCCGGATCGCGCCAGCACCGGGCGGTAGCTCTCCAGTACCCGCTGCACGCGATCCGTACTCACGCCGTCGTATGCCTCCAGCGGCGCCGCTTCGCCGTAGCCGGTGACGCCGTCCCCGTCTGTCAGCTCGACGTTCACCAGCTCCCGCTCGCGCACGGCGCCGTAGGAGGTCTCCAGCGGCGTCGCGAGCGTGAGGGTGCGGCGCTCGAGCTCGAGCTGCATCGCCTAGGAGCCGATGCCGCCGCTCGCGAGGATGCCGGCGGCGAACAGCAGGCAGAAGACGAGCTGCAGCGCGCCGGTGCGCGCCAGCGCGCCGTTGAGCGAGGGGCCGTCGGTGCGGGTGCGCACGGTCTGGGCGACGCGCGCCGCCAGCGGGAGCACCGCCCACGGCAGCAGCAGCCACGCGCTCATCGATCCGAACGCCCACGGCAGCGGCGCCGTCACGAACGCCCCCGCGACCATCGCGGTGTACAGCCCGCGGGTGCGCGCCCGGCCGAGCCTGACCGCCAGCGTGCGCTTGCCGGCGCGCCGGTCGGTCTCGAGGTCGCGCACGTTGTTGACGACCAGGATCGCGCTCGCCAGCAGGCCCACGGGCACCGCGCACACGAACGCCTGCCACGGCAGGTGCTGCTGCTGCACGAAGTAGGAGCCGGCGACCGCGACGACGCCGAAGAACAGGAACACGAACACCTCGCCGAGGCCCTCGTAGCCATAGGGACGCGGGCCGCCCGTGTAGAGCACGCCGGCGAGGATCGAGGCGGCGCCGACGGCGATCAGCTCCGGTCCCGCGACCGCCACCAGGTAGGCGCCGCACGCGACCGCCAGACCGAACGTCACGTACGTCGCCAGCAGCACCTGGCTGGGGGGCACGAGTCCGCCGGCGGTAACCCTCACGGGGCCGAGGCGGTCCTCGGTGTCGGCGCCGCGGCGCGCGTCGGAGTAGTCGTTGGAAAGGTTGGTGCCGACCTGGATAAAGACCGCTCCCAGCAGCGCCGCGACGAACGCCAGTGGGCGGAAGTGATCGGCGCCGAGCGCCAGCGAGGTGCCCACGAGCACCGGCGCGACCGCCGCCGGCAGCGTGCGCACGCGTGCCGCCATCACCCAGATGCGAACCGCGCTCACGTCACGCCCGCTTGGGGAAGCGCGAGAAGTCGGGCTTGCGCTTCTCGCGATATGCGTCCCGCCCCTCCTGAGCCTCCTCGCTGCCGTAGAACAGCAGGTTGGCGTCGTGCGCCAGCTGCTGGATCCCCGACAGCCCGTCCTCGGCGGCGTTGAAGCTCGCCTTCAAGAGCCTCAGCGAGAAGGGGGACAGCGCGAGCATCTCGCGGCACCACTGGACCGTCTCCTCCTCCAGGCGCGCGAGCGGCACGACCGTGTTGACCATGCCCATCTCACGGGCCTCCTCGGCCGAGTACTGGCGGCACAGGAACCAGATCTCCTTGGCCTTCTTCGGGCCCACCAGGTTCGCCAGCAGGCCCGCGCCGAAGCCGCCGTCGAAGGAGCCCACCTTCGGGCCGACCTGGCCGAAGCGCGCGTTGTCGGCCGCGATCGTCAGGTCGCACACGAGGTGCAGCACGTGGCCGCCGCCGATCGCGTAGCCGGCGACCATCGCCACGACCGGCTTCGGCAGGCGGCGGATCTGGATGTGCAGGTCGGTCACGTGGAAGCGGCCGATGCCGGCCTTTCCGGCCTCGTCGTCGTTGAGGTAGCCCGAGTCGCCGCGCACGCGCTGGTCGCCGCCCGAGCAGAACGCGTCGGGGCCCTCGCCGGTGAGCACGATCACACCGATCTCGGGATCCTCGCGCGCGTCCTCCAGCGCCTGGGAGATCTCGATGATCGTGCGCGGGCGGAACGCGTTTCGGACCTCGGGGCGGGCGATTGTGATCTTCGCGATGCCGGCGTCGGGCGCCTCGGACTTCTCGTAGCGGATGTCCGTGAGCTCGCCGGATGCGGGCGCGGGGGAGGGGCTCCAGCTGGTGCTCATCGCGCGAAGGCTAGCCTGTGCGCCATGGAGGTCGACGCATGGCTGGCTCGCGCCGCGGCGGCGCGGCCCGAACACACGGCGCTGCGGACGCCCGCGGGGGAGTGCTCTTACGCGCAGCTGCACGCCGCTGCGCGCGCGGGCGCGGCCGAGCTGGCGGCGCGCGGAGCGGGCCCCGGAGCGCGCGTCGCGATCGCGCTTCCCGCCGGGCTGGAGCTCGCGCAGGCGCTGCATGCGTGCCTGCTGCTGGGCGCCGTCGCGGTGCCCGTCGACCTGCGCCTCGCACCGGCCGAGCGCGCGCACATCGCCGATGGCGCGGCGGTGCTGGTCGAGGAGCCGCTGGCTTCGGCGGATGCGCTCCGCGTTCAGCCGGCGCCGCGGGACGGGCTCGACGGCTCGCCCGGGTCGGGCCTCGCCGACGCGGCCGTCCACGACCTCGACGCGACCGCGGTCGTGATCCACACGTCCGGCACGACCGCCGCGCCGCGGCCGGTGGAGCTGACGTACGGGAACATCCTGTGGAGCGCGCTCGGCTCGGCGGTGGCGCTCGGCCTGGACCCGCAGGAGCGCTGGCTGTGCGCGCTGCCGCTGTCGCACGTGGGAGGCCTGTCGATCCTGCTGCGCTCGGCGATCTACGCGACGACGGCGGTCGTGCACGAGCGCTTCGAGACCGAGCGCGTGCTGCTGAGCCTGCAGGCGGGCGAGGCTACGCTTGTGAGCCTCGTCGCGACGACGCTCGCGCGGCTGCTCGATGCCGGCCTCGAGCAGCCGCCGGCGCTGCGCTGCGCGCTGACGGGCGGCGGCCCGGTGCCCGCGGCGCTGCTCGCGCGCGCCGCCGAAGCGGGTGTGCCGGTGAGCCTCACCTACGGTCTGACGGAGAGCTGCTCGCAGGCGACGACCACGCCGGTGGCGGAGATCGGCGGCGCGCGCGAGAGCGCGGGCACGCCGCTGTTCTGCACGCGCCTGCGCATCGCCGCGGACGGCGAGATCCTCGTCGCGGGGCCGACCGTCGCCCCGGCCGCGGCCGCGGTCGCGGCGGACGGCTGGCTGCACACGGGCGACCTCGGCGAGCTCGACGAGCGCGGGCGCCTGCGTGTCAGCGGGCGCAAGTCGGACACGATCGTCAGCGGCGGCGAGAACGTCGCGCCGGCCGAGGTCGAGGCGGTGCTGGAGGCGCACCCGGCGGTGCTCGAGGCGGCGGTGCTCGGCCGTCCCGACCCGCGCTGGGGCGAGGCGGTGACGGCGATCGTCGTCGCGCGCCAGGGCGCGGAGCTCGAGACGGAGGAGCTGCGCGCGCACTGCGCGCGGGCGCTCGCGCCGTACAAGGTGCCCAAGCGCTTCGTGCCCGCGAGCGAGCCGCTGCCGCGCACGCGCTCGGGCAAGCTGCTGCGGCGGGAGCTGCGATGAGCTTCGACGCGGAAGCGCACCGGCGGGCGAGCCTCGAGGACTGGGAAGCGGCGGCGCCCGGCTGGGTGCGCCAGCAGGAGCTGCTGCGCGGGTTCGCCGCGCCGGTGTCCAACTGGATGATCGATGCGATCTCGCCACAGCCGGGCGAGCGTGTGCTCGAGCTGGCGGCCGGTCTCGGCGAGACGGCGATGCTGGCCGCGGAGCTGGTCGCGCCGGTGGGCGGCGTGATCGTCTCCGACCAGGCCGAGGCGATGCTCGAGGGCGCGCGGGCGCGGGCGATCGCGCTGGGGCTCGCGAACGTCGAGTTCCAGGCGCTGAACGCGGAATGGATCGACCTGCCGGTGGCGAGCGTCGACGCCGTGCTGTGCCGCTGGGGCTACATGCTGATGGCCGATCCCGCGGCGGCGCTCGGCGAGACGCGCCGCGTGCTGCGCCCCGGCGGGCGCGTGGCGCTGGCGGTGTGGGACACGGTCGAGAGCAACCCGTGGGCGCTGCTGCCGGCGCAGGAGCTGATCGCGCGCGGCGCGATGGGGCGCCCGGACCCGGATGCGCCGCCGCGGCCTGGGCCGTTTGCGCTGAGCGCCCCCGGGGTGATCGGGGAGCTGCTGCAGCAGGCGGGGTTCGTCGAGGTGCGCGTCGAGGCGCTCGAGCTCGTCCGGCGCCACGCGAGCTTCGCGGAGCTGTGGGACACCACGCTCGACCTGTCGCGCAGCTTCCATGACGCCGTGCTCTCGCGCCCGGCCGCGGAGATCGCCGAGATCGAAGCGTCGGTGGCGGAGCGCTTCGCCCCGCACACGACCGCCGACGGCACGCTCGCGATACCGGCGCGCACGCTCGTGGTCGCCGCAAGCGCCTGAGCACGACCGCGAGCGCCGGTGCGCGCCGAACGCGCGCGGCGCCGGGCGAACGCGCGGAAGTTGGATAGCCTGCCGCGCATGATCTACGACGACGACGCAGACCTCACGCTCCTCGACGGCAAGACCGTCGCCATCATCGGCTATGGCTCGCAGGGCCATGCGCACGCCCTGAACCTCAAGGACTCCGGCGTCGACGTCGTCGTCGGCCTGCGCGAGGACTCCGACTCCGTCGCGAAGGCGCGCGAGCAGGGCCTGGAGGTGCTGTCCGTGGTCGAGGCCGCGAGCCGCGGCGAGCTCGTGATGATCCTGCTGCCGGACGAGCTGCACCGCCAGGTGTGGGAGACGGAGATCCGCGACGGCATCGCCGAGGGCAACATGCTGCTGTTCGGCCACGGCTTCTCGATCCACTACAAGGAGATCGAGCCGCCCGCCGGCGTGGACGTGGCGATGGTCGCGCCCAAGGGCCCCGGGCACCTGGTGCGCCGCCAGTTCACCGAACGCAGCGGCGTGCCCGGCCTGATCGCCGTGGAGCAGGACGCCACCGGCAACGCGCGCGCGCTCGCGCTCGCCTACGCCAAGGGCATCGGCTGCACGCGCGGCGGCGTGATCGAGACGAGCTTCAAGGACGAGACCGAGACGGACCTGTTCGGCGAGCAGGCGGTGCTCTGCGGCGGCGCCTCCGAGCTAGTGCAGGCGGGCTTCGAGACGCTCGTGGAGGCCGGCTACGACCCCGAGATGGCGTACTTCGAGTGTCTGCACGAGCTCAAGCTGATCGTCGATCTGATGCACGAGAAGGGCCTTGCGGGCATGCGCTTCTCGATCTCCAACACGGCCGAGTACGGCGACTACACGCGCGGCAAGCGCGTGATCACCGAGCAGACGCGCGAGAACATGAAGCAGATCCTCGCGGAGATCCAGTCGGGCGACTTCGCGCGCGAGTGGATCGCCGAGAACCGCGCCGGCCAGGAGAGCTTCAAGCGCATGCGCGCCGAGCAGGCGGACACGCAGGTGGAGCACGTCGGCGCGGAGCTGCGCTCCCACATGGACTGGATCAAGCCGGCGTTCTAGGACTGCTTCCGCGGTGCTCGCCTACCTCTCCTGGCATCGCCCCGCGCCGAAGGTGCAGGCGGCGGCGTACGAGCAGGCGCTCGAGCAGTTCCACCGCTCGCTCGCGCATCGGCCTCCCAGCGGCTTCCGCGGCTCGGCGACGTTTCGCGCGGTCGAGCTGCCGTGGCTCGCCGGCGACGGCGACGCGGATGCGCAGGCCGCGTACGAAGACTGGTACCTGCTCGACGACTGGTCGGCGCTCGGCGTGCTCGAGGAGGCCGCCGTGGCGCACGGGCACATGAGCTCGCACGACCGGATCGCGTCGCTGTCGGGCCGCGCGACGGGCGCGGTGTACCGCTTCATCGAGGGGCACGCGGCCCTGGAGGAGACACACGTGGCGGTGTGGGTGGCGCGCTCCAGCGGCCACGATCATCCCTCGCTGTCGGCGCTGCTCGGCGACGGCATGGACCCCGCGGTCGACGGGCTGTGGCGCCGCTGCGTCGGTCTCGGCCCGGCGCCCGAGTTCTGCCTGCTCGCCTCCGAGGCGGCGGCGGGCGTCGCGCCCACGCGCCTGCCGCAGGGCTGGACGGCGACGACGCTCCAGCGCGAGGCGCTGTGGCGTGGCTGACGCGTCGTTCGCTACACTCGCGGGCGTCGCCGCGACTGGCGCTCGGGTGGAGCTAACCACCGGGAAGCGACGACGCAGAGCCGCCGCGCGCCTGGGCACCCGCACAGCAGAGATCATCCCCTCGAGGTCCGACAGGCGAGGAGCCCAAATGACGACTAGTCCCCTGACAGAGCAGACGCCGCTGGTCATCCCGGAGCAGCTGAAGCCGCGCGACGGCCGCTTCGGCTGCGGGCCCTCGAAGGTGCGCCCGCAGGCGCTCGCGAGCCTGGCGAGCGACGGCGCCGCGGTGATGGGCACCTCCCACCGGCAGAAGCCGGTGAAGGCGCTCGTGAAAGACATACGCGCCGGCCTCGCGACGCTGTTCAGCGCTCCCGACGGCTACGAGGTCGCGCTCGGCAACGGCGGCGCGACCGCGTTCTGGGACGCCGCCGCGTGCGGCCTCGTGCAGCGGCGCTCGGCGCACCTGACGTTCGGCGAGTTCTCGCAGAAGTTCGCCGCCGTCAGCGCCGGCGCGCCGTTCCTGGAGGACCCGGTGAAGCTGTCGGCCGACCCCGGCGACGCCCCCGACCCGCTGGCGCTCGGCCCGCTTGCGGCCGAGGCGGGCGCGGACCTGCTGGCGTGGGCGCACAACGAGACGTCCACCGGGGTGATGGCTCCGGTCGTGCGGCCGGCTGAGGCGGGCGACGCGCTCGTGGCGATCGACGCGACCTCTGGCGCGGGCGGGCTGCCGGTCGACGTGTCGCAGGCGGACGTCTACTACTTCGCGCCGCAGAAGAGCTTCGCCGCGGACGGCGGGCTGTGGATCGCGCTGCTGAGCCCCGCAGCGCAGGAGCGGATCGCCTCCGTGGCGGCGACCGAGCGCTGGATCCCGGAGTTCCTGTCGCTGCAGACGGCGCTCGAGAACTCGCTGAAGGACCAGACGTACAACACGCCGGCGGTTGCCACGCTGTTCCTGCTGGCCGACCAGATCGGCTGGATGCTCGAGGGCGGCGGCCTGGACTGGTGCGTGGCGCGCACGCGCGCCTCCTCCGAGCACCTGTACGGCTGGGCCGATAGCACCGCCTACACGACGCCGTTCGTAGCCGACCCCGCGAAGCGCTCGCTGGTCGTCGGCACGATCGACTTCGACGACGCCGTCGACGCGTCCGCGGTCGCATCGACGCTGCGCGCGAACGGGATCGTCGACGTGGAGCCGTACCGCAAGCTCGGCCGCAACCAGCTGCGGATAGGGATGTTCCCGGCGATCGACACCGCCGACGTGCAGGCGCTGACCGCGTGCATCGACTGGGTCGTCGAGAGGCTCGGCTCATGAGCGCGCGGGCGAAGGTGCTGGTCAAGGAGAAGATCGGCGACTCGGGCGTGGAGCTGCTGCGCGAGCACTTCGACGTCGACCTCGGGCTCGACTGGAGCGACGAGCAGCTGGTGGAGCGCATCGGGGACTACGACGGGATCGTGATCCGCTCGGCGACGAAGCTGACCGCCGAGCTGATCGAGCGCGCCACGCGCCTGCGGGCGATCGGCCGCGCGGGCGTGGGCGTGGACAACGTCGACGTCGAGGCGGCGACCAAACGCGGGATCGTGGTCGCGAACGCCCCCGAGTCGAACGTGGTGACGGCGGCCGAGCACACGATGGCGCTGCTGCTGGCGCTGGCGCGCAACGTGCCGCAGGCGTACACGGCGCTGATGGAAGGCAAATGGGACCGCTCGAAGTACTCGGGCGTGGAGCTGTACGAAAAGACGCTCGGGATCGTCGGCTTCGGGCGCATCGGGCAGCTCGTCGCGCAGCGCGCGCGCGGCTTCAACATGCGCGTGCTGGCGTTCGACCCGTTCGTCAGCGCCGAGCGCTACCGCGAGCTGGGCGTGGACAAGGCGGACGGCGTCGAGGACGTGTACGCGCAGGCGGACTTCATCACGATCCACCTGCCCAAGACGCCCGAGACCGAAGGCTTCATCGACGCCGCCGCGTTCGCGTCGATGCGCGACGGCGTGCGCCTGCTGAACGTGGCGCGCGGCGGGCTGATCGACGAGGACGCGCTCAAGGACGCGCTGGACTCGGGCAAGGTCGCGGGTGTCGCGCTGGACGTGTTCAAGAGCGAGCCGATGACCGAGCACCCGCTGTTCGGCTACGCCAACGTGATCGCCACCCCGCACCTGGGCGCCTCCACGGCGGAGGCGACCGACCGCGCCGGCTACCAGAGCGCCGAGCAGGTCGTCGCCGCGCTGACCGGCGGCGTCGTCTCCACGGCGGTCAACATCCCGGCGGTCGGCGCCGAGGACATGGAGATGCTCGGGCCGCTGCTGCCGCTGGCGACAAAGCTCGGCAAGCTCGCGATGGAGCTCGCCGAGGGCAGTTCGGTGGAGCGCATCGAGGCCGCGTTCATGGGGCGGATCGCCGAGTTCGACACGCGCCTGCTTGGGCTGGCGGTGATCGTGGGCGCGCTGCAGGGACGCACGGAGGAGGACGTCAACCTCGTCAACGCGCCGACGATGGCCCAGCAGCGCGGGATCGTGTTCGAGGAGAAGGCCGTCTCCGAGGCGCAGGACTTCAACGAGCTGATCCGCGTGACCGTCGTCGCGGGCTCCCAGCGCGTGGCGGTCGCGGGCACCGGCATCGGGCCCGCCGGCGTGCCGCACCTCGTCGAGGTGCAGGGACGGCGGCTGACGATCGAGCTCGAGCGCTACGTGACCGTGTTCCGCTACGAGGACCTGCCAGGCATGATCGGCCGCGTCGGCACGATCTTCGGCGCGCACGGCATCAACATCTCCTCGGCCGCTGTCGGACACACCCCCGATGGCGCCGACGGCGAGGATCGCCGTCTCGCGGCGATGGTCGTCACGACGGACGTGGCGGTGTCGGCCGAGGTGGTCGGCGAGATCGTTGCGGTCGAGGGCTTCGTCAACGGCTGGTCCGTCGATCTCGGCTGAGGCGGTCGATGGCCTTCGCGATGCGGCGTCCTCGGTCGCTCGCGTGCTAGCGCACGCCACGCTCCCTGCGTCCTTGCCTCGCTCGACCCTCGACCGCCTCAGTGCGTCGTTGGTCCTCCATGGGTTAGGCTCGTCCCGTGCGAGCAGTCGTCATCACCAAGCACGGCGGTCCGGGGGTGCTTCAGGTTCAGGAGCGGCCCGACCCGACGCCTGGGCCCGGACAGGTGCAGATCGACGTGGTCGCTTCGGGGATCAACTTCGCGGATGTGATGGCGCGCCAGGGCATGTACGCAGATGCGCCGAAGACGCCGTGCGTCGTCGGCTACGAGGTCGCCGGCACGATTGCGCAGCTGGGGGAGGGCGTCGACGGCCTGAGCGTGGGGCAGCGGGTGCTCGCGGGCACGATGTTCGGCGGCTACGCCTCGCGCGTGGTGGCGACGGCCAGCGACGTGGTCGCGCTGCCGGACGAGCTGAGCTTCGAGCAGGGCGCGGCGATCCCCGTCAACTACGGCACCGCGTGGGCGGGCCTGATCGGCTACGGCAGCCTGCAGCCGGGCGAGCGGGTGCTGATCCACTCCGCCGGCGGCGGCGTCGGCATCGCCGCGACGCAGATCGCCAAGCGCGTCGGGGTCGAGGTGTACGGGACGGCGTCGCCCGGCAAGCACGCCCGCTGTCTCGAGCTGGGCGTCGACCACGTGCTCGACTACACGAAGCCCGGCTGGGAGCAGGGCCTGCCGAAGTTCGACGTGATCATGGACGCGGTCGGCGGCGCGAGCTTCCGACGCAGCTACAACCTGCTGCGGCCCGGCGGTCGCATGGTCGCGTTCGGCGCCTCCGCGGTCGTCTCCGGCGAGCGCAAAAACGTCGTCACGGCGCTGCGCACGGTCGCGCGCATGCCGCGCTTCAACCTGATCAAGCAGATGTCGGAATCGAAGGCCGTGATCGGCTTGAACATGCTCAGCCTGTGGAAGGACCGCGGCACGCTGGAGCCGTGGATCGAGCCGCTGCAGGAGATGCTCGCGGACGGCACCGTCAAACCGGTCGTGGCGGAGGCGTTCAGCTTCGCGGACGCGGGCGCCGCGCAGAACATGATCACCGAGCGGCGGAACGTCGGCAAGGTCGTGCTGGTTCCCTGACGGGAGCTCGGTCGAGACGGCGCGACATCCGCCGAGGAACCTGGGTCTCGTCGGCGTCTGCAGCTAGGCTCGCTCCGTCAGCCGTTCGGCTGATGGTCGGCCATGCGCCACCTCACGATCCAAAGCACTGGAGATCTCGATGTCATCGCGACTCAAACGTGGCTGCCTGCTCGCGTGCGCAGCCTGCCTGAGCATGCTCGTAGGCGCCGCTGCGGCCGACGCCGGCACGCTGTTGACCCTCGTGGCGCCAACCGCCAAGACCGCGCCGAGGCACGCCCGACGCGCCAGCGTTCATCGCGGCAAGAAGAAGGGCTCCAACCGCGGTCCACGCGGTCCCCGCGGAGCACCGGGGCAGACGGGCGCCACCGGACCCCAGGGCGTCCCCGGGGCGCCGGGTCCGGCCGGTCCGGCGGGCGCGCAGGGGCCGGCCGGGCCGGGAGCCGCCAAGTTCTACTTCACGGAGAACGCCACCGCTGCTGACCCCAACCACTCCGTGGTCACCGTTGGGCCGGTCCTGTTCGGGGCGGCCTGTCAGCCTGGGGGCAAAGAACCGGGCGACGTCAAGCTCATCCTCACGAGCACGGTTCCCGCCACCGTCAGCACGACGGCCGTCGGGATCAAGCTCGAAGCTGAAAAAACGACGCCCGTCATCTTGGAAGCGACGCTGCCCGCACGGGGACCGACAGCCATCGAACTTGTCGCCGGGGCGAAAGGCAGCGAGGCCGAAAGCGCCACGTTCATGTTCGACGCTGGCGGCTCGCTCAGCTGGCTCGAGCTGTGGGCGGGCGCGGTCGGAGCCACGAACGAAGCGCCGGCGCACTGCTATGTCACGGGCATCGAGCTGTAGAAGCAGGTGAGCAGGCCGGACACGGCGCGACCTGCATTCGACGGCAGGTCGCGCCGCTGTTCGCATACACCCTGACCGGCCGGTGCTACTCTCACACAAGATGTCGTTTCACTACTCGCTTCTGCAGCTTCTTCTCCTCCCCCCTCGGGGGGAATAGCGCGTGGCGGCCGCGTAGCCGCATAACCAGCAGAGAGGAACAAAAGGCGAGATAGAGAAGGAGCACGAACGGCATGAGCAACGACGACGTACGCAACGACGCGAACCGCGTCAAGATCTTCGACACGACGCTGCGCGACGGCGAGCAGTCGCCGGGCATCTCGTTGAACAAGCAGGAAAAGCTGGAGATCGCGCACCAGCTGGCGCGCCTGGGGGTGGATGTGATCGAGGCGGGCTTCCCGATCACCTCACCGGGCGACTTCGAGTCGGTGCAGGCGATCGCGCGGGAGGTGGAAGGCCCGGTGATCTGCGGGCTGGCGCGCACGAGCGCGCAGGACATCGAGGCGGTGTGGAATGCGGTGCGCGACTCGCAGCGCCCGCGTATCCACATCGTCATCGCCACCAGCGACCTCCACATCGAGCGCAAGCTGCAGACCACGCGCGAGGACGTCAAGGGACAGGTGCGCGCCGCGGTGGCGCAGGCGCGCGGCTACACCGACGACGTCGAGTTCTCCGCCGAGGACGGCTCGCGCTCGGACGTGCAGTACATGGCCGAGGTGATCCAGATCGCCTTGGAGGAGGGGGCCACCACGATCAACGTGCCCGACACCGTCGGCTACACAATGCCGACCGAGTTCCGCGCGATGTTCGAGGAGCTCTACCGGCTGGTGCCCGGTCTGCGCGACGTGGTCGTCTCGGTGCACTGCCACGACGATCTCGGGCTGGCAGTCGCCAACTCGCTCGCCGGCCTGGAAGCGGGCTGCCGCCAGGTCGAGTGCGCGATCAACGGCATCGGCGAGCGCGCCGGCAACGCGTCGCTGGAGGAGATCGTGATGCTGCTGCACACACGCGAGCCCAGCCTGGGATTTTGGACGGGCGCGGAGACGACGGAGATCGCGCGCACGAGCCGGCTGGTGTCGCGCCTGACTGGCTACCAGGTGCAGCCGAACAAGGCGATCGTCGGGCGCAACGCGTTCGCGCACGAGGCGGGCATCCACCAGGATGGGGTGCTGAAGGAGCGCACCACCTACGAGATCATGGATGCCACGACCGTCGGGCTGCGCAGCAACTCGATCGTGCTCGGCAAGCACTCCGGCCGCCACGCGCTGAGCAAAGCGCTCGAGGAGATGGGCTTCGAGCTGGACGGCCAGGCGCTGAACACCGCGTTCAAGCGCTTCAAGGAGATCGCCGACCGCAAGAAGCAGGTCACTGCGATGGACCTCGAGGCGCTCGTCACCGACGAGCTGCGCGAGGAGATCGCGGGATACACCCTCGAGTGGTTCGAGGTCGAGGACCACTCGCAGCGCTCGCCGCACGCGAAGGTGTCGGTGACGCTGCCCGAGGGCGGCTCCGCGACCGGCTCCTTCACCGGCGACGGTCCGATCGACGCGGTCTTCCAGGCGATCAACGCCGCCACCGCCATGGCGCCGACGCTCAGCGAGTTCACGATCGGCGCGGTGACCGAGGGCCAGGACGCGCTGGGCGAGGTCTCCGTCGTGGTGGAACTCGCCGGCTTCACCGGCGCCGGCCAGGGCATCTCGACCGACATCATCGACGCGGCCGCGCGGGCTTACGTGCGCGCGCTGTCGGTCGCGGTGGCGCGCTCGCGCGCTGATGACGCGATCGGGCTGCCCGAGCCCGCCGGGAGCTAGGAAGAAGATGATGGCGCCACCTGCCGGCGGCGTCGCGGGGTCGCGCACGGCTTGAAGCCGGCGTGCGATGCAGCCGGGCCTGCAGACGTTTCCGCCGGTTCGACGGCGGGTACATCTCCACGGTGCTCAAAGAGTCCTCGCGTGTCGCGGTGTGGCGTTTGCCCGGCTTCGTGGCGATGACCACAGGCGGCGTGATCCTTGCGGGGTACGGGCCTCGCAGCAGGCAGCCCTGGTAGTCGAGCCGAGCAATCGCAACAACATGAACGCACCAGAGCCTCCGCGGCCGCCGCTGCCGCCCACTCAGCCGACTGAACGTCTGGACGCGCCTGTGCCGCCGAGACAGCCGCGGGTCGTTCCCGTCGAGCCGCCCGTCGCCGAACGCCTGCCGCCGGCGCTTCCGCCGGAAGACCGCTGGTGGGAGAACCCGTGGCCGGCGATCCTCACAGGGTTGCTCGCGCTCGTCGTCGGCGGCGTCATCGGGTATGCCGTGGGGCACAAAGGCGAAACAGCCTCCGAACGCAGCGGGCACGAAGCACCGGTCACTCGCACCGTCACCAACACGACCACCGTCCCCAAGGTCGTCACTCAGACGAACACCGTCACATCGAGCACCGTCACGCAGACGCCGTCCCCCTCGAACCAGGCGAACGAAGAACGCAGGACGGAAGCCGAAACGAACCTCCGCAAGGCCGAACGGGAAAACCAGGAACTGAAGCACCAGCTGGAAGAAGCCGGCGCGCATCCTTAGCCGCACCACGTACGCGCGTCCGTGATAACGTACGCACGTATGACGCCAGCGACGAAGCACGCACGCCGAGACCGCGTCCAGCCGCGCACGTCCTCGCAGCCGGTTGCGGCCGCATCCTCGCGCACGAGCGATCCCCTCGACCCGGCCGTCATCGGTGCGCGCGTCAAGGCCCTGCGCGAGTCCTCGGGGCTGTCCCTGCGCGACCTCGCCGCCCGCAGCGGCGTCAGCGCGCCGATGCTCTCGCAGGTCGAGCGCGGCGAGACCAGCCCGACGCTGACCGTCGCCTCGCGGATCGCCGCCGGCCTCGAGCTGCGCCTCTCCCAGCTTCTGCGCCTCGACGAGGGCGGGTCGGTGACGGTCGTGCGCGCGGGGGAGCGGACCCGCGGCGGCAACAAGCGGCGCGGCCACGGCTTCGAGGTGCTGACCTCCTCGCAGCCGGGCCAGCGGGCGGAGATCTCGCGCCACACGCTCGCACCCGGCGGCGCAACCGGCGCAGCCGACGACCCGCCGATGCACGAGCCCGGCAGCCGCGAGACCGCGCTCGTCGAGACCGGCTCGGTCGTGCTCGTCTGCGACGGTCAGCGCTACGTGCTCGACGCCGGCGACTGCGTCACCTTCGACGCCGACCTGCCGCACCACTTCGAGAACCCCAAGGCGCACGACGCGGATGCCGAGTTCCTCGCGGTCGTCTCCGCGGGACTGAGGCGCAGCTAGATGAGCACCACGCGAACGCCGCACCGGACCCCGGAGGGGTCCTCATGAAAACGACATCCACCATCACCCACGAGCACGAGGACCGATGACCATGCCCAAGACGCTGTTCGAGAAGATCTGGGAGGCTCACGAGGTCGCCGACGGCCTCATCTACATCGACCTGCACCTCGTGCACGAGGTCACCAGCCCGCAGGCCTTCGACGGGCTGCGCCTCGCCGGTCGCGGCGTGCGCCGGCCCGACCGCACGCTCGCGACCGCTGACCACAACACGCCCACTGACGGCACGCCCGTCGCCGCGCGCATCAAGGACGAGCTCTCGCGCGTGCAGGTGGAAACGCTCGAGCGCAACTGCGCCGAGTTCGGAGTGCCCGTTTACTCGCTCGGCTCCGACCGGCAGGGCATCGTGCACGTGATCGGGCCCGAGCTCGGCGTCACGCAGCCCGGCATGACGATCGTGTGCGGCGATTCGCACACCTCCACGCACGGCGCCTTCGGCGCGCTCGCCTTCGGCATCGGCACCTCCGAGGTCGAGCACGTGCTCGCCACGCAGTGCATGGTGCAGTCAAAGCCCCGCTCCATGCGCATCCGCTACGAAGGTCAGCTCGGGTTCGGCGTCACCGCCAAGGACCTGATCCTCGGCACGCTCGGACAGCTGGGTGTGGGCGGACTCACCGGCCACGCCGTCGAGTACGCCGGCCCCGCCATCGAGGCGCTGTCCATGGAGGGCCGCATGACCGTCTGCAACATGACCATCGAGGGCGGTGGGCGCGCCGGCATGATCGCGCCCGACGAGACCACCTTCGCGTGGTTCCGCGACGCTGAGCAGGCCGGCAATCCCAGGCCCGGTGCGCCGCGGGGGGCCGACCTGGACGCCGCGATCGAGCGCTGGCGCGAGCTTGCCACCGAGGACGGCGGCCAGTTCGACCGCGAGGTCGTGATCGACGCCTCCGCCATCTCGCCGCAGGTCACCTGGGGCACCAACCCCGGCATGGTGCGCGCCGTCACCGACAAGGTGCCCGCGCCCGAGGAGTTCGACAGTCCCGCCGAGCGCGAGGCCACCGAGCGCGCGCTTCACTACATGGCGCTCCAGCCGGGCACCCCGATCGAGCAGATCGCGATCGACCGCGTGTTCATCGGCTCCTGCACCAACTCGCGCATCGAGGATCTGCGCGAGGTCGCGCGCATCGCGGCCGAGGCCTCGCTGGCCTACATGGGCCTCAAGGGCGGCGAGAAGATCACCGACATCGCGATCGACCGGGTGTTCATCGGCTCATGCACCAACGGACGCATCGAGGATCTGCGCGCAGCGGCGAAGGTCATCGACGGCAAGACCGTCAGCGGTCACGTCAATGCGATGGTCGTGCCGGGGTCCGGCATGGTCAAGGACCAGGCCGAAGCTGAAGGCCTCGACCAGATCTTCATCAAGGCCGGCTTCGAATGGCGCGAGCCGGGCTGCTCGATGTGCCTCGCCATGAACCCGGACAAGCTCAAGCCCGGCGAGCGCTGTGCCTCGACGTCCAACCGCAACTTCGAGGGCCGGCAGGGCTACAAGGGCCGGACCCATCTGGTATCGCCGGCCATGGCGGCGGCGGCGGCGGTGGCCGGGCACTTCGTCGATGTACGGGAATGGAAGTGAGGCAGGAGCGTAACAATTTTGAGCCGTAGCCCGGATGGAGCAAAGCGCAATCCGGGACTCCATGACCAGCACGGCAATGCTGTTCCGTGTGGAAACGCCAATCCCGGATTATGCGCCATCCGGGCTGCGGCCTGCAAAAGACCGCCCGATATGCAAAGACCCGCCGAAAAGGCGGGCCTTTCGTTTCCGGCATTGCAACCCTGTTTCAGTAGCAGATCCAAACCCGATGTGGCGCAGGACAAATTCCTACCGCAGCGCCCACCAGCACCTGAACCACGGCACGACGGTGTCGCCAGTGGCGCGATGCTCGACGACAGGCCTATCGGCGCACTGCCGATACAGCCGCCCGGACGCGGCCGGGCCCACTTGGACTCGCAGCGGCGG
>DATHPS010000025.1:0-37891 GCA_035483545.1 Solirubrobacteraceae bacterium | reverse complement strand
GCAGATCGTGGCGCGCGGGCTGTTCCACCCCTCCGCGAGCAGCATCGCGTTGACCAGCACGTCGATCTTGCCCGATTCGTAATCGGCCAGGATCCGTGCCAGCTCGCGCTTGGGGGTCTCGCCCGACACCGCCTTGGCCTTGATCCCGATCTCCGTGAAGGCCGCGGCGACGTTGTAGGCGTGCTTGACGCCGGCCGCGTAGACGACGCCGGGGACGCCGTTGAAGCGAGTCTTGTAGAGGTCGGCGATCGCCAGGTTGAACGGCGTCTGGTCGAGCAGTTCGGCGAGCATCTCCTGGTCGAACTCGGTGTCCACCTCGCCTCGGCGCAGCGGCACCTTGGCGATCGTGCGAACGCCGGGCCCCGGAGGGATCCGGATGCAGCGCAGCGGCGCGATCACGCCGCGGCGCGCGGCCTGCGCGAGGTCGAAGCGCGAGGTCTGCGTCGGGAAGAGATCGGTGACGTGACGCGCGATCAGCGCGCCGGTCGCGGTCATGCCGATGAAGATCGGCCCCGTCCACTGACGGATCGCACCGCTGGTCTTCTCGCCGAGCGCGGTGTGCGCCTCGTCGCAGATCACGATCGTGTAGGCGCTGGAGATGCGCCCGGCGTTGCGCACGAACCACTGGTAGGTCTCGACCGTGACGGGGCCCTTCGTGGAGTCCTCGCCGACGTAGAGCGGCCGGCTGATGCGTTTGGAGTAGCCGCGCTGGCGCAGCTCGCCGAGGAACTGGTCGACGAGGTTGCGCCGGTGGGTGAGGATCAGGATGCCGCCGGTCTGGGAGGCCTCGACGAACCCAAGCGCGGCGACGGTCTTGCCGGCGCCGGTCGCGTGCTCGAACCAGAAGCGCTTGGCGGCGTTGGGGTCCTCGGGCTGGTCGGGAAGCGCCTCCTCCTCGTCTTCGTCTTCGACCCAGTCCTGGGGCTCCTCCTCGCTCTCGACCTCCTCGTCCTCGGCGTCGCCCTCGTCCTCGGCGGGCAGCGGCTCGAGCTCGTCCTCGATGTCTCCGAGATCCTCGCCGTCGTCGTCCTCGTTCGCGGCGGCGGGCGCGACACCGAGCGCGTCGCCGTCGCCGTCGTCTTCGTCCTCGTCGTCGTCGTCGTTGTCCTCGACGTCCAGGTCATCGAGGTCTTCCGCGCGCGTCTCGTCGTGGGAGCCGCCGATCGGGGCGTCGTCGGCCTCTTCGTCGCGCCGCGCGCGCTCGGCGGCGCGTTCGGCGGCGACCCCGTTCGTGGGCACGCGCGGCGTCGGCGCGTCCGGCGCAGCGGCCGGCGCGGTGTCTCCGTCGGGTCCGAGGATCGACGCGGAGGCGAGCAGCTCGGGCGAGGCCGCGGCCGCCGCGGCGCGGCCGTTTCCGTTTCCGTTTCCGGCGCTCCGTTCGGCCTCGGCGAGCAGCGCGGTGAGCGTGCCCGAAAGCGCGTCGACCTGGTGCGCGGAGAGCAACGTGCCGTCGCGCAGGCGCGGCTCCTCGTCGGAGAGGACGCGTTCGAGGCCGAGCAGCAGCGAGAACTCGCGCCGCCACGCGGTGCTCGGGTGCTTGGCCTGCTCGGCGAGCTCCGCGAGCGCGGCGTCGAGCGCGCGGCGGCGGGCGCAGCCGGGCGCGAGCACGACTGCGGCGTCCTCGCCGTCGTGAAGGAAGCGCTCGCGCACGAACTTCTCCGCCCGCGCAATATCGGCGGAGCTTGGAATGGGCGCGGCCGCGAGGGCCACTTGGGTGGACTCGGCCATAAAAGGCTGGACTTCGAGATGGAGCCGCCGCAGAAGAGGACTCGGCGTGGCTCGGGGCGCCGGCTCCATACCGGCAAGGAACCCCCGGGGCACATCAGAGCAACCCGGCCCCGATGTGCCTCCAGGATATAGCACAGCGGGGCGGCGTTGAAGGGCGCCGGCATCTGGCACCCTTCAGGGCGTGACCGGCAGGCGCTTCCCGACCCGCGGCGTCTCCCCGAGCACGAGGCGCCTCGCGACGATCGCCGGCGGCCTCGTGCTGGTGGCGCTGCTCGCGGTCGGCCTGATCCAGTTGGCGACGCGCTCGCAGGAGACGACCACGCCGACGGTGCGGCTCACGGCCGCGCAGATGCAGGCACGGCTCGCGGGCTCCGCGGGGCCGCTCGCGGGACTGCACGCGCAGGCGAGCGATCTGCTCGGCGGCGGTCGCGCTGCGCTGCGCGCGCGACTGGCGGCGCTGCGCGGCTGGCCGCTGGTGATCAACAAGTGGGCGTCGTGGTGCGGCCCCTGCAAAGCGGAGTTCGGCGCCTTTCAGCAGGTCTCGCTGGAGCTGGGCCGGCGGGTCGCGTTCCTCGGCATCGACTCCGGCGACACCGAACGCGCGGAAGCGCTGAAGTTCCTGCGCGCTTACCCGCTGAGCTATCCGAGCTACTACGACGCCAGCGGCCAGCTCGGGGCCGAGGCGACCGATTCGCCGAACACGCCGGTCACGGTCTTCTACAACCGGGGTGGCGGCGAGTACATCCACCAGGGCTCCTATCCGAGCGCGGCGAAGCTGCGGCGCGACGTCGAACGCTACGCGCTGGACGCGTGAGTGGTGCCCGAGCTGCGCGTCGACCCGCTCAGCGGGCACAAGACGATCGTCGCGGGCGAGCGCTCGCGACGACCGGGCGGCGCGCCGACGTGCGTCGCGGCGGACCCGATCGACGTGGAGCGCGACCCGTTCGCGGAGGGTCACGAGGACCGCACGCCGCCCGAGCTCTACGCGGTGCGCCCCGGCGGGGGGCGGCCGGACTCGCCGGGCTGGACGGTGCGCGTGGTGCCGAACCTGTACCCCGCGCTCACTCCCGATCCCGCACCGCAAGCCGGCCCCGTCTCGCCTTCGGAGCTGTTCGTCGCGACGCGCGCGGTCGGCGCGCACGAGGTGATCGTCAACGGCCCGCAGTCGGTGCTCTCGCTCGCGGAGCTGCCGCGGGAGCAGGTGATCGCGGCGGTCGCGGTGTGGCGCGAGCGGATGCGCGCGCACGCGGGGAGCGCGTGCGCGCAGCTGATCGTCAACGAGCGTCGCGAGGCGGGCGCGTCGCTGCCGCACACGCATGCGCAGCTCTACGCGCTGGACTTCGTGCCGGCGGACGTGGCGCGCGAGCGCGAGCGCGCGGGCGCGCACGCGACGCGCACGATGGGCCACGACCTGCTCGAGGATCTCGTCGCCGAGGAGGTCCGCCGGGGCGAGCGGATCGTCGCGATCGACGAGGAGGCCGTGCTGCTCGCGCCCTACGCTTCGCGCGTGCCATTCCAGTTGCTGCTCGCCCCGCGCAAGCCTCGCGCGCGCTTCGAGGACGACGGACCGACGGGCGCGGCGCTGCTGCACGAGGGTCTGCGGCGCCTCGCGCGCCACCTCGGCGCGAGCCCGCCGCTGAACCTTTGGGTGCGCACCGCTCCGCGCGGCGCCGAGCGCTTCTGCTGGCGCATCGACGTGATGCCGCGACTCACGCACCTCGC
Source organism: Solirubrobacteraceae bacterium (assembly GCA_035483545.1). GTDB lineage: Bacteria > Actinomycetota > Thermoleophilia > Solirubrobacterales > Solirubrobacteraceae > Palsa-744. The sequence goes on along the minus strand of DATHPS010000025.1, from coordinate 34,441 downwards.
GGGGCTCGAGCTATCGACGGGGGTGAACCTCAACATCGTCGCGCCGGAGGACGCGGCGGCGGCGCTGCGCGATGCGTGAGCCGGCCCGTTACGCTGCGCGCGTGGCCCCGGTCGACCTCTACGTGCCGCGCTTCGCGGCGGAACCGCCGCAGGAGGGGTTGCCCTACGGCCGCTGGGCCGAGCGGCTCGGCCAGGAGCTGCTCGCGGCGTGCCTCGCGCTCGCGGACGCGCACGACGCCGAGCTGGGATCGGAGGGGTTGGGTGAGCCGGGGGAGATCGTGTGGTACCCGGATCGCAGCTGGCACGGGCACACGTACGTGCCGGCGACCGCGAGCACGGCGGCGGGCTACGAGCTGTTTGGGTACGTGCGCTTCGTGTCCCCCGGCGAGGACGGCGCGGAACCGGCGCAGCTGACGGCGCACGTCGACTTCACCGATCAGACGGCCGCGGAGAACCCGGGCTGGACGCTCGATCTCTGCGACGAGGTGGTGGGCCGCTGGCGCGGCGAGGACGGCGCGGTCGCGGCGATGACGCTCGTCTGGGGGCGACCGCTGGTGGGCGGTGGCAGTACCGCGGTCGCGGAGCTCTCGGAGCTCGCGGTCGATCGCTGCGCGCTGATCGAGAACCGCTTCACGCTGCTTGCGCCCGACGACTACCGCGGACACCTGTTGGAGATCGAGCTCCTGAGCCCGCGCGGCAAGGAGCTCGCGCGGGAGTCGCTTTACGAGGGCGAGGGCGAGGGCGAGGAGTAGTCGGGTACGGGCGCGGCCTTCAGCGCGCTTCCTCTGCGAGCGCGAGCGCGAGGGTCTCGTCGAAGGAAGCGGGGGACAGCCCGAAGGGCTGCGCCCCGGAGGGGTCCGTGACGATGGTGGCAGTGGTCAGGCCCTCCACGAGCGGCCGCGCGACGTTGGTGTCGACGGGGGTCACGAGTCCGAGCCACAGTGCGGAGAGCCAGGGCGTGATGAAGGGCACGGGCAGCTTCGGCCGCGGGCGCAGGCCCATCGCGAGCGCCATGCGGTCGAGCATGGCGCCGTAGGAGAGCACGTCGGGGCCGCCGATCTGGACCTCGCGGCCGGCGGACTCGGGGACCTCGGGCGCGCGCCGGAGGTACTCGATGACGTCGTCGATGCCGATCGGCTGCGTGGCGGTCTTCAGCCAGGCCGGCGCGATCATGATGGGGAGGCGTTTGACGAGGTAGCGCAGCGTGCGGTAGGACTCGCTCTGCGCGCCGACGACCATCGCGGCGCGGAAGTAGGTGAGCGGGGGGCCCTCGGCGGCGAGGATCTGGGCGGTCTCGTGGCGGCTGGCGAGGTGTTTGGAGACGGCCTCGTCGCCGAGGCCGCCGAGGTAGACGATGCGCTGCACGCCCTCGCGCGCGGCCATCCGCGCGAAGTTGCACGCGCCGACGCGCTCGCGCTCGGCGAAGCCCTCGCCGCCGGCCATCGCGTGGACCAGGAAGTAGGCGACGTGGATGTCGCGACCGGTGCCCTGCAGGCTCGCGGCGTCGGTGACGTCCCCGCGGCGGATCTCGCAGCCGACGTCGCGCAGCGGCGCGGCGCGCGCGGGGTCGCGCACGAGGCAGCGGACTTCGGCGCCGGAGCGCGCGAGCGCGACGGCGAGGCGACCGCCGATGAAGCCCGTGGCCCCGGTGACAAGCGCGCGCGACGCGATCGGCCAAGGTTACACTCGCCGGAATTCATCCACCACATGTGCAGCCGCGTGACGGCGCAGGGAGAAGCGATGACAGAGCGTAGACCCGTGAAGACCGAGCACCATCTCGTCAAGGCGCTGCACCCGAGCCCGTCGGTGCTCAAAGAGGCGATGGGCGAGGTCGACGGCTTCAACGCGAAGTTCGCGGTGCTGATCACGCGGCTCGTGGGCACGATGTGGTGCGCGTACGTGTTCGCGGTGATCGCCCTCATCGGCCTCGGGCCCGCGCTGAAGCCAGGGGGCGAGGGCATCGTGTCGTGGATCGCGCAGACGTTCCTGCAGCTCGTGCTGCTGTCGGTGATCATGGTCGGGCAGAACGTGCAGAGCCTCGCGGCGGACGCGCGCTCGGCGAACACGTTCAGGGACGCGGAGGCGATCCTCGACCGGCTGAACCTGGAAACGCAGGGCGGGCTGCGGGTGATCTTGGAACGCCTGGACGAGATCGCGCCGGCTGTGGGGGTCGGGGCTTCTGGGGTGAGCAAGCCGAATCGCTGAGCCCCTCCGCCACCAGCTGTGTGTGGTCGCCTGCGCGCGGCCTGGCGCTGGGCACAAGCGAAACAACCTATAAGTTATACTCACTTGTGTGCCTGACCCTTCGAGCCTGCTCAAATCCACGCGCCGCGAGGCGGGCATCACCCAGGCGGAGCTCGCCGAGCGATGGGGGGTCAGTCAAGCCGCGGTGGCCAAGCTCGAGCGGCCCGGCGCCAACCCGACGGTGGCAACGCTTGACGACGCGCTGCGGAGCATCGGCCAACGGCTCGTGCTCACCGCGGAGCCCGTTGGTCGGGGTGTCGACGAGACGCTGATCGTCGAGCACCTGCGGCTTACGCCCGACGAGCGGCTCACACAGCTGGAACGGATGTACGAGTGGGGTCGGGAATTGACGCGCGCCGGAGAACGCGCGCGTGGATGACGCCCCCGCTTACCAGCCTGTCGCGATCCTCCGTGCACTCTTGGAGGGCGGGGTTGACTTCGTAGTCATCGGCGGTGTGGCGGTCGCGATCCAGGCAATGCCGCGGTTTACGAAGGATCTCGACGTCTGCTATTCGACCGTAGGATCCAATCTCGACGCGCTCGGTGAGGTGCTCGCCTCGTTGAACGCCCGCCTGCGCGGAATCTCCGACGAAGTGCCGTTCGTGCCCGACGCGCGCACGCTGGCCCAGACCGAGATCGTGTGCCTGACCACGCCGGTCGGCGACATCGACCTTCTGGCCAAACCCGCCGGAGCGCCCCCTTACGGGACACTTCGCCGCCGTGCCGACATCGTCGAGCTCGGCGGGCAGAGCATCAGGATCGCGTCGATCGAGGACATGCTCGCGATGAAGCGCGCCGCCGGCCGGCCCCAGGACCTCGCTGACGTCGAATCGCTCGAGTCCGCGCGGCGTCTGCAGCGGAGGGCGCGAAAAGCCCAGCCGTGAAAGAGACTGCGCTCAACTCGCATGTGGATCGAGTGGCCTGGTTGTAGGAGGCTCGTCGAATTGCTCCTCGTCGAGCACCTTCCAAAGCGCGTCCTTGTCCTCCAGATCGACCCGCGTCTTGCCCATGCCCCGTTCGCCACGGAGATCGTCGGCGACGCGCTGCGCGGTGGCCTCGGCGCGCGGCGTGGTGCTGAACACCCCGAGGAGGAGCACGGCGGCGCCGGCGGCGGTGACGATCCACCAGGCGGCGTGGCTGGCTTGGACGAAGCCGGGCCCGACCTTGACGGCGCCGGCGGCGGCGACGGCACCGACGACGGCGACGCCGAGGGTCTGCCCGACCTGGCGCGAGGTGGAGGCGACGGCGGCGGCGACGCCGGCCTGGGCGGCGGGCATGCCGAGCACGGCGGTGTTGGTGATCGGGGGGTTGACGGTGCCGAAGCCGACCCCGAAGATGAAGTAGGCGGGCAGCAGCGAGGGGATCGAGGTGTGCGGTCCGAGCCCGGTGAGCAGGGCACCGCCGAGCATGATCCCGAGTCCGCCGACGAGCAGCGCGGCGCGCGGCCCGCGGCGTCCGACGTAGCGGCCGGAGAGCGGCGCGCAGATGAGTGTCATGGCGGCGATCGGGAGCGTGTAGAGGCCGGCGGTGAGCGCGGAGAGCCCGCGGACCTCCTGCAGGTAGAGCGTGTTAAGGAACAGGAAGCCGCCGAGCGCGGCGAACGAGCAGACGGCGATCGCGCTGGCGCCGGAGAAGGGGAGACTGCGGAAGAAGCGCAGTTCGAGCAGTGGTTCGCGGCGGCGGCGCTCGTAGAGAAGCAGCGCGACGAGCGCGGCGGCGGCGAGCGCGAACGTGGCGAGGCTCCGCGCGGAGAGCCAGCCGGCGGAGGGCGCCTCGATGATCCCGTAGGTGAGTGAGGCGAGGAGGATGATGACGAGCGACTGCCCCCCGACGTCGACGCGTCGCGGGCGGGGAGCGCGCGATTCGGGCACGAAGCGGATCGTGAGGCCGAGCGCGAGCAGGCCGACGGGGATGTTGATCCAGAAGATCGAGCGCCACCCGGCGGAGTCGACGAGCCCGCCGCCGAGCACGGGGCCGAGCGCGAGGCTGACGCCGACGGTGGCGCCCCACCAGCCGATCGCCTGCGCGCGCTCGCGGGCGTCGGTGAAGACGTTGCGAATGATCGACATCGCGACGGGGTTGAGCATCGAACCGCCGACGCCCTGGAGCATGCGGAAGAAGATCAGCCAGCCGATGGAGGGCGCGGCGCTGCAGAGCAGCGAGCCGATCGTGAACAGCACGAGGCCGGTCTGAAACACGCGGCGGCGTCCGAGGCGGTCGCCCATTGAGCCGGAGAGCATCAGCAGGCTGGCGAGCGTGAGCGTGTAGGCGTCGACGGTCCACTGCAGGCCGGTGACGCCGGTATGCAGCTCGCGTCCGATCGAGGGCAGCGCGACGTTGACGATCGTGTTGTCGAGCCCGACGATCAGCAGGCTCATGCAGCAGATCGCGAGGATCAGGCGGCGGCGCGCGCGGGTCACGGGAGCGGGTGGCGCGGGTCAAGCGGGTCGCACGAGTCGCACGGCTCGAGCGGGTCGCGGGGGCCGCCACACGGGGCGAGCGGGTCGATACCGTCGTAGCGGTGGAAATCTCTGTCGCGGGCGTAAATCACCGTGGCACCATGCTGACGCATCGGTGCCGCGAGCCGCCCGCGCCGAGGCGCGGCGTCCTGGAGCCGCTAGGGTGGTGCTACCGGGCGACATCCGTTCAACCAAGCGGCTCGCGCGTCTCCGGGCGGCTGCCTGGCAGAAATCTTCGCGAGAAGGGACGGATCGATATGGCCTCGAGCGGCAAGAAGAAGACCACGATGGCGAAGCTCACCCGCGAAAGCAAGCTCCGCGAGCGTCGCATGGACAAGCAGGCCAAGAAGGACGCGCGCAAGCTGGCGCCGACAGCCGGTGCGAGCACTCGCAGCACGCCCCTGCTCACGGAGGCCCAACCGCTAGACGGATACATCGTGCACGTCCGCTTCGAGGACGGCACCACGGCCGACGTAGACCTCTCCTACCTGCTCGACTACGGCGGCATGTTCGCGCCGCTGCGCGACCCGGCCTACTTCGGGCAGCTCCGCGCGGACGCCGAGGCCGGCACGATCGTCTGGCCCAACGACGCCGACGTCGCGCCCGAGGCGCTGTACGCGCAGGCCCAGCAGCACGCCGCGGCAGCGGCGTAGACCCTCCCAATGCCCCCGCCAGGAGTCGAACCTGGATCCACCGCTTAGGAGGCGGTTGTCTTATCCATTGGACTACGAGGGCGCGACCTGGATGCGGCCACGGAGAAGGCTACCGAGGCTCGCGCGCGTCCTCCGCGAGCCGCTGCAGCTCCTCCCCGGTGAGGCGGTGCGTGATCCATTCCCCCATCGTGCGTGCGCCGAGCCCGCGGTAGAAACTGAGCGCGGGCTCGTTCCAGTCGAGCGCGGCCCATTCCAAACGCTCCCCACCGCGCTCGCGCAGCCGCGCGGCGACTGCCGCGAGCAGCGCGCGTCCGACGCCGCCGCGGCGCTGGGCGGGGCGCACGAAGAGGTCCTCGAGCCAGATGCCGGTACTCGCGAGGAATGTCGAGAAGGTCGGGAAGAACATCGCGTAGCCGATCGCGGCCCCGGAGGCCGGGTGCTCCGCGATCAGGGCCTCGACGACAGGGCGAACTCCGAACAGTGCGGCGTGCAGCTGTTCCGCGGTGGCGCGCAGCTCGTGCGTGAGGTGCTCGTAGTCGGCGAGTTCCGCGAACATCTCCAGCAGCACCGGGACGTCGTCGGGGCGCGCGTCGCGGATGAGCGTGGGGCCGGGCGCGGTGCTGCCTGCGGTCTCCGGGGCGCCGCTGCCGCTCACCGATCGAGCCGCTCGGGATAGACGTCGTCGATCGTCGTCAGCGCCGCGTATCGCGCGTCGCCGCCGAGCGCGGCCTGGATCGCTTCGCCGCCGCCGGCGAGGCGGTCGAGGACGCTGAGGACCCCGGCGACTGTGAGGCCCTCGCCCCGCACGCGCTCGAGCGCCTCGATCGTGGAGGCGCCGGTCGTGACGACGTCCTCGACGAGTAGGCAGCGCTCGCCGGGCAGCGGCTCGGGGCCCTCGATCCAGCGCTGCAGGCCGTGCTCCTTGCGCTCTTTGCGCACGATGAACGCACGCTCGGGAAAGCCCGCGGCGAGCGCGGCGCAGGCGACCGGGATCGCGCTCACCGGCACTCCGCCGACCGCGCTCGCGCGGCACTCGCGTGCGGCGTCGGCGAGCAGCGCGCCCAGCGCCGCGAACGTGTCGGCGAGCAGAATCGCGCGCTTGGCGTCGACGTAGTAGGACGCGGTGCGCCCGCTCGTGAGCGTGACCTCGCCGATCACGAGGGCATGCTCGCGGAGACCCTTCAACAGCGCCGCGCGCGCGGCGGTGAGATCGCTGCGGGGTTCGGTCGAGCTGTCCACGGCGCGCTCTAATCTAGCGAGGTGCTGCTCCTGGTTGCGACGCTGCTGCGCCTCGCCTCGCGAATCGCGTGCGTGGTCGTGATCGTGTCCTTTGCGATCTTCGCGCTCGAACAGACGAGCGAAGCGTCGAATCACCAGCAGAACGAGGTGATGGGAACCTCGGTCGGCGCCGCGACACCCGCCACGACCAAGCATGCCGCGAAGAAGAGCACGGTGCACCGCGTGATCGACGAAGTCGCGGGCGGGCTGACCTCGCCCTTCTCAGGCATCACCGCGGGCTCGACGAGCCAGTGGGCGATCCGCGGCGTGGGCACCGTGCTCGCGCTGCTCGTCTACGGGATCGGCGTCGGCTATCTCGCGCGGATGCTGCGGATTCGCGTTTAGCCGCACGTTTCGCCCGATCGGCACAGCGCTCCAGGCCCCGCCCCGCGCCCAGTCGGCGCTCCGCTCAGTAGTACACGTCGACCGGCGTGCCGACCTGCACCCACGCGTAGATCGCGGGGGCGTCGGGGATCGGGACGCGCAGGCAGCCGTGGCTGGCGGCGTAGGTGGGCACTTCGTGGTAGCCGTGGATCGCGTAGCCGCGGATGAAGTAGTTGGAGTCGACCATCCCCTCGGAGTTTTCGCCGGGCGTCTTGAGGTAGACGCGGAAGCGGCCGAGCACGGTCGGCGTCGAGGGCTTGCCGGAGCTGATCGTGTAGATCCGCCGCACGCGGCCACCGGGTTCGATCTCAGCGAGGACCTGCTTCGCGAGATTGGCCTCGACGTGCCGGCCGTCGCCGGGGTAGCGCACGCGGAAGCTCCCGGCACCGGCGCGCAGCAACCGGAAGAACTGCGTGTCGGTGCTGGGCACGCGTTCGAGCCCGGTCGCCTTGCGATAGGCGGTGACGGCCTGCGCGGTGCCTTCGTCGTAGACGCCGTTGAGGGGCACCGCGTAGTGCAGCACGCTCAAGCGCTGCTGCAGCAGCCACACGCCGGGCCCGCGCGCGCCTTCGCGCAGGTCGGCCGCGATGAAGCGCACGCCCGCGGCGCGCGCCGTGAGGGCCGACAGCTGCGGTGTGGGCGCGTGCGCGGCGCTCACACTCACGACGCCGGCGCGGCGGTTGGCGTAGCCGAGGCGAAAGCGACCCGTCCCGTTGCTTGCGGGTTGCACGGCGACGGTGTTCGTCGCGACGTCGCGACCGTCGCGAATAAAGCGCACGACGACGTTCTGTCCCGCGACGTATGGCTTCACGACGCCGCTGACGATCAGCCGTTCGCCGTCGAGCATGAACTTCGGGCGCCCGCGGGCACCGTGTGTTGCGATCGTCATCCGCGCGGCGATCGGAGCGGCGACGGGAGGCGCTGCCGGTGGAGAGGAGGGTGCTGGGGCGGAGATCACGAGAACGATGCTACGAGGCCGCGCCAGAATACCCGGCGGTCTGGATGCGATGGCTATATGGGCGCGAGTACGACCGGCGGCACACGGCTCTCGGGGGGCGGCGTGATCACCCCGGCGCGCTTGAGCGCGAAGATGAGCAGTGCGATCGTCGCGAGCGCGGCGGCCATCAGCACCGGTATCTGCCAGCCCCAACTCTCGAGCGCGCCGAACGCGAGCGAGTTGTTCAGCGAGTGTGCGGCGATGCAGGGATAGAGCGAGCCGGTGCGCCGGTAGAGCAGGCACAACCCGAAGCCGAGCGCGCCCAGCGGCAGGAGGTCGGCGGCGGGCGCGGAGCCGGCGTGGATGCCACCGAAGACGAGGCCCGTGATGATCGCGGCGGGCCACGGCCCGCGCCAGCTGCACAGGGCGGTGTAGATGAAGCCGCGGAAGAGGAACTCCTCACAGAACGGCGCGATCACGCAGGTGAGCAGTGCACTCAGCAGCAGCAGCGACGTGCCTTCGTTCGCGCCGAGCTGTTCGAGCAGTTTCTCCTTGGTGTGCACTTCGATCACTTCCGACCAGATCGCGCTGAAGATCAAGAACGCGAGCAGCAGCGCGAAGATCAACAGCGCCGTCGAGCGCCAGCGCAGGCGCGGCGGGCGCAGGCCGAACTGCCACGCGCGAACGGTGCGCCGCCCGACGTGCGCGAACAACACCGCGGCGCCCACGAACGCGCCATCCTGGACCATGGTGTCGAGCAGCTCCAGCCACCCCGGCAGGTGTGAGGCGGTGATGCTCACCCCAAACAGCGACGCGGGGATGTCGACGGCGAGGCCACCGACCGCGGCGAGCAGCAACCCGCCGACGAGCGCCGCGGGGGCGGTCCACCAGGGCCAGTCGTTGGTTTCGCGCGGCGGCTCCGGCGGCGGCGCGGGAGGCCCCGCGAGCGGAGCGAGAGCTGCCTGGGAGGACTCCATCGGTTACGAGCTTAGGTCAGCAACTCGCTCAATGACGCGATCACGGACACGCCCAAGGGCACCTGCGCGCGGGCTGCCGCGGGGTCGCTCACAGCGCCCCGACCGACGTTGCCCTCGCCGAGGTCGCCCTCCGCGACGTCCCGACCGACGCCCTCACCGGCGCGGCGCAGCAGCACCGGCGCGATCCCGGCGGCGCGGGCTCCCGCGACGTCGTGCGTGACGGAGTCCCCCACGTGCACGGCCTGCCCGGGCGCGACGCCGGCGAGCGCGAGCGCGGCGGCGAAGATCGCGGGCGCGGGCTTCGGTGCGCCGACCGTGGCGGAGGTGAGCACGCCGTCGAGGGCCCCCGCGAGGCCGACGTCCGTGAGCACTGTAGGCAGCGAGCTGTCCCAGTTGCTCACCACCACGAGCCGCAGGCCGCGGGCGCGCAACGCGGCGAGCGCGGGGGGCGCGTCGGGGTAGGCGCTGAAGCACAGCGAGGCGAGCATCGCCGCGGTGAGCTGCGCGGTCGAGAGCGCGTCCGCGACCGTGGTGGGCAACTCGTCGCGCAGCACCTGCGCGCAGCGGCGGCGTAGGTCTGCGAGCGCGGCGGCGTCGCGGCCCTCGTGGTGATGCGCGCGGTAGTAGGCGATCTCGGCGCGAAACGCGCGCTCGGCGTCGGCTTCGGCGAGCTGCAGTCCGTGCTCGCTGCGCAGCCGCCACGCGAACGCCGGCCACGGAGGCGCAAGCGCGAGCAGCGTCCCGAGGCCGTCGAGCAGGACCGCTCGCACGTCCGGCGCGATGAGCGGACCCTGGGCACGCGTCGGGATAGGCGCTCGCTGGCCTCCCGGGCCAGGCGCCGGGACACGTGGCGAGGCGCGCGTCAGGCCACCCAGTGCCAGGTCGCGAACTGGCCGGCGAAGAACGCAAGCGCGAGCGCCAAGCCCCCCAGCAGCGCGATTCGCGCGCGCGGCCGGCGCTCGAGCCACGCGCCGAGCCACATGAACAGCGGGAACAGCACGAGTAGGAAGCGCGGCAGCGACATCAGCGGCTGCGCGGCGACGGGGTAGGAGAGCGGCAGCGCGAGCGCGGCGAGCACGTAGGCGCCATAGGCGAGCGGCAGGCGGCGCAGGACACCGACGATCGCGGGGATCGCGGCGGCGAGGAAGCCGAACAGCACGAGGTTGTGCTCGGCGCTCACGAACGGGTCGCCGCCGGAGAGCGTGTAGTAGATGTGGCGGCGCTGGAAGGAGAGCAGCTGGCGCGCGCCCTCGAACGCGGCGCGCGCGGCGTCCCAGACCGCGACGTAGGGGCCCGCGAACTGGCGGTTCCAGACCTGCTGGGCGTGGAAGGGCTCGCTCGCGTTGCCGCCCGCGAGCGCGAGATAAGCGAGGTAGGCGACGAGGCCGAGCGGCAGCGCGAACAGCCACAGCGCCTCGCCGCGGACGCGGTAGCGGATCCCCGCGATCCGCCGGCGGCGGGGCGGGAAGTCGGGCGCGCGGTCCTCGCGCGGGCCGTACAGGTAGAGGATCGCGACGGGCACGACGAGCACGAGTCCCGCGCTGCGCGTCGCGCCGGCGAGGGCGCCCAACACCCCGACCCATACCCAGCGACCCTGGCGCGCGCACCAGAAGACGCCGACGGACAGCGCGAGGTAGAGCGACTCGGAGTAGACCGCGGAGAAGAAGAACGCCATCGGCGCGAGCGCGGCGGCGAGCACCGCAAGGCGCGCGACCTCGCGGCCGCCCAGCTCGAGCGTCGCGAGGCGGTGGATCCCGTAGAGCGCGAGCGCGAGCGCGACCAGCGAGAGCAGCACGCCGGCGATCACGGGCGGCACGCCGATCGTCGCGATTGCTCTGATCGCGAGCGGATAGAGCGGGAAGAACGCCGTGCGCGCGGCGATGCCGGGATACGCGCTGAGTTCGGGGCGGTACCCGTAGTGCGCGATCACGAGGTACCACGCGGCGTCCCAGCGCGCGGCGGGCGCGGCGAGCAGATCGCCGAGCCAGCCGAAGCCGCTCGTGACGTGCGGCGGGTTGAAGGCGGCGCGTTTGGCGACGATGCCGAACGTCGCGACGGCGCCGACGCCGGCGGCCCAGACGAGCAGCCGCGAGATCCACAGCGCGCGCCAGGTGTCGCGCACCGCGACCATCCGCACGGGGTCGGCTCGCAGGGCATCCAACCGACGCAGGGCTGCGATACGGTGCGCCGCGGGCACGTCGAGCGGCGGGGCGGGCGCGCGATCCGGGGCGGCAACGGGCACGAACCGGCAGGAAATCACACTTGCGGGCGATATTCTGCAGGTGGTTTCCGGCGTCCGTTCTTAAGCAAGCGGCCGAATGCCGCGCCGCGCGGAAACCGGGAGCTCTCTTTCGATGTCTCGACAAGCAAGACAGCGGCGTCGGCGCCGTACCCGCGGCGGGCTCTCCCGTGTCGTCTTCATCGGGGTGGGAGCGCTGGCGACTGCGACCCTCCTCGGGATCGGCGGCGCCGTGGCGTACGTGCTGTCGGTGGCGCAGTCCGCGCCAACGGTGGGCTCGCTGCACGCGATCGTCGCGGGCGCCTCGTCGCAGCTGTTCGCCGCGGACGGGACGCGTCTGGGCTTCATCCAGTCCGACGAGCTGCGCTCGCCGATCGGCTGGAGCGAAATGCCCGCGAACCTGCGCGACGCGACCGTCGCGATCGAGGACCAGCGCTTCTACAAAGACGACGGCGTCGATGTCACGGGGATTTTCCGCGCCGCGGTCAAGGACATCACGCGCGGGCAGGCGCTGCAGGGGGGCTCGACGATCACGATGCAGCTGATGCGCAACATCTATCTCGGCGGCGACCAGCACACGCTGCGCCAGAAGATCACCGAGGCCAAGCTCGCGCTCGAATACGAGGAACATCACAGCAAGCGCTCGATCCTCACGAGCTACCTCAACAGCGTCCCCTACGGCACGCTCGGCGGCCAGACGGCGGTCGGAGTGCAGGCGGCGTCGCGGATCTTCTTCGACAAACCGGCCTCGCAGCTCGACCTCGAGCAGTCGGCGCTGCTCGCGGGTCTGCCGCAGGCGCCCTCCGAATACAACCCCTTCCTCGATCCGCGGGCGGCGCGCGAACGGCGCAACGAGGTGCTCACGAAGATGGCCGAACTGCACTACGTGAGCCCCGCCCAGGCCGCGGTCGCCGAGCACGCGCCACTGGAGCTCAAACGCGGCTACTTCTACTCCGAAAAACGCGAAGGCTTCTTCTTCGAATACGTGCGCCAGCAGCTGATCGACCGCTACGGGCGGCGGACGGTGGAACTGGGCGGCCTGAAGGTCTACACGACGCTCGACCTGCACATGCAGGAACTCGCGCACAACGCGATCGCGGAAGTGCTCGACGAGCCCGAAGACCCGGCGTCGGCGATCGTGACGCTCAACCCACACAACGGCGACATCGAGGCGATGGCGGAGTCCGAGAGCTATGAGCAGTCGCAGTACAACCTCGCCGCCGAAGGCCACCGCCAGCCGGGCTCGACGTTCAAGGCGATCGACCTCGCGGACGCGCTCTCGCGCGGCGTGGACCCGAACAGCACCTACTACTTCTCGCACACGCTCCCCAAGGGGTGGCTGGCGGCGGAACCGAACTACGAAGTGCACACCTTCGAGGGCACCTCGCTGAACAAGTCGATCAGCCTCGTGCAGGCGACGCTGACGTCGGACAACACCGTCTACGCGCAGCTCGCGGCGGACCTCGGCGAGTCGACGATCACCGAAATGGCCTACAAGATGGGCGTCAAAACGCATCTGAACAGCTACCCGGCGGAGGCGATCGGGGGCCTCACGCTCGGTGTGACGCCACTGGAGATGTCGGTCGTCTACGCGACGCTCGCCGACGGCGGCTGGCGCAACACCCCGATCGCGATCACGAAGGTCGTCTTCCCCGACGGGCATGTGGATTCGAGCTGGGGTGAGCCGCACCGCGTGAAGGTGCTCAGCGATGGCGTCACCTCCGAGGAGACGAGCATCCTGCACCAGAACGTGCTGTCCGGCACCGCGGTGCGCTCGGCGATCGACTGTCCGACGGCGGCGAAGACGGGCACGACGAGCGAACTCGTCGACGCGTGGCTCGACGGCTACACCCCCGAATACTCGACGGTGGTGTGGATGGGCTACCCGACCAAACGCGTGCCGATGACCGACGTCCACGGCGAACCGCAGCAGGGCGGCGCGCTGCCGGCGGAGATCTGGCACGACTACATGTCGGGCGTCGTCGGAACGCACTGCGTCGAATTCCCGCAGCCCACCGAACCGATCTCCTACCGGCCGTTCTTCGGCAAATTCGCTACGACGGGGCAGGCGACGACACCGGGACTCGAAAGCGAAGTCGCGAAGCCGACCGAACCGGGCGTCACCGGCAAAGCCAACCGCGGCAAGCACGCGCGTACGGGGACGCCGCCGTCGGGTGTCGAACCGGGCGGGGCCGGCAACGGTGCGCCCCCCGGGGCGGGCAATGGCGCAGCCCCCGAACCGGGCGGCGCGGGCCACGCGGCGCCCGAACACACCGGCGCGGGTAACGGGGCGCCCGGACAAGCGGGCACGGGCAACGGCACCCCGGCGACGCCCACCGAAGCGCCGGGCAAAGGCACAAGCGAACCCGGCGCGGGCGCCGGTGGCGGCGGCGCGAAAGCGGGCGGCGCGGCCGGCGGGACGGCCCCGCCGGGCTGACGCTGGTAGTTTGAGGATCGGAAAAACCGACGATTTGGGGCGCAGTCGCTTGGCTGTGATCCGGATAGGACGCATAGGTGGCAAAGGAAGACAAGGTCGAATTCGAGGGCGAGGTGATCGAGGCGCTGCCGAACGCGATGTTCCGCGTGAAGCTCGACAACGATCACGTGGTGCTCGGGCACGTCGCCGGCAAGATGCGCCGTTTCAGGATCCGCATCCTCCCCGGGGACCGCGTGCGTTGCGAGCTCTCCCCCTACGACCTGGATCGCGCGCGGATCGTCTACCGGCATCGCTGAGCGCTCCCTGATCGAGGCGATCGCGCGCGAGCTGAGCCTCGCGCAGCGCGAGGCTCCTGACGACGGGCGCCTCGCGCGCGGGAGCGGAGACGACGCCGCCATCGTGCGCGCGCGACCGATCTGCGTGACCTCGGTCGACGCGATGGTCGACGGCGTGCACTTCAGGCTGGACTGGGCGACGCCCGCGCAGGTCGGGCGACGCGCGCTTGCGGGCGCGCTGTCGGACCTCGCCGCGATGGGCGCCGACCCCGGCGAGGCGTACCTCGTGCTCGGGCTGCCGCCGGGCTTCACAGAGGAGCAGGCGCTGGAGCTCGTGCGCGGCGCGCGCGCGCTCGCGGCCTCGACCGGGACGACGATCGCCGGCGGCGATGTCGTCGCGGCGCCCGCGCTGACGATCTCGGTCACCGCCGTCGGCTGGGCCGAGGACGAGCGTCGGCTCGTCGGTCGCGATGGCGCGCGCGCCGGGGACCTCGTCGGGGTCACGGGCCGCCTCGGCGGCGCCGGCGGCGGGCTCGCGGTGCTCGAAGGACGCGCCGCGCGCAGACCGCACACAGGCGCCGCGGTTACGCGGCTCCTCGAACCCACCCCGCGCTTCGCGGAGGGCCGCGCGCTCGCAGCGACGGGCGCGCGCGCGATGATCGACCTCTCCGACGGCCTCGCGAGCGACGCGGCGCATATCGGACGCGCAAGCGGGGTGCGCCTGGAGATCGACCTCGGCGCGCTGCCGCTGGAGGCCGGCGTGAGCGAGATTGCCGCCGAGCTCGGTGAACCCGCGTGGCGGCTCGCCGCGGGCTGCGGCGAAGACTACGAGCTGTGCGCCTGCGTGCCCCCCGAGCGCCGCGAGACCGTCGAACAGGCGCTACGCGCCGCGCGCGGCGTCGGGATCACGTGGATCGGGAGGGTCGCACCGGCTGGCCTCGCGGAGCCGCTCGCGGTGGAGTCAGGCTCAACGGAGCCGCTCGCGGTAGAGCCCGGCTCAGCGGCGCCGCTCGCGGTAGAGCCCGGCTCAGCGGCGCCGCTCGCGGTGGAGCCCGGCTCAGCGGCGCCCACCGTGGCAGCGCCCGGGGTGCAACTGCTCGAGAACGGCGAGGGCCGTTCCTTGGAAGGCTTCGAGCACCGCTGGTGAGGTCTCCCGTGCCGGCCGCGGAACTCACTTTCGCCGGCCGCGAACTTGGACATGTCTTTTGTGAGTTCCTTTCAACTAGAAACTATTACCGCCAGCAAGGTTCTCTGAAATTTGAATGCCCTCTCACGGTCGCTAGGCCGCCGCCCGACATCATCGGCCTTTAGCTCCGCACCGCGGCGCCGACGGGCACCGCGGAGGTGAGCCGCGCGTAGACGAGGATGCGTTTGGCGGCGCTGAACAGCGGCGTGCAGGCGGAGAGCACGAGGCGGCTGTAGGAGACCGTGGCGACGGCGGCGCGAACATTGGTGGGGTCGACGACACGCTGGCCGGTGACGGTGTAAAGGAAATGCGCGTAAGGCATGTCGAGGACGATGCGATCGCCGGGGCGCAGTTCGTTGATGCGGCGGAACGGCGCGAGCCATGTGGTGCGATGCCCAGCGATCGCCGTGGTCGAGCCGAGCCCCGGGAAGTGGGTGTCGGGATAGATCCCGGGGCCTTTCTCGAGTTCTCCGACGCCGGTGCCGTCGATCACGACGAAGTTGGCGCCGATGCGTGGGACGCGGATCGTGCCGATCGGGCTGCCGGGCGCGGCATGGCGCTGCAGGCGCTGCGCGAGAAAGGCGATGCGGCGCTCCTCGGAGAGCCGCGCGAGCGCCGCTCGCTCGGCGGCGCTGGGCTGCGCGCGTTCGATCGTGCGCAGCGTGCCGCGAAGATGGTCCTGCTCGAATTTCGCGTACAGCGCGGAGAGCGGCTCCTGCCAGACGAGCGTGACCGCGCCGTCGATCAGCACGAGCGCCCCGAGGACGATCAGCAGTGTGGAGAGCGCGCGTAGCGCGCGGCCCCGGCGAGGCCGCCGGCCATCGCGCTGGGGCGCGCGGCCGATCCGCCGCCACCGGCGCGCGGGGCCGGAAGGGGATTGGGTGGTGGAGAGAACGTCGGACACTGTCGGTCGCGGGGCGCTCGTGGGCGCGGTGCACTCGTGGGCTTGAGTTCTTCGGCGGCGGCCGCGATCCTTCAGCGTCGCAGCGCGGACTCGGTCCCGCCGAGCGATCCCGGACCAGCGTAGGACATCGGCCCGCGGATCGTGAGCGGCTCGTGCTCGGAGAGCTCCCCGCCTGGCTCCGGCGGGCGCGAGCGCGGCGCGCGGCGCGGGGTCAGCGCGAGCAGCAACGCCGCGGCGAGCGCCCCGAGCGCGAGGCTCCAGAGAACCGCGCCCGCAAGGCCGATGCGCCCGCCGGCGAGCAGCAGCACCGCGGTGTACGCGACGCCACCCGGGCCGAGGCCGAGCCGCGCGGCGTCGAAGACGGCGAGCAGCGCGAGCGGCGCGGCGCCGAGCAGGACGAGCGCGAGCGGCGCGAGCGGGGAGCGTGCGCGCACGCTCCCTTCGGAGTCGGCGAACGCGAGCCAGAGGTGCAGGGCGGGGACGAGCAGCAACGCCGTGAAGGGGTCCAGTACCCACACGACGACCGCGAGGACACCGAGCACGAGCAGCAGCGCGAGCGGCGCGGGGTCGGCGTAGGCGTCGGCGCCGCCGGCGGTGGCGGAGGCGGGAGAGGTGGCGGAGGCGGGAGAGGTGGCGCCGGCAAGCGCGGTGGCGACGACGCCTGGCGCGGCACGGATGGCGCCGGGGCGGACGGGCAGTCCCAGCCGGCGCAGCAGCGCCGGCCAGATGAGCCATGCGAGCATGAGCACGAGCGCGCTCGCGAGCAGGGCCTCCAGGGCGGAGCCGTGCAAGGTCGCTACCGCGGGCGCGACCGGCGGGTAGGGGGCGGGGAGCGCGCCGAGCCGTCCGAGCAGCATCGGGAAGAGGGCACACGCGAGGAACGGCAAAGCGCAGGCGAGGACCCACGCGACGGCGCTCACGAGCGGTTGCCCGGCGGCGGTTGCGCCGGCGCGCCGCCGGCGACGCAGGCGCGCGAGGCCGTCGCCGATCGTCAGCAGCGCCGGCAGCAGCAGCGCGGCGACGAGCAGGCGCACCGCCCACTCGGGCAGCAGCTTGTGCCGAATCGGGAGCGAGGTTTCGACGGCGCCGCTCGCGCCCGCGACTTCGGGGCCGGCGTCGAGCGCGTAGACGGCGGCGAGCGCGGCGCGCCCGAGCCCTTCCAGACGCGCGGCGTCGAGCGGCGCGCCGGACGGCGGCGGGAGTTCGCCACCGCCCCGCCCAGCGGCGCCCTGCAGGAGCACGGCGGGCACGCCGCGCGCGTTCAGCGGCCCCTGCTCGCCTGCGACCAGCGGGAAGGTCAGCTGCGCGAGCGTGTCGAGCAGGCTGGGCGCGGCGGGCGCGAAGCCGGTCTGCTGCGCGACGGCCTGCGCGAGGGTGCGCGTGAGTAGTTGAGGCGCGGATCCGGGCGTGCTGGCGAAGGACGTCACGAGCGGCGCCTCGGCGGTGGGCCCCGCGAGATCGCCGAGCACGATCGCGCCGTCGAGCGAACCGCCGAGCCACTGCGTGGCGTGTTCGGCGAAGTCGCGCGCGCCGGCGTTGCCGCCGGAGCCGCCGCTGGTCGAGACGAGCACGATGCCGCGATGTGTCTCGCTGGCGGCGAAGACGCGTGCGAGCTCGAGCAGGACGGCGGTCGCGGAGAGCTCGTCGCGGGCCGGCGCGGCGCCGCTGTCGCGGTGGGCGACGATCGCGATCGGCGGCTCGCCGCTGTTGCCGGGCCGCTGCGCGAGCACGGTGGTGAGCGTGCGCGAGCCTTCGATCGTCGGCGCGGAGAAGCTGTGGGATGAGACCGTGAACCCCCCGCCGGAGGTCGCTCCCAATGCGCGTAGTTCGCGGGCGACGTAGACCGCGAGCGCGCGATCCTCGTAACTACCGGGACGGGGGTCGGGGTAGTCGCGGGCCAGGTTGTTCGCTTCGACGACGGTGCGGGCGCCGTCGAAGGCGTCGGGCGCGAGGGCGGCGCTCAGTGGCGCCGGGCGTTCGGCCAGCGAGAACCCTGCGATCGCCAGAGCGAGAAGCAGCGGCAGGAACGCCGCGCGATAGATACGTCCGTTGAGCACGCTCGCAAGAGACCATAATCGCTACGGCACATGGTTCAACGCGCTTCGCGCATACTGCTGGTGGATGACGAGCGAGCGATCCTGACGCTGCTCTCCTACCCGCTGCGCAAGGACGGCTACGAGGTCGTGCAGGCGGCGGATGGCGGCGAGGCGCTGAGCCGCTTCGGGGAGAGCCGCTTCGATCTGGTGGTGCTCGACGTGATGATGCCGAAGCTCGACGGCTTGGAGGTCTGCCGGCGCCTGCGCGCGCAGAGCTCGGTGCCGATCATCATGCTGACGGCGAAGGCGGAGGAGATCGACAAGGTGCTCGGCCTCGAGTTGGGCGCGGACGACTACATCACCAAGCCGTTCTCGATGCGCGAGTTCCGCAGCCGCGTCAAAGCGGCGCTGCGCCGCGCAGAGATGGGCGCACCAGCCACGGACGCGGCGCAGGCGGAGCAGGCCGACGAGCCGCCGCTGCACAGCGGCGAGCTCGCGATCGACTTCGCCAAGCGCTCGGTGCGGGTGCGTGGCAAGCACGTGCAGACGACGTTCGTGGAGTTCGAGATCCTGAGCGCGCTGGCGCTCAGCCCGGGCAGGGTGTTCACGCGCGACGTGCTGTTGGCGCGCATCTGGGGTGACTCCGCCTACCGCGACCCGCGAACGATCGACGTGCACATCCGCCACCTGCGCGAGAAGGTCGAGCGCGACGCGAAGGAGCCGGAGTACCTGTTCACGGTGCGCGGCGTGGGCTACCGCTTTCGCGACGACGAGCGATGACGCGCGCCCCGCGGGGCCTGCGGTCGATCAAGTACCGCCTGGCGCTGCTGTTCTTCGCGATCACGTTCGTGGCGCTCGCAGTGGTCTACGTGTACGTGACGCCGACACTGGGGACGGGGCTGCGCGCGCAGAAGCTGCGGACGCTGCAGATCGCGGGGCAGGCGTACTCGCGTCGCTTGCAGGGCGCGCTGGTGAGCGGCGAGGACCGCCGCGAGCTGACACGAGCGGTGCACGACGCGGCGCAGATCTCCAACGATCGCGTGACACTGCTCGGGGTGAGCGGCCCGGTGGGGGCGCGCAAGACGTTCTACATCGACGACTCCGCGGCGGAGTCGGCCGGCGAGCGCGTGGGCAGCTTGAGCTTCGCGATCGCGGCGCGCGTGGTGCGCGAGCGCAAATTGCTGACGGCGACGGAGTCGAGCGCGAACGGCCCGGTGGGCGAGGCCGCGAAGCCGCTGTTCGACCGCGGGGACGTGGTCGGGGTGGCGATCTTCTCGGGGTCGCTCAATGACGTCGAGCGCAGCGTCGCGGCGATCCGCGAACGGATGCTGATCGCGGGCGCGCTCGCGCTCGCGCTGTCGCTGCTGGCGGGCTACCTGCTGGCGCGCGCGATCAGCCAACGCGTGGGACGCCTCGAGGAGGCGGCGTGGCGGGTCGCGCAGGGCGACTTCGGCGCGCGCTTCGCGGTGGACTCGCAGGACGAGCTCGGCCAGCTCGCGCGGGCGCTGGACTCGATGCAGCGCCAGCTCGCGCAGCTGGACAGCGCGCGCGAACGGTTCATCGCGACGGCCTCGCACGAGCTGCGCACCCCGATCTTCTCGATCGGGGGCTTTCTGGAGCTAATCCAAGACGAAGAGCTCGACGAGCGCGAGCGGCGGCAGTTCCTGGGGCAGGTGCGCACGCAGGTGGAGCGCCTGGGACAGCTGGCGACGGGCCTGTTGGACCTCTCGCGACTGGAGGCGGGGGCGCTGGAGCTGCGCTCGGAAAAAGTGGACCTGGCGGAGATCGTGCAGATGGTCAGCGCGGAGTTCATCCCGGCGCTGAGCCAGCACGAGTCGGAGTTGCGCCGGCGCGTGGCGCCGGAGCCGATCGTGCTGGCGTGCGACCCGGAACGGGTGGCGCAGATCCTGCGGATCTTGATCGACAACGCGATCGCGCACACGCCGCGGGGAACGGGCATCGTGATCTCGATCGCGACGGTCGAACGAGAGACGCGGCTGGCGGTGCGCGACTTCGGCCCGGGCATCGCGGCGGCGACGCGAGAGCGGATATTCGAGCCCTTCTACACCTCCGACGAGGGCCAGGGCTCGGGCCTGGGCCTCGCGATCGCGCACGAGCTCGCGGAGCGGATGGGCGGGGCGTTGACGGTGGAGTCGACGCCGGGGCGCACGGTGTTCACGCTGGCGCTACCGCGGTAGGGCGCCCTGCCGACGGTTCCCTCCGGTATCGTGCGCGCGTGCTCCAGCCCGTCGCCGTCGGAACGAAGACACTTGCGGACTACACGCATATCTGCGGACGGGAGCTGATCGACGAGATCAGGGAGCTGGCGGAGCCACTGCAGGGGAGCCGCGTGGCGCACATCTCGGCGACGGCGTTCGGGGGCGGCGTGTCGGAGATCCTCTACACGCTGGTGCCGCTGATGCGCGACGTGGGCCTGGAGTGCGAGTGGCAGGTGATCTATGGGCGCGAGGAATTCTTCAACGCGACGAAGCTGATGCACAACGCGCTGCAGGGCGCGCCGCAGGACCTCGACGAGGAGCAGTGGGAGACTTGGCGGCGCTACAACGAGATGAACGCGCGCGAGCTCTCGGGGGACTGGGATGTGTGCCTCGTGCACGACCCGCAACCCGCGGCGCTGCACAAGCTGGTGCCGGAGAAGGCGCGGGGGTGGGTGTGGCGCTGCCACATCGACCTATCGACGCCGAACCCGGAGACGATCGCGCAGCTGCTGCCCTACATCGAAGACTATCCTCAGTCACTGTTCCACATGGCGGACTACGTGCCGCCGGGGATGAACGGCAAAGTCAACATCGTGCCGCCCGCGATCGATCCGTTGACGCCGAAGAACATGGCGCTCTCGCCGGAAGACGGGGCGTACGTGTGCGGGCAGTTCGGGATCGACGTGGACCGGCCGCTGATGTGCCAAGTCTCGCGCTTCGATCCGTGGAAGGACCCGCTGGGGGTGATCGACGCGTACCGGATCGTCAAGGAGCGGATGCCGAGCGTGCAGCTCGCGCTGGTCGGCTCGATGGCGAGCGACGACCCGGAGGGGTGGGACTTCTTCAACGCGACGATCGCGCACGCGGACGGCGACCCGGACGTGCACATCCTCAACAACTTCAACAACGTCGGCGCGATCGAGGTCAACGCGTTCCAGTCGCACTCCGACGTGCTGATCCAGAAGTCCACGCGCGAGGGCTTCGGACTGACGGTCTCGGAGGCGATCTGGAAGGCGCGGCCGTTCATCGGGGGCAACGTCGGCGGGATTCCGCTGCAGGTCGAGGACGGCGTGACGGGCTTCTTGGTGGACAGCGCGGAGCTGTGCGCGCAGCGGACGATCGAGATCCTCGAGGACCCGGGGCTCGGCAAGGCGCTGGGGCGCAGGGGCAAGGAGCACGTGCGCGCGCACTTCCTGACGCCGCGCTACCTGCGCGACTACCTGCGCATTTTCAACGAGCTTCGGGAGTCATGACCGAGGCGCCGGCGCAGCGGGATCCGCTGGTGCTGGTGTCCAACCGGGGTCCGGTGACGTTTGGGCCGGGTGGGGAGGTGCAGCGCGGCTCGGGGGGGCTGGTGACGGCGCTGACGGGGCTGGCGTCGCACCGTGAGGCGGTGTGGATCGCCTCGGCGATGAGCGAGCAGGACGTGGAGGTCTCGCGCGAGCACGGGGGGCGGGCGTTCCCGGTGCGCTCGCCGGCGGGCGGCGAGTACGAGGTGCGCCTGGTGGCGAGCGACCCGGAGGCCTACGACCGCTTCTACAACGTGTTCGCGAACCCGATGCTGTGGTTCATCCAGCACTACCTGTGGGATCTCTCGAACGCGCCGGACATCCGCCGCCACGAGATCGAGGCGTTCGAGTTCGGCTACAACGTCGTCAACGAGGACCTGGCGCGAGCGGTGGTGGAAGAGCTCGACGACGCGCGGGAGCCGGTGGTGATGGTCCACGACTACCACCTGTACACGCTGCCGGATCTGGTGCGCAAAGCGCGCCCGGACGTGTTCCTGCACCATTTCATCCACATCCCGTGGACGCAGTCGGACGCGTGGCGAGTGCTGCCCTCGCGGATCCGCGAGGAGATCTTCACGGGCCTGTTGGCGAACGACATCGTGGGCTTCCACACGCGCTCCTACCGGCGCAACTTCCTGCAGTGCTGCCGCGATCTGATGGAGCTGGAGGTGGACTTCGAGCGGGGGGTGGTGTACTTCGGGGAGCGCGAGGTGTGGGTGCGGGCGTACCCGTTGCCGATCGACCACCGCGCGACGCGGCGGATCGCGGGCGGCGAACGGGTGCGCGAGCTCGAGCGGGAGCTGTTGGCGCGGCGGCGGGACTTCCTGATCCTGCGAGTCGATCGAGCGGATCTCTCGAAGAACGTGCTGCGGGGCTTCTCGGCGTTCGACCTGTTCCTCGAGCAGCACCCGGAGTTCTCCGAGCGGGTGACGTTCATGGCGCAGCTGATGCCCTCGCGAACGGACGTGCCGCAGTACGCGGAGTACCTGGAGCGGATCGAGGCGCTGGTCGCGGTCGTCAACCACCGCCACGGGACGCCGGATTGGATGCCGATTCAGCTGAAGCTGCGCGACGACTTGGAGGAGGCGATGGCGGCGTACCGGCACTACGACGTACTGCTCGTCAACGCGATGTTCGACGGGATGAACCTGGTCGCGAAGGAGGGGCCGCTCGTCAACGAGCGCGAGGGGGTCTCGATCCTCTCGGAGAACACGGGCGCGCACGAGGAGCTCGGGGAGTTCGCGCTGTCGGTGAACCCATTCGACATCCAGGAGCTCGCGGACTCGATCTACGCGGCGCTGACGATGGCGCCGGCGGAGCGCGAGCGCCGCGCGCGGGGCCTGGTCGAGATCGTGACCTCGCGCGATCCGGGCGACTGGATCGACGAGCAGCTGGCGGACATTCGCGCGAAGGGGCGCTCGCGCTAGCGCCACGCTGTTATCATCCGCCGCCGCACGCCTGGGGCGTGCTTGCCGATGACGCTGCCTGCACCGACATACGATCTCGTGCTCCTGCTCGACACCGAGGTGGAGGCGGACGCGCGCGCGAAGATCGTCGCGGACGCGAGCGCGGCGATCAAGGCGCAGGGCGAGCTGCTGCGCCATGACGTGTGGGGCGAGCGGGCGCTGACGTACCCGATCGACCACAAGACGAAGGCGGAGTACCACCTGCTGCAGTTCCATGTGGGCACGCCGGAGCTGCTGCGGGGCCTGGATCGATCGCTGCGGATCGCGGACGCGGTGGTGCGCTTTCGGATCGTCAAGCTCGACCCGGGCACGCCGGCGGCGCCGGACATGTCGAGCGCGGCGAGCAGGACGAGCGAGCCGGACGCCGAGGCCGAAGCCGTCGGCGAGCCCGCTTGATCGCACCCCCCTTCGGGGTTGACGCTCGCGTAATAGACTCGGAGTCGTGAGCACGATGGACCGACGTGGTGGGGCGGCGAGCAGGACGGACGTGCTGCGGGCGTCGCCGCCGATGTTCGAGTCGCGGCTGCTGGACTTCTTCTCGCGCGTGCACCCGTTGGTGCCGGTGCTGGTGTTCGTGCCGGTGATCGTGGCGATGGCGGTGTGGAGCCTCGCGCAGGTGAGCGTCGCGGCACTGGTGGGCCTGGCGGTGGGCGGCTACGCGTTGTGGACGCTGTTCGAGTACTGGCTGCACCGGATCGTGTTCCACTTCGAGCCGGAGCGCGGCATCGGGGCGCGGCTGCACTGGATCATCCACGGCATCCACCACGAGCACCCGAACGACCCGCTGCGGCTGGTGATGCCGCCGGCGGTGAGCGTGCCGCTCGGCGCGGTCGTGTTCGGTGTGCTCTATCTCGTCTGCGGCGAGCGCTACGCGCCGGGTCTGGCGGTGGGCTTCTTCGCGGGGTACCTGGCGTACGACATGATCCACTACTACCTGCACCACTTCACGCCGCGGGGTCGCCTGGGGCGGATGCTGCGCGAGCGCCATATGCGCCACCACTTCCAGGACGACACGCGCGGCTTCGGGATCAGCGCGCCGTATTGGGACGAGGTCTTCCGAACCTCGCCGCGTGGGCGCAGCGGAACCTCGCAATAAGCGGGTTGAGAGCGCGCGAGCAAAAGTCGCGCCCGGGGCCAGGGCTAGACTCGGGCTCCAACCACAGCTACGACGAGAGCTCCGCCGGCGGGACACGCGACGGGCGAGAGACAGCCGAAAGGACTGGCGAGAGACATGGCCGCTACGAACATCAACCGCGTCGTGATGACCGGCAACTTGACGAAGGATCCCGAGCTGCGCTCGCTGCCGAGCGGCACCTCGGTATGCGAGCTGCGGATCGCGTGCAACACGCGCCGCAAGGACTCGGCCTCGGGGGAATGGATGGACAAGCCGAACTACTTCTCCGTGAAGGTGTGGGGCGCGCAGGGCGAGAATGCGGCGCGCTACTTGTCCAAGGGACGCCCGGTGGCGATCGACGGACGCCTGGAGTGGCGCGAGTGGGAGACCCAGGAGGGCGCAAAGCGCCAGGAGATCGATATAATCGCCGACTCGGTGCAGTTCCTGGGCTCGCGTGAGGACACCTCCGGTGGAGGCGGCTTCGCCGGTAACGGGGTCTCACAGGGAGGCGACGTCCCGGTCGACGAGCGGGATTTCCAGCGCGCACCGGTCGCTGCCGGAGCAGGCGACGACGACATTCCGTTCTAATCACAGTGAGGTAGACAGCAGTGGCCAAGGCCCGTCGCAGCAAGCCGACCCGCCGGCGAGAGAAGCGCAGCGGGACCAGTGGCGGCCGGCGCAAGCCATGCCAGCACTGTCGCGACAAGGTCGAGCAGGTCGACTACAAGGACATCGCGTCGCTGCGCAAGTTCATCTCCGAGAAGGGGAAGATCCGCTCGCGGCGGATCACGGGCGCATGCCGCCGCCACCAGGGCCAGATCGCGCGGGCGGTCAAGCGCGCGCGGGAGCTGGCGCTGCTGCCATACGTGAATGAGGGCGGCCGGGACGACTCTCCGCGTCGTGAGCGCGGCGACCGCGACCGCGGGCGATAGGGAGCGCGCGATGCCCGAGGCAATCCTCCTGCAGGACGTCGAGAAGCTCGGCGAGCAGGGCAACGTGGTCGAAGTCTCCAAGGGTTACCTGCGCAACTACCTGCTCCCGCGCAGGCTCGCGCAGCCGGCGACGCGCGGCGCGGTGGAGGCTGAGCGCCGCCGCCAGGAGGCGGAGGAGCGGGCCGCGCGCGAATTCGTGGCGCGGGCGCAGGAGAACGCGGGTCTGTTGAACAAGACGGTGCTCACGATCCCCCAGCAGGCGGGTGCGGATGGGCGGCTGTTCGGGTCGGTGACGGCGCAAGATGTGGCGGACGCGATCCGCGAGGCGCGCGGTCTGCGGCTGGACAAAGCGAACGTGCATCTGCCTGAAGCGATCAAGAACGTCGGGACCTACATGGTCGTCGTCGATGTCGTGAATGACGTGACGGCGACGGTCAAGACGATGGTCGTCGCCAAGAAGTAGGCCGATTCTCGTGCGAGCGGCGCTCGCACGGAGATCGATGCATCTGGCTTGGCGGTCTGGGGCCGAGCGACGAACAGAGAGGCAGTGCGATGGATCAGCGAGCGGCGATATCGCTGCGCGGCGTCGTCAAGCGCTTTGGGGAGATCACGGCGGTGGACGGCCTGGACTTGGAGGTCGCGACGGGCGTCTGCTTCGGGCTGCTGGGGCCGAACGGCGCGGGCAAGTCGACGACGATGCGCATGCTGACGGCGCAGGCGCTGGCGGATGCGGGCGAGCTCTCAGTGTTGGGGTACACGTTGCCGAGCGAGTCCAAGCGGGTGCGGCTCGAGATGGGCGTGGTGCCGCAGCTGGACAACCTCGACGTGGAGCTGACGTGCCGCCAGGTGCTGGCGGTCTTCGCGCGGCTGTATCGCGTCCCGCGCGGCGAGCGCGCGGCGGCGGTCGAGCGGGCGCTGGAGCTCGCGAACCTGCAGGGCCGCGCGGATGCGCGCGTGGTCGAGCTCTCGGGTGGGATGCGCCGGCGCCTGCTGGTGGCGCGCGGGCTGATCCACGCGCCGCGCTTGGTGCTGCTCGACGAGCCGACGGTGGGGCTCGATCCGCAAGTCCGCCAGGAGCTGTGGTCGCTGATCGACCGGCTGCGCTCGGAAGGGGTGACGGTGCTGATGTCCACGCACTACATCGAGGAGGCGGAGCGCTTGGCGGACCGGGTCGCGGTGATGTCGAGGGGTCGGATCGTGGCGGAGGGGTCGCCGGCGGAGCTCGTGCGGGCGCATGCGGGCGAGCGGGTGCTCGAGATTTATGGCCCGCCGGAGGAGCTCGCGCAGGTGGACGAGCTGGCGCGGCGTGAGGGCTGGTCGAGCCGCCGCAGCGGGCCGGCGATCGCGATCCTGCGAGCGGAGACGTTGAATGGACAGGCGCCGGAGGGCGTGCTGCGCCCCGCGAACCTGGAGGATGCGTTCGTGGCGCTGACGGGGCAGGAGATCGAATGAGCGCGGACGGCCCGACGCCCCCTCTGCGCCGTCTGGAACCGGCGGCGCTGATCGGCGTGATGAGCCGCGACGTGACGCTGTTCGGGCGCTACTGGAAGGCGACGACGTTCTCTTCGGTGGTGCAGCCGACGATCTACCTGCTGGCGTTTGGCCTGGGGATCGGCGCGCTGGTCTCGAAAGTGGACCACGTCGACTACGTCGAGTACGTGGGGACGGGGGTGGTGGCGACGGCGGTGCTGTTCTCTTCGGCGTTCCCGGGGATGTTCAACACGTTCGTGCGCTGGAAATTTCAGCGCACGTATGACGCGATGCTGGCGGCGCCGGTCGACGTCGAGGAGCTGATCACGGCCGAGGTGCTGTGGATCTCGCTGCGGGCCGGGGTCTATGGCGTGGCGCCGATCCTGGTCGCGATCGCGTTCGGGCTGGAACCGACGTGGGGGATCCTGCTGGTGGTGCCGATCGGCTTCTTGACGGGCTTCGGCTTCGCGTCTTTTGGGGTCGCGATCGCGGCGGTGGCGAAGACGATCGACAACTTCAACTACGTGACGAGCGCGGTGCTGACGCCGCTGTTCCTGGTGGCGGGCACCTTCTTCCCAGTGTCCTCGCTGCCACCGGGGGTGCGCACGGTGGCGCAGTTCAACCCGCTGTTCCATTGCGTGCAGCTGGTGCGCGACGCGGTGTTCGACCGGCTGGGGCCGGTGGATCTGTACCACGCGGGGTTTCTGTTGGTGTTCGCGCTCGTGACGTGGCGACTGGCGATCTCGCTCCTGGGCCGGCAGCTGATCGACTGACCGCCGCGCCTCCTGCGAACATGTGTTCGTGACGCGGATTTCCTCCGACTTAGCGGCTTGGCCCTCCGGCCTCTGCCATCCCCCGATCTAGACTCGCGCAGGCGATGAGCGCGGTCTCACTCACAAACGGTCAGCGCGCCTCGGGCGAGGGCTCCTCGCACCCCGCGAGCGGCGCGATCGCGCCGCCGCACAATCTCGAGGCGGAGCAGTCGGTGCTCGGCGCGATCTTGCTCTCTGATCGCTCGCTGTATGCGCTGGTGATCGAGGAGGGGCTGCGCCCGGATGATTTCTACCGCGAGCGCCACGGGCTGATCTACGACGCGATGCTGGCGCTCTACAACGAGAGCGAGCCGGTGGACGTGCTGACGGTCACCGACCGCCTGCGCCAGCTCGGCAAGCTCGAGGAGGTCGGGGGCCCGGCGACGGTCGACGAGCTGACGGGCGTGGTGCCGGCGGCGGGCCATGCGCGGCG
This sequence comes from Solirubrobacteraceae bacterium, assembly GCA_035483545.1. Lineage (GTDB taxonomy): Bacteria > Actinomycetota > Thermoleophilia > Solirubrobacterales > Solirubrobacteraceae > Palsa-744. Next base: position 6,697 of record DATHPS010000025.1, on the reverse strand, counting down.
CTACGCGCAGATCGTGCGCGAGAACGCGCTGCTGCGGCGGCTGCTGGCGAGCACGTACGAGATCCAGGCGAGCGTGCTCGGGCACGAGGCGCCCCCGCGGGAGCTGGTGGAGCAGGCGGAGAAGGCGATGCTGGAGGTCGCGCGCGACGATCGCCAGCAGGACTTCCGCGCGATCGAGGACGTGCTGCACGAGGAGCTCGACAAGCTGCACCGGCTCTCGCTGGAAGGGACCTCGCTGACGGGGACCCCGTCGGGCTTCAAGGATCTCGACGAGATCACGGGCGGCTTTCAGCCGGGCAACCTGATCATCATCGCGGCGCGCCCGGCGATGGGCAAGAGTGCGCTGGTGTGCAACATCGCGGAGAACGCGGCGGTCGAGCACAATCGGCCGGTGGCGCTGTTCTCGCTGGAGATGGCCGAGGCGGAGCTGGCGCAGCGCTTCGTCGCCTCGCAGGCGCGGATCAAGGGCGAGGAGCTGCGCAAGGGACGCGTGGCGGAGCAGCGCTGGCCGAAGATCCTCTCGGCGAGCCAGCGGCTCGCGTCGGCGCCGTTGTGGGTGGACGACTCCAGCGACGTCGGGATGCTGGAGATCCGCGCGAAGGCGCGGCGCCTGCACAGCCAGTGCGAGGGGGGCCTCGGGCTGATCATCATCGACTACTTGCAGCTGATGCGCACCGACAGCCGCTACGACAGCCGCGTGACGGCGGTCGGCGAGTTGAGCCGGGGCCTGAAGATCTTGGCGCGCGAGCTGGGGGTGCCGGTGATCGCGCTCTCGCAGCTGAGCCGCGCCGTGGAGACGCGCCCGGACAAGAAGCCGCAGCTCTCGGACCTGCGCGAGAGTGGAAACCTCGAGCAGGACTCGGATCTGGTGATGTTCATTTACCGGGACGAGTACTACGACGAGGATTCCGAGCGCCCCGGCGAGGCGGATCTGCTGATCGCCAAGCACCGTAACGGAGCGGTCGGCAAAGTCACGTTGACCTTCCAGAAGGAATACCCGAAGTTCATGAACTATGCGGGCGAGCGTTACGCGCAGTGAAGAGTAAGCTGTTCTTCTGCGCTCTACGCCTCTCCCAGACTCACCGCGATTGCTTCCCAAGGGGGGAGCGAGTTGTGAACCGGTCGCGGCGGAGTGGCGAGAGCCTTACCAGCCAACCGGGATGGAGGCTACCCAGTGATTCTCGCAAGCAGCAGTTACCCGTTCCTCGAAGTGTTCTGGACGATGCTGATCTTCTTCGTGTTCGTGATCTGGCTGTGGATCCTGATCGGCGTATTCGCCGACATCTTCCGCCGGCACGACACCTCGGGATGGGCGAAGGTCCTGTGGATCATCTTTATCATTGTGCTGCCGTATCTTGGCGTCTTCGTATATTTGATTGCCGAGCATCGGGGCATGGCCGAACGGACGGTTCAGCGTCAGCAGTCGACGCAGAAGGAATTCGACCAGTACGTGCAGTCGGTGGCGACGCAGGGCGATCCGACCGAACAGATCGCGAAGGGCAAGCAGCTGCTCGACAGCGGCGCGATCGACCAGGCTGAGTTCGACGCACTCAAGCGCAAGGCGCTGGCGTAGCAGCTCCCGAGATCCTGCGCGGCGGCCCGACCGGCGGATCGGTCGGTCGGGCGTCCCGCGAGCGAGGCAGAACCTCGCGATTCGATCGGTGACGGCGCGGGCTCGACGCGTCGCGCGTCATCCTGCGTAGGCGCGGCAACGTAAACTGCGTGCAGATGCCGGGCATAGTCATAGTCGGCGCCCAGTGGGGCGATGAGGGCAAGGGGAAGATCGTCGACCTCCTCGCCGAGCACAGCGACGCGGTGGTGCGCTTTCAGGGCGGCAACAACGCGGGGCACACGATCGTGCGCGACGGCGAGGAGTGGAAGCTGCACCTGATCCCGTCGGGCATCCTCTACCCGGGCAAGCGCTGCGTGATCGGCAACGGCGTGGTGATCGACCCGAAGGTGCTGATCGAGGAGCTCGACGGCCTGCGCGCGCGGCGGATCGACGTGAGCGGCCTGCGGATCTCGGCGAACGCGCACCTGATCATGCCCTATCACCTGCTGCTGGACTCGGCGGGGGAGGCAAAGCTCGGTCGGCTGCAGATCGGGACGACGCGACGCGGCATCGGCCCGTGCTACGCGGACAAGGCGGCGCGACTGGGGATCCGCGTGCAGGACCTACTGGACGAGAAGATCCTCAAGAAGAAGATCGTGGCGGCGATGGAGCCCAAGCGCCTGTCGCTGCGCCCGTTCGAGCGCGACCCGACGCTCGACCTGCGCACGATGACCGAGGAGTACCTCACGTACGGCCACCGCCTGGAGCCGCATATCGCGGACACGGCGAAGCTGATGTGGGAGCTGCTCGACGACGGGCGGCGCGTGATCTTCGAGGGGGCGCAGGCGACGATGCTCGACATCGACCACGGCACGTATCCGTTCGTGACCTCGTCGAACCCGATCGCGGGCGCGGCGTGCATCGGCGCGGGCGTCGGGCCGAGGGACATCGACGAGGTGTGGGGGATCGCGAAGGCCTATGCGACGCGCGTCGGCGCGGGGCCGTTCCCGACAGAGCTGAGCGACGAGATGGGCGATTGCCTGCGCATCCGCGGGGGGGAGTTCGGGACGACGACGGGGCGCCCGCGGCGCACGGGCTGGCTGGACCTGGTGGCGCTGCGCTACGCGGCGCGCCTGAACTCGCTCTCGGCGCTCGCGATCACGAAGCTCGATGTGCTCTCGGGCCTGGAGCGGATCAAGGTCTGCACGAGCTACCGCGGCGCGGAGGGCGCGGAGTTCGACAGCTTCCCCTACCACCAGACGGTGCTCCATCACACGACGGCGCAGTACACGGAGCTCGAGGGCTGGAGCGAGGACATCGGCGAGTGCCGCGACTTCGCGGATCTGCCGCGGGCGGCGCGCGAGTACCTCGACTTCATCTCGGCGCACAGCGGCGCGCCGGTTACGCTCGTGGGGGTCGGGCCGGGGCGCGATCAGGTGCTCTGGACCGCCGCGGGACGCGAGACGATCGCCTCGCTGGGCGGATCGCCCGCGGCGTAGTCGCCGCTGAGCAGGCGCACGAGCGCGTCGACGATGCGCGGATCGAACTGGGTGCCGGCGTTTGCGGACAGCTCGGCGAGCGCCTGCGGCAGCGGCATCGCGCGACGATAGGAGCGATCGGTGGTCATCGCGTTGAAGGCGTCGCAGGCGCAGATGATGCGCGACTCGAGCGGGATCGCGGCGCCGCGCAGGCCGTCGGGATAGCCGCGGCCGTCCCAGCGCTCGTGCGAGGAGCGCACGATCTCGCCGACCTCGCGCATGAAGCCGCCGACGCGTTCGAGCATCTTCTGGCCCTCGATCGTGTGGGTCTTGATGATCTCCCACTCGCGCTCGTCGAGCTTGCCGGGCTTGTTGATGATCTCCTTGGGGACGGCGATCTTGCCGACGTCGTGCAGAAGCGCGCCGAACTCGACGTTGCGCCGCTGCGGCGCGTCGAGCGTGAGCGCGTCGGCGAGATCGAGCGCGAGCCGCACGACTCCCTTGCAGTGCTCTCCGGTGTAGGCGTCGTCGGCCTCGACGACGTCGCCGAGCACGAGTGCGGTGCCGCGATAGGCGTCGCCGAGCTCGATCAGCTGCTCCAGGCGCGCGCGGCGCTCCTTGGAGAAGAGACGCAGGATCGCGAACAGCGGCGCGATCAGGAGCACCGCCCAGCGGTGCTCCACGGCGGCGAGCGCGACGGCGAGCCCGAGCGGCGCGAGCGCGAGGTCGATGAGATAGACCTCGCGCGCCTCGCGCACGAGCTCCCGGATCGGAATGCCGTCGCAGAGTCGCTCCCTGAGAGCGCTGGCGGCGAAGTCGCCGGCGAACTGGGCGAGCAGCGCGAGCGCCAGCACGAGCGGCGCCGTGTCGGGGCGCGGTTCGTCGGCGAGCGCGAGCACGAGCGCAGGACCCAGCGCGAACCAGCTATTGGCGGGAACGCTCAGCAGGCGGCTTGGCGATACGCGCCGCGCGAGCACTGCTGGGAGCATCCCGAGCGCCAGCGCGAGGGCGACCAGCAGCGGCACGAGCGCGACGGGTATGGCGAACAGCATCGGCACGAAGACGGCCTGGGTGGGAACGGTGAAGCCGGAGCCGACGTCGATGCGGATGTGGCCGGCGGCGGCGAGGCCGAGGACGTAGAGCGCCGCGATCGGCAGCGAGAGCGAGCGCGCGTTCGAGCCCGTAAGCGCGAGCGCGAGGGCGGCGCAGACGAAGGCGCCGCCGACGAGCAGCTCGCCGCGGCGCTCGGCGAGGCTGATCTGCTGGCCCTCGCGCTGGAATGAGGTCCGGGCGCGCTCGGACTCGATGATGGCGTACGCCGACACTGCGCTACCCCCGTCTGGCACGGTCTCTGCCCCTGCTCTTCCTATCGCCAGCCCGGGTGCGGGCCTTGAGGAGCTGCGGCCCGTATCTGCTCGTACGTGCGTCCAAAAAGCTAGGGCCGGACGACTATTGGGCGCCCGTGCGCCGAAGAACCCCGCGTCCAAGCAAACTGAAAAGGGCAAACTCGTCGCGAGGCGGGGACGCAAAGCCAGAGGTCTCCAGGGGGAGATGGCTCGGCTGCCGGTAGATCCACGGAGGCGTTCGTGTTCTCGCACCCTTTCAAGTTCCGTTCTCGTAGACCCCGGCGCGCGGTCCAGTCGCGGCGGGTCGCAAGTGAGGTAGCTCCGTCGTCCGCCGGCTCGCTCGCGCGGGGGCTGCTGATCGGCTCGGGGCTGGTCGGCTCGGCGCTGTTGTGCATGCCGACGAGCGCCCAGGCGGCGCTGGTGAGCAGCGGCGGCGCCTGCGCGGAACCTGCGGTGAGCGAGCCGTTTGCGCGCTGGGGCGACAACAACTCCTACGTGCTCGCGCCGGAGGGCGGCTTCGAGGGCTCGCTCGCGGAATGGACGCTTGCGGGTGGCGCTGCGCGCGTCAGCGGCAGTGAGTCCTACGGCGTGAGCGGAACGGTCGGTCAGTACGCGCTCGGGCTGCCGAGCGGCGCGTCGGCGCAGTCGCCGTACATGTGCGTGGACGCGAGCGATCCGACCTTCCGTTTCTTCGCGCGAGCGAGCACGGCGCTGACGACGCTCGCGGTAGCGGTCGTCTACAAGACGGCGCTCGGTCCGATCGCGCTTCCGCTCGGCGTGAGCACTCCGAGCGGTGAGTGGGAGCCGATGCAGCCGATGCTGACGGCCTCGAGCATCGCGGGCCTGCTATCGGGCGGCACGGCGCAGCTCGCGTTGCGTTTCACGACGGTGGCGGGCGCGGCGACGATCGACGACGTCTACGTCGATCCGCGCATGCGCTGAGCTGTCGCTGAGCTGTATTTGACAGTGTGCTAGCAAACTAGTACGCTGCGCCCCATGAGCACCCCGGGTCGCGCGGCGCTTGGCAGTGCCGCGGAGCGCGCATTGCTGCCGGCGAGAAGCTTCTTCGAGGAAATCGGGGACATGGTGCTGCTCACGGGCCGGACGATCATGTCCGCGCTGCGCCCGCCCTATCCCTACGGGGGAGAGTTCGTCTCGCAGTTCCTCTTCACGTTGCGCCTCTGCTGGCTGCCGCTGCTGATCTCCACGGTCTGCATCAACTACGCGGCGCCGGGTCTGCAGGCAGCGAACTTCCTCTCGCTGATCGGCGCCTTCGATCGCCTCGGCGGGATCTTCGTGCTGGCCGCGATCCGCGAAATCGGCCCATTTGTGACGTCGATCGTGCTCGCGGGCGTCGCGGGCACCGCGATCACGGCCGACCTCGGCGCGCGCAAGATCCGCGAGGAGCTCGACGCGCTGCAGGTCCTCGGCGTCGACCCCGTCAAGAACCTCGTCGTCCCGCGTTTTCTCTCGCTGATGCTGGTGACGGGGCTGTTCAACATGTACGCGATCCTCTTTGGACTCTTCGGCGGCATCCTCGTCGAGGTCGTCAACCACCAGCCGTTGGGTCCGTTCTGGGTGACGTTGTTCACCAACGCCTCGACGACGGACCTATGGGGCTCGGAGGTGAAGGCGACCGCGTTCGGTGCGATCATCGCGATCGTCTGCTGCTACAAAGGCATGACCGCCTCCGGCGGCGCCGAGGGCGTGGGCCGCGCCGTCAACGAGGCAGTCGTCGTCTCGTTTCTCGCGATCGGCGCGTTCAACTACGCGTTCACGCAGCTGCTGCTGGCCACGCATCCGCAGATCCTGGTGATCAAGTGACACCTGCGCGGTCGATGCTCTGCACCGCGCTCGGTCCTCGACCGGTCCGCCAGGCGAAAGGGCAGTTGCGGTGAACGAATTCCTCCTGCTGCCGCGCGAACTCTTCTCTTCCATCGGCGAGATCGCGGGCTTTGCCGGCGGCGTCGTGCGCGATGTTTACAGCCTGCGTGTCCTGCGCTTCTTCGGCGAGACGCTGCGCCAGGCAGGCATCATGATCATCTCCTCGACCCTGATCATCTGGTCGCTCATGTTCATCATCGGCCTGCAGTGCGGCACCGTCGGCGCGTACTTCACCGAGGCGCAGGGGGCGCCGGCCTACGCGGGGGTCTTCACTGCGTGGTGCGGCCTGCGCGAGTTCATTCCCTACGCGTTCGGCTACATGATGGCCGCGAAGGTCGGGACCGGGATCGTCGCCGAGCTCGGCGCGATGCGGATCTCCGACGAGATCGACGCGCTCGAGGTCATGGGCATCGACTCCGTCACCTTCCTCTGCGCCA
>DATHPS010000024.1:0-9107 GCA_035483545.1 Solirubrobacteraceae bacterium | reverse complement strand
GTCAGGTCGGGTCAGGTCGGGTCAGGGTCGGGTGGGGGTGCGGGTCGGGCGGCGCGACCGGCGTCGGCCCCAGCACGGGGCCGAGGTGGGGCCGCCGGCCCCGTGGCCTACACCGCGCGGCGACCCGCGAGGGCCTTGCCGAGCGTGACCTCGTCGGCGTACTCCAGGTCCGCGCCGACAGGCAGCCCGCTCGCGAGGCGCGTCACGGTGAGCTGCGGCGCGCGTTCGCGCAGGCCCTCCGCGATGTGCAGCGCGGTCGCTTCGCCGGTCGTCGTCGGGTTCGTCGCGAGCACCACCTCGCGCACCGCCGGCGCGCCGTCGCCCGCGGCGACGCCGGTGCCCTCAACCACGCCAGCGCCTCCGCCCTCGGCCGGGCCGCCTGCGGCGCCACGCCGCGGCGCGGTGACGCGCGCGAAGAGCTCGGCGATCTTCAGGTCCTCGGGGTCGATCCCGTCGATCGGCGAGAGCGCGCCGCCGAGCACGTGGTAAAGCCCGTGGTACTCGTGCGTGCGCTCCATCGGGATCACGTCGCTGGGCTCCTCGACGACGCAGATCACGCTCGCGTCGCGGCGCGTGTCGCGGCAGATCCGACAGCGCGGCTCGTCGGCGAGGTTGAAGCAGACCTCGCACAGCCCGATGCGCTCCTTGACCTCGACGATCGCCTGCGCGAGCGCGCGCGCGTCCTCGTCGGAGGCGCGCAGGATGTGGAACGCGAGGCGCTGCGCCGTGCGGTTGCCGATCCCCGGCAGCTTCGAGAGCTCCGTCACGAGCTTCTGGACCGGCGGCGCGAAGGTGTTCACGAGGAGCCCGCCGCGCGTCCTACAGCCCCGGCAGCCCGAGGCCGCCGAGCGCGCCCATGTCGAGACCGCCGGTGACGCCGCCGAGGCGCTCGCCCGCGAGCTCCTGCGCGGCGCGCAGCGCCTCGTTGACCGCCGCGAGCACGAGGTCACCGAGCATCTCGACGTCCTCCGGGTCAACCGCCTCGGGCGCGATCCGCACCGCCTTGACCTGGAGGTCGCCCGTGACCTGCACCGTGACGACACCGCCACCCGCGGAGCCCTCGACGGTCTCGTGCTTGAGCGCCTCCTGCGCCGCCTCCATGTCGCGCTGCATCTTCTGGACCTGCTGGAGCATCTGCCCCATGTTCGGCTTGCGCTGCTGTGCCATCGCTCTACTCCCCGCTCGCGGTCTGGATCTCGGTGTCAGTCGGCGACTCCCCGGCGCCGCCGGCGAGCACGCGCTCGGTGGGCAGCTCCTCCGCGTCGAGCTCGTCCTTGAAGCGCGCGACCCACTCCTCCTCGGTGCGCGGCGCGGGCTCCGGCTCGCCCGCCGCCGCGGGCAGCTCGTCGCGCAGCTCGTACTCCACGCGGATATGCGCGTCGCCCGTCAGCTCGCGCAGCGCGCGCGTCACGGTCGCGCGGTGCTCGCGGTCTTCGGCTTTCTTCTTCGGGAACGACGCCGTCGCCGCGAACGCCACGAGCAGCTCGCCGTCGCGCACCGCGACCGGCTGTGCGTGCGCGAGCACCGCGCTCAGCAGCTTGTTCTCGGCGCCCACCAACTCCAGCACCGCCGGCCACAGCGCGACGAGCGCGTCGAGATCGCTCACGTCGAGCGCGGCGACCGCGGGGGCCGGGGTCACCGGCGTCGAGATCGCGGGCGGCTCCGGCGCGGGCGGCTCCGGCGCGGGAGGCTCCGGCGCGGGCGGCAGCGGCGGGGCGGACTCCGCCGCTTGTGCGGGCGGCGGGGCGGGGGCGACGGCGGACGCACCCGCGTCCTCGCGCGGGCGCGCCGCGACGGGGGCGGACTCATCCTCGCGAGCGCGCGGCGGGGCGGCGGGAGTCGGGGCCACCGCCGGCGGGACCTCGACGGGCTGGGACGGACCGCGCTCCGGGCTCGGCGCACCTCCGCGCTCCAGCCGCTCGATCCGCGTGAGCAGCGCGCCGAGCGAGCCGTCGACGGCGGGGCGCGCGGCCTTGACGAGCGCGAGCTCGAGCTGGGTGCGGGGGTCCGCGCCGGCCTTGACGGCCTCGAGCGCGGCGGCGAGTTGCTCGAGCAGGCGCACGGCGACGCCCTCGCCGACGCGCGCGGCCTGCGCGGCGAGGCGGGTGTCGATTTCGGGGGTGAGGGCGAGCTCGGCGGGGACCTCGCCGAGCGTGGCGACGACGAGCAGCTCGCGCGCGCGCACCTCGAGATCGGCGGCGAAGGCGCCGGCGTCGCGCCCGCTCTGCGCGCAGCGCGCGACGGCGAGCAGCGCGGCGCGCGCGTCGCCGGCGTGGACGGCGTCGATCGTCTCCTCGAGCAGCTCGCTGTCGGTCGCGCCGAGCACGGCGAGGACGTCCTCCAGCGCGATCTCGCGGCCGCTGTAGGTGACGAGCTGCTCGAGCAGCCCGAGCGCGTCGCGGAAGCTGCCGGTCGCGGCGCGCGCGAGCGCGGCGACGGCCTCGGGCGGGATCGCGATCGCCTCGGCGGCGGCGGCGCGGCGCACGACGTCGGCGATCTGCTCGACGGTGGGGCGCTGGAAGTCGAAGCGGTGGCAGCGATCGACGACCGTCGCGGGGACCTTCTGCGCCTCGGTCGTGGCGAGCACGAAGACGGTGTTCGGCGGCGGCTCCTCGAGCGTCTTCAGAAACGCGTTCCAGGCGGCGGTCGAGAGCATGTGCGCCTCGTCGAGGATGTACACCTTGCTGCGCCCGCTGACGGGCGCGAACGCGACGCTCTCGCGCAGCTCGCGGATGTCATCGACGGAGTTGTTCGAGGCGGCGTCCATCTCGATCACGTCGAGCGAGCGCGCGGCGGCGATCGCGCGGCACGATTCGCACTCACCGCAGGGCTCGATCGTGGGGCCGCGCTCGCAGTTGAGGCAGGCGGCGAGGATCTTCGCCATCGAGGTCTTGCCCGTCCCGCGCGAGCCGACGAAGAGATACGCGTGGTGCACGCGCCCGCCCTCGACGGCGTTGCGCAGCGTGCGCACGACGGCGTCCTGGCCGACGACGTCCGCGAAGCTGCGCGGGCGGTGGCGTCGGTAGAGGGATCGCTGTGAGGGCTCAGACGACTGCACCCCGGACTCGGGCGGGCCCTGCTGTGTCTCGATTTCGGCCACCGCGCCTGAGTCTACCCAGGGCCGTCGCGGCGCCGGAGGGGGTAGCGTGCGCGCCGTGGCCGTGCCGCCTGAGCCCGTCTCTGCGCCTCCCACCGAGGACACCGCGCGCGCTGGCGCGGCGCGCGCGGTGTCCTCGGCAAAACGGCCGCGTGCGTGGCTCGCGCGGCTCGCCACCCCGCTCGCGATCGCGGTGGGCGCGGTCCTGCTGCGCGCGATCGGCGGCGTGGGCTTCGCGAACTACGACACGCTCTACGCGCTCGTCTGGGGGCAGGAGCTCAGCCGCGGGAGCACGCCGCAGTACGGCATCCCGATCGCGCCGACCCCGCATCCGCTCGTGGAGGCGCTCGGCTTCGTGCTCTCGCCGCTGTCGCCGCACGCGATCGAGGACGTGACGGTCGCGCTGGGCTTCCTCGCGCTGTCGGCGTGCGCGTGGGCGGTGTACCGGTTGGGCGCGCTGTGGTTCAACCGCGCGGCGGGCGCGGTCGCGGCGCTGCTGCTGATCACGCGCGTACCGATCCTCTCCTACGGCGTGCGCGCGTACGTCGACGTGCCGTACCTGCTGCTGGTCCTGGGCGCGCTGATCCTCGAGACGCGCCGCCGCCGCGCGGGCGCGCCGGTCCTCGCGCTGCTCGCGCTCGCGGGCCTGCTGCGGCCGGAGGCGTGGGTCTTCGCGGGCCTGTACTGGCTGTATCTCGCGCTGCCGACCGTCCGCGCGGCGCGTGCGGGAGTCGGTTTGGAGGAGGAGGAGGAGGAGGAGGGGGTCGCCTTGCGGACATCGCAGCAGCTGGCGCGGCTCGCGGCGATTGTGTTGGCGGCGCCCGCGATCTGGGTGGCGAGCGACTGGCTGATCACCGGCAACGCGCTGTGGTCGCTGACGAACACGCGCCACACCGCGCTCACGCTGGGCCGCGAGACGGGCATCGCGAAGGTCCCGGAGTACATCCCGCGGCGCATCGGCGAGATCCTGGGGCCGGCGGTGCTGCTCGGCGCGGCGCTCGGCGGCGTGCTGACGCTGTGGTGGCTGCGCTCGCGCGCGCTGCTCGGGGCGGTCGCGGGCATCGTCGCGGTGGTCGTGTTCGCGGCGTTCGCGAGCGTCGGACTGCCGATCGACACGCGCTACGCGTTCGTGCCGGCAGCGCTGCTGTGCGTGTTCTGCGGCGCGGGGCTCTGCGGATGGATGCTGCTCGCGCGCGAGGACCCGCGGCGGCGCTGGTGGATTGCGGGCGCCGCGCTGGTCGCGGTCGCGCTGCTCGCGTACATCCCGACGCAGTACCGCGTCGACCACAACGAACTGCGGGAACTCGCGCGCCAGCAGCGCATCCAGGACGACCTCGTCGCGCTCGTCGACCGCGGCGCGATTCGCGCCCGCTGCGAGCCGATCGGCGTGCCCAACCACGCGCCGATCCCGCTGCTCGCGCTGTGGCTCGAAGGCGACCCGAGCGCGGTGGTGAGCGCGCAGCAGCGCGCGATCGCGCGCGGCACGTATCTCGCGCCGGCGACCGCGGAAGTGCAGGAAAAGTACATCCTGGACCGCGCGGAACGCGCGCATCCCGTGAGCGTCCCGCCGGGCTTCGCCGCGAGCAGCGGGAATCGCTCGTGGCGGGTCTACGCGCGCTGTCCGTGACGCGCCGCCGGCTCGTCGGACCGCGGCCGCGACGTACCGGCGCGCGGCGGCGCGCGGGAATCGAGCCGGCGTCGAGCGAGCGGAGCGCGCGTGCTGCGCGCCCGCGCGCATTATGGACCGTGCACCCCTCGTCGAGATTGCCGGCGCCGGCCGCCGATCGCCACCCGCGACTCCGGATCGGGAGCTCCCGCTGCGCCTGCCGGGGATCGCTTAAGGCTGCTTCCTTCCGGACCTGACCTGATTCACAAGCCGACACCGCGCGGGACCCGAGCCATCGACGCCCCAAGCGACGGAGCGACCGGAGCGGAACCCCTCGGAGGGGAATTCAGCCCCGCTAGAGCGGATTGCGGGTGCAGGGCACCGCTACCTCCCCGCCTAGCACGGTCCACGTTCGATCCTAGCGCGCCCGCGCGGACGGGGCGCAGTCGCCTGACCGACCACAAATGTGTCGCGTTCGGTTAGGCTGCGCGCGTGATGACGAACCAGAAACTCCCCAACTCGCTTCGCGCCCGCCTCGGCGAGGGCCGCGCGACGCTCCCTTCAAGACTCGGCCTCGGTCTCGCGACGCTGGGCGTCGCGGCGCTCGTCGCGGGCTGCGGCTCGAGCGGCAGCTCCAGCACGATCACGGTCGGCAACGAGTCCGCTTCGGCGAGCAAGCTCGTGGAACACACGGTGGTGGTGAGCACCCCGACGACGGGGCCGCTCGCCAAAGAACCGACGATCACGGTGCCGAAAGGCCCGGCGCCGACGACGCTGCAGACCAAGGAAATCGTGACCGGCACCGGCGCCGAAGCGAAGACCGGGGACGCGGTGACCGTCAACTACGTCGGCGCGCTCTACAGCACCGGCAAAGTTTTCGACGCATCGTGGAAGCGCCACGAACCGTTCCCGTTCACGCTCGGCAAGGGCCAGGTCATCGCGGGATGGGACAAAGGCGTCGCGGGCATGAAGGTCGGCGGCCGCCGCGAGCTGATCATCCCCGCGGAACTCGCGTACGGCAAGGCCGGGCGCCCGCCGTCGATCCCGCCGAACTCGGCGCTGATCTTCGTCGTCGACCTGCTCGCCGCATAGCGCGCGAGACGCCAGGCAAGCGCTCCCCGGCGACGCCGCCCACGCGGGGCGGCGTCGCCGCACTGGCGTTCGCGGCGCTGGCGATCGCGGTGGCGCTCGCAGTTGCCGCGGTCCTCGCCGGCTGCGGCAGTCGCGCGCCGCGTCCCGCCGGTCTGCGCCTCGAGCGCACCGACCTCGCGCTGCTCGCGCACGCGCTGCAACGTCTGGAGAGCCCCATCGGCCGCGAGGCCTCCGGGGCGCGCGTCGCGTGGCCACAGCTCTACCGCGGCCTCCCGGGTAGCGCCCCGGGCAAGACGAGCGCGGCGGGCACCGCGCGTACGACGGGCGCGGCAAGTGCTACGGGCGGTGCGGGCGCGACGGGCGAACCGCTCGTCGCGGCGATCGCGACCGCCGACGCGCGGGCGGGCGCGATCGCGCTGCCGACACTGTTCACGGTCGAAGGCGCGCTCACGGGGCCGGCGGCGGCGATCGGGGGACTGCTGAAGAACTACGCGCTCCTCACGCAGCGCGGCTGGCGGTTCCTCGCCGCCGCAAGCGGAGCGCGAGCGCGGGGCGCGGGCGGCGCAAGCGGCTCGGGTGACGCGAGCGGCTCTGCCGGCGGCGGCGCGGCGTTCCTGCGCGCGAACTCGGGCCTCTACGTGTACTGCATCTACGACGGTCACTTCGAGCTCTCCGTGCTCGGCAAGAAGCTCCAGAGCGCCTACGCGAAGCTCGGCGGCGCCGCGGCGTTCGGCGCCGCGCTCCCGCCGAGCGCCGTCGAAGCGCTCGCGCGCGCGTACTCGCCGGCGCGGGTGCGGCTCGAACCGCATCCCGCGCCGGGGGTGGGGGTGTAGGGCGCACGGCGTGCCGCCTCTCGGCCCTGCGGCGAGTCGGCTTCGAGACGCCGCGTCCACGACCTGGCCGGCGGGGTCGCGAAAGGTGAGCCGCACGACCGGCCCGAGCGGCTCCGCGGGGCATTCCCAATCTCCGGGCTGCACGATCGGCAGCTTGTCGAGCGCGGCGACGACCGCTTGCACGGAGGCCGGTTCGCCGAGCGTGCGAAGGGGCCGCAGCTGCCGATACGTGGGGCCGCGCGCGACCCGCCGCCGAGGTCGCCGCTGCGGGTTGGAGTGCTGCGGATCTGGCCGCTCTGGCCGCACCCCGCGGCGAGCAGGAGCAGCAACAGCAGCGCGAGCGCGACCCGCAGGCGTGAGGCAGCTGCCGTTCCCTCGCGGATCTTGTGTGTCGTCTGCAGCCTCCCGCCGACGGTACGCGCCGGCCGACGCGGGAGCAACCGCACGGCGAAATGGTTAACTCAGCTTTGGTCAGCGCGCTTCACACCCACCGAGCCTTGGCTATCTCAAGGGAGCCCGCGGCAGCTGCGTCATTTCGCGTCAAGCGATCGCTGGTAGCGTCCGAGCTCGCGGCCGAGCAAGGCGATGGTCCCTGGATTCCCCTATCGCGTGCCATCCGCTGCGCTCGTATAGTCGGTGCTAGGTCCGACGCGTCCGGTGTCAGCGCCGCGCGGTACTCGACAGTGAGCGTCATGGGCACAATCTCGCCGCGTCTGCGAGCAACCGGTCCGGGGGTGCTGGTCAGGGCTTTGCTCGCTCTTGGCGCTTGGTCGGCCGAGCTGGACGGGGGCCCGGGGGCCCCCGTCCAGTTGCGGTCGCTGCGTGCTGCCATTCCGTTTGCGCTGGCAGCGGTGCTCCGCGTGTTCTGCGGAGTCTTATAGCGGGTCGGTTCTGCTGCTATTCGGCTTGGAAGGGTTCGCCGGTACGGTTCAAGAGGAGTCCGCCGCCTTTTGTGTTGAAGTTCCCTCCTGGGCCGTAGACGCAGTTGCCGTGGGGCGCCTTGCCGTCATAGACCTCTTCTGCGCTGGTTTTGGCGTTTACGATGGCCATGTTCGGCGTGACTTCGCAGTAGTTGGTCCAGTTCGACCCTGCGACTTGGCAGTGGATCTTCCATTTTGCGTTGGTTGTCGTGATGCGGTTGCGTAGCCCTTCGTAGAGCGTGACGAGTTCGGTCTTCCACGGCAGTCCGCTTTCGGGTCCGATTTCGATGCCGTGGCTGGCTTCGCAGCCCTGGAAGGAATGGCATTCGGTTGCTTTGACGCTCTTGATTTCGCCTGCCGCGCCCGGGCCGACGGTCCCTTCCTCGGAAACCGCGCATTCGATTTCAAGGGCAGTTTCGGAGAACCGCAGCTCCTGCGTCGATTCGAATTTGACGGCCGCTTTTAGTGCCACACCTTTCTGCATCCATGTATGCGCCGAGGCGGCTGTCGCGGATACCGCTGTCAAAGCGAACACGGCGACGAGAGCGACGAACAGCGTCTTGACCGTTTTCATACGCACCTTCCTATGAGTGGTTGATGTAGCGAACCGGTGACGAAGACCGCGGCAGATACCCATCGCAGCGGCCCTATCGAAGTCACCGTGAACCGATACTAGCCAGCAGCCGATGGCGCTGTCAATCGGTTAAACGCCGTTTTACACCATAAATAGCAACGTGTGAAAAGCCGACCATGCTCGCCTTGAACGCAGGCGCATCGCGTGTCCGGCAAAACATGGCTATTGTCACTCTTATTTCTTGTGCTTGACCGTTTTGTGGCGCGCTCTTGCCCGCTTGTTCTGTTTGCGCGCCGCATGCTTGGTTTTCTTGCGCTCGGTCTTCTTTTTCTTCGCCTTGGTTTTCTTGCTGGGGGCGGTGGGGTTGGGGAAGGCGATGTTGGGCGTGGGGAGCAGGGTGCTGGTGGGCGGGGCCGCGAGGATCACGGGTAGCCCTTCGGTTGTAAAGGTTGTGGTGGCGCCGGTGGCTTCCCCGTAGCCGCTGCGGAGCACGATGCGGTAGGCGTAGGTAGTGCCCGGTTGCAGGCCGGTGAGCTGCTCAGACTCTGCTACTGGCTGTGTTTCCGCGGGGACCGTCCCTGAGAGCACGACACCGTAGACGGTGCCGGCGCCGTCATAGACCCCGAGTTCGAAGATGTATGTGGCGGGCTGGCCGTCGGGGTTTACGCTGCCTGAGATCAGCGCGCTGGTCGGGGTGATAGCGCTGGGGGCGCCCGTGGCCGCCGCTACGCTTGGTGCGGGGCCGGTCGTAAATGTGCCTTGTGGGAGGGTGCTGGACCCGGTTTCGCTGAGCGCTTCCTGGCCTGCTTCGTTCTTGGCCGTGAGCGTATAGCGATAGGTCGTTGCGGGCTGTAGCCCGCTGATTTCGGCGGTCGCGCCGATCGCACCGTAGTCTGGGGATTGCTGGGGTGTGGTTTCGTGCATGCCGGGGGCCTGTGCGATCGGCGGACATGGGTCTTCGCTGGCGCTGCACGCCGGCGCGTAC
>DATHPS010000023.1:0-2321 GCA_035483545.1 Solirubrobacteraceae bacterium | reverse complement strand
GATCTCCTCCGAGGTCAACACCACGGTCTTCGGCAGCCCCGCGACCATGTCGCGGCCACGGATCTCGGCCTGCAGCTCCTCCTCCATCGGGCACGCCGAGCCGATCTCCAGCTTGAGCTCCTCGGCGGTCTGCTGCCCGATCAGGAGCTTGTACTCCTTCTTGGCGTAGTTGATGATCGCCTCGTCCATCTCGTCGCCGCCCACGCGGATCGACTGCGAGACGACGATCCCGCCGAGCGAGATCACCGCGACCTCGGAGGTGCCGCCGCCGATGTCGACGACCATCGAGCCGGTGGGCTCGCCGACGGGCAGGCCGGCGCCGATCGCGGCGGCCATCGGCTCCTCGATCAGGTACGCGGTGCGCGCGCCGGCGGAGAGGCAGGCCTCCTCGACGGCGCGCTTCTCGACACCGGTGACGCCGGAGGGCACGCAGACGACGACGCGGGGGTGCGCGAAGCGGTTCTGGTGAACCTTCTGGATGAAGTGCCGCAGCATCTCCTCGGTGACGTCGAAGTCGGCGATCACCCCGTCCTTGAGCGGCCGGATTGCCTGAATCGTCCCGGGTGTGCGACCAAGCATGCGCTTGGCCTCGATGCCGACCGCGTGCACCTCGCCGGTGCGCGAGTCGATTGCGACGACGCTGGGCTCGGAGAGCACGATCCCCCGCCCGCGCACATAGACGAGCGTGTTCGCGGTGCCGAGATCGACCGCCATGTCGCGGCCGCCGAAGCCCGTGAGGTAGGAGAAGATACCCATGTAGTGTCGTCTGGCAGAGAGGGAGCGTCGTCGAGGGGGAGCGCTGCGGGTCGGCGGACGCGCCCGACTCGGCCTCGCCCACGATCGAGAGGGCGCGTGCGGCGAGGAGCGTGTGTCCGCCGCGCCAGTCTAGCGGACGACCCGTGGCGTCCGACAGGGTTGCCAGCCGATTTGCAGGGAGATCGCCGATCGACTGCTCCCCTGGTGCGAGCCGGGGCGCTGCGGGGCGGATCGGGCGATCGCGGTCGCGGACGCCTGCGGGGGCGGCCGGGGACTGCGGCGCGGACGCCTCGGGGGGGCAGCTTCAGCGGAGCGCGCGCAGCAGCTCGGGATAGAGATCGAGCAGCGTGGCGAGCGGCAGTCCGACGACGTTCTCGTAGTCGCCGCGCACGGAGCGCACGAGTGCGGCGCTCGCGCCCTGGATCGCGTAGCCCCCGGAGCGCTCGCGCCACTCGCCCTGCGCGAGGCACCACTCGAGCAGCTCCTCCCCCACCTCGCGGAAGCTGACCTCGGTGCTGACGACCGCGGTGCGCTCCTCGCCGTCGAGCAGCAGCGCGAGGCCGCTGATCACGCGGTGGGTCGCTCCGCTGAGCGCCCGCAGCGTCGCTCGCGCCTGTGCCTCGTCGACGGGCTTGCCGTAGATCTCGTTCCCGAGCGCGACGAGCGTGTCGACGCCGAGCACGACCTCCGACGCTCGCGCAGGCCGCACATCGCGCACCGCACGCGCCTTGCGCAGCGCGTTCTCTAGCGCGACCTCCTCGGGCTCGCCGCGCTCGAGCTCCGCGACGTCCGACGGCTGCACCTCGAACGCGACACCCAGCCGTTGCAGCGCGGCACGGCGTTGCGGCGAGGCGGAGGCGAGGATGAGGTGCGCGCTCACGCTGGTTGCGCTCGGGCGGGGCGCGCGGCTGGCCGCGCTCGCACCCCGCGGGACGCTCCGCTCAGGCGAGCTCTCCGAAGAACAGCGCCGCCTCGCGCGCGGCGGACTCCGGGGAGTCCGAGCCGTGCACCATGTTGCGCCCCATCTCGATCGCGAAGTCGCCGCGGATCGAGCCGGGCGCGGCCTCCAGCGGGTTGGTCGCGCCGATCAGCTGCCGCGCGGCCTGCACCGCGCCTGAGCCCTCGAGCACCATCGCGACGAGCGGCCCCGAGGTGATGAAGTCGACGAGCTCGCCGAAGAACGGCTTGCCGTTGTGCTCGGCGTAGTGGCGCTCGGCCGTCTCACGGCTCAGCGTCTCGAGCCTCAGTGCGGCGAGCCTCAGGCCCTTGCGCTCGAAGCGGGAGATGATCTCGCCGGTGAGGTTGCGAGCGAATGCGTCGGGTTTGACGAGAATCAAAGTGCGCTCAGCCATGGGGCTGCGACTCCTTCGGGTTCAAGGTTCAGTGGGCTGACTGCCCGCGGGCAGGTTAGCGGGCCGCTGGCGCGGACCCCTTTGGCTAGAGCAGGTCGCTCGGGGGCGGTGCGACCATCGTCTGCTGCGGATCGCGGCGCACGCGCCGGCGGCGCTGGCTTGCCATCGCCGGATCAAGCACACGATCGGTCTCACAGTACGGGCAGATCTGCC